>DASSBC010000045.1:0-41889 GCA_035699125.1 Anaerolineales bacterium
AACGGCTGGGTGAGCCTTCGGTGATGCCGGGTTCGGCGATAACTTCCTCGGGGTGCATGATCCCCAGCGACCAGCGACCGTCCGCATCGCGCCTGGAGGCAACGATCTCGATGGCTTCGGCCATGCGCGGGTCTGGTGCCACGTCGGCGTTGCGCAAATAATCCAGCCCGCGCAGAATGTCGTAGCGCCAGCCAGCGGGGTAAGAGAATTGCGTCCAGACAGGGCCGCCTTTGCGGTCCTGCTCGATGGGTTCGCCGGTCGATCGCCGCTTGAAGAGATGGCGTGAGAGCAGGTACTCCTGCCCGCGCTTGCGTGCTTCCTGTATGGCGGGGGAGTCGCCGGTAGCGCGCTCGAATTCCAGCAGACCTTCGAGGACGTTGATCGTCGTGTGGAAGGAGCCGCGCGTGGAGCCGATCTCCTGATCGCAATTCCAGCCGCCATCCGTCATCTGTTCGCCCAGCAGCCGATCTACCAAAGGTTGCATGTCCACCCCAAAATACGCGCCCACGGTTACCACACGACCATTGATGCAGGGCTCCACTTCGCCCGCGAACAAAGGCTTGTGCCACCAGCTGATGTCTTCCTCTTTTGGCAGCTCATCCTGCGTAATATTCATGAGCCATTTGACGTTCTCTCGGACTCGGTCCACAGCGCGCCTGGCCGGCTCACTGGCGGGGTGGAGTCCCATATCATGCAGCAACAATAAAGTGCGCAGGGTGGGCCATTCGGGAAAGCGGGGTTCTCCGGACCAGGTGCCATCCTCGGATTGCGCCGCCAGAAGCGCAGCGCCCCAGCCGTCGGTGGCGACCCTGGCGCGCTCGGCTGCAATTTCCTCGTCCGACGCATCGGTAAAGTCTCGCATTGCCTGCCAGCGGATCGAAGGGTCAGAATCAAGCAGCCACTGTATCACCGAAGGGTCTGCCTTCGGGGTTTGCGATGTGGGTAAATGGGTGGTCATCTGTTGGTTCTCCTATTATGGCGAGCGTTCGTAGCAGGTAGGCAGGACAAGACTCGCCGTCGAAACGGGAAAAACTCAAAGCATAGAAACTACAAAAAATCGTTCTGCTAAAAACCCGCAAGAATCACGGCAGTCACATACTCTGGAACGGACTCGGACACTAACATTATTCCACAATTCATCAATTGGTATTTTCAAGAATTGTGTCCACGACCCTTGAGAGGGGTGCCGTTGCATCGATTATGAGTGCGTTCTTGGGAAGCCCCTCTTTTGTCTCATGCTGTAATCGCGCAAAGGATTCCCCTTCCCTTGCTGTTCCTCCCCACTCGTTTTCAGGTCGGGCGGCAAGACGCCGGTTCAGCGTATCCAGATCGATCTCAAGAACAAAAACTTTATCGAACAGATCGATGAAGCGGTCGGAATTCCTGGAACCGCCGCAAAAGAATGTTACTGCATGGTTTGGATCGGCCACCAAGGCTCTGACCTTCTCAGCGTCCCATATCCAAGTACGCTGCTCGTCGGAGCTACCATCCACGGGCTCCCCGGTTTTTAGATCGCCCCAATAAGCCAACTCCTCATCGCCGTGGATGATGTGGTAGCCGCGCCTGTGCAGCTCATCGCAAACCGTAGTTTTACCGGTGCAGGAAACGCCGTCGATTAAGTAGTTCTTCACACCCATGTTTTTTCGTTTCCTATTTAAAGCATTATTTCTTAGCGCAAAGCGCGTCGGCTTGAACGACGGGTTGGGCATCCGCTGGTTCGCTTTTGGGCTTTAGAGCGCGCAGCTATCAGCGCGGACTCGCCCCCCAGTTGCCCAAAAAGTCACCCATGGTGAGTCGCACGCCTTGGTTGCGCAAGATGCCGTAGGCGGTGGTGACGTGATAGAAGAAGTGGGGGATCGCGAATGCGACCAGAAACTGGACGCCGCTGGAGTGCATCGAGCCATGGCGGTGCTCAATCACGATCGTTCGATCGAGGCCGGCTTCGAGGTCACTTGGCGCGATCTCTCGGAGATACGCGATCGTCGCATCGAGGCGCTGGTGCAGATCTGCAAAGCTCTTTGCATCGTTCGCGGCCGGCATCTCTGGCGCACCCAATAACTGCGCGATCGCCAACTTGGCTCCCTCCGCGGCCCAGTGGACTTGAGCGGCGAGCGTGTACATGTGCAGGTCAGTCGGCGCACTCTCGACACCGCGCACGAGCTCATCTGCGGCGAGTTGCGCGTCCAGCAACGCGGCTTCACCACTGCCACTGGCAGCGGCATGGTCTTCGGCCTTTGTCAGCTGCATTTTCAAGTTGGTCAGTCCGCGGATGAACAGTCCAGCAGATAAATCATAGGCATTCAAAGACATGGGTACCCTGAGGAACGTCCAGCAATCCGATCAAGTTTTCTGTGTCCATCATTCGTGGTTGTCTCATTAACACGCTCCTAATCAAGTCGAGGGGTGGGTTCAAATGCCTAACGGTGTGCGTTATCCGCTGGTGGGCGGGATTGGGCACCATCCCGGTGCTCTCCCGGGACGAGGGAACGCCACCTTGACGGAACCAACTCCAAGCCACGCAAACTGCTCAAAAACGCGCACGCCGTCCCCACGGGCGGCAGTCCCACCACCACACCTGCATGAATTGCTTAGTAATTCATGCAGGTGCCAGTGTGGCTCCGGCGCACTGTGCCGGAGGTCGGATGCACGCTGTGTTGGGCAGCTCTTCAATATTGTTACCATTCACTTCTTATATTTTCTTTCGATTGTGTTGGATCCTGGACATCATTGCGCCCAGCAGAATCCCCCCAAGCAGCGCGATAGCAGTCACAATCAAAATCTCGTCGACCGTAGGATCAGCGCCGGAATTCTGTGATGCAAAGTAGAGAATAACCCACATAATTGCCGTTGCTATGGCGACTCCATATGCGATGTATGATATCGCACGTCTGTGGGGATAAAGAACCAAGCCTGAAATGCCAACGATTACCGCTGCGAACCACGAGGCGTTTGACAAAGCGGAACTGTCACTAAAAAACTTGTTAAATGTTTCTTGAAGAAGAGAGGGGATCATGCCTCCAATCAACACCCCTCCAAGCAGCCTTCCCAACGGCGTTAGCAGAAATTGAATAAGATCAGAAACTTTTCGTTTTGCAACAGAAATCGTTTCGACCGGAGGACGAGTCAGGATGTCTCCAAAACTTCCGTCGGTCGAATAATCTGATCTTGGATCATAACCTCTGTAACCTTCACGACCCGAGGGCTTGATTTGAGTTCCTAGCTCATGGATGAGACGATTCATATCTTTGTGAAAGTCTGGATCAGATCTGATCGGTATGCCATTGTAAAATGCCAATTCTTCTAACGATGATGGCAGTTGAGATGCTGTTGGCATCGAAGACCCGCCAACCAGCAACGGAACGATGACAATTTTGCGTTTAAGCGCTGCCTCTATTTCAATTCGAACAAAGTCCGCAGGATCATCCAACCGCCGTTCTCCCTCACTATCCTTGATATTTAGCCATTGGGGCCCAATAACAACCAATAGAATATTGGATTTTTCAATCATGTCATTCAGATATGTTTTGAAGTTTACGCCAAACGGGATACTGTCGACATCCTTGAAGATTGTGGCTTTACCAAAACTATATGCCAATCGATCATAAATCCTGCCGGTAACATCGGCACTATCATTCCTTCTATAACTGACAAAGATACTCATGATCTTTCCTCTTATAACTTATTGCTGGCTAACCAGGGTTTATACACGAAAGCGTTCCGCATAAGTACCCTTATATCCACTTCTACGGAAAAGTATAGACGCCTGACCTTAAAAGTCAATAGGATACCTGGGCTTTAGCTCTCCCCAAATTCAGCGCCAGCAACTTTTCCAGAATCTCCTCATCACTCAAATCAGACTGCCAGCCGTAGGCGGCGAAGACGGCTTGGTCGAGGCGCGTGTGGGCGAGGTCCAGCCAGGTGGGGCGGGTGTTGTAGAGGTTGGTGAGGGTTCTCTTTTTCTTTTCGGCGTCGTTGAGACCTTCGGCATTGAGCCAGCGATCGCGCAGCTCGACCAGTTCTTTTGCGGCTTCACCGATGGCTTGCACACGCGCGTCATCTATAGGTTCTGTGCCGGGTGCCCACGGGAAGGGGAAGGTTTCAAAGCAGGTTGATGGAGTATAGGTAGGTCTTCCACCTTCGTTGCCATCGCCATGATAGGATACGTTTGCTAATGACCAAACTTCATGAATGCGGGAGTTAAGCAATCCGAAAAAGTAATCATCACTTCGGGCGATCACAATCAGCTTGTTTGAACATAAAGTGGTTCTTGGCAACCAAACAAAAATACGGTGTCTAGCTACTCGAACCGTAGCGATGTATCTTTCTAAACTCGAAATCCCTTTTCTCATTGCCGGTTGTGGGTCTGCATGAATCCACCAACGATCTCGTCGAGATGGCCTTGGATTTTTGGCTCGTTCTGGATAAACATTTTTCTTTACATATTCAAAAGGTGTTTCGTACCCAGCTGCTTCTTCAAGCGACATTGAATCGCCAAAGTCTATTATCCACTCATCGGAAACTTTTCTTAATACATCGGCTCCTGTAACATAGGGTCGCAAAACATCGGAATTAGATTTGCCATTTGGGTTTGAGAGGGATAACCATTTCTCAGCTATTGGCTTCGGAATTTGGAAACTGCCGCCAATCATTGAACCCTGAAAGCTTAGATTTCTGTTTTCCTCCAGAGGTAAAGCAGTCGCTACATCTGTGTTTGCAGTTAAGCTTGAATTGATATGTGAAACTAATTTACCATCCAGGTACTTTTCTTGTTCGCTTCCATTGTCAAAGCTGATCATGGAAACCCTTACTGCGGCACCATCCAAAACCCATGGACGATCTGACCATGCAAGGAATATTGAGCCTTGCTTCGCAATCTTATCGATGACATTCCTATTAATTGGCGAGCGTATTGCCTGAGTAGCAAGTAACCCAACTCGCTTAGCTTCTCCCGTAGAGATGTGTTCCCACGACCGTTCAAACCAGTATGCTACAAGATCAGCAGTTTTATCAACACGACCGCTATAAAGTTTCCATAAATCTTCGACATATTTATCCCCCAATTCACGCCGCAATTTGCTTCCACCCAAAAACGGCGGGTTGCCGATGATGACGTCTGTGGCGGGCCATTCCGGCTCATAGACCCTAAGGGACTCGCCTCCCTCAGCCATGCTTCGGGCAGGCTCCGCCAAGTCCCTTAGGGTCTCGTAACCTAGAATGGCATCCATGTGCAGGATGTTTTGCATGGGTTTGAGGATGGGTTCGGCGGGCTGTCCGTAGCCGTTATCGCGCAGCCACTGGATGTAGCCGATCTGGATGGTCATTTGCGCCAGCTCGTGGGCGTATTCGTTGATCTCGATGCCGTAGAGCTGGGCAGGCGTCACCGAGATAAAGAACCTGCCTGCGCCCATCTCATCGGAGACGTTGATGACTTCGTTTTGGAGGTCGAGCAGCAAGCGCAGGGCGACGTATAAGAAGTTGCCGCTGCCGCAGGCGGGGTCGAGGACTTTTATGGCGGCGATCTTATCGGCAAAGGCACGCAGCTTTCGGCTGAGCTGTTCGATGGCAGAGGTGCGCTTCTTGCCGGTAAGCGTCTCTGCTTCCTGTTTCATCCCCCGGCATTCTGCCTGTAACTCAGCCCATTCCCGGCGCAGGGGAGACATGAGGACAGGCTCGACGATCAATAAGATATCTTCCCTGCTGGTGTAGTGCGCGCCGAGCTGGGAACGTTTGGAGGGGTCCAGCCCGCGCTCGAAGAGGGTGCCGAAGATGGACGGCTCGATGGCTCCCCAATCGAGCGAGTCGATGTCTGCAATGATGTCCATGTCGGCGCTATCGAGCGGCAGGACGTTTTCGTTATCGAAGAGCCCGCCGTTGAAGTGCAGGATTTTGTCCGAGCCAAAGTAGCCGCCGGTATTCATGGCACGGAACAACTGCCGGATCACTTCCGAAAAGTCCGTGGAATTGCGGCGGGTCTGTTCGAGCAAGCGAGGGAAGAGCTTTTCGGGCAGTAAACCAATATCTTCTGCAAACAGACAAAATAACAATCGAATGAGGAAATGGGCGATCTCTTGCGGGTCGCTGCCGTATTTACGGAGGTTATCTGCCAGCCTGGAGAACTTGGCTGCCGCCTCCTTCGTGACACTTTCGATGGTCTCTTTTGGCTTAAGCTGCTCGGGGTTGTAGAAAACTGTGCGGAGAATTTCGATGCTCTCGGGCTTGCGCAGGTCATCCAGCGTAAGGGTATAGGTGCGGGTGGGGAGGTTGGTGTAGTTCGTGCGGATGACGATATTGTTAATATCGGAAACGATCAGGAGCGGCGGGTTTTGCAGGGAATCACGATAGCGCAACAGTTGGTCGTACGCTTTTTCCAGGTCTGCGTTCTTGCCTTTGTATTCCCAGCCGAAATAACCGAGCTTGGCAACGTCTGCCCAGCCCTGCCCGCCGCTGGTCTTGGCTGCGCCCATCTCGAAGGCAAAGCGCGTGCCGGTGGGATCGTAGTCATTGGGCGTCTGATGCCCCACCAGGTAGCACAGGTCGAGGAAGTGTTCCTGATAGGTCTGTTTCTCGCGTGCGGTGACGCGTTTCCATTTGCTGACGAAATCCTGCGGCGTTAAAGGCATGGTCGTAGGTTCCCTGTATTCGATTGTACAGGAAAATGATGTGCCCGGGGATAATGATGTCATTGCGAGAGCGCAGGATGATTGCGAAGCGCCGCCAGGTACAAAGTGCGAGGAGATTGCTTCAGTCGTGGCGTATCTACGCCACTTCTTCGCAACGACATTAGGAACGAAAACCCTCCCCAGGCTACACCCGGGGAAGGTTAATATTGGAGTATGGAATTGGGTTGAGAAGCGGTTTTGGTTTTGATGAATGTGATACAGCCTAGAGGTGCAGGCTTAGCTCAATGAGACAGACGATGCGTAGAGGACACCTACGAAACGTGCACTACGAACAATGAGCGATTGAGGTATCATCGAAAAATGATTCGTCTGCCAACATGAGCTCCATGTATGGACGTCGATCTAACAAACCCACGTTGAATTGATGACACAGCATACACATCCTGGCTCGTCCAGCGTTCGTCTCGCCGAATTTTCCATTGCTCTCTCCCTTGCTACCGACCTTGGACTGGGACATCCTTTGGAGATGGTGCTGAGCACCTGCCTGCTCAGTATGCGCCTGGGAGAGTTCCTCGGCTTGCGCGAGGAGGAGCTGCGAGAACTGTATTACCTCTCCCTGTTCCGTCACGCAGGCTGCACCGCCGACTCGCACCGGGCGGCGGCGTATATGGGAGATGAGTTAGCCTTCTCATCCCGCTTCCTGGCTTCTGTGGACCCGACCAAACCCTGGACGATGCTCCATTTCATGTGGCACAACATCTATGCAGACCGGCCCGTCCTGGAGCGCATCAGTCGAATGCCGACTGTGCTGCCCAGCTTCATGGAAGTGGTGGTCGCTCACTGCGAGGTAGCGCAGCTCTTCGCTGCCCGGCTCGGCATGGAGGCAGGTCTCCAGGGAGCACTGCTCCAGTGCAATGAGCAGTGGAATGGGGGCGGCGCTCCGGGAAAAGTGAGAGGCGAGCAGATGCGCCTGACCGTGCGCGTATTTCACGTTGCAGAGACGGCGATCTACATCAAGCATTTCGTCGGACCGGAAGCAGTTGTGTCCAGCATCCGTCAACGCGCGGGTGTGACGCTTGATCCCGATATTGCGGAACGATTTTGCCGCAACGCTTCAGGCCTCGTGGGATCGTTGGGATCGGACTCCCCTTCTCTCCGGCAAGATGTGTTGGCGGCGGAGCCAGGGAGGGGCTCATCGATGACAGACGCGCAGCTGGATGAAGCGGCTGCCGCCCTGGGTAATTTTGCCGACCTAAAGTTACCAGACTTCGCCGGTCACTCCTCGGCGGTATCGCAGCTTGCCGAAAAGGCAGCCCGCAGCTATCGCCTGCCAGACACGGATGTGATTCTGCTCCGGCGCGCCGCACATATGCAGGACGTCGGGCGCGTGGCTGTGTCCTCGAGCATTTGGGGCAAGCCCAGCCCTTTTACAGAAAGTGATTGGGAACGCGTTCGACTCCACCCCTATTACACCCAGCGCATCTTAGCATATCCCCCTGCGCTGGCAGACCTGGGAACTTTGGCTGCCTCTCATCACGAGCGACTCGATGGTTCGGGATACCATCGGAACCTGCCAGGTGCTCTTCTTACGCCCGCGATGCAGATCTTAATGGCGGCGGATGCGTATCAGGCAATGACGGAAAACCGTCCGCACCGGGCGGCGCGTTTACCGGAACAAGCTGCAGAGGAGCTTAAGCGTGAGGTCCGAGCGGGGCGGTTCAATGGCGAGGCTGTCCACGCGGTATTGGCAGCAGCGGGCCATCATACGCCGGAAGTTCGTCATGAACGCCTGGCTGGCTTGACCGAGCGTGAAATCGATGTGCTCCGCCTCGTCGCACGCGGATTGTCGAATCGACAGATTGCGCAACAGCTTGTCGTCTCTCCGAAAACAGTGGGTAACCATCTTCAGAACATTTATACCAAGATCGACGTTTCTACCCGCGCCGCGGCAACGTTCTTTGCCATGCAGCATCATTTGGTGTAGAGATCATCCCTAGCTCACGAAACAAAAATAGGGTATTTGCCTCATGTAGTGACTCCCCACTTTTCCTATAATGAGCATAACTCATTTATAAACAGGAGGCACTCATGTCTAACGAAGAAAATAAATCCATCGTCCGCCGTTTTTTTGAACTCTACGACTCAGGTCAGATCGATGTGCTTGAGCAGGAGGTCCTGGACCCGGATGTGGTCGTCTATCTTTCGGGGATGCCCGGTCCACTGAACCGTGAGGCGTTTAAGCAAACCGGGCTGGCGTTCGATGCAGCTTTCCCGGATCACCGGAGTGTGATCGAGGACCAAATTGCGGAGGGCGATAAGGTGGTGACCCGCAGCACGTTCCGAGGCACTCACAAAAACGAATTACAGGGCATCCCGCCAACCGGCAAAGAGGTGACGTTCACCCAACTCAATATCCATCGCCTCGCCAATGGCAAAATTGTCGAAGCCTGGGCTATTTTCGATCAATTCGCCTTGCTGCAACAGCTGGGCGTCATTGCAATGCCAGGCTAGGGAAGGTCCATCTACAGTTCCGCCGGCAGTCCCCAAAGGGGATGTGATTGAGCTGCTGGCGGAACTTTTTCTACGAATAGCGAACTCTTTACGCCCCGCTCATGCTCGAGATATCGAGGGCAGTCGCAATCTCTTTTAGCGCGGCAGCCTCTGCCTCGCTCACCCGTTCTCCACCGATCCCGAAGACTCCGCCTTCTTTGGCTGCGTTGGCGCTGTTCTGGGCAGCCTGGTACACCCATTGTTTGTACGCCTGGGCATCGGCGGGTGCCTTTTGCGAGAGCAGCGCAGCCACTGCGCGGCAGGCTTGCAGGCACTGGGCTTTCATCTCGTTCAGATCGTTGCCCGGCTTCAGCGGTGGTTCCATCCGCTCTCTGTTCTCTGCTTTTTCGCGGATGTCGGCGGCGACCGCGTCGATCAGCTCATTTCCGCTGCTCGATTTGAGCGCTTCGACGAGCCCCTTGGTGGAAGCGACCATCTCCTGCGCCAAGCCCAGCGGATTGCTGGGGCTGGCAAGCGTGAGATAGAGGGCTGCCACCTGCGGCAGGCTGAGAATCTGCTGCCATTCTTCCGACGTAAAATCGGCTTTCTTTGCCATGTTTCGTACCTCCTGAAGGGATGTGTGACGACAGCAGAGACTCCCCCGGCTTCCAGGCAAACCCCCGGTTCATCTAAAATATTACCCTGTCTTGTCAGCCAGGTTCATTATACGTTGCCCGGCGGCGGAAATCAAATTGCCTCGTTACTCCGGCATGCTCTTTATCTTGCGCCGCCCGCTGACAGTCCGTCGATTTACCGCCCAGGTTCTTGATGCAGGAAATCGTGCTCCAGGACAAAATCCACCAACTCGGACGTTTTGGCGATTGCCAGCCCTACGACGGTATCTGCACCGCCATAATACATCCAGGTCTCGCCATCACGTTCCAGGGCACCACAGGTGTACACTACATCCGGCACCAGCCCGCGTTGTTCGTAATCTGTCTCCGGGGCGAAGACCCAATCGGACGACCGCGCCAGCAGCTTGCGCGGGTCTTTTAGATCGAGCAGCGCCAGCCCCAGGCGGTAGATGAGATGACCGCCGCCTGCCTTTACGCCATGGAAAATCAACAGCCATCCCTTCTCCGTCCGTATCGGGGGAGCGCCACTGCCAACTTTCAAGCCATCCCACCAGGGACCACCGTTCGTTGGGAGCAGAACACCCGGCAATGCCCAGTGGATCAGATCTTCTGAACTGGCATACCAGACGTGTTCGCCAGAGCCGGTCACGGGGCGGTGCAGCATCAGCCAGGACCCGTTGATCTGTTCTGGAAAGAGAGTGGCATCTTTATTGTTGGGGGACATCACCAAGCCCAGCCGCTCCACGGAAACAAAGTCCTCCGTTTTTGCCAGTGCCACGCCGGGCCCATAGGGGGAATACGCAGTATAGGCAATGATCCAGGTATGGGGACCGATCTGGGTCACGCGCGGATCCTCGCAACCCCACCTCTCATAGGGATACTCAGCCAGCCGAGGCTCCAGGAGCGCCTCTGGTTCGATCCGCCAGCCATCGACCCCGTTCGCGCTTCTTGCCACGTACAGGGCGGAGATGCCTCGGCGGTTCTCGATCCGCAGCAACAGCACGACTTCTCCGTCCACCAGAGCGACACCCGGATTGAATACACCATTCACACGGAATGGCAGATCTGCAGGTTTGATGATCGGGTTGGCTTTCGAGCGCACAAATAGTTCTTGTTTCATAACTTACCTCCAAAGATCGTTCGCGTCATACCGGAGGAAGGACTGCGACATGACGGAGCCATCTTCCGTAACGACATCGTTTTGAATGAATTGGTGGGTGAGGTGGAAGTCTTTGTGTTCGCTGACTTTCTTTCCGCCAGATAAAATGGTTCGCACAGTCCCAGGGTCATCAAAGGAGATGGTCCGTTGCGCCTCGGTTATATAGATACGGTCCATGCGTTTGGCGGCAAGCAAGAGCTTAAGGATGCTTGGTCCGCTGACCATCATGATCACACGATAACCCATTTCCTGGTCCAGAGTAGCGATCATCCTGTCCCCCTCTACATCCGTCTCGCCGCTTCCGAGGATGAAGGTATCAGCATTGCGCAGCGCCCTGGCTTTGTCGGAGTTCGACACCGAATCGGTGGTAAAGATGATAATTTTTCGCCCGCTCTCACGCAGCGCTTCCGGAAGCTCGAAATTCAGGTCACGGCTGACAATGGCTACATCCGGGCTTCTTTTTTCGACGCCTGCAGCGAGCCTCCATTGCCCCAGGTGTTCGAATGCCTGCCCGGGCTCGAATTGAAAAAGGATTTCCTGGGCCCCATCTTTTGCCCTGCGGTTGAAATACGAGCCGGTGCTGATGATCACATCTGCCTGTGCCATGAGTTCCTGGTAACGACCCCAGTCGGAAGAGTTCTTGATTTCAGCAGGAACCGTAAAGTGACCGTCTTTGGCGGCTTTCGCCACCACCCCGTTCTGGTCCGCGATGTAATCCGTGATCACCAGGCTCCTGCCCATCTCTGCAGCCATCTCCATGAGCCTCTCGCCCAGGTAGAGTCCCTCCAACGGGACTTGCTTCTTGTTCGGAAACACTTGATCGATCATCTGCATGAGGAGTCCTTATTATTTTACGTAACGCTGTGATGTTTGGATGTTTCAGAATTTGACCTTACACCTGTTCGTATCAAAAGGTGCTATTTTCTTACGCAACGAAAGCTGCCCGTTTCACGGCATCCCCCAGCGTTCCGGGGTAGAGAGGAACGTATAATTGTGATCATGAGTAAAAAAGAGGACAAAAGCGAGGTCGTTCTATATACAATCGGACATTCCAATCGAGACATCGATGAATTTATCGGTTTATTGAAGAAGAATAAAATAGAAGCTCTCATAGATGTTCGGAAATTACCGGGCTCGAAGAAATACCCTCACTTCAATCAGGAGGAACTATCTCTTTCTTTAGGAGCGGCTGGTATTCGTTATATCTACATACAAGAATTGGGCGGGAGAAGAAAACCAAATACAGACTCGGTCAATACCCTGTGGCGAAATCGATCCTTCCAGGCATATGCGGATTACATGGGCACGGCTGAATTTCGGATCGGCATCGGTCTCCTGCTGGGGTATGCAAAAAAGAAGCGCGCAGTAATCATGTGCGCCGAAGCGCTATGGTGGAGATGTCATCGCGCCTTGATCGCCGATTATCTGAAATCGAAAGGGATCGATGTTTACCATATTATGAGTGCGACATCGAATCAGCAACATCCCTTTACCTCCGCCGCAAGGATTCGAGACGGTCAACTGTTTTATCATGAATAGCGCAGGAAGACGGTCATCACGCATAGGATGATGTCCAGCAGTCGATCGGCAGCCTCCAGGCGGCGTTAGCGCACCTTTGTATAGGTGAGATCAAAATCACGTTCCCAGTTGGAGCCATCCGTAGATTTCTCCCAGTAGGCGCTGATAACTTTGCCATCCTCGCCGAACGTACCGTGGAAGCGCTGATGAAATCCCGGAAAGTCTCTCCAGATCGTCCAGATCCCACCGCTGAACGTCATCCGGTAGATTCTGGAAACGCCGCGGTCATCGTAGTAGAGCATGCGATAGGTTTCTGCTTCATCGTCCGGACCGATCACTTCGATACTGCGCGGAAAGTCCGGATGGTCCATCTGCGCGTGTTGGATGACGAACGCTCCGCCCTCCAGCCAGTCAAACGAGGCACGTCCGCGCACGAGAGCGGACGGATTTTGGTCAAAGGACATGTTCGTGATTTCTATATACCACTCCCCGATCAACGACGTCAGCCCCTTGAGTGCCGGGTTGGATTTAAAGGGTGTTTGTTGATTCTCGTTCGTCATACAGATTCCTTTCAGGCAGACGGGAATAACCTCTATTAATCACGACGAGGGAGGACAGGCACTGTTATGGGCATTCCATGGGTACTCGGATAAAAAATAGCGGATGAGGCCCTTTGCGCCTCACCCGCTAACATTCCAACTTCAAAGGCTCAACGTTCTAGCATTCTGAATACCCACAGGCATAGCACTTGCGACATCCCTCCTCACTCACCACCGCGGCTTCGCCGCACTCGGGGCACAGGTCGCCGATCTTCATGGGCTGGAAAGGGATCCCGGCTTCCGCCTCTTCTTCAATGGTGTGGTAGCTACCGTTACCATTCGTCTTCTCTTCTGTAACAGGTGGCGCACCATCCTTCCCCTCAAGACTGATTTGCTTGTCATGCAGGTACATATCGAGCGCCTGTCCGATGCCGTCGGGCAGGGAGCGCACGCGGTTCGGTCCGAGCCCGAGGGAACGCCCGCCGCCGATGCCAGCCAGCTGCCGCACGATCTCACGCAGTCGGTCGGTTTGCTTGGTGGGCGAGGTCATGCGCAGGATATAGGAGATCAGACGGCCGATCGCTTCTGAGATGGCAGCGGTTTCCGAGCCTGCCTTCGCCGTATTGATGAAGACCTCGAATGGCTCTTCCCCTCCGTTCTGGTTCAAGGTCACGAAGGCTTTGCCAACCGGAGTCTCGACCTTATAGGTCCTGCCGGCGAGCACGCGCGGGCGCGGCTTCTTCGGGTCTGCGGAGAAGGTAGGAGCGAGCTCAGGTTTGTCCACGACGAGAGGAGGTGTCATCGCCGCAGAAGCGGGGGCTTCCTTTTTCTCAGCGGTTGCCTTCGTCTCGAGCACAACCTTCTCACGCGAGCCGGTCACATACACGGTGATTCCCTTGCAGCCAAGCTCCCATGCCAGCATGTAGGCTTTGGCAACATCTTCTTCCGTGGCGCCCTCGGGGAAGTTGACAGTCTTCGAGAGTGAATTGTCGACAAAGGCTTGCAAGGCAGCTTGCATGCGGACGTGCTCTTCCGCCGTGATATCGCCCGAGACAACGAACGTATCGCGCACCTCCTGTGGGAGCTCCTTGATATTCTGGCAGGTGCCCTGCTGCATCACCCGCTCGACAATTTCCTGGCGTTTCTCTTCGCCAAGCCCCAGCTTCTTAAGAGCCTCGTCGAAGCGCGGGCTGGCGTAGGTGAGCTTGAGGTCCTTGCCGTTATCGTTGACGTGGCGGATGTACGCCAGCGCGAAGACGGGCTCACAGCCATACCCTTCGCATCCGGCGACGGTAGCAATGGTGCCGGTCGGCGCGACGGTCGTCTGCGCCGCGTTGCGGATGCCGTGGGTTTTAATTCCATCTACGATGGTGTCCCACTGAATGTCAGACCGGCCCCAGTCATGGTGACTGGAGACTAGAGACTGGGGAGGAGTCCAGGTCATGTTGTCCTTATCGTAGATCGAGCCTTCGATGGCGGGGAAGGCGCCGCGCTCTTGCGCCAACTCGATGCTGGTCTTCATGGCGTGATAGCGGACGAACTCCATCACCTGCGCGCCGAACTCCTGCCCCTCCTGCGAGCCGTAACGCACACCCACATGGTACATCAGATCTGCCAGCCCCATAATTCCGAGCCCGATGCGGCGCGCCCGGTGCGCGGCTTGCTGTAACTGCGGTACCGCCGGTACATACGCATTTGACTCCACAACATCATCGAGGAAGCGCGTCGCTAAGACCACGCTCTGGCGCAGCAATTCCCAATCGACGGTGCCATCGGGTCCGCAATGCTCATTCAGGTTGACCGAGCCGAGACAGCAATTCTCGTACGGTCCAAGCCATTGTTCACCGCACGGGTTTGTCGCTTCCAATGGATACAAGTGGGGAACGGGATTCCCACGGTTGGCTGCATCCAAAAACAATACGCCAGGCTCACCGTTGTGATGCGCCTGTTTCACAATCTTATTAAACAGCTCGCGGGCTTTCACCTTGCGATAGCTGCGAATGTTGATGCCTTGTTTCTCTGCCTGTTCCAGCGTACCGCTAAACTTGCGTGCTTTCATGTCGGCAATATCCGGGAAGCGCAGCTCCCATTCTCCATCTTCTTTTACTGCCTGCATGAAGGCGTCAGTGATCCCCACCGAGATATTGAAGTTCGTGATCTGGTTTTCATTCGTCTTGGAGGTGATAAAGTCTTCCACATCTGGATGGTCCACCCGCAGGACTGCCATATTAGCGCCGCGGCGCGTGCCGCCCTGGGCAATCTCCCCAAAAGCATGATCATAGACGCGCAAGAAGCCGACTGGTCCCGTCGCCTGCCCGGCTGATGTCTGCACGAGTGCGCCCTGCGGACGCAGACGCGAGAAGGAGAAGCCGTTCCCACCGCCCGTCTGCTGGATTAACGCTGCATCGCGCAGGGTCTGGAAGATGCCGGCGCTGTCGCGTCCCATGTCGTCGGTGATCGGCAATACGAAACAGGCAGCAAGCTGCCCGAGTGGGGTCCCGGCGCCGGTAAACGTTGGGGAGTTCGGGAAAAACTTCTTGCTGGAAAGCAGATGGTAATACTCCACCGTGCGCTGCTGCACATCGGCATCCCACTGCTCTTCGACCTTCGCCACGTGATATGCCACGCGCCAGAACATTTCCTCCACCGTTTCGGCGGGCTGACCATCGTCGCCGCGACGGACGTAGCGCTTCATCAGCACCTGGCGGGCGTTGTCCGTCAGGTTTGCATTGGGCAGTCCCTCGGGCATGGGAGGCGTAGGAAGCAGTCCATTATGAACTTTCGCAGTGGTGGCTGGGGTGGAAGTTTTACTTGTTGCCATAAAACACTCTCCTCAAGTTGATTTTCGTCCTATGCGAAGCGGCGCAGTCACCGTTTGAGGGTAAGCGCCACGCCGGCAAAGGACCGTTATGGAAAAGATTATGTTTTCAAGCCATGCGCCTCGATGTAAAAACACGCAGTGCAGAACTCAAAACAAAAACTGACAGCGACACTCCACCGTGAAGGTGGGAACATCACTGTCAGTCAATTAACTTTCGAGGAGATGATCGATTTCTTTGCGAATGGAATGAAGATCATCCAAGCCGAGATAAACAATTGCGTACCGAATATAAGCGATCTGATCCATTTCCTTCAAACCATGAATCACCAGGTCACCGACCACACGAGAAGAGACTTCTGCCTTGCCCATTTTTTGTAACTGCGCCTCCACCTGTCCCACCAGCCGCTCGATGTCTGCCGCTGAGACCGGCCGCTTGACGCAGGAGATCCGGATGCCGCGCATCAGTTTTTCACGATCGAACTCTTCGCGAGTGCCATCCTGCTTCACAAGCAAAGGAGTCGCCAGGATCGGACGTTCATAGGTGCTAAAACGCTGCCCACATTTGAAACATTCGCGCCTGCGGCGAATGCCTCCGTGGCTGTCATGAGATGTATCCAAGACTTTAGAATCGTGGTGCTGGCAGTAAGGACACCGCATTGTTGATTAAACCGCTCCATTTTTAGAACATTTGTAACCGCCAGATGTGGGCGTTCCTGCGCTGCATCCCCGTACATTTAGCGTCTGTTGATAAAGATTGTAGCATAAGAGGTAAGCCCAATACAAGAGGACAGGCGGGGGATTTACCTTAAAATTTCATATTAAGATTCAAACTATCTTATCCCTCACAGGATTGCTGCGCTTATCCTTTGCAGGACTGCTACGCGTGTGATAGTATGGGATAATATCAACGCGCTGCATTCCCACCAAATACAATTGACGGAAGGAACTTTGGAATGAGAGCATTCAAAGTATTCATCTTTGGGTTACTGTATGGATGGTTTTTCAAAATCGCTTTTGACCGAATCTATCGCGGGAATGAGATCGACGACGTGAGGAATGAAAACGCCTCTCTTCGCGATTACATTCGTTCGCTCGAAATGCAGCTCCAGCCGAAATCCCTTGAAACAAAGTCGTTGCAGAGAACCACTCCTGAGGCGCCGCGCGCAGAAATCCCTGCCGAACGTCAGGAAACTTCTGCGCCAGCACTCACGCAAGAGACCTCTGAAAAAGATGATTTGAAGGTCATCAAGGGTATTGGTCCGGCGATTGAAAGAAAATTAAACAGTGCCGGAATACATAGCTTCGCGGCACTCTCACAGCTCAGCGCCGCAGATCTGGAGAACATCCTCGGCAACCAGGTGAAACGCCTGCAGGACGAGAATGATTTGATCAGGCAGGCGAAACGGCTGGCGAAGAAAAAGTAGGGCGGGATGATATCCGCCTGCCCAGGTCAGGCGGATTTCCTCTTCAGGGCGCTTCGCAGCCAATCCGTCCTACGGAATTTCTCTCAAAAACTTCAATACGAGTTGGTTGAACTCTGCCGCGTGCGATTGGTGTGGAACATGCCCCGCGCGTAGAATTTCGCCGCGCGCTTTGGGCAATGCGGTGATCAATCGAGGAAAGGAAGCGGGCGCCAGGGTTTTGTCCTGGTCGCCCCAGATGACTAGCGTCGGTGTGTTTACGTTATGTAGATGCTCGGTCATATCTGTGATAGCACTGGGAATGTGATAGACCCCGGGCGCGACCCGCTTGTAATCAAGGATCGTTTGCTCCCGAATTCTCTCGGGCAGTGTTCGTAAGGCGCCAATGCTATGCCCGATGGCAGCACTGGAGACGTCCACGAAAAAGCGGAACCATTTTTCAGACATCCTTCCCAGCAGGATTTCACTCAAGCGTGGGCGGCTGTATGTCTTGCGGACTAGCAAAGGAAGCTGGGAGGGGGAATAAAAGGGATTGACGAGAATCAGCCCACGCGTCCATGCAGCGACTCGCCGCGCATATTCCAGGGCAACATATCCCCCCAGTGAGTGGCCGATCAAAATGGCTGGCTCTCTCAACCGTAAGGATTTCATCCAGTGGGAGAAATGCTCGAAGACCCAATCCATTTGATAGAGGCGAGCATCCAGCTTCGGGCTGTCGCCATGCCCAAGCAAGTCGAGGGCGTAGGCATCATACCCCTGTCCTGCCAGCACTGGGACCAGGTCATCCCAATCGTGCAGCGACGCCGCGATGCCATGGATCAGGATCACCGGTGTGCCGCTTCCTTGTTGGATATAGTTTGCCGTTGTGGGGATGAAATTGTTTTCAAAAATCTTACTCATTACTTTTTGCAAGCCTTCAAATGTTTCTCAGGACGGTTGGACTCGTTCCGAGTATTGCTCGTAACGTTTGGCTAATTCCCTTCGCAGAACTTTACCGATAAATGTGCGTGGAAAATCTTCCATAAAGATCACAAAACGCGGCACGAGATGGGGCGGCAATCGTCGTTTAGCATACGCGATGATCGACGCCGCTGTGGACGTCTCCTTGCCGGCGATCACAAAGGCAAACGGTCTGCCTGCGATCGCGGTGACTGCCACTTCTTTGACTTGTGGGACTTCATAAAGTACTTCTTCAATGTCACGCGGGAAGGCAGGCTGGCGGCTGTCACTCTTCGGATACCACATATCCGCCTTGCGAGCGACGATGCGGAAGTATCCATCCTCGTCCACCTGCGCCACGTCACCCGTGAGCAGCCATCCCTCCTGCGTAAGCACTTCTTTCGTCGCCTTGGGGTCTTTCCAGTACCCCGACATCACCTGTGGACCGCGCACCGCCAGCTCGCCAATCTGTCCCTGCTTCACTTTCTTGCTGCGCTGCGCCAGGTCCAGGATTACGGCTTCGGTAGAGGGCAGCGGGACGCCGATCGTACCCACTTTTCGTGTTTCGCCCAGCGGGTTGGCATGCGTCACCGGGGAGGCCTCGGACAGACCATACCCCTCGACGAGGCGAGCCTTCGTCAGTTTTTCGAAGGCTTCCTGCACTTCCACAGGCAGCGGCGCCGAGCCGCTAATACACGCCTTGATCGACTGGATGCCATAATTCCGGGCGCCGCGGAAGTTATTGATCGCCATATACATGCTTGGCACGCCGGGGAAAATCGTCGGCTGGTCACGCTTGATGGTCTTCAGAAGGTCTAACGCCTGGAATTGCGGCTTCAGAATCATTGCCGCCCCGAGAGCAACCGGCACATTCATTGCAGCAGTCAGACCATAGCTGTGGAAGATGGGCACGACACATAAGAACCGTTCTCGCCCCTCCACAACTTCCGGCAACCAGTGACGGGTTTGCAGCGCGTTGGCGACGAGGTTGCGGTGAGAAAGCATTACACCTTTCGATTGCGCAGTCGTGCCTCCCGTGTATTGGATCACTGCCAGGTCCTGGGGAGTTACATCGACAGATGGTGATTTGTTGCTCTTCCCACCGAGCAAATCATTCCACTGCACGGCGTTGGATAAGGCAAAGTTGCGATTGCGCCAACGGGAGAGCAAAAACCTGAGCGGGTCGAGGTAATCTGCGGGGTCGGTCAATACCACATGAGGAATACCGCTCGCTTCGCGGATTTGTTGCGCCAGACCTGCCCATGTCGAGAGTGTCACGAGCACACTGGCGTCTGTTTCTCTGATTTGCCGCACAACCTCTTCCGGTTCGATCACCGGCGGGACAAAGACGGCTGTTGCCCCGGCTTTCATCGCCCCGTAAAATCCGATCACCATCTGCGGCACATTTGGCAGGAGCAGGACGACCCGCGCGCCCTTCCCTACACCCAGTGAGATCAGAGCGTTGGCAAAACGGTTGGCTTCATGGTTCAGGCGCCGATACGGAATCCGGCTCCCTTCAAAGAAGATTGCGGGGCGGTTCGGGAATCGTCTCACCGCGGAACGCAACAGGTGATGCAGCGGGATGTTGGGGATGCCAATCGTATAGGGAACCCCTTCCTCGTAATTCTCCAGCCAGGGGCGCTCCCGTCTCAGTACATCGCGGCCGCCCTTCTTTTTGGAGCTGTCGGAGGAGTGACGCCACGAGCGCTGTGTCTCTCCAGAGTTGAAGCGTTCTATCGCACGATCTACCGCTTCGCGCCGCTCCAGCATCACGAGATGACCGGAGACGCCAATGTCCGCTTCTTCTGCCCCAGGGATCGCTGCAGTGACCTTCTCAAAGCGCGCGCGCTCAAAGACACGGTCGCGGTTGCCGCGAATCACCAGTGTCGGGACTTGTAATTTTCTAAACGCCTCCCATCCATTCCATTGCGCCATGTTCTGAAAATAGACCTGCTTAAGCACATGCGGCGGCGCGAAGAGCCACTTGCGCGTGAAAGGTTCGATACCCTTCAACAACCACACCGGCAAACGCAACGCCAGTCTCAACATCGGCTGTAGATGGAACTCGCCTGCCGTCGCCATAAGGATGAGTCGTTCCACGCGGTCCGGATTCTTCAACGCGTATTCCGTGACGATTGCTCCTCCGTACGAATGACCCACCAGCACAAACTTCCCCTTGACCTTGAGCAGCGTCAGCGCGGTTTCGAGGTCGCTGACGAGCTGCGGAATGTCGTATCCGCGACCTGGTTTATCGGAAAGCCCGTGCCCACGCAGGTCAAGGGCGATGACGCGATTTTCCACCGAGAATTTCTGTAACTGATACTGCCATTGTTCCGCCTGTCCCCCAAAGCCGTGAATGAACACGAACGTCCTCTGCGGATGGTCGGGCGAGATGTCAATCGCCGATAACCTGACCAGCGGACTTGCCGAAATGCGCACTTCGTGGCGGTACAGGTCGAGGTCAATGTGCATGGAGGCAGTTTACATGAGAGGGAGTGGGATGTCAATTTTGGTCAATACGGTTTGAGTCGCCCTGCGATTCACGTATCGTGGGTAGGCGCAGGTACCGCTACGATTCCCCGCTTATCCAGGCAGAAGAGAAAACCGGTGAAGCGCAGGTAAGATCGAGAGGGCAAAAACCGTCAGGGTAGGGCGTAAATTTCTTATATTTATATAACGCGCGGCTGACTTTACAAATCGCCTTCTCCCTGCTATACTTTCCACTGTTAATGTTGACTTTTTCTGCTCTTTTGGTGGGCAGTTTGCTTGAGAAACAATCGCACGTCTACGTCTGATCCCTCGCGAGCAAGTCAGCGAGGGTCTTTTTATAGCCGCAGGAGCGGCACTCGGAATGACCTTAACCGCCATCGGCGGATAAATACATTTTTAAATAAGTGAGGATGAATATACTTGTATGAGTAAGCACGGAAAATTGAAGATTATTCCCCTGGGGGGGCTAGGGGAAGTGGGCAAGAACATGACTGCCTACGAATTCCAGAACCAGATCCTGGTTGTGGATACCGGTATTATGTTCCCCAAAAATGATATGCTCGGGATCGATTACATCATTCCCGACTTTGAATATTTGCGTCAAAAGGCGGACAAAGTCGTGGGGATCGTGATCACCCACGGTCATGAAGACCACATTGGCGCTATTCATCACGTCTTAAGTGAGATCTCGGCTCCGGTCTACGCCACCCCGCTGACCCGTGGGCTGATCGAAGTCAAGCTGGCGCGCAACAATGTAACGAAGGCAATGCTGAACACGGTCGAGGCAGGGGATTCGGTAGAGATCGGTCCGTTCAAAGTGGAGTTCTTCCACGTCTGCCATTCGATCCCGGATGCGGTCGCGCTGGGGATTACCACGCCGGCCGGGTTGATCGTTCACATGAGCGACTTCAAATTCGACCACACCCCTGTCGATAGCTGGCCGACAGATTATGCCAAGCTGGCTGAATTCTCAAAGCGAGGCGTGGACCTGCTCCTCTCCGACTCGACCAATGCGGAGCGTCCCGGCTGGACCCCTTCAGAAATGGTGATTGGACCGGCATTCGACAAGGTCTTTACCGAAGCACCTGGTCGCGTCATCGTAGCAACCTTTGCTTCCCTGATCTCGCGCATCCAGCAGGTGGCGAATGCGGCGGCAAAGCATGGTCGCAAAATGGCAATCGCGGGTTCGAGCATGGTCGATAATGTCAAGATCGCGCGCAAGTTGGGCTATCTGGATATCCCTGACGATGTGATCATACCGCTGGACCAGGCGCTACAGATGCAGAACCACAAGGTTGTGCTGATGTGTACCGGCTCGCAGGGCGAACCCTCCTCGATTGTGGGACGCCTGTCGGCAGGTACCAACCGCCAGTTTGACTTGAAACCGAATGACACGGTGGTGCTTTCTTCCCATCCGATTCCCGGCAACGAGGAGAGCATCAGCAAGACGATCAATCGTCTGCTGCGCCGCGGCGCCAACGTCATTTATGACGCGATCGCGCCCGTGCACGTCTCCGGTCATGCCTCGCAGGAAGAGCAAAAACTGCTTCTGAATATGGTGAAGCCAAAATACTTCATGCCGATCCACGGCGAGCTGCGTCAGTTGAAACGACATGGTATGCTGGCCGTCGAAGTGGGCATCCCGGAAGAGAACGTAATCGTGGTCGAGAATGGACAGGTTGTTGAGCTTTCAGGCGGAAAGATGAAGCTCGGAGATCGCATCCCGGGTGGATATGTCTTTGTCGATGGTCAGTCCATCGGCGAAGTGGATTATGACATCATGCGCGAGCGCGGCAAGCTTGCCCGCAACGGCATCTTCCTGATCGACATCAGCGTAGACAAACTCGACGGGCGGCTGCTGCATGACCCCGAGATTATTACGCGCGGATTTGTCTCCCCGGAGGACGCCGAAGAGATGATTCCCGAGGTTCGCCAGAGGATCATGGAAGCGGTTAATGGCGGCGGACTCGATAATGAAAGAGACATTGTCAACGCCGTTAAGTCCTATCTCTTTGAGGAAACCAAGCGCCGTCCGATGGTGCTCGTAACTTTGAGCAAGGGATAGAACTCCGCCCTGCGAAGCTTCAAAAACATACCAAGTAATCTTAAGAAACAGCCCGACCGAATGGGTCGGGCTGTGTGCTTGTCGTAAAGTGGGTCGGCGACCTGCCTTACTCTTTATTGCCCCTGCACAACCAAATTCCGGAACTCCGCGTCGATGCGATTATTGCCGGCGGCAACCTGATAGCCGATGAACAACCACGGCTGCGCCGACCCCAATGGCACGGCGGAGAATTCCGTATCTCCCAATTTTTGGATTCTCACTTCCCCATTATTGAGCTCGAAAACAATAGTGTAACGAGGTGGGTCCTGTGTGGGATCGTCGGAAAACGATTCCAGGCGATGGAGCTCCGTCAGTTCCGGCATTTTGCGCTGAATGAGTGCTCTCTGTCTCACATTGTTGCCGCCAGGTAAGACTGCCACCAGACCCTGCGAGGTGATATTCGGCTCGGCAAACACACCCATCCAGATCTCCCCTTCCTGTGCCCGCCTCAGGAGAGTATCGATCCGTACTGTGCCGTTCAAGGGAACAGGGGCAAACAGTCCAAAGATCTGGGGAGTGTCGAAGCTGCGGTTCACTGAAAACTTCAGGCTTCCTCCCTCCTGCGTGACCTCTGTAAAGAAGAGATTCACAGGCTCCGAGAGGTTCAGGGGCTGCGCAAGACATCCATTGTTGGCGGTCGTTGGAATAGTCTCCGGGTATGGTCTCCACAACACGCTGATACAGTTATTAGCCCAGTCCGCGCCGATGGCGGGGGGTAGGGGAGTGAAAGTGGGTTCCGGCGTTTGTGTAGGCGGTTCAGGTGTGGAGGTGGAATCCCCAGCCGGAACCGTATCGGTGGGAACGGGTGTGTCTGTAATCGTGGCAGTGGGGGGAATAGTCCAGGTGGGTTGCACAGGGATGGTAGGCTGCGGCGTTTCGGAACGAGGTATAAAATTGGGTGCAAGCAACGTAATAATGGTTACGCAGACAGTTCCCATGACGCCGATCAGCGCCGCGATGATGGCTGGATCAATTCTTCTGTTATTTGTTGACATAGGATTTCCGAGTGGTGGATTTTTTTAATTCTACCGCACAACGGTAAGCAGTACTGCCAGGAGATTAAATCGTGCTCCGGATAAGCGCATTGAGCATTTATTTTTCGATCTTGTTGGCGATTTGTCGGTCAATTTTGCCCATTGGATAGTCATGTAGTTTGTTTAACGAAACCCATCTCAGATTTGTTTCCGCACGCATCGAGAGTAATTCACACGGAAACACGTGAACGCTGACGCTGAAATGGCTGTATCCATGCTCGACAATTCCCAGAGAATCCTTCCTTCGAGATCCTACATCTCGTCTCACTCTAACACCAAGCTTGTATGTTGTTTTTAGTGCCTTAGGTAATTCTGCTGCCGGATCACCGTCTACACGTCCATTCGGAAACTCCCACATGCTAGCGAGTAACCCGTCTGAGGGACGCTGTGCCAGCAACACCCTGCCGCGCTGGATGATCACGGCTGCTGCATGGACGTAATGCGGCACGTCCTTCTTGGGCGTCTTGACCGGGCGCTGATTTTGGGTGCCATTCTGACGCGCTTTGCAGAGTCTCATCACCGGACAAATCAGGCAGCGTGGATTCTTCGGGACGCAAATGGTCGCTCCGAGGTCCATGAGCGCCTGATTGTAATCTCCAGCGTATCCCTTCGGAAGATTCTTATCCGCTAATTCCCAAAGGATTTTTTCCCCGGCCGGCGAGTCGACAGGGACTTCCAGATCGAAGATACGCGCGTAGACTCGTTTGATATTTCCATCCAGGGCGGAGACGTCCATACCGAACGCGATGGAAGCGACCGCACCCAACGTATAGCGTCCGATGCCGGGCAGCTGACGAAGCGCATCCAGGTCACGTGGAATCTCACCGCTGTATTGGTCCACGATAAGCTTTGCAGCCTTGTGCAAATTACGAGCCCGGCTGTAATACCCCAGCCCTTCCCAGGCATTGAGCACCTCCTGTTCCGAGGCACTTGCCAGCGCCTGAACGGTGGGGAACAACCGCATCCATTTCTCGAAATAGGGGATAACCGCTTCCACGCGCGTTTGCTGTAGCATGATCTCCGAGACCCAGACCGCATACGGGGACGCGTGCCCGCGCCAGGGAAGAGTCCGCTTGTTAGCGTGGTACCAGGTTAAAAGCTTGGAAGCGAGACGATTCATTTTACGGGGAACAGACTTCTGAAAATTCAGTGTTCGAATACACCGCATCCATTTCCGGGAAGATGATCCAGCGTGCCTCCACATAACCCTCACGCTGGCATCCTATGACAATGGCATCCTGCGCATGCGGGAACACTGGAACCCTCTTGGTCGGCAATACAACGGAAACACTGCTCTGGTTCAGCAGTAAAAGTCCCACGCGCGGATAGCTGCGTAGCGCATACGCCTGCCAGGGATTCGCAGACGCCAGCCCACCTTCTTTTCCAAAGAACCGCGGGTACAGCACACGCCCCATTTGGATGAAGGCTTCGGGCTGCGAGGCAAATGTATTGAGCCTATCAGTTGATGGTGCGTTTGGAACCGAAGCAATCTTTTGTTGGAGCAGCGCTTGAGTTGTATCGTTGTAGCGCGGCGAGGCAATATTCTTGATCATCCAGGGAAACGCGCCGATGAGAGCAAAAAGCATGGCAACGCCAAATAATGCTCGCAGGTTGCGCTTCGACTGCGCTCCGCTCCTCTCTGTGCGATACATATTCGCACCAAATAATGCAGCAGATTGAAGGAGAACTTCTCCAAAACCAATCCCAAAATAGAAATACCAGACCCAGTCAGCAGGCAGGTCGTAGCGCCAGCCGGAGAAACGACCAACCGCCGTGGCGAGGGCATAACCGCTGCTAAACGCAAGGGGCAGCAGTCCGATCCAGCGCCAGCGTTTCCAGGCAGAACCCAGCCCAAGCGCAATCACCGCGAGGTAAAAAATGATCAAGAGCAGGTTGTACCATTCCAGGCTCCCATTCCACTCCATCCAATAGAGGTTGATCGGCTCGAAGATCCCAGCGAAGGGTTTGATCAGCGGCAGGACCAGCAACCCGTGAATCTGCTCTGCGAGGAAATGGTTGGCGATAAAACCAAATACAAATGCCGGGTCTTTCAGCGCAAACTCGATCAAAACACGCCCCAGCCCTTTGCCTTCAAAATCATAATTATTGATATCCAGATTTCCCGAGTACGCATACTGGCTGGCGATGACTTTGTATTGAAACGGAGCGTCAAAGGCGAATTGACCGGTTTGGAGGTAATTGTGTATGAGCCAAGGAACGATGGTAACGAACAAACCAAGAAAGAAGAAAGAGGTAAGAAGGTAAAAGGATTTAGTTTTCCACCCCAAAACAAGAAGAGCCGCAAGGATGAGGAAAGGGAGCACCAGCATGGACTGTGTCCGTAAGAGCAACAGCAAACCGAACATCCCCCCGGCGATCAGAGCGCTCTTCTCACTCTTTTGCTCCAGCCAGCGCAACGTAAACAGGCAGGCAAGGATCAACAGCAGAAGCGTAGGCAAATCCACCAGCAGGGTTTTGGTATTGGACACACGCGTATTCGATGAGACCCATAGAGTCGTCAACTCGCGGAAGATGAAGAACATAGCGATGGTCACACCGGCAGCGCGGCTGTGCAGCTTCCTCCCCAGAAAATAGAACACTACCGGAATCGCCGCGAGCACAAACGTCTGGCCCACAATGATATTTCGATAATGTTCCCCGAACAAAAGATGCAGGATGGTCAGCAGAAAAATGTAAAGCGGACGCGTGGGAATGGTTCCCTGATAGGGATGACCGATCAACAAACTTTGCGCCATCTGGTCATAATAGCCAGCATCTGAATACGGAAATGGCTGGAAGGCGGGTGGATTGATCGGCATGTAAAAGCTATTTGCCAATACATCTACTGGCACGCTTAACCAAAGGAGGAGGGCAAGTACATAAAGACTAAGCGGCAGAAAGAAATCCAGCCAGCGAACCGTGAAAGCAGTTGTCAGCCACAAAACACCAGCCCCTGCGATGAGCGCCAGTCCAAATTGCCAGCCGAGCATCGGAACACCGGGCTCACCCCAGTAGGCAGGGTCAGGAGTGAGGCCAAGATGCGTGAGGGAAATAGAGAACAGGATCAGGAGCAAAAGGCAGAAGGCGGCAAAGGCGGCGAGGTGGACGGGTTGATAGGAAGCGAGATTGCCAGGATGAAAGCCTCGGTAAGAAAATAAAAAGTAGAAAAAAAATTGAATGGAGAGAATCAGCAAGTACCAGAGTAAAGGACTAAGCCGCTGATAGGTGGATAGAGAAGTTTCGGGGTTGAGATAACGCAGGAGAAAGAGAGACAAACTCAGTAGGAGAGAGAAAAGTACACAGGTAAACAGGAACACAGGTAAACGAGCCGCGTATTCACTTGTGTACCTGTATACCTGTGTACTCCCTGCCTTTCCCAGGTAAACCCACGCAATACAGATCACAGCGATGAAACTAATAAGAGCTAGTCGAGCAAGTGAGAGTCTTCCGCCCTCCGAGGGAATCAAGAAAAGCGCGGCTATTGCAGCCGCGCCTTCTAGAGCACAAAGATAAAAAAACCAGGAATGGCGTTTTGTCATGCAGGCGTCGTTCTAAACTCCTGGTGCGATTCCTTAGAACTGAAACCCGCCGCGCGAAGGCACGACTTTATAGGAAAAATTCTTGACGTAATCGAAGAGCTTATCCTGCAGCAAGGTCCAATCGCTGGATTCGAGCACGCTTCGCGCCTGGGCGACATCGTTGGCAATTAACCCGACCTGGATCTGCGGGTACGATCCATAGATCGTCGCCCATGCCTCCGCCGGCTGCAAGCCGAGCCGCTGCACGCCAGGGATGAATTCGCCGATGATAAACTCGAAGTATTCCTGATCGCGTTCTCCGGCGATATCCCATGTCATTAAAACTTTGACAGCCATATCTAGCTCTTCTGATAGTCGAGCACGATGACGTGAGTCTCGTTGGGAAGACCACTGCGCGTCACTTTGAGGGACGGCTGCGTTTCAGCCTTCGAGAGGCCCATCTCTTTGATGAATTTGTTCAAAGAGTCCAGGGAGAGCTTCGCCGCCGGCGTGGAATAGTGCATAGGGATGACGAGATTTGGCTCGATCAAACTGATCACCTCTGCAGCCTTCGCGGCATTTAGCCCGCCCCCGCCCCCGACCGGGATGAGCGCCACGTTGATCGTGCCGAGCAACTCGATCTCCGATTGGGTGGGAACATCTTGCAGATCGCCCAAATGGGCAACCGTGATCCCATCATAGTCGAACACATACACAGTGTTCCGCCTAGACGCCTCTCCGTCCTTTTTTGACTTTTTCTTACCTGCGCCGTTGCCATCCGTTTGGACACCCGTGATGAAGACGCCTCCAATCTCGAATTCGCCTGCGCCATCAATGACATGTGAAGTGCCTTTGACCGCGTCCGTGTTGTTGTGACCTGGAGCATCATGACTGATCGTTACAATGTCTGACTTGAGTTTAAGGGAGTCATAACCAATTGATTTACTATCAAATGGATCTGTCACCACCGTTGCATAACTGCGTTCGGTGAGACGAAAACAAGAATGTCCATACCAAGTAATTTCCATATAAAGGTAACCTCCGACGTCGAATTATACTCGGAACTGGAGAGCAGGCTTTCCATAAAACAGACTGTAATCGCAATTCCTGGACCTTACGGGCGTGCCGCATGCCTGCCGCGAGCTTCGGGGAGTTCTACCTTTCCTGTCACGAGATCATCCACAAATTGCCAGCGCTTGGTCTTCGTGTAATCTCCATTATCCGGGTAAAAACGTCTGGCATACTCCATCCAATTATCAACGATATTGAACGGATCTTTCTCGCCGTTCTTCAATTGGTAGCGAACAATTCTTTTTTGCGCGTGCTCAGATAGATCGTTATTCCTTCCCCAGCCGATGTACATGGCGACCGACTCGGCAAAGTCCTCGACGCGATTAAAGCTCCAGTTCGAGCCGCTGGGTCGATCCCCATAAAAATATCCTGCCCGGTTGCAGCCGGGTCGTCTGCCATAGCGTCCAGGTTTCTTCCCTGGGCGAAAACGCTCTGTATCGGAGAGACCTGCCACTTTCAATATACCGGCTAAAAAGGGACTGGTGAAACCGCCTGTATACTTTTCCAGCAGGCGCGAAAGCCTCCAGCTGTAGTTGGCGTCCCAGGCATGCGCGAACTCATGCACAACGGTCCAGGAGGAAAACGATCCCTTGACCGAAAGGCTCACACGATGCGCAAGCGCCTCCCCTCCGTGTGTGCCGATGTCGGACTTCCGGACAGCTACACCCCCCAGGTGCTCGACAAATTTTTCTTTTCCCCCCATTGCATTCACCATGAGATCGATTGCGCTGTGCAATTTATCCAGTTCCGCTTTGGACCAGGCGCCGGGCGTCCACTTTCCATCGCTCTCGCCCCAATCCGAAACCACCTCAACCTGATAGTCTGCTTTGAGCTGCGCCAGTTTATCCTGTGCATATTGAGAATCAGATCGTTCCATAGGACA
This sequence comes from Anaerolineales bacterium, assembly GCA_035699125.1. Classification (GTDB taxonomy): domain Bacteria; phylum Chloroflexota; class Anaerolineae; order Anaerolineales; family Villigracilaceae; genus Defluviilinea. Next base: position 29,243 of record DASSBC010000045.1, read on the forward strand.
CTCTCCTCGTCTGTTACGGTGTGTTTCATAGGAGTGTACAACAAACAACCAGCGAAGTCAAAAAGTTTCAAAAGCAGTAGGAACCACAAGAAATAACGATACAGAGCCTCTAAAACCCGTTTAGAATCTGTTATCCGAGTCAGGGCAAAAATGGGGGCATAGTCGCTGTTACGATCTGCACAAAACCAATTTTAGGAACATCAGCTTGTTCCATGAGAATATATGTAGCCTCTACCCAGCCTCTTAGCTCAGAATCTGGATAGGAGTCTGAAATATACAACCAGCCATCTTGACTTTTCCCAATCACGTCGATCATCGTCTTGTTATTAAGGTCAGCTAGTACTGGAAAATCAGATCCGGGACCAGCGTAGATGTTCAACGTAGGATCAGAAGAGTTGATTACGCCCCTTACAATAGCAGGTGCCTCACCCGGGTTTAGATCTGGAAACTCAATTATAGGTGGTGTGACAGTTGAAGTACTTGCATAAAATAGTGGGGTTCCAGTACTAATAGTTGCTGGGTCTGGTGATGCAAATTTGTTTTCAGTGGTCAGACTGGAACAGGACAACATTATCAAAGCAATTAAGGCTCCAACCAGAGTCAAAACAGGAGAAACACGCACGGATCGAGAAGAGGCGAGCAAGGGAAAACTCCTTTGAGAATTGCAGATCAGGTAAAAGCGCATCGCTTCTGTGAATCGTAATGATGATATTGTACTGCCCTCTACGCCTGTAGATTGATCGACTGCGATTTGAGTTCCTCTAAACTAGTGAATTTATCCGAGTATTGAAGCAGCGCGCAGCATTGTTGCGCCTTTTTATCCTTATGGTACACTCCGCAGGATGTCAAATAGAGATAGCAGAGTTGCTATTATCAAAGCACTGTTCGCCGTGAGCGTTTGGGGCGCTTCTTTTGTAGCTACAAAAATTTCACTCCAGTATATTGCTCCAACGGCGCTGGTCTGGATACGTTTCGCAATGGGCGTTGTCATCCTGGGCTTTGCCGTCGGGCTAAATAAGCAATTTTCACTTCCTAAGGGGAAGGATTGGGGATATTTTGCGCTCTTAGGCTTTCTGGGCATAACGTTCCATCAATGGCTGCAATCTACAGGGTTACTCACTGCCCAAGCTACAACAACGGCATGGATCCTTACAAGCACCCCTATCTTCATCGCTCTATTGGGGTTCTTAATCTTGAGGGAACATTTAGCCTGGCATCAAGTTACTGGGATTATCGTAGCTGCATTTGGGGTTTTGCTTGTGATCACGAAGGGTAATCTATCAACTCTTATGGCGGGCCGGTTCGGGACACCTGGGGATTTTTTAGTGATGATTAGTGCGGTCAATTGGGCTGTGTTTTCAACGCTTTCCCGGCCAGGACTCAAAAAACATCCGGCGACTCTGATGATGTTTTATGTCATGAGTTTTGGATGGATTTTTACATCTATTTTGTTTCTTGCCACTTCTGGAATCAGGCAAATCACAACCATTCCTTCGGATGGGTGGATCGCTATTCTATTCCTTGGTGTCCTGTGTTCAGGAGTTGCTTATATCTTTTGGTACGACGCGCTGAAATTCCTCCCTGTTGCGCAGACCGGTGCATTTCTCTATTTGGAACCGGTTATTACCGTGATCGTTGCGGCACTCGTGATTAAAGAGTCGATATTGCTTGCAACTCTCATGGGGGGAATCATCATCCTGATTGGCGTGTGGCTTGTTAATCGGACCCACCAATCGGTACAAGTTATCGAAAAGACCGCTTCACCCTAAATTATCATGCGCAGGACACGTAACTTTAGTAAGTGGCACCGGGGTGGCATTAAAATGATATCCTCCCATTAACGTCGTCTGGTGAGATTCTTGGTGGGGACCTTCATTCCCAGTACGACGGTGGTCCTACAAAAACAGTTTCAACTGCCGGAGAAACCGAAAGGGTCAAACTTTGCATTGCTGGGCACCGTTCTTCTAAGATTCTTGCCGCTTTTCATTTTCTTTACAAAGAAGTGGGAGTATAATTTCATCACTATATTCCCACGAAACGGAGGCAAATACCATGGCAAGAGTAGCATTCGAAAATGTCGTCAAAAAATATGGCGACGTGACCGCTGTCAACAACTTGAATATCGATGTTGCTGACAAAGAATTCCTGGTGCTCGTCGGTCCATCCGGCTGCGGCAAGACAACCGCGTTGCGCTGTCTGGCTGGGCTGGAAGAAATCACGAGCGGGAACATTAAAATCGGCGATCGCATCGTGAACGATGTCGCCCCGAAGGATCGTGACATTGCCATGGTCTTTCAGTCCTACGCTCTTTACCCCCACCTCTCTGTATACGATAATATGGCGTTCGGCTTGAAACTGCGCAAAGTGCCGAAGGAAGAGATTAAGCGCCGTGTGAATGAAGCGGCGGATATCCTTGGCATCCGGGATTTTCTCGAGCGCAAGCCCCGCCAGCTCTCCGGCGGTCAGCGCCAGCGTGTGGCGGTGGGACGCGCCATCGTGCGTGAGCCGAAGGTCTTCCTCTTCGACGAGCCCCTCTCCAACCTGGATGCGAAACTGCGCGTGGCGATGCGCGCCGAGATCAGCAAGCTGCACCAGCGCCTGCAAACCACGTTCATTTACGTGACCCACGACCAGACCGAAGCCATGACCATGGCAACCCGCATCGCGGTCATCAACAAAGGCGTTTTACAGCAGCTCGATTCGCCGCAGAACCTGTACGATCATCCCAATAATCTTTTCGTGGCGGGCTTCATTGGCTCACCTGCCATGAACTTCTTCCCTGGCAAGCTACGAAAAGACAATGGCCATATAGTCGTGGATGCTGGCGATTTTAATGTGAAGATCCCACCGCAGAAATCCAAGCCCTATGAAGGTCATGTGGGGAAAGACGTCATCTTTGGTATACGCCCAGAGAATATTCACGATGCAGAGTTCATTCCCTCGAACATCGACTCGGAAAAGGTCGCCGTCAAGGTCGATGTCACTGAATTGATGGGGAATGAAATCTTCCTCTATCTGGTCAGCGGGAAGAACACCTTTGTCGCCCGTGTGGATCCTCGTTCGCAGCTGCGTGTCGGTGAACAGGCAACTGTGGCATTCAATATGGACAACATCCATATCTTCGATGCCGTGACCGAAGAAGCCATCCGATAACTACCTGATCCTCGATTCGTTAATACAGGCATAACCGATTGGTTGTGCCTGTATTTTTTTCAGTTAGAAAACCTTAATTGGACCTTTGTTAGAACTCTTGATAATCTTCACGTTTGTGCTATCATGAAGTAAGCTAGTGCCCTTGAATTAGAAATCCAGAGGTATGACTCTGTCTGCATTTTACTGGCTCCCCGTGGAACAAAATGTCAGGAATTTTAACAAACATGCCGTAGTGGATCCGATCCGCTTTGCGGACAGAGGTATTTCCAAGGCAGACCTGATAGAACAGAGAGCCAGTCTATATCAGGTGGCTGCCCGCCAGTTACATTGGCAATACTTGTAAAAGCAATTAAAGCTGCCATCCATAACGCGAGCAAGCATAGACCCTGGTTTCTAAAGAACGTAGCCTCCGCCTTAACCTTTGCACCTTTCAGAAAGTCAAATTTTCCTTGAATGGAGGTGATTGCATACAAGCCATTAAGAGATAGAATAAGCTTCAACAAACGCAATTAGAGAAATCCCAAAATATCCTAGTTAGGAGAAGAGAACTATGAAAAATAAATTTCCCCTGCTTTTCGGTATCGTACTCATCGCCAGCATGATACTCGCTGCCTGTGGTGGTCAGCCCGCTGCAACAGAGCCCCCCGCGCAGACAGAACCCCCCGCAGTGACGGAAGAGCCTGCGGCGACAGAAGAACCGGCTGCGACCGAGCCGCCCGCTGCGGAACCGGCTGGAACCCTCCGCATCTGGGCAGATGACACGCGCGCACCCATCCTTCAAGATCTGGCGGATGAAGTGTTGGCTGCCTACAATCTCGAGCTTGTTGTGGAATTGAAATCCTCGATCCGTGATGACTTCCAGGTGGCAGCTCCGCTCGGCGAAGGTCCTGATATTATCGTCATCGCTCATGACCAGGCTGGTACCATGGTTGCCAATGGCTTGCTCGCTCCAGTGGACCTAGGTGAGAAAGCTGCTGATTTCGCTCCGCAGGCGCTCGCAGCCTGCACCTTCGATGGCGTGCTCTATTGCTTGCCCTATGCCACGGAGAACCTGGCGTTCTTTTACAACAAGGATCTGGTAGAAACGCCTCCCACAACCTGGGACGAAGTCGTCTCGATTGGTGAACAGCTCAAGTCGGAAGGCAAAGTGGACTACATCATGGCGGTCACCGGCACTACCTATGATGTGTATCCGCTCTTTACATCCTTTGGTGGCTTCATCTTCGGGCAGGATGACCAGGGCAACTGGAATCCGCAAGAACTCGGTGTGGATAGCGAAGGCATGATCCAGGGTGCGCAGTGGCTGTCGGAGAACGTCGCCAACGGCAACCTTCCCACCGACTGGGATTGGGCAAACAATCACGCGCTGTTCGAGACGGGTAAGGTCCCCTTCATCATGGCGGGTCCATGGGCGCTCCAGCGCATTCGTGAGTCCGGCGTGAACTATGGCATTACGAACTTCCCCGATGGTGGCGTTCCGTTTGCAGGCACGCAGGGCTTCTTCATCAACGCACAGAGCGACAATGTTCTCCTGGCACAAGCGTTCTTGAATGAGTTCATTGCCACGGAAGATACCATGCTCAAGCTCTACGAAGTTGGGCAACGTCCGCCTGCCTATCTGCCTGCCCTAGAGCAGATTGATGACCCCGATATCAAGGCATTCGCCGAAGCTGGTCAAAATGCCGTCATGATGCCTGCCATCCCAGCGATGGGCTCCGTCTGGGGTAGCTGGAATGACGCAGTTGTGTTGGCGCGCGATGCAAAGCAGGACCCGGATGCCGCTCTTCAGGAAGCCGGACAGAAGATTCGTGACCTGATCGCAAACCCCTTGACTGGCATGGTCAACGTGCCCGGCTCTTACCAGGCACAGGCTGGATGTTCTGCAGACTGGGCACCTGAGTGCACCGCCACCGCTATGACTCAAGGCGAAGACGGCTTATGGCACAGCGGTCCATTCCAATTGACGGCGGGCGACTACGAAGCCAAGGTGGCTCTGGATGGAAGCTGGACGACGAACTATGGCGTAGACGGCGTAGCCGATGGTGACAACTACAAGTTCACGCTGGCAGCCGATGGCGCAGTCTCGTTCACCTATGATCCTGAGACGAAACTGTTAGAAATTGCTACTGAGTAGACCTGAAGAAATAAAGAAGGCTGAGGAGCGTCATGTTCCTCAGCCTTTCTCATAGATAGAGACCCTGACGGTCTCTTTTGCAAACGATAAGAATGGCTTCAACCAGAGTTTTCATGCATTCAAAATCTCATCTTAAAGCAGAGACCTTTAGGGTCTGGGAGTTCTTAGGAGGCTGAGATGGCTGGAATCGCTGCCGCAACTCCAAGTACGAAACGCTCGCTGGCGCACGACGAGTCGCCATTATCAAAATTACTCCGTTTCCTGTTGATCGCCGTATTTGACATCGCTGCTGTCTGGTTCATTCAAAATGCAATCAGCAGAGGCTTTAGCCAGCTTGCCGTTACGCTGAGCGTTGTAGTGCTCATGCTCAACCTGATCTTTTTGATCCCGCGGGCGTATCCCTTCCGGTGGATGGCGATCGGACTTAGCTTTCTCATCCTGTTCGTGCTCTATCCCATCGTTTTTACGATCTACGTCGCCTTTACGAACTATGGCGACGGGCATCTCCTCACGAAAGAACAGGCGATTCCTCTGATCGAACGCGCCACCTTCCTTCCCGAAAGCGGAAGGTCCTATAAATGGACGGCGTTCAAATCTTCCGACGGGAGTTATGCTCTTTGGCTGATCAACCCGGAAGGTGAAACTTTCCTGGCAAAGCCAGGCGAGGAGATCGTTCCGGCTGCACCAGGCGACACGGGTATCGGGGAGGCAGATGCCAACGGGATCCCCGTTTCGCTTGATGGGTATCAGCGTCTGAATACCTTACTGGCGGCTTCCGATCAGCAGCTTCCGGACATCAAATTCGGACTGGAGGGAAGCCGAACCGTTCAGGTGAGTTCTCCGAGCACGGCATCGGAGCTACAGCCGCGCTATACATATGATCCTGCCAGCGATACGGTTGTCGATCAATCCAATGGCGAAACTTACTACAACGTGAATGGCACCTTTACCTCCCGAACCGGCAAAGAGATCCGCCCCGGGTTCCGAGCGACCGTTGGGCTTAAGAACTTCACAGACTTTGTCACCAGCCCTGCGCTGCGCGGTCCACTCGTCCGCATCATGACGTGGAATTTCATCTTCCCCACACTCAGCGTCTTGTCCACTTTTGCACTGGGGCTTGCCATTGCCATCATGTTCAATGACAGGGACTTTCCACTCAAGAAATTAATTCGCTCTCTGCTGCTCATTCCGTACACCATCCCGGGTCTCATCAGCATCATTATCTGGCGTGGGATGTTGAATTCCGAATTCGGGGTAGTCAACCGCTTTTTAGAGAACTTCGTCAGCAACGCTCCCCGCTGGACCACAGAGCCATTCTGGGCACAAGTAGCGATCCTACTCGTGAACCTTTGGCTGGGATACCCTTATTTCATGCTGGTCTCGAGCGGCGCTCTGCAGTCCATCCCGACAGATGTCTACGAAGCGGCTATGATTGACGGTGCCACCGGTTGGACAAGGTTCCGGCGCATCACGCTGCCGCTGCTCCTGGTTGCCGTGGGCCCGCTGCTAATCGCTTCGTTCGTTTATAATTTCAACAACTTTAACTTAATCTATTTGTTTATCCAGGGAGGTCCGCCCATCGTTGGTGCCTCTACGCAGGCAGGCCATACAGACATCCTGCTGAGCTATGTCTATAAGCTCGCCTTCGAGAGCGGCGGGCGCGGCGTCCAATACGGTCTGGCTTCCGCCATTTCCATTATTGTGTTCGCCATCGTTGGGGTCATTACGCTGCTGCAATATCGCCTGACCAACATGTGGGAGGAGGTGAGCGAAAATGTCTAGCATGGTGCAAACCTATCAAAACCTTCGTTCGTCACAGAAATTTCAGAAGCGCTTGAGCACCGTCATCCGCTTGATCATTGCGCTGCTCCTGATTTTCTTTTCAATTTTCCCTGTGCTCTGGATCATTTCTGCTTCCTTTAGCAGTACGCAATCGCTCTCCACACAAACGCTGATTCCGGCGCGGCCAAGCCTTTTGAATTACGAGCGCTTGTTTGGTCTCGACCCGTCCTACACCTATGGAAGAATACGTGCTCAGCAATGGATCTTTAACTCGGTGAAGGTCTCCACGATCACGACTGTCCTCAGTCTGGCGATCACCACGATGGCTGCCTATGCCTTCTCACGGATGCGCTTTGCAGGACGTGTCGCCATGTTGAAGACCATCCTGCTTATCCAAGTCTTTCCGAACTTGCTGGCGCTGGTTGCGGTCTATGTGCTCATCTTCCAGATTGGGGAGATCATTCCTGCGTTAGGACTGAACACCCATGCAGGTTTGATCATGGTTTATCTCGGCGGCTCGATGGGGATTAATATCTGGCTGATGAAAGGCTTTCTGGATACCATCCCGCGCGCCATCGACGAGTCCGGCATGGTGGATGGTGCGTCTCATTTCCAGATCTTTTATCACCTCCTGCTCCCGCTGCTGCGACCCATCCTTGTGGTCATTGGCATCCTGTCGTTTATTGGTACGTACGGCGATTTCGTGCTGGCACGCATCCTGCTCAACGATGTGGACAAATACACCCTGATGGTCGGATTGCAGATCTTCACAGCTGGTCAGTTCGATCAGAAATGGGGCGTCTTTGCCGCTGGGGCGTTGCTGGGAGCGCTGCCGATCATGATCATTTACCTGGCATTGCAGGATCAGATCATGGGCGGCTTGACGGCAGGTGCTGTCAAAGGATAGCCGTGCCTGATTTGACTCGATCGATCTTCTAACGTTTGGGGATAGCCCTGTCGGTACAACAGGGCTATCTTTTCCTCGCGCTGCATGAGAATGATGAAATTATGCGTTTACGATTCCAAATCATTTCGTTAGTGTTTCTGGTTACATTGGTCGTTGCTTGTGCGCCGGCGACTACCACGCAGCTGCCCGCCACGCCATCGCCTGACCCTACCGCGACAGAGGTCGCAGTCGAAGGCGCACAGGATTTTCCCTGGTGGAATCAGACGGTCTTCTACGAGATCTTCGTCCGTTCGTTTCGCGACAGTGATGGCGACGGAATCGGTGATTTCAATGGCATCACTGAAAAACTTGACTATCTGCAAGAGCTGGGGATCAAAGGTTTGTGGCTGATGCCGATTCATCCATCGCCCTCCTATCATGGCTATGACGTGACCGATTACTACACCGTCAACCCGGACTACGGCACGATGGATGATTTCAAGCGCCTGCTCGAGGAAGCTCACAAACGCGGCATCAAAGTGATCATCGATCTTGTGCTCAACCACACATCCGCCCGGCATCCATGGTTCAAGGATGCGCTGGAGCCAGGCAGCGAATATCATGATTGGTACAAGTGGAGTGAGACCGACCCGCGGACGAGCGGTCCCTGGGGAGCCACCGCCTGGTACAAAGCCAGCAATGGCTTGTATTATTACGCCATCTTCTGGGACCAGATGCCGGATCTGAATTACGATAATCCTTCTGTGCAGGAGGAGTCAAAAAAGATCACATCCTTCTGGCTGCAGGATGTAGGGGTAGATGGCTTCCGCCTGGACGCGGTGCGCTATCTGGCGGAAGATCAGCAGCTTGCCGACTCGGATGCCAACCATGCCTATCTCGAGGATTGGGGAACGTATTACCGCTCGCTCAATCCGCAGGCATTTACGGTTGGTGAAGCCTGGACCGATAATGCCAACGTGAAGGAATATATTGAAACCAATAGCCAACTGGATTCGGCTTTCAATTTCGATCTCGCCGCCGCCATCCTCAAGGCGCTCAACGAAAGCAACAACTCGGCGCTGCGCTTTCTCCTGCAGACCACTATCCGGGATTTCCCCGAGCAGGACAATGCCAACTTTCTGACCAATCACGATATGCCGCGTGTGATGAACCAACTGGGACAGGACCTAGAAAAAGCCAAGGCGGCAGCAGGCATTCTGCTGACCGCGCCGGGCATTCCATTCGTCTATTACGGCGAAGAGATTGGCATGATGGGCTCGAAACCCGATGAATTAATTCGGACGCCCATGCAGTGGTCTGGTGAGGCAGGCGCAGGATTCACCAGCAGCGTTGCGTGGGAAGCTATCAATGCAGATTACACCGCCGTGAACGTGGACGCCCAGACAAGGGACACGTCTTCTTTGCTCGAGCATTACCGTGCTCTCATTCAGCTTCGCAACGCGCACCCGGCGCTCCAGATTGGCGAGACATATGTGGCGGAGTCCAATTCCAGCAAACTCGTTTCGTATCTACGGACAAATGGAGCGGAGACGGTTCTCGTTCTGGTCAACATTGATGATGCGCCGGTCACCGAGTATGAACTGAAGCTTTCAAGCGGACCATTGTCAGGCAGTTACACGGCTGCATCCCTATTGGATGACTCCTCAATCAATTCCTTGCAAGCAAATGACAAAGGTGGATTTGATGCCTATACTCCGATTGGAGAAATTCCCGCTTATACGGTAATGGTCCTTCAACTTACACCCTGAAATTATTGAGATCCTAACGGTTTCTTTTCACGCGAGTGTTATAAGTTTTCATTCTTTAATGCTTAATCCTTGGCAGCCAAGAAAACCTGTTAGGGTCTATAGCAAAGGATCTATATGGAAGATTTCATTTTTGGAACCTTATCCACTGACCAGTCGCGCATTGCGCATGTATCCAACATGCGTGGCGGGATCACCCATGCACACCAGCGATCCCCGCGCGATCCCTTGCCCCAGCAAGTGGTCCGGATCGAACTGACGATCGGACCTTCCTATCCCTTTGACCGAGCCTGGGTCTACTGGACGAACGATGGTAGCGATCCCGAAGGTCAAAATGGAGAAGCGATTAACGGGTATGCGACTCAGATGGAACCTGTAAATTCGGAATGGGATACCGTTCTATGGGGATATATACGTCGCTTTCGCGGGGAGATCCCCGGTCAACTCGCCGGGACGGTGCTGAGATATCGCGTGAGCGCAGGTAATAGCGGGCAGGAGATCCTGGCAGACCATGGGACCTATTACGCGTTCTACGTGGATAATGATCCGCCCCCTGCCTGGGCACAGGACGCGATCATCTATCAGATTTTCGCGGACCGTTTCTTTAGCGCAGCGGAAGACTTTCCAACCGTCGAGGACAAGCCTTCTCTCAAGGCTAATGGCACTCTGCCAGGTATCATTGAGAAGCTGGATTACATCGCCGAACTCGGAGTCAATTGTGTGTGGCTCACGCCGGTCTTTCCATCGCCTACTTACCATGGGTATGACGCGACCGATTTCTTGGATATCCATCCGCGCCTGGGCGACCAGGAGGATTTCAAAGAATTGATCGAGCAGGCACACGCGCGCGGGATTCGCATTCTCATGGATTTTGTCCCGAATCACTGGTCAAGCCAGCATCCTACATTTCTCAAAGCTAAGCACAATCGAGAGAGTGAATACTTTCCGTGGTATACGTTTGAGCAGTGGCCCGACCAATACAAGTGCTTTTTCACGGTTCGCGGATTGCCGCAGATCAACCTGCGTTACGGTCCCGCGCGAGAGCACGTGCTGGAAGCCGCCCGACATTGGCTGGAGTTTGGTGCCGATGGCTATCGCGTGGACTATTGCATTGGTCCCACGCCCGATTTCTACGCGGATTTTCGGCGCGTCACGCGCGCAGCCAAACAGGATTGCTGGACCTTTGGCGAAGCCGTCGATCCACCTGACTCGCAACTTGCCTTCGAAGGAGGCATGGACGGCGTCCTGGATTTCATGCTGCTGGAAGCCATGCGCAAGACCTTTGCCTTCGACAAATGGAGCGCCATGCAGTTCGCTGAATTTTTAGATAGACACGAATCCTATTTCCCCAGCACTTTCACCCGCCCCTCCTTTCTCGACAATCACGATATGAACCGCTTCCTGTGGGTCGCACGCGGCGACATCCGCAAGCTGAAGCTGGCAGCATTGTGTCAATTCACGCTGACCGGCGCGCCTGTGATTTACTATGGAACGGAAGTGGGGCTTTCACAGCATAACGACGTGATGCAGAATGGGCGCGCCATCCACGAGGAGGCGCGCCTGCCTATGCTCTGGGGCGAACAGCAGGATCGTGATCTCTTTAACTTCTATAAGGAACTGATTGCCTTCCGCAAAAGCCACCCAGTCCTGCGGCAAGGCACTCGCGAAACTTTCCATGCCGATGAACAGACACTTGCCTACCGCCGGCGCAACGGCGAGGCAAGCCTGGTCACAGTCTTGAACATATCGGATGAAGAAGCCTCTCTTGCGCTGGAGTTAGCAGAATCTACCGCCGCGTTCGCGACCAACGCTGAATGCAAGATTCAGGAAAAGGGTGAAAAAAAGCACATCGTCCTTCCGCCCTATAGCGGCATGGTTGTCCATTAGCTTCCGCAATGAAATCAAGTAGAATCGTAACTCATGTAGGACAAGCTTCGTCTTGTCCTACATCATCTTACAACGAGGTTTCTCCATGACCACACCAGACTGGGTACAGGATGCAATTTTCTATCAAATTTTTCCGGACCGGTTCGCGAAGAGCCCGCGGAGTCCGGCCGCGAACCTGCCGTTCGAACCGTGGGATTCTCCTCCAACCGGGCACGGATTCAAGGGCGGCGATTTATTTGGAATCGCTGAAAAGATAGATTACCTTAAAGATTTGGGGGTCACGGCGCTCTATCTCAACCCGATCTTCTCGTCCGCTTCCAATCACCGTTACCATGCTTATGATTATTACAGCGTCGACCCGCTGCTCGGCGGGGATGAGGCGTTCAGAGAATTATTGGAGAAGGCACATCAAAACAACATACGTGTGGTACTCGATGGCGTGTTCAACCATGCCTCGCGCGGCTTCTGGCAGTTCCACCACGTGCTCGAATGCGGCGACGGTTCGCCGTACAAGGATTGGTTCCATTTTGACGCGGAGCGGCTGAAGGGGAGAAAGCACTGGGGCGCTTATCCTTCGCCTCACGAACAGAAGCTCCTGCAGCATGAGGACAGTCTCACTGCTATTGGCTATCGCGGCTGGTGGAATCTGCCCGCCTTACCGAAGTTCAATACCGACGTGCCGGAGGTGCGTGAATTTCTATTTGGCGTTGCCGAGCACTGGGTGAGGTTGGGCATCGACGGCTGGCGACTGGACGTTCCGACCGAGATCGACGACGACGCGTTCTGGCAGGAATTCCGCAAACGCGTCCGCGCGGTCAACCCGGAAGCGTATATCGTCGGCGAGATCTGGCACGAGTCACAGCGCTGGCTGCAGGGCGACCAGTTCGACGCGATCATGAACTACGATATCACCAAACCGGTTCTGGCATTCTTCCCCGGCGAGCATCTGGACCTGAGGGTGCTGCACCAGCAGGCGAATTATCACGGCATTCGCGGCGCCATCGACGCCTATGAGTTTGCCAACCGCATCGATCACAAC
>DASSBC010000046.1:0-72816 GCA_035699125.1 Anaerolineales bacterium
GGGGTCAGCGGCGCGTAGGTTTCGATCGTGTAGTTCGCCGTATCAGGCATATACGAACCGATGATTTTCAGCGTTTTGTCATGATCGTTAGAAGCGAGCGTGCGGTGCAGAGGGAAGAACTCTGCAAGGATGGACTTAAGGGAAATATAGGGTTTCACTTCTTCTCAATGTAATACAACAAATGCGGATCGCGCTTCATCTCGCGTGCTGTAAATTCATAGACTTCATTTGCTTTCATCAACTTCACATCTGCTTCCCCGATCTTTCGTACTTTGACGATACCAGCCTTCTCCATCAGCTCCCCCATTGGGTCCACCTCGGTGATGACGCCTTTGTCAATATCACGCACGAGCATCTCGAACGTATCGGTGTAGGTGTTGCCACTTTCATCCGTCACTTCCCCTGTGAATTGCTTCAGAAAACGGTAATTCACGCCTTCCATTTGCTCAATATGATGGAAAAAGGTCATACTGTTTGTGTACGACAAGCCAATGACCATGATCTTTCCATCGAGGTCGCGCAATTTGCCGAATACAGAATCCCGTCCATAGCTGCTCTTATAGCGCAGGCTCCCCAGCGCATCAGCGTGCTTTCCCAAAATCGCAAACGAATAGAAAGGATGAAAAACCCGTTTCGCACGCGGATCCGTTCGCACAAGTTCGGTAAGGATACCCATCTTCGAAGGCGTGGAGCGCACATCCCACGGGACGCCTTTGTTAAAGTCGAAGTTGAAGGTCGGCATGATGAGCGTCCCTTCCGGACCGAGCGCCGCTTCCAGAGCCTGGATCACGGTCTGCGGTCCGCCCTCCACTTCACCGAAGGATTTATACGAGCTGTGGACAAGCAGTGTATCCCGCCCCTCGACACCAAGCTCGCGAAAGCCTTCGACAAGTTTTTCGAATGTCAGCATCGCTACCTCCAGGAGATTGCTTCGCCCCCTAGCCTTTAAGGCTGGGGGCTCGCAACGACACGGTTATAAGCCTCGAGAAGTTTACCAAAGTTCTTTTTCCAGTCTGCTTTTTCTTCCGCGGTCTTTCGCGCCGCTTCCCCAATCTTCCCAAACAACTCACGATTTTTGATCGCGTCTAAAATCTTCGCCGCCAGGTCATCCGCATCGCCATCGCGGAAGAGCCAGCCGTTGACTCCGTTCTCGATCCATTCCTGGTTGCCCGGAATATCCGAAACGAGACAGGGGAGTCCGCTTGCCAGAGCCTCCATCAATGTGACGGAGGACCCGTCCACGTGCGAGGGAGAAATGTAGAGATCCGCCATGTGATACCAACGCGGCAAGTCTGCTTGGGAGATGTGCCCGCCAAAATGGACTTGATCCATTACGCCGCCGTTCATCAGAATTTGACGGAGCCTTGTCCCGTGTGAACCCCCGCCCAACAGGATGAGATTGGCATTTGGGTTCTTCGACGCGACCTTGACAAATGCCTTTGCCAATATATCTACGCCGTAAATTGGCTCCCAGGTACGGCTGCAAAAGAGAGTGAAAGGTTTAAGGTTGGAAGGTTTAAAGCTTTTGGGCTTGAAATGCTCAATGTCTGTGCCCCAGGGGAAAATCATGGTCTTTGACGGGTTCATTCCAAATTCAATGGCTTTGTTGCGTGAGACATTTGCATCGCTTACGAAGAACGAACTGCGCTTCAATGTGTAGCGCGTCACCCATTTCATCCAGGCATTTTTACCGGCGTCCATTACGAGGTCATAGCCCCAGGACATCGTCAGGACCGGACGAAAGCCGCTCAAGGCAGCGAGGAAGGCGCAGTTCTGTATCGGTCCCGCGTGGATCAAATCAGGCTTGATTTCTTTCGTCAAACGTCGCAGGTCAAAGGTCAAATGAGGAATGTCGCCCCAGCGGAATTCGTGTCGTCCCCCAGCCCATAGAATTTGTTGAATATTTTCCGGAACAGGACGATCTTCCGTCTGGCGTTTGTTTGCTTCCAGCTTTAAGTAGAATACTTCATAATCGGTCCCGGATAGGGAAGACAGAAAGCGATAGTCATGTGGAGTGTAGGTTTTGCTGAAATAAAGGACGCGCATCAAAAGGATCACCACGAAGGAAAAGATTCAAAGCTTTTGTGGTCAGGCCTTCTCATTTTGAACCCAGGTCTGTCCAGCGAAGCTCCTGACCATACTTAAGGTTATGCAGCGCTTTGGTGCCGATGACGTTCTCGATTTGGTCAGGCTTGATCGCGCCCGGCGCGGCAGGGCGAAGTACATCGATCATGTCGCGGGTAAACACTTCACTCGCCCGGATATCACGCGCCGCGCGCAGGCAGCGACGCTGCACAATAGCCGTCTCCTTTTCATTTTCCGCGATGAACTTATCGGGTGAGCCGAGCGAGCGTTCGAGCAGGCGTGTCTCTTCGACCATGTGCGCCCATTTATCGGGATCCATCGCGAATTTGTGGTCGGGACCTTCGCGGTCGTTGCTGTCAGTGAAGTGACGTTCAATGACGCGCGCGCCCAATGTCACCGCGCCGAGAACAGGGGCGACAGCATGGGTATGGTCGGAAAGCCCCAGAATGACATCGGGGAACATCGTTGCATATGTTTTCAACACGTTGATATGCAAGTGGTCATAGTTATCGGGGCTAGCTGTGTAGTTTGTGTTGCATTGCATTAACACAAGCTGCTTGTTGATTTTCAGAATCGCATGGACCGCCTTCTGCACCTCGCCAATTGTGGATGCACCCGTCGCCACAAAGAACGGCTTGCCTTTGCTTGCCATACGCTCCAGGGCTTCGATCCAGTCAATTTCGCCGGAGCCCGCTTTATAGACAGGCACATACGCATCCAGAAAATCGATTGCGTTGAAGTCATAGGGCGAGGAGAAATAGTCAATGCCCACTTTCTGACATTCCTCCATGAGAATTGTTGACCACTCGAAGGGAATCGACGCGGCGCGATAGACCTCCACCACCGATTTCTTCCACGACGCCTGGTGGCTGACCTGCGCGTTCATGTTGGAGAACCCGTAGTCGGAGACAATCTTCGGCGCGTCGAAGTTCTGGAATTTGGCAGCATCGGCTCCCGCCTCTTTCGCCAGGCGGATTAGAAGTTTGGCGCGTTCCAGGTCGCCGTCGTGATTCGCGGCAATGTCTGCAATGAAGTAGGTAGGATGATTTAAGCCAATGGTTCGATCGCCGAATTTGATTTCCATATTGTCCTCCGGTGAAAACAATAGAACAGTAGCCTTTTATTATATGGGAAGGCTATCAACCTCACGTAAACTCTTTTCTTCCCTTAAAGTGGAAAGCTCATGAAGCACTCGACGCATATTTGGATGTACAGGAAGGGACATCGATTCATGAAACGGGATTATCCATCGCATAAGGAAGTAGGCCGCTTCTCCTAGCTCGCCAGAATACACAAACGGCTTAAGCTGAGTTTTCAGATCCTCCCAATTCCGTGAGGGTTCCAACAGATCCGCCAGGCGCAGGCACCAGCAGAAGGATGATGACAGAGCAACGCCATCTCCAAAATAGGAATGCCGCGAAATCGCATCTAAGATGATTGAATCCTTCATGCCTAGTGTGTGAGCGATATAAGAGGCGCCGGCGGGCCCATGCAGGAACAATGGAATCTTGTCGTGCTCGGTACGCAGCTCAATATTGTTTTCACGTACCAGTCTCACAAGTTCCTCAGGCGTAAATTCTTTTGCAATATCATGCAAGATTCCAGCAGTCCGCGCCGCGGTTTCGTCCAAGCTGTAAATGGCAGCCATCTCACCCATCATCTGCATCACTCCCCAGGAGTGCTTGAATCGTGGGGGCGTCAATTGACCTTCTGCAAACGCAGTGTAATACTCAATATCTATCTTCATGATGTATCTTCGCTTAGCCGTCTTGCAGCCACAGTAACAAAGCAGTTAAGGTAAATCCATCCGTAATGACCTTGTCCTTGATCATCCGCGTCACTTCCTCTTTTGCAAACCATCGCGTTTCACTGACTTCGTTTTTGTCAAACTCCTGAACAAAGTCGATTGCTCTACAGCGGATGACGTGGAAAATCTGGTTCGTGCTCCCGTTCATGGGACGATAGGAATACATCAATTCATGATTCTCGGACCTATAGCCAGTTTCCTCCAAAACTTCCCGCTTTGCTGCATCGATTTCAGTCTCGCCTGCTTCCATTCCGCCTGCCGGGATTTCCCATTCTGTCCTGCCACTGGTATAGCGGCAAATACGGACAAACAGGATGTTTTCCGAATCATCTTCCACAATGGCGGTCACGGCAGCGCTAGGAAAATCCAGCAAATGAAACTTTTCAATGAAAAAACCATTTGGAAATTGCACCGTATCCAGGTAAAGATTTACCCACGGACTCTGATAGATGATCTCTCGGGCTAATCTCTCAGGCTTCATACGTGTTATCTCCCAATCTTTCCCAAATGCGTATTCTGGAACGCGTCGGGATATTTCAAGCCGTAGCCAAAGACGCGGTCGAGGCTGGAGTGTCCGAGGAGGATCGTCCCGGCGAACATCAACCACGGTACGGAGAGCAGGGAGCCGAACACATAAAGCGCCACCGTCAGCCCTTTATGATGAACCAGATTATAGGTCCACGCGCCGACCTGAGGATTCACCAGATAGCCGATCATGCTCAAATCGGGGGCTAGAAACAGGAGCGCGTACCAGCCCCATCCATAGTCCAGCTGAGAAAAAAGAAACAGAGAAAGTCCAAACAGAAGGAATTCCTCGAGCTTGAGAAGGGTTTTCATGTGAATCATCCTGTGGATACCTTGTAGGTCGGACACCTGCACCCACCGCAGGTGCGGTGTTGGCAATCCGACGTTCCCTACGGGTGTTGATAACTCCTGATTTTCTGTGGATAACCCTGCTGGAACTGTGTATAAAACTCTGCCAAACCTGTGGAAAACGAGGGGATTTCATGCTCCAGATCTGTGGAGAGTTTGTGGGTAGATAGCCATAAATTGTGGGAACGCTTGACGGTCAGTCCCGACCCTTCAACCGAACGCGGCAAAATAAGGGTTTCGTCTAGCCCGAACTTCCGTGCGATCTCCACTCCAAATACGTACTTGCTCATCGGCTCCGCGCCGACTACATGGTATAAGCCGGTTAAATCCTTCTGAAGCATTTCTAGCAGCAAGCGGACAGTCATGTTGACGAGCATCGGGCAAAAAATGACATCCGTAAAGCCATGGACCTGTTTCCCCTCGCTCAGATGGTTGACGAAAAACTCGGCGAGGCTTCTCTGCCCGCCGAGCGACCAGCCGTAAAAGTTAACTCGAGCAATGATGGCTTGTGAATTCGCTTCCCGGACGGCGCGTTCTCCCTCGAGTTTCGTCTGTGCATAGACTCCTTGCGGGTTTGTTGCGTCCTCTTCCGCGTAGGGCTCTTCTCTAGTCCCGTCAAAGACAGCGTCTGTGGAAATATGAACGAATTGAATATTTGCTTTTTTGCAGGCGGCTGCTAGTTCCGCGGGCAATACTGTATTCAGTAATTTTGCTTGCGATGGGTCTGCCTCGGACGTTTCGAGGTTGGCGAGTGCAGCGCAATTGATGAGCCAATCTGGTTTGGTCGCATGGAGAAGAGAATGGATTTCATTTGTTTTGAGAAGATCCTCCTTAAAGACTGGAAACGGGGCGGACTTGAGCTTGCCGCGATCGACTCCGATGACTTCATGCTCGCGCATCGCTTCCATCGCGAGATTGATTCCCAGAAGTCCGCTGGCGCCGGTGATGAGGAGTCTCATGATTCGAACAGCTGGATATACAAGAAAACAGGTATACAGGTAGACACATGGAAGGCTTGCTTATCTGGGTACTTGTATACGTGTTTACTTGTGTACTTCATCATCCCTCCAGATTTCCTTCTGCAAACAACTGCTCAAACGGAGCTATAAATTCTCGGATGCCATGCAGATCCAGCCATTGTGCATTTGTGTCGCTCGAATACCGGAAGCCTTCCGGTAGAGATTTCCCCTCATACTCCAGACCGCGCTCCCAGAGGGTTTCGGGAGGCTTGACAATAAACATATCCTCCCGTTCCACGGTGTTACGCGCTTCATCTTCTGAGATGAGCACCTCATGGACCTTTTCCCCGGGGCGGATGCCAATGATATTGAACTTTGCATCCGGCACAATCGCGCTGGCAAGGTCAACGATCTTTGTGCTGGGAATCTTTGGCACAAAGACTTCGCCGCCCTCCATTTGATCGATGCAGCTCATCACAAAACGGACGCCCTGCTCGAGCGAGAGCCAGAAGCGCGTCATGCGCTCGTCGGTGATCGTCACCGTCCCAGCGGCGCGCTGTTTGAGGAAGAGCGGCACAACAGACCCCCGGCTGCCCACTACGTTCCCATAGCGGACGCACGAATAACGGGTCGCTTTTCCTGCAGCATAGTTGTTGCTTTGGACGGTCAGCTTTTCCGCGGCGAGCTTGGTAGCACCGTACAAGTTCACCGGGTTGACGGCTTTATCGGTGCTGATGGTCATCACCTTCTTGACGCCCGCATCCAGCGCGGCTTCGACGACATTGGCTGTGCCCATGATGTTGGTCTTAATGGCTTCCATCGGGT
Source organism: Anaerolineales bacterium (assembly GCA_035699125.1). GTDB lineage: Bacteria > Chloroflexota > Anaerolineae > Anaerolineales > Villigracilaceae > Defluviilinea. Next base: position 6,550 of record DASSBC010000046.1, read on the forward strand.
TGTACTCACACGCCGGGACCTGCTTAAGCGCCGCGGCGTGAACAACGATATCCACGCCATGCATCGCGCGGACCAACCGCTCACGGTCGCGCACGTCGCCGATGAAATAGCGGAGAGATGAATGATCGTATCCATGCACCCGCATTTCGTGCTGTTTCAGCTCGTCGCGACTGAAGATAATGATCTTCTTGGGTTGTTTTTCCTCCAGAGCGAGCTTCGTGAACTTCTTGCCGAAGGAACCGGTTCCGCCTGTGATGAGGATGGTTTGATTTTTCCAGTCCATAGATACTCCTTGTTCCAAACGCTTGTCAGGCAGCGCCTCAAGCGACACTTCTCGATTAGCGTCGTTGGTTGTTATTTTATAGCCTCAAATAAACCAGACTCTTTTGAGATCAAGATTTTGCCCTTTTCTTTTAACCGCTGTTCGAGCTCGTTCGCAAGGTTTGCCAGTTTCTCTTCCGATATTTCCTCGGCTCGGCTGGCGGACAAGATAAAGTCGAGGATCGGTTTGACTTCTGTGACCTGCAAAGTGTCTGAGTAACGAGATTGTGTTACTTGCGGAAAGAGCTGTGTCAACTGCTCAAAACCGTTATCCAGCGTGAATGAGCTCCTGAACACGTCAAAGTCTGTTCCCGGGTTTATGCCGCGGACCCAATCTGTAATCTCTTTGAGATGCTCTTTGCCAATCGTTGTTGCAAACAGGCGACCCTTTGGTTTCAGAACTCGTTGAATTTCCGAAAGTGCTCTGGCGCAATCAGGGACATGATAGAGCATATGATTGGCGATCAGCGCGTCAAACGTTTCATCCTCGAACGGGATGGATTGCGCGTCGATTTCCTTGAACTGGAACGCCCGTCCGGTGACGACCAGGTTCCGCCAGGCGGCATCCAACATCCCCGGGGAAAGGTCGCTGAGCGTAATATGCCATCCGGCAGGGATACGGTTTATGTTTTCTTTCCACAAATATGCAGGTCCGCATCCCAGTTCCAGAATCGCTGCATCTCTCGGTATCTTTAAGAGAACATCAAAGACCCACTGGAACCAGCCGTAAGGATTCGTACTAAAGCGCTCATGTAAAACAACCCGCGCATCGAGATTGGATGAGTCACGATATTGATCTGTTTTGAGATACTGCAGGTCGGTTAATTTTGACATGGCTTACTTCTGGATCACAATCAACGGATACTGCCCATTCTCTCCGAAAAACCTCGGGAAGCATTCTTCCAGCCAGTACACCAACCGCAGATATGCTGTTCCACCAAACTGGGGACGCACGAACCAGCGCATGAAACGCGGACTCAAACTGCGCCACGGGAAAATCTGCATTTTCAAAACTCCATCCAGTTCGCTTTTCAACCAGCGTGGCGTCATCTTTTCGACGAACGTGCCAGCCTGGTCTTCTTCGCTCGTCCAGTTCTTTTTCTTCTTGGCGGAGCGTCCACTCAGACGGCGGGCAAGCGCGATGAACGGTTCCGCCATGCGCATCAACAACGGATTATGCCAGCCGTTGACCACCACAGCAGATTTACCCACTTTGAGAACCCGATGCAGTTCCAGATAGGCACGTTTGTGCTCGCGCAATGGAAGATGATGGATCGTGTGCATGGACACGACGCCATCGAAAGCATCCGGCTTAAACGGCAGGTTTGCAATATCTGCCACGACTAGCAAACCTTTCTCGCCAAGTTTGGTGCGGGCTTCCTTCAACGCCGTAATGGAAATGTCGGCGCACAGGCGGTACTGATAATTTTCAGAATATGTCAGGTACTCCGGCCACTGCACAGGACCCGAACCGGCGTCGAGCAGAATCTCTCCTTTCGGTGCGAGATGCCGTTTTACGCGCATGTGGCATTTGTGAATGTATTCGCGCGAAACAGGACGCAGGTCTTCGTAACGGGCATTCTGGTATAGCCCGTCTCCGGCAAGTGACCAGCCGATTTGATCATAAAATTCGCGCACTTGTTGTTTTGTATTTTCGGTCATGATGTCAATGAGGTTTCTTTCCTCTTTCGTCTTTCGTGAAAAGCAGGAAAGATAAAAGAGGAAAGAAGTTTACTCTTTCCATGTGAACGGTTCGCCAACCAAAAACTTGAACGTATCTCCGAACTGCGCCATCCCTTCCGCGCTTAACACCTTCTCTACCGGCCAGGCTTCAAGGTCGTCCCAGAAATTCATGAGACGCCAGGGAAACGTACGCGGATATTCAAAGAAGAAGCGGTAGGCATAATTCCAGGCTTTGGCGATTTGTTCTTCGCTCAAATGATAAGCGGGCAGGTTGGCTAAAACATTTTCGAGCGTCGAGAAGTATTCCTCCCAGGAGTTGGGATCGATCGTGAACCCTCGCCCTCGGTAATGGGTATCGCCGCAGGAAATGACCGGGATACCGTTCATCGCCGTCTCTACGCCGACGGTGGTCGTGTACGCCAATCCCAAATCGGCGATCTCGATCAGGTCGTAGGTATTGACGTTGTCCAGCGCCCCAATCACATGGATATGGCTGGGGAGTTCCGGCAGCGCTTCACGAACCACCGTCCCCATCGATTTTGCCTGTGGGACGATCTTTTCTCCGGGATGGATGCGAACGACCAGCTGTACGTCCGGGCGTTTGGCAAAGTATTGAACGGTCTTCGTGATCCACTCGCTCATCGACTCGGCAAAGATGTTACGCCCGAGTGTGAGGCTGTCGCCCAGCACATTTGCGGCGAGAAGAACGATAGGGCGCGCATCCAGCCCCAGGGCTTTACGAGTCTGCTCCGCGCCCTGAGCAGAGACATATTGCCACAAACGTTTCGATTTCCCCCAGACGCGTGCGCCGCGACGGGCATTTTCGAGATCAGCCAGACGCTCGTACATTTCATCGGTCATCGGCAAATGACAGCGCGCCTCGACGAGGTAATCCGTATCCTGCCGCATGATGGAAGCATTTTGCGCCAGCCAGATCTGTTCGCGCTGGTCGTTGAATTCAAACGTCACGGCAGGGATATCCAGGTAACGCGCCACGCGGAAGACGATGCCCATTTCAAGGATCAAGCCGTTGGGAATCAGGACAACCTCGGGTTTGTGGGTCTGCATCCATTCGAGGGCAGCCCGCGCCGCGAATGTGTTTCGCATCATGCGCAGGAAATATAGATCGCGGTCCGAGTTCTTATTCATATAGACCTCTTCGCGCATCAACGTATATTGGGCATCCCAGAGTGAAACTTCTTCCACATCTGCCTTGAGAACGGCAGGCAGAGTGGAAGTCAGTTTGAGGTCAAGAAGGGAGATGTGATCGACAAAAGGAGACAGCGGCGAAAGGGCATCTCGCGTATAAAGCCGGCGCTGCTTTTGGGTGAGCGTATCCATTTCCTTATGCCACTCGGAATACGGAAGGGTCATCAGCGTGACTTTATGTCCTAGCCCCGCAAGTGTGAGAGAAACAAACGCAGCCTGTTCGATCCAGTAATGGAGCGTGGCAAAAAAAAGGACATTCTTTCCGGGTGCAGCATTTCGGATAAATGGCTTAGCCCGTTCCACAGTGTCCGGTAAGGATTTTTGTAATCGCGAAAGATTGTAGTGGTCCTTACGGGCGCGGTTCTTTTGCCGGAGGGCATAATCCAGCTCAGCAGCGAGCGGCAGCTCGCCAATGAAATTACGAAGGGAAGTTTTGTTGAGCATTTGTTTTCACCGCAGAGACGCAGAGAAAAATTGCCCTCTCTGTGTCTCTGCGGTTTTACCTAATCAAGTTTCTCTATCTTCCAATCCAGCCGCGGGCGGACCGGTCCCTGACGGACCTCGGGCCACTGGGTGCCTGGCGCACCAGAGATATCCACACTGAACGACAACGCACTTTCGTCCATAAAGTAGCGTTTCACACCGAAGGAACTGGCGTTCACGCCCAGGGAGTAGCGGCCTTCATTGAAAAAATCCGCAGGGATCTGGCAACAGCTGACGTAACGTCCTGCCTGACGTGAACCGAATTGTTCATATTGCTTTGCGTCGTCGGTATCAAACGAGGTGAATACATATTCACCACGCATCGTGTTGAGATACATCCCCACGCGCAGACCCGTGATGGGCGCGTCGAGCTGGTACTCCCACTCGACAGTCACAGGCTCGGTGGAACGGACCGTGTCCACGACTTTTCCGGTTCGATCCTTCAGCCGCAACCGGATCGGGCGGAACGGCGCGCTGGCAGCAGGGACTTCGTCCGCATCCCAGAGGCGCTCGCCTGATTCGGCTTGCCCGGAAGCGAGGTAGTAATCCACGGCTTCAGGGGTGGGCGCACGCTTGATCAGTTGACCTTTCCTGAGCACGATCGCTTCCTGGGTGAGACGCAAGATCGCAGACATATTGTGACTCACAAATAACACTGTGCGTCCCTGCTGGGCGACGTCATTCATCTTACCGAGACATTTGCGCTGGAATTCCGCGTCGCCCACCGCGAGGACTTCGTCCACAACAAGGATTTCCGGTTCCAAGTGTGCCGCCACAGCGAACGCGAGCCGCAGATACATCCCGGAGGAGTAGCGTTTGACGGGCGTATCGATGAATTGACCCACTTCTGAAAACTCAACCATCTCGTCAAACTTTTTATCGATCTCGGAACGTTTCATGCCGAGGATGGCGCCATTCATGTAGATGTTTTCTCGTCCCGTAAGCTCGGGGTGGAACCCCGTCCCGACTTCCAGCAGTGACCCCACGCGTCCGCGCACGGTGACCGTGCCTTCCGTCGGCTCGGTGACGCGCGAGAGTATTTTGAGCAAAGTGCTTTTGCCTGCGCCGTTCCGCCCGACGATTCCCAGTACGCTGCCTTCCTCGACATCGAAGGAAACATCCTTTAATGCCCAGACAAAATTCTGGTTGGTCCTTCGGTCTGATTTTCCAATAACAGCTTTCGCCAGCCGAACCGGCGCGTAAAACGTATCTACAAGAACGTCGCGCAGCATGTTATAGCGGAACTTCGTTTCTGCTGCGCCGATCTGATAGCGTTTGCTGAGATTCTTTACGCGGATGGCAATGGTCATTGGAACGGTAATTGGTGAATAGTAGTAATTAGATCGTATCCGCGAATGTCTTTTCCATGCTGCGGAAGTAGAAGAGACCCGAGACAAAAATCAGAATGGAAATGATCACGGAAATCCACAAGGAAATGTCGGGACCGCTGCCGGAGCCGAGCAGTGCCCAGCGAAATCCGTTCACGACCCCGGTCATCGGGTTGAGGGATAAGAGAATCCGCCCGTTTTGTGAGATGGAGGAAAACGAATAGGCGACGGGCGTGGCAAACAACCAGAACTGCGTTAAAAATGGCAAAGCATGGTTTACGTCGCGGTATTTCACGTTAATGGCGGACAGCCACAATGCCACACCAAGCGCCGTGACCAGAGCCAGTAAAAGAAAAAATGGAAGAGTCCATAGATATTGCCAGGCAGGCATCACCTGAAAGTAGATCATGAGCCCGATTAAAATCACAAAGGCGATGATGAAATCCACAAGCCCGGCAAAGACTGACGCCATCGGCAGGATCAGGCGCGGGAAGTAGATCTTCGTGACCATGTTGTTGTGGGCAACGAGCGAGCGGCTGCCCTGGTTCAGCGCTGTGATGAAGAGACCCCACGGAAGCAAGCCTGTAAACGAAAACACCTCGTAAGGAATGCCATCTGTCGGGAGCTTTGCCACACGGTCGAACACAAATGTGAACACCAGCATGGTCATCACAGGTTGAACGACCGCCCATGCCATGCCCAGCAGGGTCTGTTTATATTTCACCTTGACATCGCGCCAGACCATAAAGAAGACCAGCTCGCGGTAGATCCACAGGTCCCGCAGATTCAGCGCGGCAAGTCCTTTGGAGGGTTTGATGTAAACGGTGGTGGGTTCGTGTTTGGCAAGTTCAGTCATGTGTCGCTTTATGAATTACTGATTACATGATTTGGTAATTGATTATCGAATCTTGTCCCGGTTGGCTTTGAACCACTCAATCGTACGGCGCATGCCTTCTTCGAACGGCACCTGAGCGCTCCAACCGAAGTACTCCCTGGCGCGCGAGACATCGAGTCCGCGGCGGGGCTGACCATTGGGCTTATCCGTCTGCCAGACGAGTTTGCCTTCGAAACCAGTCATCCGCACGATCATCTCCGCCAGGTCTTTGATGGAAATCTCATAGCCCGAGCCGAGGTTGACAGGTTGGTCTCCGTCGTATCTTTCCGCAGCCGTGATGATCCCGTCAGCAGCGTCTTCCACATATAAAAATTCACGCGTGGGCGAACCATCCCCCCAGACCAGGAGCTCCGAGTCACCGCGTTCGGTGGCTTCGACTGCCTTCCGAATCAGTGCCGGAATCACATGAGATGTCTCCAAATTGAAATTATCACGTGGACCGAACAGATTCACCGGCATGAGATAGATCGAGTTATATCCATACTGCTGACGGTATGCCTGGGATTGCACAAGCAGCATTTTCTTCGCCAACCCATAGGGGGCATTCGTCTCTTCCGGATAGCCGTCCCACAAATTCTCTTCCTTGAAGGGCAGCGGGGTAAATTTTGGATAGGAGCAAATCGAGCCAACAGCTACAAATTTGTCCACGCCCTGCTTCCAGGCTTGATGCATCAGGGGCACGCCCATCATCAGATTGTCGTAGAAGAACTCCGCAGGACGGGCGCGGTTGGCACCGATGCCTCCTGCCAGGGCTGCCAGATGGATGATCATATCCGCGGGGCAATTCCGCAGCATGGACTCAATTTCATCCGGCTGGCGCAGGTCATATTCTGAGCTGCGGGGCACGAAAACATTGGTTGCGCCGCGCTCTTTCAGCTTTTCCACAACAAAAGACCCTAGAAAACCGGAGCCGCCGGTAACAATCACACGTTTATGTTTCCAGAAGGTTGAAGGTTCTAAGTTTGAAGGTTTAATGTTGGATGTCATAAAGTACTTCACCTTCTCGTACCCGGCGAGTATTCGGCTGAGATTCTAGATATTGAATGAGTCTTGCAAGCTGTTTACTGCATATTTCTGCAAGTCTAGATATGGATTCAAACTCTTCACGGGTCATATAATTTTGTTCCAATGCAATATAAAGCTGGGCACGAAGTTCCCCTGCGGAGCCTTTGGCTCGACCAAGAAATTGAATAAACAAGGCTTGCGTCTGGCTCTCAAATCCTTCTGCGATATTAGACATGATTGATAGAGCCGCACCTCGCATTTGATCCCGAAGACCAAAATCCCGAGCAAAGGAGCCCGACGAAGAAAGCTGATAAATTGAGTTTGTCAACTCCTTGGCTTTTTGCCAAACTTCTAGCTCCTCAAACCGCTTTGCTGTGGTCATCTCTTGTAACCTTCCAACGTTCAACCTTAAACCTATTGCACAATAAATTGTGCATTTCGATATTTCTCATCATTGGGGTTTCGAATAATTCCCACCTTCAATGCAAACAACAATTCACGGATTCCGTCGTCCACATCAAGTTTCGTCTCAAATCCCAACACGCGTTTGATCTTTTCAAAAGACACAGTAATATCGCGCATGTCGCCTCCGAACGTCAAATCTTTGTATTCCACAATTGTTTCGGGTAAACGCTTGAGAATCAAGCGGACGATGTCGTCTTTTGAGTAATTTCCTTTGTCGGTACCAAGATTGAAAATCTCACCGCAAATCTTGGAACGCTCGGCGGTGAGTCCCAGCATCATACCGCGAACCGCATCGCGGATGTGCACGAAGGAACGGGAGTATCCACGCTGGTAGATGATCAATTCCCGTCTCGTGAAGGCCTCCAGAACGAACTGATTGACGATCAGATCGAAACGCGTGCGTGGCGAAATGCCATATAAGGTTGCCAGGCGGAACAACAACGGGGCGCAGGAACTGTCTTTTTGCGCGAGCAGGAATTCCTCCGAGGCGATCTTCGTTTCGGCATAGATCGATTGCGGATTGAGAGGCGACTCCTCTGTCACAGGTTTGCCATCGGGCGATAGCCCATAATTGCTGTAGGTAGAGGCGAATAGAAATCGTTCTACTCCCAGGTCCACTGCCTGGGCAAAGACTCCTTTCGTCGCCTCGACGTTGTATCGCCAGGCGACCTGCCTCCCGACCGCCTGACAGGCAGGAAAACCCACGATCGCCGCCAGATGAACGATGACATCAGGTTTTTGCCAGCTGTCTTTGAGCGAATCCTTAACAGCTCGGGGCTCGGTTACATTGGCTTTTACAAAATGAAAGTTCGGATGATACAGGAACGGAACCAGTGACTCGCCCCCGAAGAGAAGGGAATCCAGGACGGTGACACGCTGGTTGGCACGGAGCAATTCCGAGGTCAAGAGTGAACCAATGTATCCTGCACCTCCCGTGATCAGCACGTGACGCTCACTCATGTCTTTCCTCCATGCGAAGAACGACCTTAAATCCCTCCACCTGTAACACAGGAGCCTCTTTGTCAGTGACCACGTTGATCCCATGTTCTAGACAGGTCAGACGGCAGATATCTGCCACATCGCCCTTGCCAACGATCCGGACGCTGTCGTAGCCGGCGTTTTTTACCTGGGCAAGATATTCGCTCACACGCTGGCGAGTTTTGCGATAGAGAGAAAGGGAACGCTCAACATAATCCACTGCGAGGCGGGCACGCAGTGCAATCCCCTCGGGTGTGATGATATAGCGCAATTTTTTGCGTTCGGCGCGCTTGACCTTAACATATCCCTTGGCGATCAGCCGCTTCAGATGCCAGTTCACCGTCCCAACCGCTACACCCAACTGCGTGGCAAGTGTGGACTGGTTGACATCCGGGTCGCTTTCGATGTTTTCTAGGAGGGTAAGCTCGCGGAACTCTTCGTTTGATGATTCCATATGCAATTCAAAATTCAGCGACTGAATTATAACCGAGAACAATCCCCTGTCAAACAAGCAAAAAGGGGGTCGAGTGGGATGTGTTTTCTTCCATCTCGACTCGACCACCCGTTGAAGCAGGATATTTCGTTAGGCAAATTGCTCTAAGTTCACTGCAACCAGCGGAAGCGCTTCTTCCACAAACGCTTTGAGCGTCAGACCTTTTTTCGCGTGACTGTAGTGAGATGCAAGACCATAGATTGCCCAGGCAGCCACAGTCGCAGGGATTTCGGTAGAGACTGATGGATTCATCTTTCCCAACCAGGTCTTAAGCAATTCATAGACCTGGTTTTTCACCTGATTTTCGATCAGAGGCTCAAACTGGCGCTGCGACTGCTTGCAATCGGTACGGACTTTTGAAAGGAATTCGCAGACTGTTAATAACAATATACGCAGATTATCAGGCGTGTAATGGCAGACATCCAGCATACGGGTTTCGATCTCCTGCCTGAACAGATGCTGTACCCAGTAATCCAGTAAGGCGTATTTATCCACAAAGTGCTTTTTGTAAAACGTAGCGCGGTTAATCTGTGCTCTTTCAGTTACATCCTGTACGGTGATCGCGTCGAAGCTTTTCTCAGCCAGCAAATCGCTAAACGATTGCAGGATCAGAGTTCGAGTTCGTTTGACTCGAGGATCGAGTTTCTCTTCCATTGGCAACATTTTTACTCCCGTGTTGCTTAGTCAACAAAATAGGGGATTTGATGATTGACACATCTAAACAACAGAAGTATATTATGCAACATCTGTTGCCTAAGCAACAAACGTATAATAGCATAACTTATAAGGAGAGTCAAGATGAAGGTAGCAAGTATCGGCGCAGGAAATATGAGGTGGGGATAGTCATAAACTGGGGAAGCGCGAACAAAACCTTGAGCGAAGAGCCAGATAGCTCCTCTCATAATAGGAGCATGAGGTGAGTCGTTAACCTCATTACGACGGAAAGAAATCAGAAGGAGTATAAGATGAAAATAACAGTTATTGGACCAGGAAACATGGGTCGCGCCATTGCCACCCGCGCCTTGGCTGGTGGTCATTCAGTCACATTTGTAGGTAAAACCCTCGAGAGCGCCCAGAAAGCGGCAGACGCGGTTCGGGAAGCTGCCAAACAGGATGCGGATGTATCTGCAACGACGCTGGAGAAGGTGGAGCCCGGTGATGTCGTTGTGCTGGCGCTCTGGTATGGAACGAACCTGGAGGTAGCAAAACAACTCAGCGAAAAACTAAAGGGAAAAACGGTTGTGGATATTGCAAACCCGGTGAATTCCACTTACGATGGACTCATGACGGCACCCGACTCTTCTTCAGCGGAGGATGTTGCGGAGGCAGTTGGGCCCAAAACCAAGGTGGTCAAGGCGTTCAATACAACCTATGCAAGCACACTCTTCTCCGGACAGGTTGCAGGAGAGCCACTCGATGTGTTTATTGCTGGCGATGACGAAGAGGCAAAGAACAAGGTCACCCAGCTTGTGAAGGATGCCGGATTGCGACCCGTGGATGCTGGTCCTTTAAGCCGTGCCCGTCAGATCGAAGGGATGCAACTCCTGCACATCGTGACCCAGGGAGATCTTGGCACGAACTATGCGAGTGCAATCAAAATCTTGAGCTAAGCTTATAGACGAGTAGTAGAGAGGGAGAGACATCAATGCCCAATCACAGACGAACGATAAAGTTTGGGTACTTCCTGATTCCCAACGCCGAGTCTCCCCTGCTCTCGCTCGCACAGGAAGCAGAGCACCGCGGGCTGGACTATATCGCGGTGCAAGATCATCCGTATCAGCGTCGGTTTGTGGATACGTGGACATTGTTGGGCATGATTGCCGCGACGACTTCACGAATCGGTCTCTTCCCCGATGTAGCCAACCTGCCGCTGCGACCACCGGCGATCATGGCAAAGGCCGCCGCGAGCATTGATGTCTTGAGCGGCGGGCGCTTCGAGCTGGGACTCGGCGCAGGAAGCTTCTGGGATGCCATCGAGGCATACGGAGGTCCGCGTCGTTCTCCTGGTGAGGCGCTCGCCGCGTTGGCAGAGGCAGTCGAAGTCATTCGAAAGGTATGGAGCGGCGAGCGCAATCTGCGTTTTAACGGACAATATTACCGCTTGCGCGGGGCTCACTCGGGGCCGGTTCCGGCTCATCCTATTAGCATTTGGCTGGGTGTGTATGGTCCCCGAGCTCTCAGATTGGCTGGACAAATAGCCGATGGCTGGGTACCATCTTTCCGCGGGGATCTTAAGAAGCTTGCCGAGATGACGAAACGTCTCGATGACGCAGCCGCGGAGACAGGCCGTGACCCTGCCAGCCTCCGCCGTATCCTCAACGTAAACGGAGTCATCACAGACGGCACATCCAAAGGTATGTTCCAAGGACCGCCCGGTCAGTGGACAGAGGAGCTGACGAATCTTGCTGTCACCTATAACTTTGATACATTCATTTTTTGGGGCGAGGGAGAAGGTCAACTCCAGCGGTTTGCCGAGGAGGTTGTTCCGGCAGTCCAGACACAAGTCACTGCAGAGCGGGCGTGATCCTCTTCAAGGAAAGTAAAGGCAGAGTTGGGTTGTCTATTTATAGTACATAGTGAACATTTATAGAAAGAGAATAATTATGGATCAAACAAAAACGGAAGAGAAAACAGAGTTTTCTATCCACCCTGCCACCGGTATTGGACACATTTCTCTCAAGGTTGCGAATCTTGAGAATCAGCTCGCGTTCTACCAGCAGGCTCTGGGATTCAAACTGCACTGGCATGAGGGGAATAAAGCCGGCCTTGGTTCCGGGAATGCAGACTTGCTACGCCTGACGGAGGAACCAGATCTCAAGCGATATCGCGGCGTGACGGGGCTTTATCATGTGGCGTATCTCTTCCCGAACCGACGAGAGCTTGCGATCGCGCTGGCGCGTCTGTTTGCGCTAAAATATCCGAACGCGCCCACCGACCACGTCTTGACCAAGACTACGTATCTCGATGACCTGGAAGGCAACGGCATCGAGTTGTACTGTGAATCGCCGGAGGATGGCACCTGGACGATCACAGACAGCAATATGGAGGCTCGCCGCACAGATGGCTCCTGGAGCAATGGACGCGAAGCGCTGGACGTGGATGCCTTATTCAGCCACATCAAAGAAGATGACCGCCTGGATGTCCCTGTCCCTCCTGAGACCAAAATTGGGCACGTCCACCTGCACGTGCACGACATCATCCAAGCCGTGGATTTTTATCATGGTGTTATCGGCTTTGACGTGACGGGAATCTCCAAGGGCATCCAGATGGCGTTTGTTTCTGCAGGTGGGTATCATCATCATATCGGCTTGAACACCTGGCAGGGACGCGGCGCCTCTCCGCCCCCGGCAGACGCGCTGGGGCTGCGCCACTTTACCGTCGAGCTCCCTAACCAAAAAGCACTGGAGGAAGTGGTGGAGCGTGTTGAAAAGGCAGGCATCCCCGCTAACCAGACGGAAGATGGGCTGCTCATCTATGACCCCTCACAGAACGGTGTCATCCTGACGACTCGTCAATAAAATTGAAAACACTCGATGTTTTGACATCGAGTGTTTTTTCTTAAACGGCTAGTTACAGAAGAATTCCCGACCCCGCCTCAGGGTATTCACCTATATGAGATTTTTCAAAAGGGCGTTATATCTAACCTACTTATAGGGATTGTCAATCCCTGTCTACCCCTCATTTCAAAGAAGGAGAATGCAACTATGATGCCGTTAGGTGATGACAATAGTGGTCGCAGACTTACGCCTATAGTGACCTATGCATTGATCGCCATCAACGTACTGGTGTTCCTTTTGGAACTCACTGGCGGTGATGCGTTTATCCAGCGCTGGGCATTCGTGCCTACCCGCTTCCTGGAAAATCCTGCTGGTGATTTCGCTACATTATTCACTTCGATGTTCATGCACGCCGGCTGGCTCCACCTGCTGGGCAACATGCTGTATCTGTGGATCTTCGGCGATAACGTCGAGGATCGCCTGGGACACGCGTTGTACTTTGTGTTTTACATTTTATGTGGTCTCGCAGCAACCTTTGCCCAGTTTGTCTTTAGCATGAACTCCAGTATTCCCAACCTGGGTGCCTCGGGAGCGATTGCCGGCGTGCTGGGTGCGTACCTGATCATGTTCCCGCGCGGAAGTGTAAATGTGCTGATCGGACGTGTCGTTACTCGAACGTCCGCGTTGATCGCGATCGGGTTCTGGTTCCTGCTCCAGCTCTTCAGCCAGGTCAGTGCATTCAGCGCCTCCTCGCAGAGCGAAGGCGGCGTGGCATATATGGCGCACATCGGTGGGTTTATAGCAGGTGTGGTCCTAACCTTCCTGCTTGGCGGAAATCGAAGGGCTTTACCATCGACCACCTCCTATCGGAGATCCTAATAACCGCGGGTCCGGGTTTGAAAATCCGGTCAAGCGCATCTGGAAAGTAAGGAGAAAGTTATGAAAAGATGTAGAGACATTATGACCGAAGACGTGGTGACAGCCACCGCGGAAGCTACGATCGTGGACGTGGCACGGTTGATGAAGAATGCAGATATAGGTCCGATCTTGATCGTTGATAATGAGGCCTCGAATACACTCGTCGGCATTGTGACCGATCGTGACATCGTTATGAAAGTGATTGCGGATGGACAGGATGCAACTACGACCCGAGTTGGGGAAGTGATGTCCAAAAAGCTCGTGACCTGTCGTGCCGATGACGACGTGGATGTTGCCATGAAGGCAATGGCGCAGTTCCAGTTACGGCGTATTCCTGTGGTGGAAGACAATATGAGACTGGTAGGAATCATCTCTCAGGCAGACCTCGCCACCCGCGTGGACGCGCCGGAAAAGACCGGGGAAGTGGTGAAGGAAATCTCGCAAGAAAACACCTGATCCATCCATAAACCGTTCCTCACACCTCACCTCCGTTGCCCTTTTGAAGAGCAGCGGAGGTGGGCTATATGTCTTAAAGCGGGATATACTATGCAGCTGAGACCTCCATGTACAAAAGCCTCCATATTGTTTTGAGTATTGCTTTCCTGCTGGATGCATGTGCAATGACAACTCCCGAGCCAACCCCGACGCCAAACCCAACGTCAACCCCGCTTCCTTCCCCCACATCAACTCCGGAGTGGGAACGTGCCGGGTGGAATCTTGTATGGCAGGACGAGTTCGAGAAAACAGAACTAGATCTGAGAAATTGGACATTCGATCTCGGCGGCAATGGCTGGGGGAACCAGGAATGGCAAAACTATACCAATCTCCCTGAAAATGTACGCGTGGAAGATGGAATGCTGGTGATCGAAGCTCGCGAGGGCCTCAGCGGGGGACGCACGTATTCCTCCACGCGGCTCAAGACGCAAGGTCTTCATACCTGGCAATATGGGCGGATCGAAGCACGCATCCGGCTCCCGTATGGTCAGGGAATCTGGCCCGCCTTCTGGATGCTCGGAGAGAATCTTGACCAAGATGGCTGGCCGGCGGCCGGCGAAATTGACATCCTGGAATTTATCGGCAGAGAACCAGACCATATTTATGCCACAGTCCATGCGCCGGGATATTCTGGAGATAATGGAGTGGGATCAAATATCATCATCTCTGCGGACTCGCTGAGAGATGGTTTTCACGTCTATGCCGTGGAATGGGAGGAAAATGAAATCCGCTGGTATTTCGATGACCAGGAGTATTTCAAGTTGACGCCCGAAGATGTCCCGGATGCGTGGATCTTTGATCATCCCTTCTTTATCATTCTCAATCTGGCTGTGGGCGGCCGTTGGCCTGGCTATCCGGATGAGACCACTGAATTCCCGCAGTTCCTGTATGTGGATTATGTTCGCGTTTATCAGAGACCATAGTAAGAATCTCTTAATGCATGGCATCCTGGAAAATGCTATAATTTTTCATCATGAACAAGCTTCTCGCCCGACCTCCCTGCTAAGTCACTTCGAAGCAGAGTTATGCTCTCTGCCAGACCCTCTGGGTCTATTTTGTATTTCCCTTAAGCCATAAAAAACCTACACCAGATGACCTGGACGGTGCCTGACGCAACCGTCTGTTTTCGTTTAAGTCTGAAGCTCGCGGTCCGCCGCGCTCCATCCTGTCGCCGCTTACTCATCAACTCGACAGAATGGAGGTTTCTCATGGAAACAATTCGGGGCAGAAAGTCCCTGGAATTAAACTTAACGCAGTGGAAAGACCGACTCGCAAACCATAAACATATCGTGCTCGACCTAGGAACAGGTGACGGTCGTTACGCACGCACTCTAGCCGAAAGACATCCGAATTACTTGGTCATCGGCTTGGACTCATGCCGGGAGAATCTGCGCGAGCATTCACGCGCAAAAGTACAGAATCTGCTTTTTGTAATTGCTGCGGCGCAGGAACTACCGTGTGAACTCGAAAACTTGATCTCTCACATCACGATCAACTTCCCGTGGGGAAGTCTGCTGGGAAGTTTGCTGACAGGTGATCCCAGGCTGATGTATGGTCTTAAGTCGGTTTCACGCACCAGGGCATCGCTATCCCTGCATTTAAATGGCGGTGCACTGGCAGAAGCCGGAAAAACCCTGGAAGCCGGGACAGATCGGATTTATTACAACCTGCTCCAGGCGGGCTGGCAGATTCAGCATCCTGCCATGCTCGATGCCAGCACTCTTAAGAAGTTCCCCAGTACATGGGCGAAACGTCTTGCCTTTGGGCGTGATCCTCGGGCAATGGTGTTGCGCGGACAAAATTAAAAAGGAGGCTGGGCTATAGCTCAGCCTTCCACTGATACAACAACGACTTTGTCTGGAGTCGCGATTTAACTCTTGACTCTACCCTTTGGGTAGATTGTATACTCCATCCATGGATCAAGAAAAAGACCTGCTTTCCATCGGAGCCTTCGCCAGTCTGACTCGCCTTTCGATCAAAGCTCTGCGGCTCTATGACCAGCTGGGACTTCTCCAGCCACGTTATGTGGATCCGCAAACAGGGTATCGTTACTACGGCATCGACCAACTGGCAACCGCCCGCATGATCCGGAACATGCGTGAGATGGATATGCCGCTTGCCACCATTCGGCAGGTACTGACGGCATTGCCTTCCCTGCCAGCGCAAGCCGAAGCGCTGCTGCGGGAGTACGCAGAGATGCGTGAGCGGCAGGCTGAGCAGATCCGTATGCAAGTCCAACAGTTTATGCAGGAATTTCACCAGGAGCAAAACCCTATGACTCTCGAAGTACATGTAAAAACGATTGCACCGCAGCAAGTGTTGAGCGTTACTCACCACATTAAGGTCAACAAACTGGATGACACCATCCGCACGTCGGTGGAAACCATGAATACCATGCTCAAGGAGCAGAAAGTGGAAGCATCCGCCGCGCCTTTCGGCATTTTCCACGGCGCGATCAACGAGCAGGAGGACGGTCCTATTGAAATCTGCCTGCCTGTGAACGAACAGGTCAAAGGCAAGGGCAAGGTACTGGTCAAGCAGCTGCGAGGAGGAGAGGCTGCGTGTGTGACGACGATCGGAGCGCAGACCGATTTCCCCGCCATCCTAGGCGCCTATGATGCTGCCGCAGACTGGATCCAGAAAAATGGATATGAAATGGCAGAACCGCCGCGTGAAATCTGGCGCAGTCTGCCGGGCGAGGATCCCAAGATGGAGATTGTCTGGCTCTTCAAATAGGAAGTTAATGTTATATCTGGTCCTGAAGGGTTCCACTTAACCCTTCAGGACGTTCTGCATTTCCAGGAGCATATATGCCAACCATCGGCAAACCAAAAATAGATAAGCGACCCAAACAACCGTACATGGGCATTCGGACGGTTACACCCTTCAAAGGCATGTCGACAGTAATTGGAACGCTCAGCGATAAGATGAATGCCTGGGTAGAAGAACGCAACGTCAAACCATCTGGTCCGCCGTTTTTGCGCTACCACGTCATTGACATGCGCGGCTTCATGGACATCGAATTTTGTATTCCGGTCCACAAGGCATTGCCTGACGATGGTGAAGTGAAAGCGGGTATTCTCCCCGCGGGACGATATGCGAGTCTGATTTATTCAGGCGGAGGCATTTCAGGCAATCGAGCCCTGATCGAATGGGTGCGCTCGCAAGGGATGGAGTTCGACCGCTGGGACACTGAGCAGGGTGACAATTTCCGCTCGCGTTATGAGAGCTATCTCACTGATCCCAATGTCGAGCCTCGCAAATCAAGGTGGCAAATCGAAGTGGCGATCAAGCTGGCGGGTAAATAGCAAAACAGAAAAGGAGACCTCGCAATTGCGAGGTCTCCTTTATTTCAGCACCTTCACCACATTCCGCCCCGCCGCGCCGCTGACTCCTCCTCCTCCGTGGACCCCACTTCCGCATAGATAAAGGTTGTCAATCGGCGTCTTGTGATTGGACCAGCCGGGGATCGGGCGCATGAACAAGAACTGGTCAAGCATAAGCTGTCCATGATTAAGATCGCCTTCGGTGAGGCCGTATGTTTGTTCAAGGTCGAGAGGCGTGATCACATGGGAACTAGAGACTAGAGATTGGAGATTGGGAAAGTGTTCCGAGAGAGTATCTATCGAAAGCTTCTCAATCTTTTTTCCATCCAGTCTCCAGTGTCCCGTCTTGAGCGAGTAGGGTGCAAATTGGAAATGGATTGAAACTGCATTGCCTGATGTCGTCACTTCTAGATACGGTTTCTCAGAAATCTCTCCATACTTTGCCGCATCATATGCCTTTTCCAAATATTTGATGGATGGTGCCAGGACGACGGTCCCTTGCGGGATGCCGTGATTGCCATTTGTCAGCAAATGGATCTTCGCTACCGAGCCGCGCATCTTGATGGATTGCGCATGCCAGACAAACTCGGGGGGAAGGTTCATCGGTCCGACCAATGATAAAAAAGTTCGCCTGGGATCCACGGCAGAAATGACTCGATCGGCAAGAATTTCCTCACCACTTGCCAACACAACTTCCTTACAGGTATAGGTATCTACCTGTATACGCTCCACTTCCGCCTCACAACGTATCTCACCACCGAATCTCCTTACTGCATCTGCCAGTGTCTGCGTAATCTCCCCTGCCTTCCCTACGTTGACATGCGCCAGCCCGCCGCGGTTTAGCCAGTTGTGGATCAGCGTGTAGCCCGTCCCGGCGGACATGGGTCCCAGTGTTACGCCGTGAATGGCAACCGCCGCGATCGCCGCTCGCAGTTGTTCTGACTCAAAGTATTCTTCTGTTAATTCCTGCACATTCATCGGCAGCGCACGGATGAAGTTGAGCATATCCTTGCGGCCTGCAAGGCGCAGATCGAGCCCCAGCTCCAGTAATCCATAGCCTTCATGAAAGCTCATATCTTTCGGCAAGCGTGGCATGATCGTGGAATAAGCGATATCTAAAATATACGCTGCCTTATTCATAAAGCGGACAAACTCCGGCCAGCGCGCAGCATCTTTTTCAGAGAAACGTTTAATAGACTCCGCCGTTTTCACAGGATCGCCATCGAGAACGAGATGATCTTCATAAGTTGGGCTGCTCGCTCGACCTGTTAATGAAATGAAGACAGGCTTCTGCGTAACAGCAGGCAGCGAGAGTTTTAAGTCCTTGATAATATCGGGACGCAAGCTTCCCCCCGTGTGGACCGAATCGACAGTGAAGCCCTCCCCGAACGTTTCGGTCACTACCGAACCGCCCACGAGAGGGCGACGTTCGAGCACCAGAACCTTCTTGCCCTGCTTCGCTAGATATGCCGCAGCGACTAATCCATTATGCCCTGCGCCGATGATGATCGCGTTGTAGTGATTCGTCACAATTGATTCCTTTTGCCATTACTCTGTAACTGCATTCTCCAGAATGGACAACCGTTTGGTATCGCAATCGATTTCTGCCTGCACACCATAAGGAAGGATCAGCATTGGGCTTGTATGCCCGAAATCCATATTTGTGACGACCGGAAGATCCGTCAGCCCTTCTTCTTCCTTTACAACTTGCAGGATAGCTTGATCGTATTCCTCAAATTTTTCAAGGGGGATTTCACCGCCTGGTCGCCCGAACAGAATTCCCGAAATCTTTTCCAGAATTCCCATCGCCGCGAAAACACGCAGAGTGCGTTTCACGTATTCGGGTGGCGGTGCTTCCTCGGAGGTCTCGAAAAACAGGATTGCATTCTGCCAGTTATCGGGAAAAATCTCGGTGCCGCGCGCCCAGTCTAGCACATCCAGGCAGCCGCCGATCAGGTGTCCGCGCCAAGTGCCGTTGCCCTGCAGGAATTTCCACCCCATGGAGGGATTCAATTTTCGTTTGATTTGCTGGCTGGCTGGATCGCCCCAATCGAGTCGTTCCACCGTCCAGCCTTCGGTGGAGGGTTGTAGTTCACCCATGGGCTGGCTCGAGAACAGCGTCTTACGTAGAGACTCAATGACATAAGGAAATATGCCAGCATTTTCGGCAAATTCCACCATGATGCTCGGTCCATAAAATGAAACCAGACCTGCTTTATAGCACATCAGGTGGCTGATCGTGATGTCGGAATAGCCCAAGAAGATTTTAGGATGCTTCCTAATGATATCGAAATCAATGAAAGGAAGCAAACGGATGGAATCGTCGCCGCCGATCGTCGCAAAGATTCCCTTGATCGAGGGATCGGTAAAGGCTTGCATCCAATCCTCTGCTCGTGCTTTGGGATTCTTCGCCAGCCAATCTGCGTCTCGCAATGTGTTGGGCATCTCCACCACTTCGAGTCCAAATTCTTCTTTGAGCTGCCGCATACCGATTTCATAGCGATGAGGAAACACCGAAGGACCTCCCCACGAAAGGGAGACGGTTGCGATTTTGTCGCCGGGATTGAGCTTGGGAGGTTTGATCATTTTCGAAGTACCCCTTACCAATTACCATCTTTTAGTATTTCCTTCGCCGCCAGCATCCCTGCCGCGCCCATCACGCCTCCACCGGGGTGCGCGCCGCTTGCGCCAAAGTAATAGCCATTGAGAGGCGTGCGGAAGTCTGCCCATTGCGGCACCGGACGCAGGAAGAAGATCTGGTGCAGCAATAACTCGCCGTGGAAGATGTTACCGCCTGTAATCCCCGCGATCGCTTCGATGTCCTTCGGCGAGATGACTTGCATGCCGATGATACATTTACGGATGTTTGGTGCATACTCCTCGATGGTCGAGATGACGGCTTCGCCAAGTTCGTTCCGTTTTTCGTCGTTCCAGCCGCCTTCCAGATCGTACGGCGCGTATTGCACGAAACAGGACAGGACGTGCTGCCCGGGCGGCGCCATGTCGGGGTCGATCATGGAGGGGAAGATCATATCGAGATAGGGGCGCTTCGAGATTTGCCCGTGCTTGGCATCGTCATAGGCGCGCTCGATGTAGTCGATGCTCGGGCTAATGGACACCGCGCCGCGATGCAAGGCGGAGTCCGCGCCCTTGCCTTGGAAAGGCAACGCGGTGAAGTTGGGCAACTCGCTCAAGGCCATGTTGACCTTACCAGACGAACCACGCGTGCGAAAGTTTTGGATCGATGTGACGAAGTCATCGGGGAAATGCTTCGGCTCGACAAATTGCAGGAACGTGCGCTTCGGGTCTGCGGCGGACATGACAACGTTCGCGTGCAGCTCATCGCCGTTTTCTAAGGCGACTCCCATCGCGCGTCCATTCTTAACAATGACCTGTTTCACACTTGCGTTGACCCGAATCTCCACCCCAAGCGCTTTCGCCGCGTTTAGGATGGAACCACTCACCCCGCCGGAGCCACCTTTGGCAAAGCCCCAGGCGCGGAAGGCGCCGTCGATCTCGCCCATGTAATGATGAAGCAGCACATATGCCGTCCCCGGCGAGCGCGGACCGAGGAACGTGCCGATGATCCCGCTGGCGGCTTTGGTGCCTTTCAGCGCGTCGGTCTCGAACCACTCTTCCAGCAGATCCGCCGACGATTGCGTGACAAGCTTGGCAATCGTGTAGAGTTCTTTTTCAGAAAGGCTCTTCGCATACCGACCAACCTTGAGCAGATTAAGTAAGTCACGCGGATTCAGGGACGATGGATCAGGGGGAATCAGGTTGATGATCGGCTTGATCGCCTTCGCGGCGCGTGCCATGACACGTGCATATTCATCGTAGGCTTCGGCGTCCCTGGGCGAATGACGGTAGATCTCGCGGCGCGTCAGGTCGTGGTCGTCCCAGGAAGCCAGATAATCGCCACGGCGTTCGCCGTCCATCGGCGTGAACGTGCTGGGCAACGGTAGAATTTTCAGTCCATGTTTTGGTAATTCCAAATCACGGATGATCTCCGGGCGCAGCAGGCTGACCACATACGAAAACTCGGTGAACTTGTACCCGGGGAAGATCTCCTCCGTCACCGCCGCGCCACCGACGATATGCCTGCGCTCGAGCACCACGACCTTTTTGCCTGCGCGGGCAAGGTACGCCGCGGCGACCAGCCCGTTGTGCCCGCCACCAATGATGATCGCGTCGTATCGATTAGATGTCATGCAGGCTGCCTTTTCTCAGTTTCTCGATTCTGCGGTTAATAAACGGAGAAAAATGATCCCGATATCGTTCCTGAACATCTTCCCGCATCCAGTCATCTCCCGTAATGATACGGCGACAATATGGCGAACCACAACGACAACGAGTATCCAGCATCCAACTGGATTGCGTTGTGAACAATGCATAGTCCACGGTGACTTCTTCCCCAGCTTCTATATCCCGGCGCGCCACCAGCGTCGCTTCATCGTCCATCCAGGCGCTGGAGTCACACGAATGATTCATGGATGCATCCCGGGACCGGGTTGTTTCGATGTCTTCCACCAGGTACAGGTTTTCCTCGATCTGAATGAAGCTGTACAGCACACGAGTGGACTGGAAATCTGCGAACTCCAACTCGGACATCACGGTACCACCCATCCTGCAGACGACTTCGCCTTTTCTAATCGGTTCGAGCGCGAACATCCCCTCGCCGCGGATGCGCGACTCTCTAAGTTCAATTCGGGGATCTTTCCAGGTTTGCGGAGGGTAATTCTTCATGGCGGATTCACCAATCTCTAGTCTCCACTCTCTTACTTCTTCTTCCACTCTGGCTCATAGAACGGCAACTTGACCACCCTTGCCGGTGCGTGCTGTCGGTGATGCTCCACTGTGATTTCCATGCGCACGTTCGCGCCAACTTCATAATATGGCTTCTGCAAATGGGCAAGGGCGATGTACTTCTTCAATAAAGGTGACCACGTGGAAGTAGACGAGTATCCGACCTGCACATTTCCGACCATGACCGGCAAACTGCCGCGCACTGCCATACCCGGGATTTGCGGAGGCAAGCCAATGCTCTTGAATAGCCGTTCCATGCCCTCCCATTCCACCTCGAGTCCCATCATCCTCCAGGCGGAACCCTCGCGCTTTTCGCGCTCTAACGCGCGGCGTCCGACAAAGTAGCCTTGCTTGTCGAGTGCCACAGTCCAATCGAGTCCCAGCTCGAATGGAGATGACTTCTGCGGCTCGATCCAGGCGTGAGATGTGGATGTGTAATCTACTTCGATCATAAAGAGTCCCGCCTCCACGCGCGCCATGTCCATGGCGAGGATGCCGACCGGCGTAATCCCGTAGTCCTGCCCAGCATCCATCAGCGCGTCCCAGATCGTGAGGGCGTTTTTCGCATCCATCCAGATCTCAAAGCCCAGATCCCCTGTGTAGCCTGTTCGCGAGATCGTGACGGGAATGCCGTCCACCTGATTATGCATGAGGCGGAAATATTTCAATCCGTCAACCGGATCGTCCGCAACTTTATTCAGACTCGTTCTTGAATTCGGTCCCTGAAAACTGAGCGCCGCTACATCGTCCGTGACTTCTATGATTTCGACATCCAAACCGACCGCGTTCATCGAAAGCCAGCGCAGGGATGGGTCGGCGGACGTCATGCGATATGTGGTCTCATCGAGGCGGCTGATCGTTCCATCGTCGATCATCTTGCCTTCGTCGTCGCACCAGCCCGTGTAATAGACCTGTCCGACTTTCAGCTTCTCCATATCGCGAGTAACGACACGGTTCAGTAAACGGTTCGCATCCTTGCCTGTGATCATATATTTCATCAGCGGCGTCACATCGATCAGCGCCGCCGAATTGCGGATCGCCCAGTACTCACGGTCGAGCGTCAGATCGTAGGAGCCGACGACCAGATACCCCGCCCACCGCCGCCAGTTTTGAGGGAGAGAGAGCTTGGATGTGCGTTCATAGAAAGGTGTAGTTTTGAGCTGGAACATAAATCTCCAAAGCGACTGCGGACGATGGGCCATGGACCACTCTATTTGCCATAGTCCATGGCCTATCGTCTATGGCGTGTTCGAATACTCCGCTGGTGCGAAGAAGACCAGTATGATTAAGTCCTCCTCAATCGAATGAAAGTGATGTGCGATATTCTTTTCCACGTAAACAAGCGAGCCTGCTTTCACATCACGGTCTTCCTCGGCGACGATAATCTTCGCCTTACCGCTCACCACATAATAAACTTCATCCTCTGTGTGTGGAGACTGTGGATCTGTGCCGCCTGCGGGGAGGGCGTAGAGTCCCATGCTCAGGTCCGGAACTTTGAGAAATTCCAAGTAAAGTTTTTGGCTTGTTTCTCTCTGAGAAACGAGGTCGGCGAGTTCGTAGGCTTGCATGGGAAACCTCCTGACCATGGTCAATGGTCAAAAATTATATATAATTTTACCTGCCTTAACTAAAAACAAAAAGGACTGGCATCTACCAGTCCTTGAACATTATCTCCAACTGCCCTTTTCGGGTAATGGAATCGGCTCTGCATTCTCCCATCCATTCTTACGGAGCCATTGCTCCAGCGTAAGTAAGCCTGGGTGAAGTTTGCGCAAGGCGGGGATATCTGAGTCATATGCCTCGCCGTTGAAGAAGTTGAACCTCGCGGTCATTTCTTCATCAGACCTGCTGCCACCCTCGCCGCTTGGCGGAACGAGTTTCACAGGTCTGCCGATCACGTGTGTAAACGTTTCGGCGATTTGCGCCTCGGTCAATTCATCTCCAGATAATTCGATGGTTTTGCCTATAAACTGTTCCGGGTTCGCAAAGGCAAGTACCGTAAAGGCACCAATATCTTCTACCGCAACGCTTTGAAGTTCCTTTTCGGGCCGTAGACCGATACTCGTAAACGTTCCATTTAAGATCTGTGCTCGACTCCAATTGTAGTTTTCCATAAAAAACGCAGGACGCAAAATTGTATAAGGAATGCCCAGCGACTGAATGTGCTGTTCAATCATCCATTTGCTCTCGAAGTGCTTCTGTCCCATGCCGCGATGCGCCGCGCCGACCGAAGAATAGACGAGATGTTTTACACCTGCAGCTTTGGCAGCCTCTGCAACATTTTTTCCCTGCCGGACTTCGCCTTCGAACCCGACACTCGGCAGCCAGAAGTTCTGCACGCTAAAAACGCCGTACACATTCTGAAATGCCGCATCGAGCTGGGCGCGGTCGTCCATATCTCCCGTGACGATCTCTGCGCCGATGGTTTTGAGCTCCTGCGCGGCTGGTTTATTCACGTCGCGCGTCAGGGCGCGTACCTGCCAGCCCTCTGCGAGGAGTTTCCTTGCCACTGCGCCACCCTGTTGACCGGTGGCGCCGGTGACTGCAATAACTTTATCTTTCATGTTATTTCCTTTCAACCTTTCACGTTTGTTTTAGAAGAGTCCCGTGCAATTCCTATGCCCAGTTTCTTACACAATGCCCCCAGCATTTCCTGCTCACTCGCCGAGAGGACGCTGAACTCCTCCACCAATGCCGACACATGACCTGGAAAAACTTCTTCCAACTTGGAAGAGCCAGCCCCCGTCAGATGGAGGTGGATCACCCTGCGGTCGTTCACGTCGCGCTCTCTGCGTACCAGCCCATCGCGTTCGAGGTTGTCGATCACGGTGGTCAGATTACTGCCGCTTTTCAAGATCTTCTGGCTGACTTCTCCGGCGGTCATGGGACCCAGATGATACAGCGCCTCCAGGACGGCAAACTGAGAATACGTGAGATCTCCTATGGTATTTCGTTCAGCAAGCCGTACCAACAAAGAATTGGTACAACGTGTCAGTTTGATAAAGGTATTGAGCGTGCGTATCTCTACGCGGGAGCCGGTGAAGTGAGTAGGCATATCAACCTCTTTTGACGTCAAATAATTCGACATCGAAATAGTAGTGCAATAAA
The DNA here is from genome assembly GCA_035699125.1 of Anaerolineales bacterium. GTDB lineage: Bacteria > Chloroflexota > Anaerolineae > Anaerolineales > Villigracilaceae > Defluviilinea. Next base: position 31,560 of record DASSBC010000046.1, read on the forward strand.
AGGGAACTGTCAATCGATTATCCCTGGTCGTATGGCTAGGTGTCAGCCTGCTCTTAAGTGCTGCCGGAAGTCTTAGCGCAAATACTGTGACAGAAAATCCAGGATGATCTGGTTGATCTCCACAAGTGATGGCGTCGTCCCGCCCGGAGCGGTGAACGAATGGCGCGCATTCTGTACGATCACAAGCTGCGCCGGGATGTTTTCCTGAATTAACCGTTCGTACATTACCTGGGATTGTTCCACTGGGACTAGCTCGTCGCGGTCACCGTGAATCAGCAGAAAGGGCGGATCGTCCGGCGTTACGTGAGAAATGGGACTCGCCTCCACCACGTTGTATTCCGCGAACCCGACGCGCTTCATCGCTTCGATATCGGCGTTTGGAAAACTTCGCGAGAGGTCCATCACGCCTGCCATGGTGATGACAGCCTGCACCCGGCTCGATTGGTCCAGATACTCCCCTACATCCCAACCGGCGCTGGGGTCTGTCGTACCAAGCAACGACACGAGGTGCCCTCCTGCACTGACGCCAACCGCACCAATTCGATTTGGATCAAGATTATATTGCGCGGCATTTGCCCGCAAAGAACGGATGGCACATTTGACATCCTGGATCATCGCCGGGAACTGCGCTTGGGGATACAGACGGTAATTGACGGAGACTACAAGATAGCCCTGTACCGTCATCAATCTGGCAAACATTCCCGCTTCCGATTTATCGCCGTGCATCCATGCACCGCCGTGGACATACACCAGCACGGGCCATGGACCGTCTGACTCAGGAAAGTAGACATCCATGGTTTGGGACAAGTTACCTGACGCGCAGTAGGTAACATCTGTCAGCGTCTCGCCATATCGATTAAAGGACAGTGGCGAGACATTGGGTGTCGGTGTTTGCAATCCCGTCTCTGTAGAGAAAGCGGTCGGTTGTGAGGTGGACGGCGGTTGCGGGGAACTTTGCTCAGACGAACACGATAAAAGAGAAAACGCTAAAGCTATAGTCAACAGAAAAACTCTCGTATGTACTTGTAAAAGACTCTTAATCAAACTACTCCTTACGGACAGGATTCTTCAACACTCCTAATCCTTCGATTTCAACGACGACTTCATCACCGTTCCTTAACTCACCGACGCCTGCCGGGGTTCCGGTAAAGATCAGATCCCCTGGCTCGAGCGTCATTACCGAGGACACATAGGCGATCAGCGTCGGGACATTGAACACCATATCGCGCGTCGATGCCATCTGGCGCATCTGCCCGTTGACGCGGCAGGTCAGCACGGCATCGGCGGGGTCGAACTCGGTGTCGATCCAGGGACCAAAGGAACAGAAGGTGTCGAAGCCTTTAGCGCGCGTCCACTGGTCATCAGATCGCTGCAGGTCACGAGCAGTGACGTCGTTGCCAATGGTATACCCCAGGATATGTTTCTTCGCATGTTCAGGCGTGATAGATCGTCCGCGTTTGCCTATCACAACGACCAATTCGCCTTCATGCTCCACTTGCGTCGATTGGGGTGGCAGGATCACTGCATCGCCATCGGAAATGACGGAAGAGGGCGGTTTCAGAAAGAGGAGCGGGACCTTGGGCACCTGATTGCCCAATTCTCTGGCATGCTCGATATAGTTGCGCCCCACACAGATAATCTTACTTGGCTCACATGGAGCGAGCAGCTTCACATCCGCGAGTGGTGTAGCCGCTTCGTTACGGCGGTAGCGCCCGAAGACATTCCCACCGATTTCGCCGACCTTGTCGCCCAATAGCCATCCGTATTTTGGTTTCTTGCCATCCCCGATTTGATAACGGATAATGCGCATCTTCCCTCCAAATCACGTTTTCACGTCCAAATGTTGGAACGTAAGCTAAAAGTGTAGCACAATTTGAGAACGAAAGCGCAATCGCGGTATAATGCGGAGCACAAGCGGGCGCTTAGCTCAGTTGGTTAGAGCACTTCCTTTACACGGAAGGGGTCAGGGGTTCGAGTCCCTTAGCGCCCACAAAAGAGAGCCTCTTACGAGGCTCTCTTTTTGATTTCATCCTGCTTTCTCGACCGGAAACTGGATCTCATTGACCGTGTTCGGGTCGTTCTGATCCCCCGGCGTATCAGGCAGACGTAGATTCAACTCCCGACCGGGACCAACAATCTGATACCCGTTTTGATCGATCCATTTGGCAAGTGCATTGTAAGCTTCCATGATCATGGCGAACGGTCCCGTGTGGACGACGCAAGCCATTTTCTCGGCGCCCGGCAGATCATAAACTTGCACACGCCCACTTGGAGCAAGATCCTCGTTGAGCGGCATGACCACTTCGATATCCCAGTCCCGCTCTTTAAACTCCGGGTCGTGATAAATCGCCATAGGCGGACCCATCATGCGGGCATCTGTTTGTTGCAGATATCCCATAAGCTCATCCCACAAGGAGCGCTGGTCTGGGGGTGTGGGGACGACCCCGCGTACCGACGCAACCATCATCGGCTCAATTTTCTTGATCACAACATCATACCTGGACATAGAATCCTCCTGTTCGATTTCTCTCAGCCAGAGCTCCACCCGTTCGAGGCGCGCGGTTTCTTCTTCCACTCGCTGGCGAATCTCCGCCTGACGCAGCTTCAGCATCCCGCGCATTTGCTCAACGGACACTTCTTCCTCGAGAAGACGGCCAATCTCCTCCAACGAGAAGCCAAGGTCTTTGAGCGCCAGGATGCGATACAGGCGAGGCAACTGGTCGAACTCGTAATACCGATAGCCGGTAAAGCGATCTACTTCGATGGGCTTGAGCAGTCCCATTTCATCGTAGAGACGCAGTGCCTTGATGGACACACGGCTGAGTTTGGAAAAGTCTCCGATCCGGATCATCTGAAGGCCTCCAATGTTGTTATACACTCTTCCCCAAGAGGAGAGTCAAGTGTGTTTCGCACAGTTTTGGGGAAATTGTACACGCTGTAGATACCTTGTAAATTGCTATCAAAATATGATTTTTTGCGGCTGCTTCCATATAATGGAAGTACTTCACTTGGTCAAAAAGGACCCTCTGTGAGCATTCGTTTCAAAGTCATTCTGCCGTATCTCCTCCTCACACTCATCGTCGCCGTAACGGGTGCTTATATTGTCACGCGCCTGGTTTCCGGTTCCCTGAACGAACGTTTGGAGAATCAACTGGTCGAAGCCGGTCGCGTGGTCTCAGACACGATGGCGCGGCAGGAAATCCGGCAATTGGAAGCTGCTCGTCTCATTGCTTACACACGAGGCTTGGGCAAGGCTGTCCAGGTGGGCGATCTCGATCGAGTGATGGCACTGGCGCAACCGGCTGCCGGAGGCTTGAACGTGGAAAGCCTGCTGGTGTTCAACGCCGAAGGGCAGGAAGCCCTTCATCTGCTCAAACAGTTGGATGGGACGTTGCCACCTGTCTCTAAGCCAGGCAGCCCTGCCACATGGGGAATTATCTATACCCTTCTAGCGGAGAACAACCCCGGCAGTCTGCCGCAGCGGACACTGGCACTCGACCCGGTAGATGGGCGTTATTACTACTTCACTGCCATTCCGGTCGTGGCAGGAGGGCAAGTGATCGGTGTAGTTGCCGTGGGGACATCGCTCCATACTCTGCTCACGCAGTTGAAAAGCACAGCACTTGCAGATGTAATCCTGTATGGGGAGAATGGACAAGCCATCGCGTCCTCTCTGGGAGGCGCAGGCACAGAAATGCTCTATCAGAGAACGATCTCTATATCTCCGGCAGAGTATCAGCAAATCATTGCCAAAAGCGAGATCGTACATGGACAAAATGTTTCAGCTGATGGGCGCTCCTACAGCCTGGCGCGTGGTCCGCTCAATATAGGAGGAGATAGCATCGCTGTATTTGCAGTAGTTCTGCCGAGTGACTTTGTGGTTCAATCGGGCGCGTTGAACCGGAATTTTTATATTGTTTTGTATTCCGCGGCGATGCTGGGAGTAATCCTGATTGGCTACTTTGTGGCACGGCTGATCATCAATCCATTATCCAAACTGGTGCGCACCTCGCATGCAATTGCCGGCGGCGATCTGAATAAGCGGACCGAGATCGAAAGCAAGGATGAAATCGGTGTGCTTGCCAGCACATTCGATCAAATGACAGACCATCTGCAGCAGCGCACCCTCGAGCTCGAGAAGACGAACCGCACTCTGGAGCAGATGAATGAAGCAAAGATGCGCTTCATTCATGTCGCGGCGCACGAGCTTCGTACGCCTCTCACCTCCATCAATGGATATGCTCAACTGATGCAAATGAAGTCGCAGGAGAACGAGGATCTCACAAAGTATAGCAACGGTATACGAGAGGGTGCCAGCCGTATGGTCGAGATCATTGATAATATGTTGGATGTCTCGCGGATCGACACAAACCAGCTGGAAATAATGCCTTCGGAAACCGAGATTTTGCCTGTAATCGAAAAGGTGCACAACCTGTTTCATGCAGCGCTCCAAGAACGAAAGATCTCTCTAACGACAACCGGGTTGGCAGACCTGCCTGTCCTTTGTGCGGACAAAGACCTCCTATATAAAGTCTTCTATCATGTGATTGGCAACGCCATTAAGTACACACCCGATGGAGGCAGCATTACTGTCAGCGGACAGAGGATCGAGGGGGACACAGAGGGGGAAATCGAGATCACGGTTCGAGATACAGGCATCGGAATCGACCCGGAGAATCAGGAGCTGGTGTTCCAGAAGTTCTATCAAACTGGCGAGGTGCTTTTGCATTCTTCCGGCAAGACGAAATTCAAGGGCGGCGGACCGGGGCTTGGGTTAGCCATCGCGCGCGGCATTGTCAATGCGCATCGCGGGCGCATCTGGCTGGAAAGCCCAGGATATGACGAAGCGACATTCCCCGGCACGACGGTCTTTGTGCAGTTGCCGGTCAATGGACCCGCTCATGAAAACAATTGATCGCGAACGGCTGGACTGGACGATTGTCGTTATCATCATTTTGGTAATCGGGCTGGTATGCGTGATCATCGCTGGGCAGCTGGCGTTACGCTTCTCGCCGGTCTGGCAGTTAGGTACCAATATGGAGTCTCACTTGGACCCTAATAGCGCCTACCTCACCAGCCGCCCCGGCAGATTCATCGAGCCCGTGGATGCATCCATATTGACACAACCCGGATGGATCAACTCCCTGACTCCAGGTGTGTCGATAATTACCGAGACACCTTTCCCGCCGTTAACAATTACATTCTCCCCTGTGCCGATAGCGGCTTCGTCAACAGCAACGTTTGCAGCAAATCCCACCAACACAATGATCTTTATCCCATGGTTTCCAACCGCGACACAGACGCGAAAGCCAAACCCTACCAGGACGGATCCTTCACCAACCAATTTTGTATACACACCGACGTCTACACAGGTATTTACATCCACCGCTATATCTTCTACTACTACATTTACTGTAACACCCAGCGCTACAGCAACACCTACGATTACGCAGACTTTGGTTCCGATTCCAACCGATAGCACACCACCAGAAATCGGTACATCGCCGGATGGTAATGTATATGCACTACCGAGCGGAAGCTCACTGACTCTGAACACAAATCTGGTCGCCAATGGAGATGGCAGCTATGATCTGGTCTATTATGAGCGTTCAGCACCGGGCGGCACCGGTGTTTTCCTGGATTGGGTCATCATCGAAATCGGCGATGGCATTAATTGGTACACAGTCTTTAACTGGGGTAACAACATCGCCGACACAAACAGCAACATGGACTTCAACATTCTCCCTAATCCGCAGGTCCCCCAAGAGACAGATCAGCGCGATATTCCTACGTCTGCGCTGTACAACGGAACTGGCATTGCCATCGACGTAGATGCGATCGCCCCACCGGGAACCTATTCTTATATACGGTTCACAGCTCCGGCAGGCGATTCCGATGGTCAAACGGAAATCGATGCGGCGGAGGTTTTGCCATAAGAGTAGGACGGGTTGTCAATCCGTCACCCAAAAGAGATTAAACGAACAGAGAAGGCAACCGTGGTTGCCTTCTCTGTTTACTCTTACAACAAAGAACTAGCCACTGGTCTGGGTTGGCTCGGCGGTGGGCGCCTGATCGGGGCGAGGACCAAACTTGGACCCGTGCCCGAAGCCGAAACCGTCAGGACCGCCAATAAAGCCTTTCTCAAGTCCCTCGAGCAGCCAGTCCGCGTGCTCCTGCGTGATCGTGCCATCATCCACAGCTTGCTGAATCCGTTCTCGTAGCTGCGTGGCTCGTGCCTCCTGAAGCGCATTCTCGACATCCTGAATGTCCACGCCCGCCTCGGTCGCGATTTCCTCGAGCGTCTTTCCGCTTTGGAGTTCGTTGATCAGTTCATCAGTCGTCATGTTGAGCGCCTCGGCAGCAATCTGCAATCCTTCCAGTCCGAGACCACGTCCGCCGGGACCGCCGCCGTGCAGCAACCCGCTCGATGGACCCTGTGCATATGCGTTCGTCGCGCCGATGACACCGACCACAACCAACACAAGCAACAATCCTGCAATTACGATAGACATTTTATTTTTCATGGGTTTCTCTCCGTTTCAATATTTGGCTGGAATCGCATCCAACCTGCACATATCTTATCGGGAGGCTGTTATGCCGCTGTGAAGAGCTTATGGGAAAATTATGGGGATTCGGAGCACCCAGAACAGGCTTTTGATGGATATCACTTTGCATTATTGATGGTTTTTTCGAGTTGTAAGCTGTTCGTAAAGGCTCAAAACAATGGTTTGGAGAGATAATGTGGTCATCATTGCGAGGGCGCTTCACTGCCTCAACAGAGACATCGTAACTTCATCCTAGACATCGCAGCATATTACAGACTTCGTAGCTTCATCATAGACACTGCAACACAACACAGACATCGCAGCCTCATCACAGACATAGAGCTCTCAACACAGCCAAAGCTCTCGCAATGATCGGTGGGCAGGTGGGCTGGTTCTCGACAACATCGGGAACCAGCCTGTTGCTTTAATTGGATATGTATATCAGCCCGATTTGCCTCCGGCTTTTTTCTTGCGTGCTCGTTCGCGAACTTTCCCACTCGTGTTCCCGTCTTAAACAAGGAGGAAATCATTATGGCATCCAAAAAGAAACTTGCACTGGGTGTTATTCTGTTCGTTTTTGTAACACTGGGGGCACTCGTATTCAGACTTTACCGTCAGCCGCTTGGGCCTGCGTTAGAGTTACCAACATCCACAAAACCTTTTCCAACGCTTACAATATTTCCCGTAGAACAAATTGCGTTGGATAGCACAGCCACGGAAGTTCAACCAGCTTCCACACAAAGGGCTGCACCGCAACCGTTGTGCGGCGGACCTGCAGTGATGAATATACTTGCCGTCGGTTCGGATGCACGCGGGGACCATTACCTGTACGGCTTGGTGGATATTATTCGCCTGGTGCGCGTGGATTTTGTGAAGGCGCGGGTGACGATTCTCGAAGTCCCGCGCGACCTGTGGGTGGAGATTCCCGAAATCTCAGATCATTACGCGATCACGCAAGGCAAGTTGAACCAGACATATCTGTACGGCAATAAAGGTCTCGGCTATTATGACGGTCCGGGCGAAGGACCCGGTTTGCTGGCGCGCACGCTGCACCTCAACTTCGGCGCGCGCCCCGACTATTATCTCGCCGTCAATATGCGGACGTTTGAAGCCGTAGTAGATGCCATCGGCGGGATCGACGTGGATTTGCCTGAGGAGATCAGCGTCCGATCGAAGGATAACCCTAAAGGGTTTGCCATTCCCGAAGGAAAGCATCACATCGATGGTGAGACCGCGTTGTGGATCGCGCGTATTCGCGAGTTTGGCACGTTTAGCCGCGCCGAGAACCAGAACATCGTGATGTGTGCCCTGCGCAAGAAACTGCTCAGCCCGGAGATCATCCCTGCCATTCCAGAGCTGGTGCGGAGCTTCCGCAGCTACGTGCAAACCGACCTCAGCCCGGAGCAGATCAGTCAACTGGCTTGCCTTGCCACACAAATGAGGGGAACAGATGTGGTCTTTGCCAGCTTCCCCATGGAGAAGTTCAAGGTCGATAGGATGTATGATCCACAGCTGAAAGCCACGACCTCTGTTCTGGATGCAGACTTCAACATGTTGCGTGATACCATCGACCGTTTCCAACAAGGGACATGGCCCGAGCCGACTCTCCTGATCCAAAACATGCCTTACCCTGCGGAAACTGATCTTGAATTTTCGTGTGAAGACTAAAGGTAGCGAATAACAAACGTCTCTCTAAATAGAGGCGTTTGTTTTATACACAAAAATCAAGGCAATAAAGCTCGAATCAGCATGTCTGCCAGCCATTCGGCATATTGTTCCTTTGTCCAGCCCCGGTCTCGCGTCAGAAGGAGAAACACTTCCCCACTTGTAAGAGTCCACACGGTATCCCTGGCGCGCGCCTCGTCCATATTCTCCCGAAATGGACCATTCGCAGTAATTTGTTGAACTGCCAAGGTCATGTGTTCCAGACGTTGCTTGTGAAGCTTCTGTACCATTCGCTCAAAGTCTGGTTCGATCTTGGCAGCCTCCGCCATCACTTCAAAGACGCCAGCGACCTGATTTAGATTGCTTGCCACCACTTGCGCGAACATTTGTAGCTGACGGCGCTGGTCACGTTCCTGCGCTACAACCTGCACATTCGCACGCTCAGACATGGGGGTATGATCTTCCACGCCAGTAGCAGGGGAAACATTCATCAGGCTGACAAGAATTCTTTTCTTATTCTTGAAAATGGCATAGATGGTTTGGGCAGACACACCAGCTTCTGCTGCGATTGCCTCTGCCGTCGCACCGGCATAACCACGTTCGGTAAACAGTTTGCGGGCTGCCTCCAAAATATGGCGGCGGGTTTCATTTGCCTGTGCCTGCCGGCGGGTGGAGTCGTATTCACGTTTGGTAGATTTCAGTTTGGTCATAACCCTTGACATTTCTTCAATTTGATTATATCATTTATATATTGAATATAGTATAATTATATCCAAATAAGGAGAGAAAAATGATTCAGCATGAAGTGAGCATTCATCTCGACAAACCGGTAGAGCAGGTGTTTGCCTTCCTGATGGATACCGGCAAACTCGCCACGTGGCAGTCCAATCTTATCAAATCCGAGCAGCTCACCGAAGGTCCCCTGCGCGCCGGCAGCCGTTTTCGCGAAGTCCGGCGGATTAACAATAAAGAGACCGAAATCGAAGGAGAAATTACATCTCTGGAACCAAACAAACGCTTAGAAACGAAGACTTCCACCAGGCCGCAAGCCATGGTTAGTTACTCGCTTGACCCGGAACAGGGTGGGACCCGGTTGCGATACAAATTTATTCTCATTACAAATGGATTGATGCGATTGCTGGAGCCCGTAATCGCCAGTTCGATCAAGAAAGACACAGAAGCCGATTTTGAAACCTTGAAACGCATGCTTGAAAATTAATGCCCTCCACAAACTACTGCTGAATATATCATTGAGCAAAAAGAGATGCGTTCCATCTCTTTTTGCTTTATACGTCATTTTCCACTTGACCCTTCCCCCCTCCCGTTCTACAATCTAATTACCAGACAGCATAATAGAACTCTCACAAGGAGAACATAATGTCCGACTATTTATTCCGCGGGGACCTTGCCAAGCTTGATCGTGATGTTTACGAACTGACACAGCTGGAAGCCGAGCGGCAAGCCCGCAAGTTGATTCTCATCCCTTCCGAGTCGACGGCGCCGATGGCGGTGCGCGAGGCGCTCAGTTCTGCGTTCCAGAACATTTATGCTGAGGGGTATCCTGAAGAGGAAACGCGCTGGATGTCCGAAGAGGAAATTTTGGACTACCCGGCGCGTTTGGGTGATTATCGCCGCAACAGCGATCCGCGCTACTACAAGGGCGTGGAATACGCGGACGTGGTCGAAGCACTCGCTCGCCGCCGCGCCGCGGAAGCCTTTGCGGCAAACGGGTTTACCGCCGATCAGATCTACGTGAACGTGCAGGCATTATCCGGCGCGCCCGCCAATAATGCGGTCTACCAGGCGCTGCTCAATATCGGCGATACCGTGATGGGACTTAACCTCCTGCACGGCGGGCACCTCTCGCATGGCTCGTCGGTCAATCGAAGTGGAAAATATTACAAAGCTGTGCATTACACCGTCGATGAAAACGAGAGGCTCGACTATGAGAAAATCCGCGACCAGGCGATGGAAGCAAAACCAAAGCTGATCATTGCTGGATATTCCTCCTATCCGTGGATTCCCGATTGGAGGAAGTTCCGTGCAGTTGCAGATGAAGTCGGAGCATATTTCCTTGCCGACATCTCCCATATCGGCGGGCTGGTCGCAGCGGGTGCCGTGCCTTCGCCAGTTGGTATTGCGCATGTGGTGATGTCTACCACGCACAAGAGCCTCGACGGTCCGCGCGGGGCGGTGTTGCTGACCACCGATGCCGCGATTGCAAAGAAGATCGATTCCGCCGTCTTCCCGGGCGAGCAGGGTGGGCCGCATGTCAACGTTTTTGCAGCGCTGGCATTGACCTTCAAGCTGGCGCAAACCAAACAGTTCCGAAAATTGCAGGAACAGACAATTGACAACGCCAAGGCAATGGCAGACCAGTTCCAGAAGCGCGGACTACGCGTCCCGTTCGGCGGCACGAACAGCCATCTGGTGAATGTGGATACAACGACGATCAAATCGCCGGATGGAGTAGCACTCAGCGGCGATCAGGCTGCACGCATTTTGGACATCGCGGGGATTGTCGTCAATCGCAATACGATTCCTGGCGATAAGAATTCGCGCGACCCATCCGGGATTCGCCTAGGCACGCCGTGGATCACGCAGCGCGGGTTCAAGGAAAAAGAGACGCGCGAGCTGGCGGACATCATGGCAGATGTCTTACTGGCGTGCGCGCCGCACGCGGTGGACACCGTACGCAAGGGGAGGCAGCGCCGCGCTAAGATCGATTTCAACGTGTTGAACGATGCCAAGCTGCGCGTCCGAAAATTAGCCGAGAAGGCAGGCATTGATTACAAATACAAGAAGAGTGGTTATCCGCACTTCTATTACATAGACGACAAGCTCAAGGCGAAAGACAATGCCGTCCTGGAATTGACGGGGCAGCGCGTCCGGCAGGTGTTGGATTACGCCGTGTCCTCCGATCTCTCGGCGTTGACCAAAGGAGAGAGTCAAGCCACGACGATCGCGACTCCCAGAGGTGTGGTCAAAGGCGTGCTGATCAATGTGGATGACCAGACGTACCAACTGTCGGTTCCCACGAGCAAAGCCTCACTCGTTGCGACCTGGCTTCGTGACCTCTCGGATGGCTATACATCGTTCAAGCTCGACGGCGAAAAGGATTTCAGCGAGAAGCGTTTGCCAGGCCCGTTCGTGGTGGAGCAGGTGAAGAAAGCCAAGAAAACCCGTTTGGGCTCGACCACCGCTGTCAGTGAGGACAAGCCTTACTTTATCGGGATCAGTTCTGAAGTCCAGAAGGAACCGCTGCCGTCGTTCCAGTGGGTGGAGCCGGAGGAAGGTCCGCTAAAGCGCACCGCGTTGTATGAGAGCCACAAGTCCCTGGGCGGCAGGATGGTACCGTTTGCGGGCTGGGAGATGCCTGTCCAATATACAGGAATCTATGAAGAGCACATGGCGACGCGCAACGCAGCGGGGCTGTTCGACGTCTCGCACATGGGCGTGTACGAGGTGCGCGGCAGGGACGCGGCGTCGTTCCTCGACACGGTCTGCGCCAACGACTGCGGCAGCCTCGAGCCCGGCGAGAGTCTCTACAGTCACTTCCTCACCCCCGATGCGGACGTGCTCGACGATACGCTCGTCTACCGCCGCGACTGGAACAAGTTCCTGGTGGTGGTCAACGCCTCGAACGACGACAAGGTTCGTACATGGTTCGAGTCTGTGCGGGATGGAAGAGTCTGCATCGACAACGCCCGTCCCTGGGCACGGACCTATGGCTACGAGGCGGAGATCCGCAACCTGCGCGACCCGAAGGCAGGGGAGGATATGCGGGTGGACATCGCGTTGCAGGGACCGAAGTCACTGGATATTCTGCTCGCGATGGGCGTGGATGAGGAAACACGTAATAAAGTAATCGGGTTGAAGCGGACGCAGTTATGTGATGCGGTAATTGGTAATTACAACTTGATCGTCTCACGCACGGGCTACACGGGCGAGAAGATGGCATTTGAGCTGTTCATCCACCCCGAGCGCGCCGCGGACTTCTGGAACGCGGTGCTCAAAGCAGGCGAGCCGTTCGGGTTGAAGCCCGTCGGTTTGGGCGCACGCGACTCGCTCCGCACAGAGGCGGGGTTGCCGTTATACGGCCACGAAATGGGGCTCGGTTCCGGCAAATTTGGCGAGCGCGACTTGGGTGTTGCGGAAAGCGGGTTCGGTTCGTACGTGAAGCCATACAAACCCTGGTTCATCGGGCGCGACGCCTATGTGACCCGCGAACAGGAACGCGAGGGCGTGGTCGTTCGTTTCCGCTTCGATGAGCCGCGCGTCCGCATGGCGCACCCCGGCGACCCGGTAGTCAACAACAACGGTCAACGCATCGGCTGGGTGACCTCCTGCGCCATCGACAGCGAGCGCTTGCTGACTGGACATGCGTATTTGGAGAACGGCTATACCAAGTTAGATACGCCCATTGGAATCTACCAGGGCGGGAATATGGATCGACCTGCGACAGCGGCGAAGGTGGTGAGCCGGTTTCCGAAAACTAAGTAATTGGTAATTGGGGATTAGTAATTCACGATTGGGACGGTGGAGGGTGGGACGCCGTCGCTTTTTATTGTGTTTCAAAGTAGCTGTATAATGATTAATAGTGAGAGCCTGTCTGAAACGCAGATATGCCTCCCATTCAAAAAGGAACTCATGATGGCAGCGAAACCACAAGAAGAACCGGATGAGCAGGAACAAAAGCAACAACTGCATAAACAGAATCGGCTGAAACTGGATGAGCAGCAGGAGCAGGATCAGAAACTGCGCCAGCAGGACCGTCTAAAACTCGAGCAGGAACAGAGTGAGAAACAAAAACCGCAGCAGGATGAGCGGCTCAAACTTGAGCAGCAACATGAAGAGGAACAAAAACTGCACAAACAGGATCGACTGAATCTCGAGCAGCAGCAGGAACAGGATCAGAAATTGCGGAGGGAGGAACGGTTGAAACTGGAGCAGGAGCAGGAACAGAAACAAATACTGCGCAGACAGGAACGGCTGGAACTGGACAAGCAGCAGGCAGAGAAACGAGAGCGGCGTCGACAGGAACAACTGCAGCTCGAGCAGCAGCAGGCAGAGAAACAAAAACTGCGCCGACAAGAGCAGGAGAAGAAACAGTAGAGGCTCTAGCCCCTTGTGAGTGCTGCTTGAAAAGTCGGTGTATTTTTAAGACATCGCTGATCTTTTTCAGTTACTACTTTTGAAATATGAATAACTCTTCTGTACCCCGGCGTACAGAAATCGAATCGGCGGGCTTTTCACGCGAGATCAACTGGAAACCGCGCGCTTGAAAGAGATCGAGGATCTCCGAAGCAGAGACAGCAAACGGCGGACCACCTTTACGTCCATCCAGGGGGAATGCCAGGTCGATGTACATGCCATCAGGTTTGAGCAAACGTGTCACAAGGTCAGCATATTCGGCGCGGCGGTTGGGGTCGATCGCACAGAAGCAGGTATATTCCAGGACATAATCAAAGGAATGATTTAACGTCTCTGGTAATGTAAAAATGTCATGCTGCAAAATTCCTACAGGCGCATCCGGCGCAGCGAGACGGTGCATTTCAGAGACAGCCTGGGAGGAAAAGTCCACAGCGGTGACATGAAAGCCGTGGCGTGCAAACTCACGCGCGTCGTGGCCCCGACCGGCGCCGAGGACGATCATGCGTCCCAGCGCTAGCTGTCCGCTGGCAAGGAGGCGCTGGAACACGGGGGTGGGTCTGCCGAGATCCCAGCCAGCCGTCCCCTGCTCGTAATTTTCATCCCATTTACGCGGCGAATTGACATCCATAATCCTGTAAAGTTATAGAATTACAACGTAGCGGGAATCTTACAATACGGAGGTTGGATCACTGCCGCGACCAGAGAATGTGGCTTTAGTATGGAACGCCAGACATCAACCATCTGCTTGAGACTACGGATACAATTGAGCGATGCACAGCTCTGACAAGTCGTCCCTGGATTGGCGCGTCCTGACACGCCGCCATCCCTCTGCGTTTCTTCTCGCCGCCCAGCTATTGAGCCTGATCTTCTATGCCGCCTTTGATGGCAGTCCCGGCCGGCGGGCAATGCTCGGGGTACTTGGAGTCATCATCCTAGCCCTGGTGGTCTGGGTCATCGATCGCAGCCCGGCGCGGACCTGGGTCGCGTGGATTCTTGTGGCGCCAGCCATCATACTCTCTGTGCTGTTCGTTTTGTTTGCCCATCCAGCGTTGTTGATCGGCTCATCGCTGCTGGAGGCAGCATTATATTTCTATGGGGCAAGCAGCATGGTGGCGTATATGCTCAAGGACTACCGCGTCACCACAGACGAGCTGTTCGCCGCGGGCGCCACGTTCACGCTGCTTGCCTGGGGTTTTGCCTATTTATATCTGGTCTGCCAGACGTGGGTCCCGAGCAGTTTCGTTGGCGTGACCAACCCCGATCAGCCGCGGACCTTCCTCGAGCTTCTATTCCTGAGCTTCACCAACCTGACGGCAGCCGGGCTCGGCGACATTCTTCCCGTCACACCGATCGCGCGGGTGCTGGTCATGCTGGAGCAATTCGCGGGAATCGGCTACGTGGCTGTCGTAGTTTCTCGACTGATTGGGCTGACGCTCATACAGCAAAGAGATCAGGCGTCTTAATTTCGTTCCATTCCTTCTGCACATTCCCAAACGCTGAACCATGAGTGGACGCCATACGCCAGATACTATAGTTCGTAACCATCAACTGTGCTCAGCGTCATGTCCCCGCATGTATTGCAATATGGTAAAGCAGGTTGTTCCACCCAAAAACACATTCTGGAGTTTATGAGTGATAAAGAAACTTTCCGCGAAGCTAATTTTGATCACAGCCCTGGTGCTTGTCGCCGGGCTTGGTTTTATTATTCTCGAGGAAAGTGAGCCCCATGCGTTGATCAACGGTGTGGTGTGCAACCATAGCTCGATAGAAGTCTGGCTTGCATTGAGTAAAGGGGAGAGAACAGGCATGTATGCACTCGCTCCAGGTCAATGCACAAATGTTTTCAAGCAGGACGTCGAAGCCATTTGGGGGAAGGATTGCAGTGCGGAGCCATGTCGCTATCAGGCCTGGAAGTTAGGGGCGGGACATTTCACTGTATATGACGGCGCCGAGTCTCCCACAGGTCCCGTTCTGCGTATCAGCGGTTGGGGGGCCGGGAGCCGCTGGCACATCACGGAATACTGGCCCAAGCCGGACCTTTCCTCCATTGGTTACTCCCTTGTAAAATAAAGACCGGATGCCAAAACCGTTCAACCAGATTTATCCCAACCAGGCGATTGCCATTTGTACCCGCGAACAGGCAGAGCAGCTGGTGGACTACGACCATCATGTCGTCCAAGTCGATGGCCGCCCTGGCGTGCTGCTCACCTACCGCGAAGCGTGGATGCCATGGGAGGGGCATTCCGGTCCCTTCGTGCTGACGGTTGTCTTCCACCATGCGGAGCAACACCCACGCGCGCCGGAGTCCGTGCAAACGATTGTGGATGCGCTGAAGTTTCAGGTCCGCGGGCAGCCGCGCTGAGGACTCCAAACGGCGTCCAGGCATCGACTTCTTTTCCGTTATAATCTCCGCCTCTCGAAAAGAAGATCGAACATGCTGTTCAATTCCGCTGCGTTCCTGATTTTTTTCCCCGTTGTCACAACCGCATACTTCCTGTTGCCGCACCGCTTCCGTTGGGTGCTGTTGCTGGCTGCCAGCTGCTACTTTTACATGGCGTTCATCCCCAAATACATTCTCATCCTGGTGGTGACAATTACGGTGGATTATTTTGCCGGGCTTGGTCTGGAAACGTTCGAGGGACGCAAAAAGCGCTGGGTGTTAATTGCCAGCATTCTCACCAACGTCGGTATGCTGGCGTTCTTCAAGTATTTCAACTTTGCCAATGAGAATCTGGCTGCTCTCGCGGACTTCATCGGCTGGAACTATCCGATCCAAACCCTTTCGATCCTTCTGCCGATCGGGCTGTCCTTCCACACCTTCCAGTCGCTGAGCTACACCATCGAGGTATATCGCGGCCACCAAAAAGCAGAGCGGCACTTTGGGTATCTGGCGCTCTACGTGATGTATTACCCGCAGTTGGTGGCAGGTCCCATCGAGCGCCCACAGAACATCCTGCACCAGCTTCACGAGGAGCACCACTTCGAATATTCGCGTGTGACCGATGGCTTGAAGTGGATGGCATGGGGCATGTTCAAGAAAGTGGTCATCGCAGATCGCATGGTCCAGTTCGTAAGTCCGGTCTATGGCGATCCTACAAGCTATAACGGTCCCGCGCTGGTGCTGGCGACGCTGGCATTCGCCGTTCAGATCTATTGTGACTTCTCGGGCTACTCCGACATTGCACTGGGGGCCGCCCAGGTGATGGGCGTGAAGCTGATGAAAAACTTCGACCATCCCTACTTCGCCCGCTCGATCTCGGAATTCTGGCGGCGCTGGCATATCTCCCTGTCCACCTGGTTCCGCGATTACGTGTACATCCCGCTGGGCGGTAACCGCGTATCGCAGCCGCGCTGGGCGTTCAACATTTTCCTCACCTTTCTGATCAGCGGTCTGTGGCACGGCGCCAACTGGACGTTTATCCTCTGGGGCGCGCTGCATGGCTTCTATTTCATTCTTTTCGCACTGACAGAATCCTTCTGGCAGAAGCTCTCTTCCATTACGAGATTTGACCAGCTGCCGCGGCTCAAATCCGGGCTTGCCTTGCTAACTACATTCTCGCTGGTAACTTTTGCCTGGATCTTTTTCAGAGCCGAATCCCTGGGCGATGCCTTATACATCGCGCGCCACCTCCCCAGCGGCTGGCGCTCTTATCTTGCCCAGTCCTGGGATATCCTCATGCAGGGAATCAATGGCGCAGCCGACGCAGGACTCTATTCCATCGTGGACGCGCTCTTCAGGACCCTCACGCCTGTGACGGACGAATCACGCGTCGTGATCGTACTCACGGCGCTGGCACTGCTCATCCTGGTGGTGATCGAGATCCTGCAACATCGCGGGAATCTCCTGGAGCAACTGGACCAAAAGCCTGTGATTTTGCGACGGGTGGTGTATGCCTCGCTCCTGGCAGCGATCTTGATTCTGGGCACTTCCTATGCGAGTGTCCAGCAGGCGTTTATCTACTTCCAGTTTTAGGTTGCAGATGCCAGCACAAGTCCGCCTCTTCTTTATCAGCCTGCTTCAGGTCATCCTGCTGACCGCCGTCATGGTTGGGCTGGTCTTCATGTCCATCCCGCCTGACCCCAACCATTACTTTGCTGGCAGCCTGATTCAACTTGAGTTGCTCAAAAACACGCCAAGCCCGCGAATCATCCTCATCGGAGGATCCAACGTCTCGTTCGGACTCGATGCAGAGTTGATGCAGCGCAAGCTCAGCATCCCGGTTATCAACGATGGACTGCACGCCGGGCTGGGCATTGTGCCATTACGAGAGCTTGAAGAGTATTTGCGACCCGGCGATGTAGTCATCATCAGCCTGGAATATCAGGTATTTTCCAGCCGGGATGTGATGGAGGGAGATCTAACCTTTTTATCAGACTGGATCGAATACGCACCGGGCAGAATCAAATATCTTTCCGACCCCTGGCGGGACATTCCAGCCATCTATTTGACCATGCTCCAAAGAAAAGTCAACCGGCAAGTGAACACGGTGTTATATGGCGGTTCGCTCAATGAAGTGCGCGATGTATTCGTCGGCACCCGATATAACTCAAATGGCGATTTTATCGGGCATCTCAAGCAGGCTTCCACCCCTCCACGGAAAATATCGTTCGAACCGTATCCCGTCTCGAGCGTTCAGCCAGATATCTTTACGTTTCTGGAACAGTTTCATCAATTTGCCCGCCAGAAGGGCGCTGCCGTCTATTTCGAAGCGCCTGCCAGCCGTCGCATCAATTGTGAGAATACCGGGGAAGCCTCCTTGACAAACTTCTTCAAGACCTTCGAGGATCGATCTGCCATTCCTGTACTAACGCAGTTGGAAGACCTGTGCCTGCCCGATAAATATTTCTTCGACACTGCCTATCATCTCAATGCGGAGGGCAGGCGGTTGCGAACCGAGCGCCTAATCGAGAAATGGCTTCAGTTGACTGCTTCACAATAACAAAGGAAAAGGCTTAATTAAGGGAGGAGCCGTTTCAATAATGTTACAGCCTATCAGCCAGCAACAGCAAGCGTGGGTATAATCGACAGGTGCTCAAAACGAAAAAGACCAGCAAGCCCTTGAGAGGACTTATGCATAGAATTATTAGAATATTCGCTGTGTTTTCCACTCTTCTTTTATCGATGTGTACCATTTACGCTCCCGGCGGAGCGGTTATTGCCCCGAACGGGTTGAGCTGCCAGAATCGTACGGATTATGGTTTCTTCCAGGGGCAGCAGTCTGCAAGGTGCTACTACCAATGCCCGGATGGAACGATACGCCGCCCGGAGCTCGAAGAGGCATTTTCCGTTTCCTCCCCCTTGTACAACGCCTCGAAGGACGAAGTTGACGCGCAGTTCTGCCAGGGCGTTGTGGCACAGCCGACTGCAACCCAGCCGCTTCCCACAGGACTCCCAACCGAGACAGCCACAGACATCCCCCCGACCGAGCAGGCTCTCCCTTCGCCCACCGCCACGATTGTCGTCGTGCCGAACCTGCCACCCTTATTACGAGGCGATGTGACGATGTGCGATGTAGCCAGCAGCCTGATCAACTTCCGGATGAACGAACCTGTCCCAGACTTAACGGGAAAAGATCTGACGGTCCAGATCGCCGACCAGCCGACGACCTGCTCCGTGAATCCTGTTAATACATCTCTTTTGACGTGTACCATTCCCCCAGGAGTAACGTTTCCAGCCAGGGTGTTTGTCAGCCTGGCTGGCGCCACGGTCAACGACTTTATCTATAACGGGCTGGGGTGCGCCAAGATCGCGACGCCCTTCCCTACCACCACGCCTTGAGAAGGCTGCCGGAAAATGATCCCGGCAACCTCAACAATTCCAGTCTTTTCGTGCTACCTGCCTTTTAGTTTCTTCCAGAGGAGCACGACCAAAAAGAACAGGGTCGCGGTGAGGACAATCGCTGCACCCGAGGCAATGCTCAGGTAATAGGAAAAATACAAGCCGAGAATTCCAGAAAGCGAAGCGATTAGCGCGGCGAGAAGCATCATTCGGGACAAACGCTGGGTGAGCAAAGAGGCTGTTGCCGCCGGGGTCACCAGCATGGCAACCATCAGCGCCACGCCGACGGTCTGAAGCGAGACCGCGACCGTCACGGCGATCAGTGCAAGCAGGAGGTTATGGAGCAAGCCTACAGGCAGCCGTAATGTGGTCGCGAGGATAGGATCAAACGAGAGGGTCAGGAATTCCTTGTAAAGTGCAAACACAATCAGGAGAACCAGCGAGCCAAAGATCACGATCAGCCACAGGCTCGCCGGGGAAACACTCAACACATCTCCAAAGAGGAAATGGCTTAGATCCACAGCATAGCTTCGCACCGTCGAAATCAGGACGATGCCCAGCGCGAACATACCGGCAAAGATAATGCCGATCGCAGTATCTTCCCTGAGTTCCGAGTTTTTGCTAATCGCGCCAATCCCCAGCGCCGCAACGACAGCTGTCCCAAGCGCCCACCAGAAGAGCGGCTCGCGCGCGCCACCCGAAAAAAGATACCCCAGGGCGATACCAGGCAGGATCGTATGCGCCAGCGCATCCCCAAAGAAAGCCATGCCGCGCAAGACCACATATGTGCCGACGACCGCGCACAGAGTTCCCACAAGGATCGCCGCGATCATCCCCCGCTGGATGAATTCATACTGGAGGGGCTCAAGGAAAAAAGACATGGTCATTCAGGCGGGCAGCAATCATCAACCAGCATAGTTTCCCCCGAATCAATTTTCAAGCGGCCGCCGTAGGCTTGCAGCAAGTGATCGGTATGCAATACGTTTTGCGGCACATCGAACGCAATGATACGGTGGTTCAACAGCATAATGCGGTTGAAGTGGCGCGCCGCCTGATCCAGGTCGTGCGTCGCAACCATCACCGTGACGCTTTGATTTTGCAGGGCATCGAGTAGATTCAAGAGGCCTTCTTGCGACGGGGTATCCAGTCCGCTCAAAGGCTCGTCCATCAACATGAGCTCGGCTTCCTGCGCCAGCGCCCTGGCGATGAACATCCGCTGTTGCTGCCCGCCCGAGAGCTGCCCGATCTGCCGTTCCGCCAGATCTGATAATTCCACGATCTCCAGCGCACGCCGAACATACTCCCAATCCTTTTTATGCGGCCAATTCAGCATACCAAGTTTTGCCGAGCGCCCCATCATCACCACATCCGCCACGCTGACCGGGAAGTTCCAGTCTACCTGGCTTCGCTGTGGAATGTAGGCAATGCAGACGTGCCGTCCCGGGTGTGAGCCAAAAATAGCGACCTCGCCAGCGCTGGGCTGCAATACGCCAGAGACGACTTTAAACAGCGTGCTTTTTCCGGCGCCGTTGGGTCCAACCACAGCGATGCGTTCCCCGGCGTGGAGGTGAAAGGTGACCCCCTCGAGCGCCATCCGCCCGTCATAGCGTACGCTGACATTCTGGACATCGAGGATAGGCTTGTTCAATTCATGGTGGGTATGCGGATACATTCGCTCTGCCTCACTTGTACTCTCTGAACGAATTATTGCAGGGCTTGAACAATCTTCGTCACATTATTTCGCATCATATCGATGTAAGTCCCGGCGGGACTCCCCTGCGTGAGTGATTCAAGATGCAGGTCGCTGGCGACCTGCACACCGGTTTCCGCTGCGATTTGCCGCGCCAGGTCCGGGTTGTCGGAGGCATCCAGAAAGATTGCAGGTACTTTATGGAGCTTGATTTGCTCGATGAGGTTAGCCATTTGCTGGGCAGAGGGGGAGGAGTCGGAGCTAAAGCTGGGCATGACGGCGCCCACCACTGTAAAGCCGTAGCGTTCGGCAAAATACCCGAGAGCTTCATGATTGGTGACCAGCACACGGTGCTGCGGCTCGATCTGCGCCACCTGCTCACGGATCCAAGTATCCAGTTCTTTGAGTTGATCGATATATATACCGGCATTGGCTCGATAGGTCTCAGCGCCATCCGGGTCGAACGCCATCAATCCATCCCGGATATTATCGACATACACAATCACGTTATTTGGATCGAGCCAGACGTGCGGATCCACGCCCTGGTCATTCTCTGTGCTCGACTGGAGACGCACGCCCGTGGAGGCTTCAAGTAATGTATTCTGTCCTTCTGTATTTTCGAGCAATCCGTCTAGAAATCTCTCATACCCGCCGCCATGGATGATCAGCACCCTGCTCTGATTAATCCTTGCTGCATCTTGCGGGACAGGTTGATAGGAATGGGGGTCCGTCCCGACTGGTAGCAATGAGCTGACCGTAAGCCGATCCCCGGCAACGTTGCGTGCGATGTCGGCAAGGATCGTGGTCGTCGTCAATATATCGGTAGCAGCGCCTGTGGAGCAGGATGAGAGACTGACAGCAAGGCAAACTACCAAAGCCCAGGCTCGAGCAAAGCGCCTCATCATGACCATTCCCAGGACACCGGCAGTTGACGATCCTTCTTGCTCCTTAATCTCTTTCCAGGTCAGCACCTTCACCGGGAAGGAACTCCTTTTTGAGCAGGAAATACGCGCCGGTAAAGTGATCGTCAATGCTGCCAACCAGCAACGCTCTGCGGCTGGGGAGCATATGCACGACCTCCCAGCCTTCTAAACCATGTTCCTCAAGCGCAGGAACAGGAAAGCCTTTGCTCAGCGGATCGTCACCCATCAAAGCTCCGGCAGGAAGGTAGACCATTTTATAGCGAAATACCTTACCGCCATTTTGAAGACGCTTCCGAGCAGATTCCAAGCGAGCGCGATGATTGCGATCATGCTCCGCTTCTATTTCATTTCGCATCCTGGCAAATTCGGGTGACTCTAAAATTTCCCGGGCGACTTCGAGGATGGATTCATCGTCGCTCATCGTGGCACTAAGCAGAAACTCATAGCCGCGCCGGTCACCCAGCTTGACGAGACCATCGGCAGCATCCAGTTGGGTGATCCACTCCTCATCTTCAGTCATGAGCTCATACAGGGTGTCCACGTCGCGCATGCGAACCAGTTCATCGATTTGAGAAGCCATCTCTCCTCCAGCAATAGATGTAGGGATTGTATCACCTGGGCACAGGAATTCTGCGGAAGCAAATTGTTTAACCAGAGAAACATAAGGCCATACAGGGCAATAATCTGGTGTATGATTTGAGTCATGCGTACGAGTTAAGATATGCTCAAAATTTTTCGGCGTCAGTTTCTTCTTGATCTGGGCGAATTGGAGGGGGACTATCGTGCTTTTCATCTTAAAGACGATGTCAGGCAGAATAGTTTTTATATCATCCTTGCGACAGTGAGTGTTGTGATCATGACTGGCAGCGATACCCTCCTCTACAAGAATCGGTCAGACTTACTTCTGTGGATGCTTCTTTATCGCGGAAGTCTCGTTCTTATCTCCATCCTAGTTCTGATCGCCATTCGCAGCACAAGCAAGGTGAAAAGCTATGACCGTCTCATGATGGCATGGTTGAGCTTTGTGATCCTATTCCTTCTGTTATTTAATTTTACACGCCCATCACACTTCCTGACGTCTGCGTATGATGTGATTCTACCTCTTGCTATCTACATGATTTCACCGCTGAAGATCCCGTACAGCTTTGCCCTTGCATTTGGGTTTTCTGTAGGCATCCTTTATATCGATTATTTCTATAAAACAGGTATTGATCCTGCCACGTTGAATATGGTTTTGGTGGCGCAATCGATCGTTCATATTCTTGGTTTAACATCCAGCGCGCAGATCCAATCCTACCGCCGCAAGTCGTTTCGAGCCTACATCCAGGAAAAAGATGCAAAGGAAATGGTTGCATACCTGGCAAATATTGACCCGCTGACCAAAAGCCTGACGCGCCGTCAGTTTTTTAATATTGCCGAAACGGAGTTTCAGCGGTTTAAGCGCTATCGAGGAAGCTTATCCATCCTGGTGCTGGATGCCGACAATTTCAAGAACATCAACGATACGTATGGGCACCATGCCGGCGACCTTGTTCTCCAGAGCTTTTCACTAGTCGTCCTGGAACAGAAACGCGCGCAAGACACCTTTGGACGTTTGGGAGGCGAGGAATTCGCTTTGCTCCTGCCTGAGACAAATCTCCAACAGGCAAAAGTAGTGGCAGAACGTGTCCAGACAGTATGGGCAGAAACCCCGTGCAACGTGGATGAGCAAATTATTTATTCCACTGTGAGCATCGGGGTCGCACAGGCAAATAAGCAGGATACATCCTTTGAAGATGTTTTGCGTCGTGCAGACCGTATCATGTACAAAGCCAAAGAAGCCGGGCGCAACAGGGTTATGACGGAATAAAACACTCCTTCTGCTTTAGAGGGAGTGTTCATCATCTACGCCATCTGCATTACTCACCTGCCGGCGCTTTGCAGAATGAGATAAATAATCAACGCTACAATCAACAGAACAGCAATCTGTGCTGCTGGCGTACGAAACGCAGACGTAAACCTTCGACGAGGACGATCTCCCCTTCTGTCATAGTTGCGTCGTCGTCGGCGCTCTCGATATCTTCTATACATGAGTGTCCTTTGTGCGTTAGAAGGATCTGAGTGCGCTATCCAGATCGTGAAAGACCTTGAAGAATAGTTTCAAGCCTGCCGTCTCAAGTGCCTTTTCCACCTCGGGCTGAGGACTGAGAAGCTTGACGTGCTTGCGAGCATTGCTGTTGTGCGTCATGTCAGGATGTTTCATGGGGTCTTGCACGCCACTATATACGAGCGCGATATTGTGGATGGCAGCCAACCCGGTGCTGCTGATACTGGGAACTTCACTTAAGTCCAAGATCAAGTTACGCGCCGGATTCTTATAAATCTCTTGCGCCTTGTCTACAATCTGCACGAAGTTCGAGGCATCGATGCTGCCTTGCAGGCGCATGATCGCCACCGGTTCATTAGCTTGCTGGAGATTGACTGTGATTTCCATATCATATTCCTCGCACTCCCATTCTACCGGAAGTTGAACTCTTCAAAGTGAATGTGTTGTTTTGGCACGCCCTGTTCGAGGAATTTCTGCTCGAACGCCTGAATCATTGGTAGGGGGCCGCATAAGTACACGTGATAGTCTTTTATATTTCCGTCCGTATTCGGGAGAACCTGCTCTATTCGTAGCGAGCCTTCTAGGGCAGAGAAACGGATGTGGGTTTTGAGACGGGGATTCCTTTCGTCTGCGGCTTTGATTTCGTCGAGAAACAACGCTTCTTCGGGATGGCGGACGGTATAGTAAAAATCCACATCGTGAGCCAGATTGCCATTCATGTCGCGGATAAAAGATAGAAATGGCGTAAGTCCAATCCCGCCTGCAATCCAGATTTGTTTGCGTCCTCCGGTCTTGTAATCGAACATCCCGTACGCGCCCTCGATGACAGCATCCGCGCCTTCCGTTAGTTTTGCGAACAGGTCACGCGTGAAGTTACCGCTGGCTTTGATCGTCAGACGCAGTGCATCCTCAGATGGTGCGCTGGAAATTGTAAATGGATGCGATTCATTAAGAGCTTTATTGCCTGGAAAGCGGACAAACAGGAATTGCCCGGCACGCTGTTTCTTGATCGGTTTCTTCTTGTGGCGCAGAGTCACTTCAGTACTTGAATTGTTGGGGTGCTTCACAGCTTCGACTTTGTAGGGAAGCGATTTTCTGAAAAGGCCGGAAAAGACCTCTGTATATAGGTACGATGCCGTTCCTATAATGAAAAATATCATCGTCCATGTGATGGGGATTTTGGCGTCCAGGGCATGATCCCCCAGTGTCAACGAATGAAAGAAGGCCAGAATAAAGAAGATACCGATCCAGCGTTTAAGCTTCTTCCAGTCATCATAGTCAGCCCCGGCGATTCGGCTTAGAAAGGGAATACGGGGTGCGAGCGTGATCAATACGATACTCACGATGCCAGCAAAGGCGATGACTGCCAGATAGTTTCCAAGCCGCCAGCCTGTTGTTGAAATGGGGACTGTCAACACATGCACAAAAATCAACAGTAAGGCAGCTGTTCCGGTATGCCGATGTGTGATGTACATTTTGTCGAGTCCGCCGAAATATTTCTCCGCCCACTTCGGCCGTGTTGACAAAAAAAGCGAGCATGCCATCAAAACAATATTATTCGAGCCAATGATCTCGCCTACATACTGGCGCAGAAAATTAGGGTCGCCATCGTACACAGGTGGAAAGACAAGCCAGACGACAATATTGAGTATGACCAGGGCAATGATGGTTAGGTTACCGATATACTGCATACTGACTCCTCGACGCCTACTCCATAATATTCTTAAAATGAACAGAGCCGATGCAGGCTTTGTGAATGCATGGGTAGAATATGTGAACGGAAAAGCAATCGGCTGGGTCTTGTCGCTAAAATGAGTTTACGGCTTCTTCTCGATCGGTGTAGATCTCAAAGACACTACTAAATCCCACCATATCGAGCACCCCCATAATTTCACTGCGAGGATTGAGCAGCTTCACATGCTTTTGAACGCCTGCCTCGCCGGATCGTCCCATTGAGCGATACGCCGACCATCCTCCCTCTAGATCCGGAAGTTGCTCCCCGCGCGCCATCAGAGCTACACTATGCAAGGCTACAAGCCCGGCACTGCTGATATACGTCAGGTCGCTTAAGTCCAGGAGGAAATCACGAGCACCGGCACCGTGTAGCTCCTGCGCTTTTGAAATTAGTTCCTGAAAATTCTGGCCATCCAATTGCCCGTCGAGTTTGATCACTGTGACCGGTACACGACCCGATGTCTGCGAAACAGAAATATTCATGTCGCTCCTCCGATGGTATGAATGGTCACATTATATACTGTCTTTTCGTTCAAGGCGCGCCAGGCGGTGATGAATCTCATCCAGCCAATGTTTTCGCATATAAGCCGGCAAATCGGCATCTTCGATGTGTTCGAGGGCAGAGCGAGTCCATTGCAGGGCGGTCTTCACGTCCCGGCACTTATGCTCATAATATTTCGCCATCTCGATATGAGCATACACATGACCATTCGCCGCAGCAGCTTCCCACAACCGCAAAGCTTCGTTAAAGTCACCGCGTCTCTTTTGCAAGGCTGATAGACGCTTCACGGCTATACTGAAATCGGATTCTGTTAAATTAAGCTCAAGCCCCCGCTCAAATAGACGCGCGGCTTCCTCCCAATGACCGATGTCCTCGAACAACTTGCCGAGTGCCACAAAATCGAGCCCATGTTCTACCTGTCCACCGTATGGGTTCTCGACCACATCATTGACGTGCGCTAGCAGGGCTGCCATTGCTACCACATCCATTGCATTGTGATAGAACACGCCCTCCAGCGAACGCGCGTCACCAGACTTCAGATAATCAAAATACAACCAGGGGATCTCGTAGCCCGGCACTTCTTCGCTCGAACGCCTCATGCCAAGCACATGCTGTTCCAGGTATTTCAGAGCACGCGATTCGAGTCTGTCCCGCCACAATCTGCGCGCCAGAGGCAACAGGTCGAGGTGGGCATAGCCTTCATAAGGAATCGGGATGCGATGCAGACGATAGCGAGTAGATAACAACGGAGCGTCAAACGCTTTCCCGTTGAAGGTCACCAGCGCCTGCGCCGGAGCAAGAAATTGTGCCACGGCTTCCAAAAGGGCTGGTTCTTCCGAAGGGTCACGCATAAAGAACTGTCGCAGCACGAGCTGGCCATCGATAAAGCGCGCGATGCCTACCAGGAAAGCATACGTTCCTGTGCCGCCCGATAGACCAGACGTCTCTGTATCCAGGAAAGCAAATTGGGAAAGCGGAATCTCTGTTAGGCGGGGGTCATTTGCCCATTGGGAGATCAACGAAAGAGGGAGAGAGGAGAGGATGGGCGCAATGCCATGACAATAGTCTGGCAAGTAGGCTTGTTCCGTAAAAAATACATCGCCAAGCGGCGTCGCGCAAAACGCGCCCGGGATAACAGAATCAATCCCATAACTGTCTTTCGGCTGGGGCGGCGGGAGATGGGCAGTCCCTTTTTTGATGAGTAAGCTGAGCTTATCCTGTACACTAAGTTTGCGATCGGCGCTCATGAAGAATCCTGTAAAGCAGGATTATAACCAAAGCGCCTATAGGTGCAGATTAGAACTTTATAAAATAAAACTGCTCATCTCGACGAGATGAGCAGTCCATCGTTTTGGGATTTCCAGGCAGGGATCCAATCGTTCATGCCCTGCATTTGAGTCTTGGGCGTCGCCAGGACAAACAGACGTCCCCAACTCTGGCTTTCGGCGTTGGCAATACAGGTCTGAAATGTGACATGGCGTTCACCGCCATATACCTTTTTGAATAATTGCTGGGCCGTCAGAAATTCATCATTGCTCAAATCACGGAATGAACTATACGGATTATTGGGCTCAAGCGCCTCGAACTTCAAAACTTGTGTGATCTCAAAATATTCAACAGTCCCATTTCCATAAACCAACCGGACTTCCTGGCCAATGGCAAGATTTGAAAAATCATTGCCAGACAAATGATTATGAGCCAGCAAGCCGATGTTCCCGAACTGTGTCGCCATACTAAATTGGGTAACTTCCCCTGCCTTGTTGGACACATAACCGGCGTTACCTGCTGGCTGTTGGGTGATGGGCAAGGCAAGGATGTCGGGCACATAGACGCCGCGCAGAGCATTTGCTTCCTGGTTCTGAACGGTTTCCTTAAATTCTGCAAAATTAGGGAAAGCAGTTCCACCATTTCCGAATGCAAGCGCCGGGACAGGGTTAAGGAACAGGTAACTTAAGATAGCCAGTAGGGGTGTGGCAGTCCGGGCAGTTTGATGAGAGTTAGCTTTGAGCGTCATAGTTTCCTCCGTGTCGATAAAGGCGCTCAAGCTGAAGGGGCGAATTTCATTCGCGTTCGGTAACCTGGCGATCCTGATCCCAAAACGGGATGGTGGACCCATGGCTTTGCGTCCCCGCCTTTCGACAGGTTTGCTATTTCAGATGTTGTATGGCAGCATTATAGCAACAGGAAGGAGGATTCCACCTTTCATTTCAGTAATACCAGCTTACAGGATTGAAATGCCCGCCCTACTCTTTTGGCAGAGCCATGATGAATAAACGTCCCCAACTCGGGTTGCCATTCGCTTCAATACAGGTCTGGAAAACAAGATGGCGCTCACCAGCATATGCTCGCAAGAACATCTCATTCGCCGACAGGGTTTCATTACGATCAAGGTTATGAAATAAGCTTGAAATGCTAGCGGGATCTGATGCCTGGAAACGGAGCGTATCCGCTACAATGAAGGTCTCGACGTTTCCATTTCCGTACACCAGATGAATCTGCTTCCCAACAGAAAGCTGCGCAAAGAATTTTCCAGAAAGCGTATTGTGAGCCAGTAAACCAACATTCCCATATTGGGAAGCGATGGAAAATTGCGTGATTTCTCCATTGCGATTGGAAACATAATACGGATGATCCTGCGGCTGCTGTACAACAGGCAGAGCCAGCACATCTGGCACATACACGCCCCGCAGCACATCCGCTTGCCCGTTTTGAACGGAACGGCTGAAATCTGCAAAGGAGGGCAGATTCTCATCGGCGTTGCCAATCGCTTGTGTTGTGGCTGGGTTTAGGAAAAGCGCTGCAAGAAGGAATAAAAGGAGAGATAGGCAGAAAACAGTTCGGGACATGGTGTGGTGAACATTGTTGAGCGTCCTTGAAACTTCAGCGTTACGAAGATCTTCAATTCAGCCCGAAACCTGAGGAGGATATTTTGATTTAACCAGCGGCATTTTATCAAAGGCGATGAAAAGCGCATCCATTTTTCCTCTACGATTCGCCTACGAAACAGCGCCGTTTGACGTTTCAGCTTTGTAAGTTTTACATTCCGTTCTGTATCTATTCCGTGTCATGCTACACTTGCGCATCCTCTAAACCATGCACAAATCAGCAACACAGCTTTCGTTTTGGATGAAATGCTTATATGGCTCAGGCGACTGGGGCTTATCCAGCATGGGCATGATGCGTTCCATTTTTTATGCCATCTATCTCACAGATGTGGTCGGACTCGAGCCACGGCTGGCTTCGTTCGGCGCATTTATCGGAATTGCATGGGATGGGATTAACGATCCAATCATCGGACTCCTCAGCGACCGCATCCGTACGCGTTGGGGACGAAGGCGTCCGTTTTTGTTATGGTTCACGATCCCATTTGGCTTAAGTTTCGTCACGCTCTGGTCGGCGCCAGGCTGGGAAAGTCAGACTGCATTACTAGTCTACGTGACTTTGTCGTTTATGCTTGCCGATACCCTCCAGACTCTTGTCAGTGTACCCTTCCTATCGCTGACTCCGGAGTTGACGACTGATTATGATGAGCGCACCACCCTGACTAGTTTCCGGTCCTTCTTTCAGCTGGCTGGCGCGCTGACCGTTGTCCTCGCTGCGCCTGCAGTTGTAGATATGGTCCTCGCTCGCGGCGGCACACAGCAACAGGGATTTATGCTTGTGGGGGCGATCTTCGGCGGCATTGGTGCAATCCCGCTTTTGCTGATCGGACTTTTTATTCGGGAACGCTCTATGCCTCTGCAGACTGAGTCACTGTCATTACGCGAGACCCTGCGAGCCGCCTGGCAAAACATCCCATTCCGGTACGCTGTGGGAATTCACATGCTTAATTGGTCCGCTGTGGATATGGTGGCTGTGACCTTCCCATATTTTCTCCTGTACTGGGTCGCGCAGGGAGATTTGCTGGCGTCCATATCCATATTTGGTTTTGATCTCGCTTACGAATCGGCGTTCTTTGGGATTCTGATGGCAGTTTGTATTTTGTTTATCCCCTTGTGGTTGTGGCTGGCGCGCATGCGGAACAAGCGCGAAGCATATATGCTCGGCATGGTGTTCTGGGTCATTGTTCAGCTAATGGTTTTCACGATTCGACCTGGAGACACAAACTCCCTGCTCCTCATCGCTGCACTGGCTGGGGTGGGCGTTTCCGCCGCTTATGCCTTGCCAGACTCATTATTTGCCGATGTGATCGAATGGGACGAGCTTCGCACGCGCCGCCGGCAGGAGGGCATCTTTTATGGGATCCGTACCCTCGTCCGCAAATTGACCGGAGCTTTAGTCATCTTTTTAACGTTGCAGTTACTGGGCTGGTCTGGCTATGTGGCTCCACCAGAAGGGACGTTGCAATTCACACAAACAGACACGGCGCTACACATGATTCGCCTGCTGGTTTCCCCATTTGGTGCAACGCTCCTGTGCGGGACAATTCTTCTTGCATGGCTGTTTCCACTCTCGCGCGAAAAATATATAAGAATTCAAAAACGATTGGAGCAGCGGAGAGCGCGGCTGGTGGGATAAAACTATTGCCGCATCGACCACCAAACAATCGGGATGACCGCGCACAAGGCTATATCAAAAACAATTAAGATCAACCACAGGACCCACTGGGCAGGTGCTTTTGTCTCTAGCACTGCATCTGCCGCGTTTTGTGGGTTATAAAAAACCATTACCTGTGCACCGGCGGGATAGCGCCCCACAACCTTCCCTGCGCCCGTCCCGCCGACTTCCGGACCCGGAGCGATTTTCATGCCCTGATACATTTGCCCACCCACTTGATAGGAATACTGCACAACGGGATAGTTTGCCGAACCATCACCCGAAGACCTGCGCTCCAGATAAGATGTGTTGACGGTTCCCATCGTAGAGGGCCACTGGCGAACCGTAGCCATCCTCCTGCGCATGAAAAAGATAATGCCCAAAAAGACAACATTCAGGATGAGCAAAACGAAAACAATGATTCCAGCGGTGAGCAAAAGTTCGGTGTTCATGAGATCTCCTGTAAGCGTAGTGACGACTTTGCGCAGCACCCCTGCGGCTCCGTCGCTCAGTGCTTGTTCTATAATTTCAAGATCTGATAGCTAAACATATCCCTACTCGTCTGTCACGGTTACTTGAATAATTGCCGTATCTACTTTTTGATCGCTTCTCACCACTTGCAACTGCACAGCATACAATCCGCTTAAGCCATCCGTGTTCCACTCAGCTAACACAGTATCTGTTACAGGCTGGCTGCTTTCGGCAACCCGGATCCATTCCTGCGGATTCAATCCTTGTCCTACCAGAACGCGGTAAAAGACAAAATTATCACCCGCCGCGGTACCCTCAATCGGCACAACGCCGCGTACTTCGGAAAATAAAGCAGGCGCCGTGATATTCACGTGTGCATCGGGAGAAGGCGGCTGGATCACATCGTAGTTAGAGGGCGGGATTTCCAAACCCGCGCCTTCTGCCCACGAACGCGCATCTGGCGGCACGACCAGATAGACCTGCTCTTCGATCAACTGCGGCAGCGTGAACACTGTGGCAA
Organism: Anaerolineales bacterium; assembly: GCA_035699125.1. GTDB lineage: Bacteria > Chloroflexota > Anaerolineae > Anaerolineales > Villigracilaceae > Defluviilinea. The sequence goes on from DASSBC010000046.1 coordinate 63,165, forward strand.
GCAGACCTGTCTCTCGATTAACCGCATATTTGCGGTACATCGTATCCGCCTGAATTGGCTCATTGCCATTCAGGAAGACTTCGCTCACAAGGTTCGGGCAATCTTTTGTCGGCAGCATTCCCGACGGATCACAGACGTTCATGACCGAAACGTCTTCAGGCACAGCCCAACCTTCCTGTGGCAGGCTTTGCGCGGCGATTTGCATCAACGCATTCCACAATACCGCTGGGGCATACGGTGACAGATCGCTGCCCGTTTGGTCGCGTGCACCCGTCCAGACGGCAACCACCCGCGAGGGGATATAACCGATCGTCCAGGCATCCCGCGCATTCTCCGTCTGCCCAAGCTTCACGGCGGCAGGCATACCGACATCCAGGATATTCGAGCTTTGCAGTGTGCCCAGACGTGCTGTCTCATCGCTTAGAGCATGATTCATAAGATAGGCAAGCCCGGGCGTTACAACCGGTTTCGCCTGCGGTGTGGACCAGTCGAGCCAGAGACTGCCGTCATTCCCTTCCACTCGCAGCACAGAAACTGGCTTGACTCTGTCACCAAACTCCTGCCCAAAATATACGCCCTGTTGCGCGAATACGCCGAACGCGCCCGCCGCGTCCAGCAAGGACAATTCCGCGCCAGCGTCTCTGGACACGCCAAAGGAGGAGGAGATTTCCTCCACATTTTCGACGCCCATCTGCGAAAGTACCTGCGCGGCGGGCGCAGGGTAATCGTTCGCCAGGGCGACCCGCAGACGCATCGGTCCGTGGTATTCGCCGTCAAAGTTTTGGGTGTCTGTTTTGCCGGGGATATCCCAGATCAGAGATGCGGGACTCAAGCCGCGAGTGAATCCCGTCAGATAATTGAACGCATCCAACACGGACCCCGGTTCGTGCGCCGCAAGGAGAGGCGTTTCCTGCGCCTGGAACGTTTCCCCCACCGTCGCGAGGATCTGACCCGTTTTGGGATCCAGAATGAGCGCACTCGCGGACGAGTTATCCACTTTTAATTCAGGTGGCAACGCAGCCAAGAAGCGCAATGCTTCGCAGGGAAGGATGGGGTCAGGCGAACCTGCGAGCCGCGCAGCATAGAACGCCGTCACGCAGGAGGATTGTTGTTGTACATCGTAATCCAACGTGGAGATGATGGTAAGACCGCCGCGCTCGATTCGCTCGCGAGGGAATTGTGATTCCAATTGAGTGATGAGCAGGTTGACGAAAGCGGCAGCCGATTGACGCTCAGGGGCTGGCGGAGTCTGGAACGCCGGGGATTCTCCGCGTGCTTCCAGGGCAGCGTTCGCGGAAAGAAGCCCCTGGATCTGCATCAACGTAAGAGTCTCTCGACCACGCTCCAGGGCAGTGAGAGGCGCATCATATGGATTCAGGCTTGGCGCGTCGCTCACAGCTGCAAGGATCGCAGACTCAGGGACTGTCAATTGCGCGGCAGATTTTCCAAAGTAAAGCTGTGAGGCAGACTCGGCGCCAAATGCATGATGACCGAAGTTTGCCGCATTGAGATACCACTCCAGAACTTGCGTGCGTCCATAGCGTGCCGTGATCTGCGCCGCCAAGATTCGTTCCCGCAGGGCACGGCGTAAAGAAGGAGGCTCATCAAAAAGGAGCAGGTCAAAGGCTAGGCGCTGGGCGATGGTAGGATGTAAGTCGTAATTGGTAATTGTGGTGAGGGTGTAACCGGGATGTTTCTCGAAATAGGAGTCGGTTTTGGCAATAACTGCATCACGCAGGGACTTTGGCAAATGCTGCGGGTTTGTCGCGCTGAGCGGAAGGTAACGGCGCTGGGCATCGTTTGGAGCAAAGGTAAAGAGCAGGTTCTTACCAGTGCGATCATAGATACGCGTGGGCTGGAGAAGTAAGCCATCGGGAGGATTCAGGAGGATAGGAAGAATTGCTGTTGACGGCAAGTCGCGCGTTAAGCTGGCATATGTAAATGAGAGCGCGATGATCAAAGTTGCAATCAACAAGGAGAGAATCGTCCCCACCGTAAGGAACGTGGCACGTTTTCGGGCCTCACGCAGGCGCTGACGGGTAAGCCGCCGTTCGCGCCGCGCCCGCAGGATGGGAATAGTGGAGGACATGAGATAAGTATACAGGGAAATCGGTAGACAAGAAGATGAGGAGTTGGATGGAAAGAGGAAAGAAAAAAGTGGTCGAGACAGGAGCAGCTCAACCACTTTTTATCTTGCAATATTCTTTTAGGTTCAATTCAAGTTTAGTCACTCAATAAATCGGATAAAAAATCCATTAAGCTATCAGACTTTTTGGATTTGTTCGACTTTGCTGGTAAATCGCTTTCAACAGTCCCATTTTGCCCATTGATGAGCACCAGATGCTGGCGATCCCCAAAGGGAATTTCCATCACCCACACGGGCAGCAGGTTAAGGCGGAAGGATTCGACCATCAGTTTTGCGGAGGAGGTGGAGATCAGATCCATCGGCGCGAGCAAGTTCGGCAGGTTACGCTTGTAGAGGGAATATCCTTCACTGCGCGCGTCCAGGGATGCTTCTGCCATCGGGATGTCGTAGACTTCGGCGGGCCAGTTGGCGAGGTAACGCGGATCGTACGGTTTGATGCCTTTCAGCTCAAAGCTGGGGATGAGCTTCAGGAATACGGAAGACAATTTTCGGGAGGCGGGAATCGGCAAGTCGTTAATTTGCACCGGATAACAATCATTGACTCGAATCCTCTTTTGCTGCCTGCTATTGAATTCGATCTCGTCAACTGCTACCCTCTCACCCACATAGTCGATCTCTCCACCCAGGTCAAACGTCCACAATGGAAGATAGACTCCACGCGGCAGATCCACCTGTTTCTCGGGCTTAATCTTGTTCTTATGTACCCATTCGATCAAGAGTTGGATCGCGTGCTTCTGGTCAAACGCGTGCGGGAGGACGCCATCGGGTGCCAGCAGCTTCTCTTCCGATTCCCAATTCACAACATGTGGTGAGCCGCAGTACACGCACGTAGATGAAATTTGACTCGGCGGCAAAATAAACTCACAACCGCAGCCTTCGCAGTGAAAGACTTGCTGCTCCAGCGGCTTGCCATGTCCGCGGGCAGTTGCCATGGCGATAATAAAATCTTTCTCATGAGCGCTGCCGGGCTGCGCCAGACTGAATCGCTGATTGCGCGAGCAATATTCACAGTGAAGCGACTGTCCGTCCGGTGCGAACCTCATCCGCCCGCCGCATTTGGGACACATAAATCGTTCGGCGTTCGCAGCGCGTAAACCCTCAGGAGCCAGCGGCAATTTGTCTGGGTTGATGACATCATCCGCTTTGATTTTTCCATCAAGGATGGCGAGAGCGCGCCGGGCGCGGGCATGTCTTAAGTCATGCGCCAGGCAATTTTCCAGTGCTTTGCGTTTTTCAGAAGTGTCATCCAGAACTTCGCTCATCCAGAACCAGGCTTCCGCCAGCACGTCATGATCGTTGCTGATGTACACAGCGCGATCCAGGTAACGGCGTGCACTTTCCCGGTAACCGGCTTTTGCATCGATGATTCCACTTCGTAGTAATTCTTTGCCGTAATCACCAAACATAACTTCTCCAAATGGCTTCGCTAACGAAGCGTTCCGCCCGAGCGAACAATTGCATCCGTCATTTTTGCTACGCGCGCCATTTCTTTGACATCGTGCACACGGATAATATCCGCACCGCGCGTGATGCCCACGGCGACCGTCGCTGCGGTGCCTTCCACGCGCTGGTCAGCGGGCAAGTCAAGTGTAAAGCCGATGAATGATTTACGGGATGAGCCTAACAAGACTGGAAAGCCGAGGGCGCGGATCTCGTCCAGCCGGTTGATCAGTTCAAGGTTCTGCTCGCGCGTTTTGCCAAACCCAATTCCGGGATCGAGGATAATCCGTGAGTCCTCGACCCCAGCTTGGACCGCCAATTCCACACTCATGAGAAGTTCACGCTTGACATCCTCCATCAAGTTCTCATACGTAGAACCGATGTAGGCGTTGCCCAGTTGGGCGCGTACTTCCACGCCGGCGGGATTGCTGCGATTGTGCATCAGGACCACAGGAATGCGAGACGCCGACGCGACCGAAGCCAGCGCAGGGTCCGCGCGCAGCCCCCAGACGTCGTTGAGAATGTGCGCGCCTGCGCTGAAGGCTGCTTCCGCCACCTTGGCTTTGTACGTATCAATCGAGATAACCGCATCCGGAAACTCGGACACCAGCGCATCGATGACGGGAGCGACACGTTCCGCCTCTTCCCTGGCATTCACAGGCTGCGAGCCTGGGCGGGTTGATTCGCCGCCTACGTCGAGGACATTCGCGCCGCTGGCAAGGAAATCGCGCGCCTGTTCCACCGCCGCCCGGACCGCGTCACTTCTCGAGAGGATTCCATCCCCTGAGAAGGAATCGGGCGTGATGTTGAGGATGCCCATCACATACGTGCGAGCACCCCAGCGGAAGGTATGATGATCGATTTGGAGTGCAGGGGATTTCAAATTCACTTGTGTACGTGTGTACCTGCTTATTTGAAGACGCGCTTCGTCTGCGAGATGGAAGACCACCATCCCTTTGCCCAGCGCGATAAGAAAATCAGGGTATCTGATCCAACGGACGCGCCAGCCAAGCTTCGGCTTCGTCGATATCGGTGAAGATCCTCATGGCGGAGGCTGCCGCCGGGAGGGCGAGGGCAGCTACCTCACGGACCGCCTCGTCAACGGTTTCGTCGGCGATGACAACTGCCACGCGAATGTTACGGGCAGATGGGTCGCTGTTTGCCTCAACCGCCATGCGGATCGCCTTCTCCGGAATCCCTCTTACGAGGCGCAGGTCATATAAATTGCGAGTACGGCGGTCGACCCCCAGCAAATGCTCCATCGCAAAATCGCGCCATTCGTTGAGTGTTGTATCGGATAGATCCGTAAATGTCAACGTCATGCCGCCATCTTCGCGGCGGACAACGGTAAAACCAACCCCGGGCTTGGGCGTCCAGTTGAGCGGTTTAGCTTGGTTCATGGCAATTCCTCCAGGGAGATTATATCGTATGCAGTTGTTGCTTCTACGAAGCAAACTTTTCAATCCTCTCCGTGTTGCTCAGCTCTGCCATCTCGCGGACGCTTTTCTGTGTGACAGGATGAGTAAGGTTAGGTGCGATCTCCATCAACGGCAGGAGCACAAAGCCGCGCTCATGCAGCCGCGGATGAGGGATTACAAGCGAGGGTTTGTTCACGACCAGGTCATCATAAAAAAGGATATCGATATCGATCAGGCGCGGACCGTTAGGGAAGGATTCCTTCCTCCCGAGCGCCACTTCCAACCGTTTGAGATGTTTGAGAAGCGGCTCCGGGTCCAGATAGGTGTTTACTTTGATGACTTGATTGAGAAACTTGGGCTGATCTTCAAATCCCCAGGGGGGTGTCTCATAGACTTGTGACTTTGCCTTGACTTCCATTTGAGGAGTGAGTGCGGCGGTGGCCTGCTTGAGGTTGCTAAGTCGGTCACCGAGGTTGGTGCCCAATGCTAGATAGACATCATGTTCTTTCATAAGTGATCCCAGGTCAGCAGTTTTAATGGAATGTTCAGGCTCATATTGTTTGGAAGCAGGCATGCAGAGCTTCAAGAAATAGACGTGCTATACTCATTGCATCGTATTTTACACGCTTACGTATTCCGAACAAAGGATGGTAACCCGTGGACACGTTCATGCAGATCGCAATTGAGGAAGCCAGAGCCGCGCAGCGTGCAGGGGATTATCCGTATGGCGCGGTGCTGGTGCGCGACCGAGCGCTCATCGCCAGGGGACGAAATCAGGAAAATACCAAAAATGACCCGACGAGCCACGCCGAAATGGAGGTCCTCCGAGCGGCAGGTTTACAGGCGACGTACGCAGGCACCATCATGTATGCCAGCGCCTTTCCCTGCATTATGTGTGCAGGTCCTATCGTAATGCTGGGGGTTCCAGAAGTAATCGTCGGCGCAAGCTGGGAAGGGTACGAGACCTCACGAGCGTTTCTTGAGTCGCATGGCGTGATACTAAAAATCCTGGAATTGGAAGAATGCAAACAGCTATTGGTGGATCCAAATGCAACGCGTTCAGATCCCTCCTAAACCCAATCGTACAGAGCTACTTGCCGCTCAAAATAAGAAGGTCCCCGATGTAATCGCACCAGGTCTGCGCGTGTTGTTCTGCGGGATCAACCCCGGGCTGTATTCGGGCGCGACGGGTCATCATTTCGCGCGTCCCGGCAATCGCTTTTGGCCGACGCTGCACGGGGCGGGGTTCACGCCGCGCTTATTGCATCCCAGTGAGGAACGCGAATTGCTGACCTATGGATATGGAATTACAAATTTAGTCACCCGCGCCACGGCAACTGCGGACGAGTTAGCTCCGGAAGAATTGGTGGCAGGTCAGCGGCGATTGAAAACAAAAGTGAAACGCTATCAACCGCAGGTCGTTGCCATTCTGGGAATCAGCGCCTACCGGACTGCGTTTGGGAAGAAAACAGTCACTCTTGGCAGGCAGCCAGAGCCACTGGCGGAGTCCATCGTGTGGGTGCTGCCCAACCCCAGCGGTTTGAATGCTCACTATCAATTGGCAGATTTAGTATGGCATTTTCAGGCGTTGCTCACGGCAGTCGAACGCAATACATTTTAGGAGGTCATTGTATGTCCGGTGAGAGCAAAACATTTGAAGACCATTTTTCAGGGCACTCCGAGACATACGCGCAAAGCCGCCCGCGCTACCCGGATGAAATTTATGCCTATTTAGCCTCCATCGCGCCTGCGCGTTCCCTTGCCTGGGACTGCGGCACAGGAAGTGGTCAAGCAGCAATCGGGCTGGCGAAACATTTTGATAAAGTCTATGCGACGGATGCCAGCGCGGAACAAATCTCCCATGCATATCCTTATGGGAACGTGGAGTATCACGCGGAACCTGCCGAACGCGTTACCTTGGACGACTCCAGCGTGGACCTCGTCACCGTCGCGGTGGCGATCCACTGGTTTAACTTCGACGAGTTTTACCGCGAAGTGAAACGCGTGCTGAAGCCACAAGGGATCCTCGCCGCATGGACGTACAACGCGGTAGAGATTTCCCCCGAAATTGACGTGCTCGTCTGGCATTACTATCATGACATCGTCGGCCCATATTGGCCTGAGCGAATCCGCTACTTGGAACAGCGATATGAAACACTTCCGTTCCCATTCGAGGAGATTCTTCCACCATCCTTTAGCATGGAGGTCCACTGGAACCTGAGGCAGCTTGCCGGTTTTCTGGATAGCTGGTCTGCCACGCAAAGATATAAAGCACAAAAGGGAGAGCATCCTTTGGCGCTGATCTGGGAACAACTGGGTGCGGCGTGGGGTGATGGAGCTGAAGCGCGCCTCATCCGTTGGCCTCTGCATTTTCGCATTGGACGAAATATCGCTGGCGTTTCAGTATCTTAACTTCTTCTATAACCCGGCTTTTTTCAACAACCCTTCGATCGCATGAATTGTGATTTGATGATGGCGATCGCGTACCCGTTCAAATAAAGGGCGGATATATTCGCGCGACCATTCTGTGTCGATCATGGCGCGTACGATGGGCAGGACGTATAACATGCGCCCGATCTTGCCCAAAAATTGTTCAATGCGGGGTAAAGCCGCCTGATAACCACTGACAACACAGATGGTATAGAAGAAAGAGTAATACCCTGCGTCGTTCCTTTTTTCGAGCTCAAGGAGTTCCTCAAAGTACGGGCAATCTTCCGCCAGAATTTTATGAGGCAAACCCTGTAGGAATGAGAAGATCTGACCACGATGCCAGCCCTGTACTTGCTCCCTGGTTGGCCTGATGCCCTGTTCATAGTGGTCCAGTGCCTGCCGGACTTCATCGTACAAATGAGACTGTGGCCGGTGCCATGTGTCGGGATCAGGCATTCCCGGCTTATAGATCCATGTTTCTACGTCGACCTTTTCGAATACTTCCGGTAACTCGGCTCTCAAAAAATCGAGAAACGCCTCCGTGGTCAGGGATTGGAACTGAAAGCTTGCCATGTATTTTTGGATAAAAGCATCAAAACGCTCGCGTCCCACCGCGTATTCACATTCCTGCAGGAAGAAACAACCTTTGAAATAGGGAATACTGGTTGTAAAGGAATCAGCATCTCTCTCGGCTGGTAATTTCAGGCAAGTCAGTGGCGAGTCCATGCCAATCTGTTGCATGATCTGGATCAGCTGCTTTTCGCTAAAAACGGCACGCAGGTCTGTGATATCCTTCCCCTCCAGCACTTCGGTAATACGTTGCTCAGCATACGTGGTCCAGCCTTCGTTCAGCCAGAAATCCTGCCAGGTGGCATTGGTCACGAGGTTACCGGTCCAGGCATGGGCGAGTTCATGCGTGATCAGGGATAAGTGTCCGCGAGTACCAAGAATCGCAGTCGGAGTGAGGAAGGTGAGGCGTGGGTTTTCCATACCGCCATAGGGAAAAGACGGCGGCAGGATCAGCAGATCGTAACGCCCCCACAGATAAGGTCCCAGCAGCTTTTCCGCCTCAATGATCTTGTCTTCATTCTCTGCGAATTCCCAGGCAGCCGCTGCGACGATTTCGGGTTCCGCATACACACCCGTGCGAGGGCCCAACTCGCGAAATTCCAAATTTCCCACGGCGAGTGCAAACAAATAGGACGGGATGGGCTGCGGCATCCGGAAGCGGAAGACCGTGGAACCATACCCGCTGCTTTCGTCGATTCCCACTTGTTCGGCTGCCATCGCCGCCACCAGCCCCTGCGGAACGTCCACTTCCGCCGAGTACGTGAACCGTACCGACGGCGTATCCTGGCAGGGAAAGATGCTGCGGGCATGGATTGCCTGGCACTGGCTGAATAGGAAGGGATGATTCCCGCCAGCGGTTTGGGTTGGATTGAGCCATTGCAGGGCGCGTGCTTCAGGCGAAGTGCGGAATATCAGTGTAAAGGTTGTTGCGCCTTCCAATCCTTTTAAGTGCAGACGCTCTCCCAGGATTTCGTCCCGGGCATCAACCTCCCATTCCAGTTCACGACCATCGGAGCGAGCTTCCTTTAAGTCGATTTTGTAGGAATCCAAGAACAGGGAACCTTGCACGGGCGCCCCCATTTGGTACGTGGACTCGATTTCCAAGGTACGTGTAGAAAAGTCTACATTAATGCGAAACAGGATATGCTTGATCTCGCCTTGTGTCAGGTCTGCGTAGGAAGCTGGGTCTTTGAATTCCATTTTGGATACTCCTTGATCTATTTTATACAGCCATCACTTTGTCTGTCTGCTTTGATAAAATCCAGCGTCCTAGCCACCAGCACCAGATAGGATACATGATGCCTGTACCTAAATAACTTAATCCAGTGACCATGATAAGAGGGGAATAATCACTTCCGTCCAAACCTAAAACAATGCCATAAAGAGCCAGTAGCCCCAGCATCATAAAAAGGCTGGCAACCAAGCCGATTTGGGTTAGGCTTCGGGGCAAAGCAGCCTGCTGGCGGGCGGCGCGGTTCAGCATCCACAGCCAGATACCAATCAGCCCATTGCCAAAAAAGAAGTAATAACTTGACAATTCAACATCGCTTCTACCAGACTGAATAAGCCATGATCCAAACGCTATGAGAAGTGCGCCAGTCCATACGCCGAGCAACGAGAAGGGGCTTGAACGGGACGAGAGTTGACG
>DASSBC010000047.1:0-23279 GCA_035699125.1 Anaerolineales bacterium
ACCACGTTCCTGTACCTCCAAATGAATATCGCACTGGTCTGTGATGGGAATAATGCTGCGCATCATGTTACGCGACAATGCATGATATTACTCCATCGTTTGACGGCGTTCAAGCTCGTAACCTAGAGATCGTTTATTTGCTTAGATATTATGTTTGTGTTATAAAGTGCTCAAATGGTTGTCGATCGCGATAACCTAAACTCTTCAGGCTCTTTTGAATCAAACATCAAAAGGCTGCCTTAAAAACCATAGCCTGTCGCTCGAAAGTCAGCGGTCGCAGATTGCCACTCATAACCCGAAGGTCGCAGGTTCAAGTCCTGCCCCCGCTACTCAATAAAAAAGACCACGATACTCTCGTGGTCTTTGTGTTTTCTCTACATCTGATGATATCCTTTTTGGGATTTCGCCGTCATGTCCTTGCGAGCGGTGGAAGCTGTCCGCCTTCGGCGTCCTGCCAGCTCCAGTCCGACGGTTTCTGCTGGTCGCCATAGAGCTTTTGCCAGAGCAGGTCATTGCCTTGACAATAATCCGAGACTGCCATATCAAAGGGACGCCCCTCATTCCGTTTCCTCTGCTTCGCCATCTCCACGTAGAACTGGCGGATGTCGGGGTATTGGATCGCCAGCTTCGCATACGCGGTGGCTCTTGCCATCCTCTGGCGTTGCGCTTGCTGCGCCGGGCTCCATTCTATGTGGCTCATGTCAGGAGCGGGATACGCCGACACTTCGCCATTGTGGGAGAGGCGATAGACGATCTTGCCCATCCTGCCCCGGATCCAGCGGAACATCGGATGAAGCAGGATCCTGGGTGCTTTTCTCCGTTTTCTTGCCATACATTTCTCCTTATTGCTTCCGAAATCTAAACCGGATGCTGTGCTCATCCCGGGCTAGGGTTGTGCTTATCCTGTGCTACCGGCTTACTACGCTCTTTGTAGCTCCTTCGTCTTCCTTTCACATTTGCTTTCCAGGTAAATAGCCAAATGCTTTTCAACGTGCAGTTCCCCGTGCAGGGTCTGTGCTTCCGAAACGAGTACGGACAAAGTGTAGCATGAGCAGCGGGCAGGCGGGCTTACATCTTCGTTGTACCGGCTTACAGGTGGTTTACAGCAGACATTTCATGCAAGGACCCTCAAACGTTTACTAGTGCATCTGCCAGAACACCCGCCAGGCCAGCACGATTTGGAGGATTCCCTTGAGGAACATCACCGCAGCCAGCGACTCCAGCCAGAGTATCAGGTCAGGCTGATAGAGGGAGATGATGATCCAGTAGGGGATCTTGAGCGCCACGTACAGCAATGCCAGTGGCCAGATCAAGTGTACGATTGCGATGATTCCAACACGCCAGGTAAGGTCAGAGAGACTGGGGATCCCGTGCATCGCCAATTGTCCGTACCACTCCGGGATCCGCGCCAGGGATAAGATCAGGGTGCCGGTCAGCCCCAGAATCACTAGGAAGACGATCAGCGCAACCCGCCGCTGACCTGGTCCCTGACTGGGGAGGGGGTGGTGCGTGGCAGTATTCAGCACACTCTGCGCTATGCCGCGGGTGGTGATTAGGGCACTGACAAAGGAAGCCCTATTTTTATCCTGGCCGAATAGGCGGTGGATAAGCTCGGCGGCTGACCTCGCACCCAGAGACGAGGTGCTGCGGGAGGAAGATAACCCGTCCAGCGCACTCATCACATTGGCAGTGACGAACACGCCCACCCGTTCCTCTGGATCGATGAAGAGCGATGCCTGGTAGTTGCCTGTCGCGCCGTCGAAGTTGATGAGCCTGTGACCGTTGAGGCGAAGTGATTCCCAGCCTAGCCCGTAGACGCCAGGGGGCGGCTCAGCTTGCATTAAGGCGATTCCTTCTGGCGAGAGTATTGAGTTCCTCTGGTAACGCCCGCCGTTCATCTGGGCGACCAGATAGTGAGCCATATCCTCCGCGCTGGAGATGGCGAATCCAGCCGGCAGGTTGGCGCGACTGAAGGGGAGTGTAGCCGGGATGGGATACCCAAACACCCAGCGATACCCCCTCGCCATCCCGTCCTGCATGGCTGCCTCCTGTGAAACGTAACTATGCTGCATGGCGAGCGGGGCAAAAATATGCTGCCGGATGTAGTCTTCATAAGACTCTCCGGTCACGACCTGCACAATCATCCCCAGGGTCGCGTAGTTGCCGTTGGAGTAGGCAAAGGATTGACCGGGCGGGAAGACCAGTTTGACATCCGCAAGCAAATGGACGTGACGCTCGATCGAATCGGCTTCATTCGGCCAGCTCCAGGTAACAAACGTTGGGTTTTGCGGAAGCCCGCTGGTCTGTTCGATGAGCATGCGCACTGTGATTCGCGCGGATGCCTCTGGGTCAGCGACGCGGAACCAGGGGATGTAATGCTGGACCGGTGCGTCAAGCTCGACCTCCCCCGCCTCGACAAGTTGCATCACAGCCAGCGCTGTGAACGTCTTGGTGATGGAGCCGATGAGGAAGGGAGTTTGTGGTGTGACCGGACGCCCGGACTGATCTGCCCGGCCGTAGCCCTTCAGATAAACGATCTGATCGCCTTTTACGAGCGCAAGAGCAACACCGGGGATGCGGTCTGCGCGCATGCGAGACGTGATGTACTCATCAATGGCTTCGTACATGGCCTGATCACCGCTTGCCATGCTGTTCCGGTGAAGTGGGCTCATTTCGACCAGCAGGAGGCATGCCCAAAGCGCTACTACCAGGTGAGCTTTCATCCCAGTTTCTCCATTTCATGGATCAGCTTTATCCTATCGTTTGTGTGCTTCTACAACCCGAGCGATATTATTTTCGATTGAGCACCTTATCCGTCCTCATCACGGTCTGATCGCCTCGTTCTATCTCGGCATCCGCCTGATTAGAAACCCCAGCCTGCCGCTTGCCAGGCGGAGGCTCTGAGGGAGCAATGAGCCGGACACCATGTTCGCCGAAGAGATACGCCCAAGCCCAATTAATCATCAGTAGCAGGCGGTTGCGTAATCCGTTCAAGCGGTAGATGTTCAGCACGACCCACATGACCCAAGCGACAAATCCACGCATCGATAGCCTCCCTATGTGGATCACCGCGTCGTTGCGGCCGATCACGTCCCAGGTACCAAAGTCACGATAATGAAACGGCAGCGGCTGCCCGCCCGCCAGTTGCTTCAGGATGTTTCGAGCCGCCCAGGTCCCGCTCTGCATGCCTACCTGAGATACCATCGGGAGAGGATGTCCATCTTGTTGGAGGCGCGCCGAATCCCCAATCACATAGACCTCAGGATGACCTGGCCCTTGCAGAGTTGGAAGCACATCCAGTCGAGCATGACTATTCAAAGCCAGCTCCTGTTGATCTCCCACCATGTTGCCGGTGACTCCCGCTGTCCAGACGACCGTTCTGGAGGGAATCCGTCTGCCATCCTTCAGGACCACTTCCTCGGGTGTGACTTTAACCAACGGAGATTTCAACTGTACCTGGACTCCCATTTTTGTCAATTGTGCCCGGGCATACTCGCTGAGTGGATCGGGCATATCCCGGAGCAGGCGATCTGAAGCTTCCAATAGCAGAACCTGTACCTGTGTGAAGTCGACCTCCTGAAAGTCTCGATTCAGGGAACCGTTGATGAGCTCGATCAGCGCGCCAGCAAATTCCACACCGGTCGCCCCTCCACCCACGATAATAAACGTTAGCCAGCTCTGGCGGCGTTCCAGGTCCTGCTCGCAAGCCGCGCGCTCAAAGCTCCGCAGGATCTGATTCCGAAGGGCAACCCCCTCCTCCAGCGATTTCAAAGAAAACGCATATTCCGCTGCACCAGGAATCCCGTAGTAATTTGGTTTGCTGCCGAGGGAGACGATCAGGTAGTCGTAGGTCACCAAATGTCGTCTAAGGCGTACGACTTTCGAGGCATAATCGATCTCCCGGACCTCTCCAAGCTGGAAACGTACATTCGCCTGGTTCCACAACATCTTCCGCAGCGGTTGGGCGATATCTTCCGGTTCCAGCTCCGCTGCACCCACCTGATACAACAGCGGAAAGAATGTGTGATAGTTGTGGCGGTCGATCAATACGACATTTACCGGACGATTCGCGAAGGCGCGGGTAGCCCATAACCCCCCAAAGCCTGCGCCCAGGACGACGACAGTTGGATGGTGCATATGACTCTTGTGCCCGTTCGCGCCATCCCTTCGATCGGTTTTGAACGTCGATCGCATGTTTACTCCTTCCGGGTCGATAGGAATAGAGAAAGACTTGAGTCTGCGCGTCTACGATCACGCGCAGCTCATTCAACTGCCCTGGGAGATCATCAGAAGTGGGATGACGCCGAAGGACAGATTGCTAATGAAATGTGCAACGATCAATGGAACCAGGCGATGCTGGCGGTGGAAGATGAATCCGGCTCCCAGTCCCCATAAGAAGAATCCTGCGGCGTATGCCAGGGCTGAGGAGACGGTGACGGCGAAGACCACATGCTGAAGCCCGAATCCGATGGCCGTAAGGAAAATTCCTGTAGGGATACTGTGTGAAGCAGCGACTAGCCGGGGTTGGGTGTAACCACGATAATGCAGCTCTTCAACCAGAGGGTTAAGGAGGGGAAAAGCCACTGCGCTGACCACTGCCATCCAGACGGGGAGTGGGAAAGAAAAGTCTGCATCTCCAACGAACACAGATTCCAGGTTCGCGAATCCGTTGGTGCCATGCAAGAGGAAAATCACGGCGAAGACACCGATCAACAGCAACGCACCCAGCAGAAACGATAACGCAACCCCTACCGCCAGGTCACGCCATACCAGATGCCAGTGAAATCCAATCGTCTGCTTCGGGTTAAAGTCTTCGACCTTGCTGCGCCAGAAGAGCAACCCGAGGTTGAGCAAATTCACGATGGTCAGCGTGAGCGTTGACCATCCCAGTCCCGCGGCAAGCCCCACAGGATTTCCCGCAAACTGATACGCCAGGATGGCAATGGCACTGCCAGCCAGGATCAATGGCAAACGGATAAATGCCATTAGCAGCGGCCATTGCCACGGTCGTTCTGTGTTCGGCAGAGGCTTCGCGATTGTCTTCATTTGATTGTGAAGTCTGCCGTGTAGCTGGCGCTTGGCGTGTGATCGGCTTTGGTCAACGTCACAAGATAGTCGCCGGATTCGGGCAGCGTGAACTCGTGACCAATGCGATAGCCGCCTCCTTCCACCGGGGACATTTCGGGGATGCGTTGCATACCGTTCGGCAGGGTAATGGTCATGCTGAGGGGCACATCCTCGCTAAAGACATCGACCGTCATGGTTTGTCCTGCCTTGCCAGTCAGCACATACTGCTTTACACCTGGACCACTCGGCAGCAAGCCAGTGCGCTGGGCAGAGGTTGTACCGGCATCGAACTCGATGCGCTCAGGTGGCTCAGCGGGGGAGGGCATGGCAGTGACCGGGATATTTGTCGTCGTTCCGGATGGAGGTTCCGGGGTCGCGCCAGCGAACCGCGTAAAGTTCAGCACGCCGCTATCGTTTTGATAGCGGATCCCCAAGGTGTCACCTTTGATGGTGAAGCCACCTGCCGTGCGCAGCGCCGCCAAATACTGCTGTTCCTGTTCGGTGATCGTTTGATCCTCGCATGCGATCAATGTGCTGGTTATTTCTCCAAACTTGAGCGAATGATCCTGCACTGTATAGGGTCCACCATAGGAATTGCAGCCACCATGACCGCCCGCCTGTCCATCCTTTCCGAATGCAAGTGTAATCGTCACATTGCCAGCCACGGGGTTCGTTGCACCCACCCGACCCAAGGAAGTCAGTTGCCAGCTTGAGCCCGCCAGACTATTCTCTCCAGCAGGCGGTTGAATGGTGCCCTCGACAGCTGCTATGACCGCATCGACGATTTCCGGTATGACCTCATCGGGTATGAAATGGCCGAGACCTGGGATCACACGCAGTTCTGCGTTGGGAATACGCGCCGCCAGGTCTTCTGCCGAGGATGTAGGCACTAAGGGATCTTCACTTCCCTGCACAACCATGGTCGGTGCCATGATCCTGGGAAGATTGTTCCAGCGCTCGGCAGAAGGTGCGACGTGATCCACCAGGATTGCAATCTGCTGGCGCAGCAACCCGTCCGGATCGAAGCCGCGCTCGA
Organism: Anaerolineales bacterium; assembly: GCA_035699125.1. Lineage (GTDB taxonomy): Bacteria > Chloroflexota > Anaerolineae > Anaerolineales > Villigracilaceae > Defluviilinea. Next base: position 6,104 of record DASSBC010000047.1, read on the forward strand.
AGTCGCGCTCCGCCCATTCGCGTAAGGTTGTTTCATCCGTTGGATATGTAGCGCCGCTGAGTGCCTGCCAGGTCTTGACCTCCCATTCAATGAATGCGTCTCTGTCCGCGGTGGTTGGCTGCGGCGGCACATTCGCGAACGCTTCAGGGTTGGCGATGACAGGCAATTTGGGATTGCCTGAGTCGGCGGCGATGGTCGTGAGCGACAGCACTCGCTCGGAGTAGTCGATCGCCACCCACTGGCCGATGGCGCCGCCCATGGAAGCGCCGACCAGGTGTGCCTGCTCGATGCCGAGCGCGTCGAGTAAACCGACGGTATCCTTAGCCATGTCACGTATGGTGTAAGGGATAGAGGGAGTCTTTCCTTCCTGGAGAGCCTTGCCAATGGCTGCTGTATCCGGAGCGCCCGCATCGCTGAGCTTGGTGGAAAGCCCCATGTCACGGTTGTCGAAACGGACTACTCGATAGCCGCGCTCGACCAACGCATTGACCAATTCGACCGGCCAACCCACAAGCTGCTGTCCGGTGCCGGCGATCAGGAGAATGGTTTCACGCTCCGTGTCGGGAGAGCCAAAGCTCTCGTAGGCAAGGGTGATGCCATTTGCCTCGACGGTTCCGGTTTGCTGATTTCCGACAGGACTTGTTGGGGAAGCATCTCCGGTAATGGGTATCCCTGGCTCGGTTGCTGGAAGCGCCGAACAGGCTGCCAGCATCAGCATAAGAAAAAAGAGTAGGACGTTCTTCATACAGTCTCCTTTCTTCGTTTCTCCTTCGCCGGTTCGAGTTCTGTGGATCCGGCAATCTTGCGGACTCGTAACGCTACAAGGATGATCCAACCCGAAATCACAGCCACGAGCAGACGCTGCAAGAGACCAACGAGTGGTCCTTCCCCTTGAACAACGAGCAAGCCTAAAGAGCCCGCGGGAAAGAAAACCGACGCGCGCATGATTGATCTCCATGCCGGGAGCAGTCCAAACGTCCGGGTGAGGAGGAACATGCCGATGACCATTCCAGGAAAACTGATCAATGCCACGAGCGAATGGATCATCCCCGTTGTCGATTGCGCCCAGACGTCGGTCGCTGCATCGATGCGGTCTGTAGGGAAGATGGCAGAAAGAATTGCTCCCAGTCCATACATACCTACCAGCAGTGGGCCGACGAAGGATCCCCAGGTGCCTTTGGTGAGCTGTCGTATCGCAAAGGCAAGCCCAAGCGTGCCCAGCCCGGAGATCACGAATGCCGCCGTTTGGATGAAGCCGTAGCGCCCGAGAACTAACTCACTGATATTGTCGCCCATTAAGCTGTACTCTGATACCAGCGGCAGAAGCCAGGCACTGGCGAAGAGAATCACTTGCCCGGCAATTGCCAGGATGGCGAGCTGGGAGAGTAGCTGAGACGACTGTGAACTTATTGTTTTTAACTGAGACGAGGTTTTTCCCTGCGACTCAGATGGATGGGATTCGATCATTCATTCCTCCTTAATTGGTATTCCTGTAGCAGGCAATGCGAAAAGGCATACCAAAATATCTTGATTTACATTACCAAGGGACGCAATTCTTCGCGGCAACCTGTCAAATTCTATGAACGGGTTGCGCGTTTGTCAGTGGTCAAAGGGAGTATTGTGGGAGTATTACGAGATGAAGCGCTAAGAAACCTCATGGTAGCGTCACGAGCTGGAAGCAATACGCCTTACCGAGAGAAGCAGCAATCTAAGGTCGAAAATTTTCGTGAGGATGCCCTGCAATGCAGCCTGGTCTGGAAGGGGTCCAGAAATGACGGTCTCGCCGTTTTCTTGTGGCGTCACTTCCAGCCCGTTAAACCAATCGCTCCAGTGACTGTCCAATTGACCCCGGACGCGAATTTCATAATATATATGAGGGGGTTTGCCAGTCCGGTGCAATCCTTGCGCGTGATCCGTCTGATCCAAAAATTCTCCTATACTCGATGTGACAGGATGATTGTAGTTGCAGGACTGTTTGGATGCACTGGTCGAAAGGAGTATCTTGAGAGGTATTTAGTTGGAACGTTGTTATTCACACAAGCCAAGATTCCGCCCTTTTGCCGCCGCCTGCATGCGATTATCAACCCCCAGCTTGCGAATGATATTGCTGACATGTTTCTTTGCCGTGGTCACTGCGATGGTTAACGCTTCCGCAATCTCCTGGTTGGAGGCACCCCCAGCCATCCATTGCAGGACTTCAAGCTCACGCTCGCTGAGCGGCTCGATCAGTTGTTCGTCTGCCGATCCGACCTGTGGCGCCTGAGAAGGATTCGGCCATGAATAGGAGCTAGCTTCGTATGTTGGGAAAGCCGCGAGCAGCTTGCCGATGTAATTGGACAGTATGCCTTCAGCCAGAGCCTGATAGAGCAGGACCGCCATTGGCTGGCCTTCATCGACAAAGGTGCGCAGGTAACCTTCCGGCTCCGCAATCCTCAGAGCAGCCTGCAACGTGTCGATTGCCTCCGATACCCTGCCCAAAGCATGCTGTGACATGGCGGTTAGTGCCAGGAGTTCAATGAGATGACCTGTGCGGTCACTTGACTCGGTTATGGGGCGAAGCTGGTCCAGGAGAGCACGCGCCTGCCCTGGTTTGCCCTGGCGGAGATAAAGGCGTGCTCGGATCAACCCCTCTGTTTCCTGGACGAATCTGGCAGAGGCGGTTTGCTCCTCTCGGCAGGTGCTTGCCCAGTGTTCGGCGTTTTGCAAACGTCCCAATGCCAGCTCAGCACCTGCCTGCTCTGCATCCATCCATCCTGCTGGAAGCAGCACCGTATAGGACATCCTGTAGCGCTGCGCTTCTTCGACCAGAGCCTCCGCGCCCTTTTGATCCTGGTGAATGAGCCGGATGCGAGCCAGGGTGTGATAAGCGGACCAAAGAGCACTACCGTAAGCAAGCTGTTGTCCCAGTTCGATTGCTTCGGTGAGGTATTGCTCAGCCTCTTCCAACCGGTTCCATTCATAAAATAGGTTTCCAAGAATTGCACATGCCAGACCGGCTGCTGTTACCTTTGGTCGGGAGGGTGACTCCGCGGGGTTGTCTGGTCTCAAAGCTCCCTCAAGGACTCGCTCTGCAGCATGGAGCCGCCCCTGGATCACCAAAGCCTTGGCTTGGTACGCCGCGGCAGCCACCGCCGAATAGACATTCCCTGCTTGTTGCGCCATTTCGCGGCCCTGCGCGAAGATTTGTTCCGCCTGGGCCATGTTTCCCAAATAAAACTGCGCGACACCCAGAGAGTTTAAGCCATAGGCGCGGATTTCTGTGTTCTCTTCCGGCAAAAGGCGCAGCGCTTCTTTTCCCAGCGCCAGTGCACTTCCTGGCTCCTCCGACACGGCTGCAATCGTTGTGCGGATGGCATAGATCGTGCCGAGTTGGAGTTGATCGTCCACGTTCGAATCGGGGTGCAAGCGCCCGCCCGGATTCGTCTCTACTTTTTGAAGCTGTCGTTCTGCCTCTTCCATTTGCCCACCATGGAGCAAAGCCCGTAAGTAATATAAGTACAGGTGGCGATGTGAGTCGAGATATTCATCCGGAAGTCTGCCCAGCCAACCGATGATCTTGCGGATCTCTCCTCGGTTCCAGGTGGCTTGGATCGCCGGTTCGATCAGCTCGACTGCGCGGTCCCACTCATGAGCGGCGCACGCCTGCCGAATGGCTTCATCTGTCCGTCCTGCGCAGACGAACCATTCCATGGCACGGCGGTGCAGGGCAAGAACAGAATCAGGGTTTGCCCGGGTCAACCGGTGATATAAGACGTCTTTGAATAAGTGATGGTAGCGGTACCAGCGCTGCTCCTGATCCAACGAGATCATAAACAAATGCTCGCGTTCCAGAGATTCGAGGATTGCCTGTCCATCCGTTCGACCGGTAACAGCATTACAGAGCGAGGCGCTCAAACGCTCCAGTATCGAGGTGCGCAATAAAAAGGTTTTTAGGTGATCGGGCTGCTGCTCTAATACTTCTTCGACCAGGTAATCCAGGATGTAACGCTGGCTGCCGGTAAACGCGGAAACAAAGCTGCGCTTGGACTGATCGTCAACCCCTTGTATCGAGAGTGCAACGAGTTGTAGGCCCGCAATCCAGCCCTCCGTTCGGTTTTCCAGGGCAGCAATCTCAAGAGGCGAGAGATTCAATCCCGTGATCTCATTGAAAAAAAACGCAACCTCCTCGGGCGTGAAACGCAGATCCTCTTCGCGCAATTCGTATAAATCATTGCTGGCGCGCCAGCGAGCGAGCGATAATGGCGGCTGGCTGCGGCTCGTAATTACCAGGTGCAAATTATACGGAAGGTGGTCGATCAAAAAGCTAAGAGTGGCGTGGATGGCAGGCTCGTCAATGTGGTGATAGTCATCCAGGATGAGAACAAACTCCTGCGCCGCATCCGCGATGTCGTTGATTAATGCTCTTAGGATTACATGAATCGGTGGCTGAGAAGTTTCCAGCGAAGCCAGAGCGGACTCACCGAGCTTGGGCTGTACTTCTTGCAACGAGGTAATGATGGATGTCCAGAACTGGCGAGCATCATATTCACTCTCCAGTGAAACCCAAGCTACACGATCTCTAAGATCCGCGCGTGCTCTGGCAGAGATCCATTGACTGAGCAAAGTGGTTTTGCCAAACCCCGCGGGTGCAATGACCAGGGTCAGGGGAAATTCTAGAGCCTGGTCTAACTTGCCCAGCAGGATTGGTCTGGTTATTAACCCCTCATGAAGCTTCGGAATCCGCAGGCTGGTCGTTAAAATGGGGGATTGGGAATTAATTTCGGAATTTCGTTCTTGCATCACTTACAAACTGGCTTTCACTCATTACCGATATTATCCTTATTATAGTCTTCCCAAGGCGCAGTATCGAACACGATTCGGTTATTTAGAATCTTCTCAGAATGAGTGCAAGGGCTGCTCACTGTTCGCAATACTCCTCAAAATACTCCTATCGACTACTGACAGGTACTTGGCGGGCGAATAAAATGCCTCCGATAAATCATTGTGAATCAAGAGAAGTCCTAAGGTCATACTGATGCGCGAATTTGTAATCCCTAAGAACGCGATTGAAGAGCAGGCTGCCATTCATATTGCAGCGCCACCGGAGCGTGTGGCGGCGGTCTATCGTGATGTGGAACACTGGGGCGACACATTCCCTGCCACCATTCAATCTGCGCGTGTGATCAAAACAGGAAATAACTGGAAAGAGGTGGACGTGACTCATAAGCAAGAAGGCCGCGTGCCGAATACATTAATCGACCTTTCCCCTACAGAGATTGGATTATGGGAAAGCAAAAAGAAGTTCAATGCTGGCTTTCTCAATCGCTTCGAGCGCACAGCGAACGGCGAGACGCATTATGTCGTTCATGCGTATATCCGTCCTAAGGGGATCTATAAGTTAATCAGACCATTCTTAGTGGGTTATGTACACCGCCAGGCTCTCAAACAAGTGAAAGGCTATGTACTCGAGCCTCTTAAAGTCGCCGTCGAGAAGCAGCTTGCCTCACAGACGAACATGAAATGATGAAGAATGCCCGGCTCATTCTGCTAGCCCCCGTGTTAATGCTTCTATTGAGTAATAAGAGACCGCCGCTCCGGCAGGCGATCGTCGAGACTGACGAAATCGACGAGTTCATTACCAGGCAAATGGATACGCAGCGTGTGCCGGGACTCGCGCTGGCGATCACGCAAGGTGACCGAGTGCTTTATGTGAAAGGGTATGGAAGGGCTATCGACGGTCAACCTGTCACACCGCAGACTCAGTTCTTTATTGCTTCCGTGAGCAAATCGTTCACGGCGTTGGCGGTCATGCAGCTTGTGGAAGCGGGAAAGATCGATCTGGATGCGCCTGTCCAAAGGTACCTGCCGGAATTTACCCTGGCCGATCCCGAAGTGGCTTCCCAGATCACAGTCCGCCATCTGCTTAACCAGACGAGCGGATTATCCGAAGTGGGCTTCGCAGATATGAGTCTCCCGCAGCCGAAGACGATCGACGAGCGCGTGACCAGTCTGCGCACGGCTCGACCCGTCGCAACGCCCGGAACAGAATATCACTATTTCAGTCCCAATTATGGAACGTTAGCCCGCTTGGTGGAAGTAATTAGTGGGCAGCCGTTCGCGGCGTATCTGAATCAACATGTTTTCAGACCCATCGAGATGACTGATTCTCTAAGCGTGGTTACTTCGACGGAAGGGATTCAGAAAGCGGATCATCTGGCGCAAGGACATCTGGTTGCGTTTGGAATTCCTTTTTCCTACCCGGAGGCGCGTGGTTACCTGGGTGGCAGCGGCGGAGTAATCACAACTGCGGAAGATATGGCGCACTACTTGATTCTTCAGAACAACGGTGGGCGTTATGAGAATGAGCAACTAGTGACGCCTCAAAGTATGACCTTGTTGCACACACCACCTGTAGAGATCAAAAGCCACTATGCCATGGGCTGGATGGAGAACACGATAGGTGGTCAGCGTACTCTGGAGCATACAGGGATCATTTCCACCTACTCGGCAGATGCGGTCTTAATTCCTGATCAGGAGATTGGAATTGCTGTTTTCTACAACGTCAGTTCGTTCGCGACCAATACATTTGGATCACCCCAGATCAGGAATGGCTTAATCTCGCTCGTGAGTGGAAAACAGCCGGAATCCAGCGGGATCAATGTCAAACTTTGGGGCTGGACGATGGGCTTGTTGACATTGATCGGTGGTGTTCTGGCACTGCGCAGCCTGCTGCTCCTCCCGCGTTGGGCTCAGTTGTTGGACACTCTGCCTCCATGGCGGCTCTTGCCTGGAATTGTCTGGATGTTTGTTCCAGGGCTGGTACTGTTGAGTATTCCCTTCCTGACTGCCAGGTTCGCGGATCGGGTCTTTGGATTGGCAAACTTGTATAAGTCGATGTTGGAAATCTTCGTGTGGCTCGGGATCACTGGAATCTTGGGAGCGATCAACGGGATAGCGCGCATTGCGATCTGGACCTCCCTGGGAGAGAAGCTAAAGTGACGTAATAGAGAACACGAAACTGTGTTATAGTAATTAAGACATTCCAAGTCTAGTTTCAACATATTGATTCATCCTACCCTAGAGCTGTCTGCGTCAACGCAGATGGCCCTTTGTGTATCACATACTGCCTGGACCACAATGAGCCTGACAGACTCTTTGAATGCATTTATCTGCTAAACGTGTAAAGATCAATCTTGTAGGTGTGGTGAGAGGAAAAGAATGCGTCATTTCAACGTGCAGTATCCATTTCTAAACTATGAAATTCCGCGGATTCATATTTCAACGACTCATCGCGGGTCTGGGACACTGGCCCGCCCAATTGCTTCTTGAGGAAGGTGTAGCTGTCCAATAAGCCAGGACCTCCTACCCAAATATCGCCGCGGATGCTTCTGCGCCGGCCAGGGCAACAGGCAGCCAAAGTACGAGGATAACCATATCGCTTCGAGTAACAACAACCTGATGACACACAGGACTTTCCGCTGCAAACTCTCTACACTCATGTTTTGCTTCGCCTTACCAATGGAGTCAACCATAAAAACCTTTATTTCATCTCGGCGTTTCCTGCTTTTCTGGGTTTTGGCATTTCTTAGCTTTCCCATCGCGGGTCTACTCGCCAACCTTATGGGCGCTGTCACCGATCCGGTACGTGCTCTTCTCGCTGGCGCAATCGCTGGCGCTACTCTGGGACTCGTTCAGTGGTTTGTTCTTAAATCACGGCTGTCCCTCCCGATTTGGTGGGCTGTCGCAATGAGTATCGGTATGGCAGTCGGTCTTGCAATCAGTGCGGCATTGCTTGGAAGTGCGACCGGTGGCAACGAGTTACTGTGGCGGGCAGCCATTACCGGTTTCTGTATTGGAATTGCACAGTGGATTGTCCTGCGGCAAGTCTTGCCGGGATCGGTCATCTGGATTGGAGTGATGGTCTTTGGCTGGACGCTAGGGTGGTTTATCACACGAAACGCGGGCATCGATCTCAGCTACAAATGGAGTGTGTTTGGCATGTCAGGCGCACTGGCGTTCCAAGTTCTGACAGGAGTCGCTCTCTACTACCTGTTACGTTCATCAGAGGCAATAAAACAATGGAACTTACCACACTAACCGGCCTTCTGCTCATCCTTGTTCCGATTGCATTCAATGTAACGTTCTTCCTGCTGCAACGAGCGTTTGAGTATCCTGACATTCTGCGGAAGCCAACGGATACGATCCTGCGGCGCTTCAAACAGGGCGGCGTATCCTTGCGTTGGCTTTGGTATGCCTTTGCATTTTCGGCTGTGCTGTTCACACCGGTTCCGGTGATGGTACAGCAGATATTCCAGCCCGACGCGCCATGGTTCCTTGTGGTTGGCACAACACTGGGTGTTCTGGCAGGTGCGGTTCAAATTCTTGGGCTGATACGCTGGCCATTTCTCGTTCCTACGCTGGCAGATATGTACACCCGGCCCAAAGCAAGCCAAGCCACCAAGGACGCCGTTGAAGTTGTCTTTCAGGCGTTTCACCGCTATCTGGGAGTGGCTATCGGTGAGCATCTGGGCTATATCTTTACCAGCCTCTGGACGATACTTCTGTGTATCGCGATCCTACAGACCAATCTGGTCAGTCCGTTATTTGGCTGGCTAGGAATTATTCCTGCCCTCGGCGTGTTGGCAGGTGTGTTTGAAGAAACCAGCTTCAAGGCAGCCGGGCCTATTAACGCGATCAGCTATATCGTATGGTCCCTATGGCTAGTTGCCTTCGGGATTTCCTTATTGCTACGGTAGTGTCTGTGCCCGAAGAGGTTTGTCTCGCCGGCTGAAAGCGAACAGGGACTGGTTACCCGCTTGACCCCATGCGCGAGATATCAAACCGTGAATTGAGTCAAGCTACCTGGCAACGAGCCTTCTATTTAAAGGAGCTTGGTAAAGAAAGCAGATACGCAGTGCACCTACTATTATTCATTCCCGGTGTAATAGAAAAGGAACAACTATCTTGACTACTAAAGAAGACATGAATGCAACCAAAGCGACCGTGCGTGTTTCTGACACCTCGGATAATGAATCGTCAAAGATGAACGCACCGAAACATCTTGCCAGAATCGCCGGGTTGCTCTATCTGGTCGTCGGCATCTTTGGCGGACTCACTGTCGGGTATGCCACTCCCAGGGTGTACGCAGCGGGCGACGCCGCCACGACCAGGAATATCCTGGCAAACTCAGGATTGGTGCTCTTCGGCGTTATGGCGGATCTGCTGCAGGCGACAGCCTTTATTTTCCTGGCGCTGGCTCTTTATGCCCTGTTGAAGGATGTGAATAAGAACGCTGCCCGCGCAATGGTGAGTCTCGTCGCCATCGCAACCGCTATCATGTGCATCAATGAGATCTTCCAGTTTTCTGCCTTGGGGGTCGCCGGTGATGAGCCCTACGCTGCCGCTTTCGGCGCGGCAGGCTTGCAGTCTCTGGTGATGCTCCTCATGGATATGCATCATTATGGCTTCCTCATCGCGCAGATCTTCTTCGCCCTGTGGCTAGTGCCGCTGGGGTATCTCGCATATCAGTCGGGGATGTTCCCGAAGGTGCTGGGAGTTGTACTTGTCGCCGCCGGGGTTTCCTATCTGCTGGACATGATCGCGGCGTTCCTGTTCCCCGAAATTAGCATGAGGATCCATGGTTTGCTGGCGATCCTACCCACGATCGCAGAAGTCTGGACTCTCGTATACCTGCTGGTGGTCGGCGTGAGGAACATGAAGACTACCGAGCCTGTCAAAGCCACGATCACGGCGGGAGCATACGGACACAGCTTAACAGCCACAGCCGTCTAGCCCATTCGGTTACCTGCCATCGCTGTGTGGCGCGCAGAGCTTACTGAGGAGACTTACCATGACAATCGTTGCTCATTCCCCCACTGGATCTGTTGAACCGCAGACGGTACAGCCCAGGAGACGTATCGGCGTCTGGCTCAAGCGCATCGGACTGTGGCTGACGGTCGGCATCCTCAGCCTCGCCGCGCTTGGCGCGGGCTATCAAATGATCGCTACTGCCATGGATCGACGCGCGCTCCCAGCCCCCGGACAGATGATCGATGTTGGCGGCTACCGCCTGCATCTGTACTGCGTGGGTGAGAACACGGATGGGCGTCCCACAGTCATTTTGGAATCAGGGCTGGGCGCGACCTCTTCCTCCTGGGGCTGGATCCAGCCGTCCGTCGCGAAAACGACTCGCGTGTGTGCCTACGACCGCGCCGGTATGGGTTGGAGTGACTCCAGCCCGGCGCCCCGTAATGCCCAGAACATCGCTGCCGAGTTACATACGCTGCTTCAGAACGCGCAGATCCCCGGACCCTATGTTCTGGCGGGCTGGTCGTATGGAGGGATGTATGCGCGCCAGTACGCCGAACAGTATCCTGATGAAGTGGTGGGCATGGTATTGCTCGACAGCTCCTCGCCCGAGCAGTGTATCAGCACGCCTGCTACGCAAGCGCAGTGCGCTTCCACGGCGAAGATCTTTAAGGTAGCGCCCGTTCTGACACGGTTTGGTGTCCTGCGTGTGATGGGGCTTTTCCAGCCTGCCTCCGGTTTGCCAAGCCCACAAAGCGAGGAGCTTCTCGCTTCGTTTTCGGCAACGAAAGACTGGGATACGCAGAGCGCCGAATTTTTTGCTTCCCCCTCTACCACCGGGCAAGGACTCGATTCTGAGTCACTGGGTGATATCCCTCTGTTCGTAATCACCGCCACCGGGCATGATTTTGAGCAGCTCTGGCAGGGCTGGCAGGCAGGCTTTACCGCGCTGTCAACGAACAGCGTCCAGCGAGTGCTGCCTGGCGCAACGCATGGCTCCATCATGTACGATCCGACGGACGCCAAAGTAAGCGCCGAAGCTATTCTGCAAGTGGTAGAAGCAGCCCACACGGGTGCAGCTTTGAAGTAGCCGCCGGCACAAACGATAGATAGCTTGCCCCTTCATCTTGCTATTTGTTCCGTCTGCCTTTATTTTGCGCCCGGGAATCCAGGCGCCAAGGTTGTTAAAGCCACGGGATATAAACTCGTTATCCTCGCCCAGAGTGCGACCTTCGTTGCCATACGTCTGTTGAAACGTTCGGGTTGCAATCATCCATTCATGGAGAGATTCGCCCCGACTCCGAGCGGGTTCTCAAGGCTCTGGTTCAATTCGGCGCACGGGCCTCCCCTGACTGTCAGGAACCAGAGCGCGTGCCAGGCGGACCAGCCAGCACTCTGGAGACATACTCAAGCAGCGGAATCCTGCCGTCGAACGTCTGGCTGGCAACCTTGTCGAGGGCAACATCGGGATAACCCTCGTAGATCCGATCGTAACAACATATCAAAAGCAATCGTGTCTCGTTCGGGTTTCAATCGGCTCATACCAGTACCGAACCTTTGCGACATCAATTTTGCTCTTCCACCGGCTCCAATTTGATCTTGAAGCCAAGTTGCCTGAAGACCGTCACGCCATTCTCTTCCCCCCAATGCTCGACGATTTTTCCATTCGCAATCCGGACGATATAGATGGCTGAGACATTGATGCGCTTGCCAGTGGCAGGAATGCCATAAAAGTCTGCGGTATGTGTGCCAGTGATCCTAACGCGCGCAACGACACGGTTCCCTTCGGCTATCAGGTCTTCGATGGTCGTGTGATAATCTGGCATGCCCAGCAGTGTTTTCTGATGGACGAGTTTCGCACCTTCGAGTCCGCGGGGCATGGTGGAGATCATGTTGGGTGTACGTACATCCGGCGCAACAATCTCATCGAGCGCGTCGTAATCCTGCTTGTTGTAGGCTTCCTGATACCTGCGGACAATTTCCTTGTTTTCCTCAATCGACATGTTTGCTCCTCTAGCTTCTCCAACGAACCTCTCAGATGCAAAAGGCGCTTATCACGAACGAGTTGTGGCGAACCTCCCCCAGTTACAGAAAACTTAAGAGCCTCAGATCCTTAAATCTCTTCATCAGCCAGCCGCGTGGACTCAATGTTCCAGAATTCATACAGAGGGAGTGTCTTTGTCAACTCTTCAAGAGCCTCCTGAGAGTCGCAATTCCAGACGGTCCAGACTGCGGATCGGTCCTCCGCGACATACACGGCTTCCCGAATACCCTGTTCTGCCAACTCTACCCCTCTCCTCTGTTCGGAGGGAAGAAGTGCCATAACTTCCTCAGAGGTCGGTCCATTCAAAGTAAGTTCCAACATACAACGCATGAAACCTCTTCACCTATATCAATTGACTCTATTCCATTCACCCGGACTGCTGCGGCTGATAGTGGAGAGCGACGACGCCAGAACTGAATACTCTTGTGTCCAGGAGCTTCAGTGTATTAACGCCCATGTGCTCGAAGATGCGCGGCCCTTCTCCGTAAGCAAACGGATAGACGAGCAGGCGAATCTCATCCACAAGGTCATGCTTGAGCATGGTGTGGGTTAGCTCGCCCACGCCGTATTGCACCAGACTGTTGCCCGGCTCTTGCTTGAGCTTTCTGATCTCCTCAGCAGTCTTGCCCTTTATGAGCGTAGCGTTCCATTGAAGTGGCTCCGTTAGAGTTCGCGACGCCGCGTACTTGGGCATGTGATTGATGTGCTCCGCATCATCCCCCTGCCTTGTTGGCCAGACCTGGGCGAAGAATTCATAGGTCTTGCGACCCAACAGGAGTGCATCTGGCATGAACAAAAGGTCATTCAGGTATTTCGTAACATCCTCGCTACGGAACGGTGCGGTCTGACCCCAGAAGTCCATATTCTCCCCACCCATAGCTCCATCCACCGATATTTCAGCTTCTACAATTATTTTTCTCATATCGTTTTTCCTCATAACGTTAATTGTTTACCGGAACCGCTTGTAGTCTACATCGAGGTCCTTCTCCCCGGCTACATCGTCTTTTGATAATTCTCCCTTACCGAGGATGTCCTTTACAATGGCAATCAGGTCCCCAGGCTGATTCCGCTGACAACTCCTTTATCTACTTGCGGATGCGAAAACGTAGGTGGATGGCTTCGGGGGTTTCAATCACCTGCACAGGTTTCAACTGGATATGCGTCTCTCCGAGGTCCGCGAACATCGGTATCCCACTCCCGAAGAGCACGGGAACCAAATGGATCGATAGCTCATCCACCAGCCCCGCTTTGATGTATTGCTGTCCAATATCTGCACCGCCCATCACGCTGACATGTTTGTCGCCAGCGGCTTTTTTCGCCTTCTGTAGTGCGCTTTCGATCCCGTCTGTCACGAAGGTATACACACCACCCTCGGGGATCTCTTGGGGTATGTTATGAGTCACGACGAACACCGGCAGCCGGGCAGCACCCGTCGGGCCATCGGCACCCCAAAACGGGAGCGAGTCATCGTAGGTGCGCCGTCCGCAAATCACTGCTCCGGTGGTACTCACGCTCTGAGAAATCAGGTTGCGGTTGTATTCGTCCTTGCTGTCGAATGCCCACTCGTGGAGTCGTTCACCGCCCTCGCCCATCGGTTCTTTGGGGGTTCTGTTCGCCGCAGTGATGAACCCATCCAGGGACATGCTGATATCGAAAAACACTTTACCCATAACAACTCCTTTCGGTAATCACTGATTGGATTAATGGAATTGGCTCTATTCACGCAGACTGTTCAGGTCCATGCTCACAGAGATAGTTACCATCTATTGGGGATCTAATTGCACCTGAGAACGATTCTTCTCATTCCGCGATGTTTGTGTGGTAGGGATTGCTTGCAGCAGGTGAATCAATCTCCCCAGAATTAACTTGCTGTGCATCTCTATGCAGGCAAAATCATTCACCTGCTCAGTGCCGTTAACCTGGATAAGTAGTATACAGGTCCACTTATAACTGGCAAGAGCCAATTTCTATCCAAACCAGGGTGCCATTTTCGGATGAGTCAGACGGAGCTCATAGCCATCCCAAGGTGCCTCATTCCGTTCTGGATCTGTTCCACGCTGTATTCGCTGTAACCCAAAAGGATGCCATCCCGTGCCAGCGGCTCGATGCTGAAGTGCGAGACGGGCACGATGTCGACCCCTCGGTTCGCGGCCTCACGTACGAGCGCGAAGGCATCCATGCCTTGGGGCAGCCATCCAACGCAATGCATCCCGGCTTCCGGCGGATGAATTTCCAGGTTGATCTTATGGGCTGCTTCGAGGATGGCTGCTCTTCGCTCCGCATATAAGCTGCGCATTTTCCGCAGGTGGCGCGTGAAGTGACCCTCCACAATGAAATCCGCGAGCACAGCCTGTTCTAGCATCGGAGGATGCGTGTCGATGAGATTGCGCACCGTCCGAAACGCCTCCACTAACGGTGGAGGCAGGATCAAATAACCGATGCGCAACGCCGGGAAGAGCACTTTGCTGAATGTGCCGATATAAATCACGCGACCGTCGTGATCCAGCCCTTGTAAGGCAGGCAGGGGACGTCGAGTATAGTGATACTCGCTGTCATAGTCATCTTCCAGAATATAGGCATCCGCACGTTTCGCCCAGTCCAGCAGGGCGAGCCGGCGTGCCAGGCTTAGTGTGACCCCCAGTGGGAACTGGTGCGAGGGCGTCAGGTAAGCCAGACGTGCTCCCGGCGCACGGGCAACTCCCGCCTCGACAACCAGTCCTTCCTGATCCACGGGAACAGGGATAATGTTCGCGCCGGACCCAAGGAAGGCGCCGCGGGCTTTCAGATAACCCGGATCTTCCATCCAAACGGGATCCCCGGCGTTGATCAGCACGCGTGCTGCCAGATCAAGACCTCCCTGCGCGCCTGACATAACGATGATTTGTTCGGCCGTACAATGGACTCCACGAGAAACCATTGCATGCGCGGCAATGGCTTCTCGCAGAGGCGAGTATCCCGCGGCGTGCTGATAGGGAAATGCACTGGCGGGCAGGTGTCTTGCCTTGTGAATCAGCAGACGTGACCAGAGCTTGTAAGGGAAGGATCGCAAGGCCGGAACACCAAAACGAAACGGGCGCGCGGACACGCTAGTGCCATCTGGCGGTCCCAGCGGCATGCGGGGAACGCTGAGCTGCAGCCTAGCCTGTTCAGAAAATCGTGGTTTGTCTGGTTCTGCGGACAACGTTTCCACGAGATCCCTGGGTTGCGGTGCTGTCAACAGGTGATCTGGTAAGATCTGCGCAACAAATGTCCCGCGCCCGACCCTGCCATCCAGATATCCTTCTGCGATCAACTGCTGATATGCATTGAGCACCGTGTTACGGGAGATATTGAGTTGGGTCGCCAGGGCGCGTGTAGATGGCAACCTTGTACCCGGCTTCAAATCTCCGCGCAGGATGGCAGTCTGCAAATGAGTATAAAGTTGTCGATGGAGTGGACTGTCGATCTCCGAGTGGATTAGGTTCCCTGTAAAAACAATCATCCTTGATCCTCTGCCGCAATTGTAACAATTCTGAATCCGATTTCTACCAAGAGTGCGTTTCTATAGACCAGAACCATACCAGTCAACAAAAACAAGGTCCTTCGTTTCGAAAGAGACCATTACTTTACAACCGATAAGTAATGCTTTTATGAAGGGGAATAGTCGCGCGATTGAATCAACTGTATAGCTAAAATAAAAAAGACAACTTGATGATTTTCCATCAAGTTGTCTATCCTTGCGGTCCCGACGGGATTAGAAACAGCAACGCGTAACTACTAAGGCGTTCAGTGAGTTGGATGCTATTTTTTGAATATAACAATCGAGGCTAATTCCATCAACTATAAATTAGCACGCAAGGCATGAGTTTCCCCTGACAAATATTGGCACATACCTGTCAGGGGGATCATAACAACGAGTCTGGCGATCTACCTGCCGGCTCGTCACGCATTCAAGAGCGGGTAGATCAAACTTCCATATACAATGTGCCAGATGATATAGTAGCCGATCCGCAGCGTAAACGAGGCTAGAAAGCCATACTTGCGGAAGACATAGGCTTGTGCCACGCCCATGGGGTAGTTGGTCAGGAGCATAGGCAGGAAGAGAGTGAGGAAAAACTGCCCGAAGTTTTCCATCGTCTGGGCAGTCATCTGCCCGGACAACTGCCCCAGAGGCTCCATGAGGGAAAGAATGATAGCCAGCGCCCAGAAGGTCTGTTCCTGCCAGCGCTTCTTCAAAACGGCATAGGAGATCAGCCAGAGCAACACAGGAAAAAAGAACAGGCGAAAGATTGCTTCTACAATCACAGTGCCGCTTGTGTAGACGAACAAGGACAGAGGATAATCCGTGTTGAAGGAAGATACGCCCATATTTTCAGCAAGGAATTGGGTTCCATTCGTCACAAGATCGATCAGGGATGCGAGAGCCCCAATGCCGCCTCCGATCAGCAGTGGAATCTGGTAACGCTGACGGTTTGAGACACGCGGGTCGAGCGCAGGCATAAAGCCAGTACGATCAGCGAGCCAGACGCCCACCAGACCTATGAAACTGGCGCCCAAAATCGTGTTCCAGTTGAAAATTGCGGCAATGGCATCGATTTCGATGGGCGGGAAGAGGGGCAGGATCACAACCTTTACCAGGATCAGATATGCAACCAGTAACAGCCATACCATGATCGAGCTCGAGAAGAAGGGTCTTCGTCCGATAGTCTCTGTGGTTGTATAGGAACTTATTGTAGTCATCTTATTTTCTCCATTAAATCCTTTAGCGTTCAAGTTGATCGAAACAATTATCTTGTGAGCAGATGGCTTCTAATAAAAGATGTTCAAGATCAAGGCAGAGGCACGTTGTCCAGCTTGCTTTGTGCGCCTGGCTCTGGGTGCAAACCCTGATTGGCAGCCCGCTTTCCATCTGCGCGCCAGTACCAGAGCCACAATCCAATCGCAAGTACAAGGTTCAGAACCAACCCCAATACACCGACTTCCGGGTGGAAAGTGCTATCCTGGATGCCCAGAAAGCCTATCTGAGTTCCGGCACCGAAGAGCGGGTACAAAATTCCATTCCAGATACCATGGCTGATGCTGGGGACAACCACCGACCCGCTAACCAACCTCAATACGCCCATGATGATGCCAGTAATTGTTACGTTGCTCACATACATCAGTGCTTGCGCTGGAGATAGATCAAACTCGGTACTCAACAGGGCAACTGGCAAGTGCCATGCGGCAATCGCGAGGCTGGTTAATATGACTATCCAGACCCTGCTCAGACCAGCACGTTGGAGGGCAGCCCACAGCCAGCCACGGAAGAAACCCTCCTCGGTGATCACCGCCAACAGGATCGTGATGGGTATGGTGGTCGCTAGATTG
>DASSBC010000048.1:0-45138 GCA_035699125.1 Anaerolineales bacterium
CAGGTAGCTGCGGCGGGTAGTGCGGCAGCTACCTGTGTAGTTGGCGAGGAGACGATTACCGTGCGGTAGGATCTGTTTCGTTCAAATATTCTTCCAGATCGGTATATCCATCTGCATCGAAGTCGCTTCTCGAGTCGGTCGATGAGCCACGGGACGTGCTTCCAAAATACACTCGTTCCCAGGCATCAGGCATCCCGTCATTATCGCCATCCGCGGCAGGAGTTCCCGCCGCTAAGGTCGGCCAGGAAATCGAAGGGAATCCACCCACTCCATTGGCGTTGACACCATTTAGAAATGTCCCACGGCGGGTGACCAGATTATTGATGATACGCTGATCGACCGAATCCCGGATCACCACGATCGTGCCATCCGGTCCACTGACCTGGCGGTTCGCACCGGCATCATCGACGATCTGGGTGTAAGCCTCCTCCGGGGAGTCCTCCGCAGTCATGGAGTAGGGGGTGAAGAGAGCATTGGCATAAACGCTGTTCGAGCCACCACGAACCTTCGCCAACCCTTCCATCATATTCAAGTTCGCAAAAACGGTTCCAGCGCGGAGAGTTCCACCCGCCTCCGCCATCGGTTTCCAGGCAATCAGGGCAGAGTAGTTTGTGTTCATGGGACCCTTGATATAAAAGTTCTTGATCAGGTTCAACTTCACAGGGTTGCCTTGGGAAGCCGAGTTACGCCAGTTATAGATCACATTGTTCACAATATCGATGTTCTCACCGCCAATCACACGCGGATTGCGGTCCGAGGACGTCGTGAGCAGATTGTGGTGTAGGGTAATATGATTGGGACGTAAGCTGGAATTGAGCTGGGTAATATTGGCTGTCATGGAGTGACCTGTCTCCGCCAGGGTTGCTTCCGGATGGTTCGAAATGTACAACCCTTCTCCCAGGATGGAATTCGACACGGTTGCATACCGCACGCCATTCAGGAAACTGATCCCACCGATATCCGGACCCCAGATCAGGGTGGAATGATCGATGACGATGCTATAGGCGTTCGAATCATGATTCAGAGCAAGAGAATCCCGGTCAGCCGGGTTGCTGCTGTTGCGCAAATCTCCCGTCCGCATCTTCAGGTAGCGAATGAGCACGTCGTGCGTGGCAATCTTGATCTGCGCACCCCTGATTTGCACACCTTCGCCTGGAGCCGTTTGTCCGGCGACTGTCAGATAGGGTTTTTTGACGATAATGTCGCTCGCCAGGGTGATTGTGCCAGAGACTTTGAACAGAACTGTACGTGGCGCCGCATCCGCTAACGCTGCACGTAAGCTGCCAGGACCACTGTCGTTGAGGTTGGTCACATAGATCACTTTGCCGCCTCGGCCTGCCGGTGTGAAGGTACCAAATCCCATGGCACCGGGAAAGACGCTTACAGGCGTCGATCCCGCTGCCTGCACCGACGGGACAAGGCTGGAG
Organism: Anaerolineales bacterium; assembly: GCA_035699125.1. GTDB lineage: Bacteria > Chloroflexota > Anaerolineae > Anaerolineales > Villigracilaceae > Defluviilinea. Next base: position 1,428 of record DASSBC010000048.1, read on the forward strand.
AGAAGGACCAGGGTGGCTACGAGAGCCGTGATGAGTGAGTTACGGTTCATTTTGGTTTTTCCTTTCCCCTTTTTTATAAAATGAACCACATCATATTCCCAGCTTGTACCCCCCAAAATGACTTTCAAATCTGTGAAGTGTCTGCTTTTCTCACGTAATCTCAGCAACTTCTTATCTGCTCTAGTACTCAGGTTCGAGCAACTAGCGAAATCATGAGAGCCAAGGTCAGGCACGCCGTTTGGTTCTAAAACAAATTGTTTTGCACAAAATTACATGGCTATAGAGATCCTAAGCGTTTGAGTGCCTATTCATTATTAAGAACTTTGCAATGAGCAAAAAATCTTTGTTGCCCCATTGTTTCTATGCCCTATGATCTGCTGAACCGTTTCTAGGTAGTACCTTATGCCAAAATATACCCCGCGAATGTAGGCCGTTAAGTGTCCATATGGGTATTCCCAATTCCAGCCTTTTAGATACTTTCTGAGCTTTTCCTTTACCATCTAATACAAACGATCATGCGAACGATTCCAGCTTGGCAGTTATAATTCCTTATAATCATTACTTATAGGTTGGAGGAAGCATGGAGTCATTTTGGGAATTTGCCAAGATTGCCCTCATTATTGGAGCCGCCTTAACGGCTATCGTATTGATCCTACTGGCTTTACCTGGCTCAGGTCTGCGCAAGGCTTTTGGTACCCTCTTTTTTGCAATTGCGGGGGTTTTAGGGATCTATGTAGTGAGCCCCGTGGACTTCATCCCTGACCTGATTCCCCTCCTGGGTCAACTTGATGATGCCCTGGCAACGGTCCTTGCCATCGTCAATGGAATTGCCGGCATCCTACTTTATCTCAAGGGTCGATCGTCCTCTCCCGAGCTTGGCGAGAGGAGTAAGAACGATCTTTCTGTAAGGAGATGAATTCTTGAGTATGATGTTTGACCTTAAGATATCTCGCTATGGCGAACGGGGATGACTACGAAGTAGTCACAAAAAAATTCTAAGGGAAGCGGTCGATGCAATTCTTGAGAGGCAATTAACCATGACTAAAAAAGCAATTTCCGATGGAACGGTACACAAGGTGCCTAAGGATTTACGGGACGCCTTAACTTCCGACCCCAAAGCACTCACCCTTTGGGAGGGTCTTACACCGCTCGCACGCAATGAGTGGATATGCTGGGTTACCTTCGTCAAGAAGGATGAAACGAGAAAGGAACATGTTAGAAGGACGATTAGCGAGCTCAAGGAGGGAATGCGTCGGCCCTGTTGCTGGTTGGGTTGTATCCACCGAACGGATAAGGCGATAAGCCCATCCGTGCGAGCGGTGCTCAGTAAGCAACGTAGAGACATTCGCACAAAGTGATGTATGAAATTCGTTGCCCTACTACGTGGAATAAATGTCGGCGGCAAAAACAAAGTGCCGATGGCGGAGCTGAAGGCTTGCTTTGAAGAGCTGGGTTGTAAGAATGTACAAACTTATATTGCAAGCGGAAATGTGATTTTTGATTCAAACAAGAGTGCCGCAAAACTGGCTGAGGAGATTGAGGAAGCTTTACCAAAGAAATTTAAGTTGGATAGCGAGCTGATAACGACTTTGGTACTTTCACACGATCAGTTAAAAAAAGTCATTTCCCAGGCTCCAAAAGGTTTCGGTACTGAGCCATCTAAATTTCACTCCGATGCCATTTTTTTGATGGGCATCGCCTCAGAGGAAGCATTCAAGATATTTAGCCCAAGAGAAGGCGTTGATAAGGTCTGGCAGGGAGACTTGGTTATCTACTCTCAACGCCTCTCTGCGCAGCGCACTAAAAGCCGCCTCAATAGGATTATGTCCAGCCCTCTCTATAAACGAATGACCATCCGCAGCTGGGCTACCACAGCAAAACTTCTAGAGTTAATGAATGCTGCCACCAGAGAGTAATTTAATGTTCTCAAGGTGCTTCCTAATTCATTTCCGTCAATCGTCCGCTTTCGTAATCAAAAATGGAAGGATCAATACCTACATACTCCACTTTTGTAATCCTTTTCGGCAAATGTTTTTTTCAACAAGCCCTGCACTGGCTCATTACCAGTGCAGGGCGATTGATGTGAGCTCGGGAGAATAAAAAGGAGCGCAGCGGTGGGCAGTTAGCGACACAGGACTTGAATATCATCTTTCGCCTGTAACGCCAGTCCCCAGGCAATATAGGATCGGGTCGCCGAATCCAGGCTGCTGTCTATCCTAGCAAAGATGTTTTCCTGAGAGGTGGTTGTGCAGGCAGCCGAGTTGCCCAGTTTCCCTGCGGCTTCCAGCGCCTCTCCCCAGGCAATGTAGGAACGCGTCCCCGAGTCAAGTCCATTGAGTTTCGCTTTTTCGAGGGCCTGTCCCCAGGCGATATATGATCGCGTCCCTGAATCCATTGCATTACGCACTTGTATAGCTTGTCCGCGGGCAATGTAGGATCGGGTCGCTGAATCCATGACGTATAGCTGGTCTGCTTTCGGACCTGTCACGAGAGCAGCAACGGGTTGGGAGGACTGACTTAGATCCACCGTCTTTGGCGGCTTCGAGAATGACTGTGACACAGCCAAAGTCACCAGTGACATCGATAGCGCCGCCAGGATAAGGATAAAACGATTCTTGAACATTTTGATCTCCTTTGTAGTTCAACAAGTTATAATGTTTTCAGAAACCTGAGTTGGTCTCTACTATGCTCATACTGTAGCAAATCGCCATTCCGGTTAGGTGACATGAAATGTCACAAAATGTGTCACAAAATGTGTCACGTATTCATAATCTGAAGCGATATCATTTTTTAGAAACTGATGCAAGAACAGCATTCTTTTGGCTACTGGCTCAGGCTCAAGAGAAAGGCGCTCGAGCTCACTCGCGAAGCTCTGGCTGACCGCGTCGGGTGTTCCGTGTCAACCATTCGTAAACTTGAAGATGAGGAACGGCGTCCCTCCGCCCAGATTGCCGAGCTGCTGGCTGAAATCTTCAAGATTCCCACAACGGAAAGACCAGCCTTTTTACGGTTTGCGCGCGGAGACTGGAGATCTGCCCCCAGCCCGGGGGACGAAGAAACTCCCTGGCGTATCTCAACACCAGCACTACCCCAACAACCCCGTTCGAATGTACCGGCAACCTTCACTTCCTTAATTGGGCGGAATAAAGATATTGCGGCTGTCCAAGACTATTTGACCAATCCAGCTATCCGCCTGGTGACCTTGATCGGCCCGGGGGGAATCGGGAAGACGCGCCTGAGTATTGCGTCAGCGAGCAAATCACTAGACGAGTTCTCCGATGGTGTTTTTTTTGTTGCGCTGGCTCCGCTGGATCAGCCATCTTTAATCCCTTCTGCCACCCTGCAAGCGCTTGGGTATATTGAAAAGAATAACCTGTCTCCCGAGGAACGTCTCATCGAAGGCATTGCAAACAAGCGGATGCTGCTCGTGCTGGATAACTGCGAGCACCTGATCGACGATATAGCTCGGTTCGCTTCTTCCCTCCTTTCTGCCTGTTCCCACTTAAAAATCCTTACCACCAGCCGCGAAGCGCTGCGAATCCCTGGTGAATGGTTGTATTCGGTACCTGCACTGGATATGCCAAAAGAGTACTCCATCGTTAACGTAGAAACCATTTCGGAGTTCCCAGCTCTGGCACTGTTTGCCGAGCGTGCCCGCGCAGCTCGTTCCGATTTCGCACTGAACGCCGAAAATATCCGGGCCGTCGCATCTATCTGCACACGACTCGATGGATTGCCATTAGCCATCGAACTGATCGCCGCGCGCGTCAAGACGTTATCGATAGAGCAAATCGCTGCACGGCTCGATGACCGTTTCGCATTGTTAACAAGCAGTAGTCGAGTTGCCTCCTCTCGACAACAAACCTTGCGCGCGACTCTGGATTGGAGCTATGAGTTGCTGACCGAACCGGAAAAAGATCTCTTTCGACAACTTTCGGTCTTTGTGGGTGGTTTTACATTAGAGGCGCTCGAATCGGTGGCGCTTCTGGATTCCAATCCATCGATCCTCGATGCGCTTTCACGCCTCGTGGACAAATCACTGCTTCTCGTTGAGCAGCGAGATCAACCGCGTTACCGGTTTCTTGAGCCAATCCGTCAGTATGCGAGAGATAAACTGAATGAGACTGGAGAATCGAACTTAATTCAAGATCGTCATCTTCATTATTACCTGCGCGTCGCGGAGGAGGCAGAGCCGTACTTATATGGCGCCGGGCAGTACGACTGGAAGAAACGATTGGAGTGGGACCATGATAACTTGCGAGTCGCGCTGGGATGGTCGCTGGAAAGCGATCAAATCCAAGCGGGACTGAAAATGGCAGGGGCGCTGGCTTGGTTCTGGCACAATAAGGGTCACTTAAGCGAAGGCAACCTATGGCTGGAGAAAACTCTTGCATCTGGCATCGGCATCCAGGGCAAGGAGCGAGCGAAGGCGCTGCGCGCATCATCCATCCTGTCAACAGGTACCGGCGATTACATTCAAGCCAGAGCCTTTGCAGAATCAAGTGTTAAGTTATATCGAGAAATGGGAGACAACCTAGGCGCAGGTGTAGTGCTTGCTGACCTGGGCGCGAGCCTTCACTGGGGCGGCAAGGAAGAGGAGGCAATAGAGTCGTTGGAAGAGAGTTTACACCTGCTTCGGGCAACGGGCGAGCGCTGGGAGCTTGCCTACGCACTGCTCTGGTTGGGTGATACGTGGTTCAGGACGGGAGATATTGAGCGCGCCGCCACCACCTGGGAAGAGAGTCTGCTCCTGACCCGGGAGTTGGGAGATCACTACCTGATAGCCTGGTCGCTTGGCGGTTTGGCGGATGTGGCGCGTCTGCGCGGGGATTACAAGCGTGCAACAGAAACGTTTAGAGAATCCTTGTCCCTTTATCTGAGTTCAGGAAGTAAGTTCGGCCCACCGTTTTCGCTGGAAGCGCTGGGATTGGTTGCCGCTGCGCTGGGGGATGCGAAGCGAGCGGCGCGTCTTTGGGGTGCCGCATCCGCCTGGCGCGAAGCGATCAACCAACCGCTCCCCCCAACCTATCAGAGGGACTATGCTCCCTCTGTTGCCCAGGCGCGTACTCAACTTGGGGAGGAAGTCTATGCGTCCGCCTGGTCAGAGGGCCACGCGATGTCACCTGAACAGGCTATCGCCCTGGCGTTAGAGGAATAAATGCCTCCTGATCAATATAGATTTCAAAAGGCAACCCAGGATTTCCGATCGGTACGACAGATGTCCAGGTGAAAAACCGGGCAACATGTCAGCCTGCCCTGCTCTGGGTCCCATGTAATTTGTTTATTTCTGGTTGACTGGAAAAAGCATGTCAGCTCGGGACAAGTTTGCCGGGAACAAACCTTGTCGTTAGTTCCCTAGTCTATGCAGGGTGATTATATTGTGAAGGCTAAATTATGGGAAAATGTATAGTTTGTTGTCCTTGTCATAACAAGACGAAGAATAATTTAAGGCAAGAAAAAGAGGTATCTGGTTATAATTAGAACTATAGTTCTATATTCACCGAGAAAGGAAAGGTCTTATGTCCACTATGCCTAAACGAAATGTTGTCCATGTTGAGATTCCTGCAGAGGATGTAAAGGCAGCCAGTAAGTTTTATGAGGGTTTGTTTGGCTGGAAAATGGAACATGCTGCGGAGTTCGATTACACTATGTGGTCCGATGGCAGCGGCTACGGCGGCGGTTTCAATAAGGTGACTGAGGAAAACCCTGCCGGACAGGTGATCGTCTATATCCACAGCGACGACATCGAGGCAGACCTTAAGAGAGTGGAAGAGCTAGGCGGCAGCGTTGTCCAGCCTAAGATGGAAATCCCTGGCACAGGTTGGTTTGCCCATTTCAAGGATCCCACCGGAAACCTACTTGCACTTTACACAAGCCAGAACCCGGAATTCAATCAATAATTGAGGATAGCGCGGAGCGCACTGTACCTTAACTTCTGCTTGACGCGTGTATAGCGCGGTGGTATCCTTGCGCCCAATGTCCAGCCTGTTTCAGCGTGATACCAACGCCAACGACAATACGACGGTCACTCAAGGAGTGACGGGACGTTGGTGGTTGTCAGATGAAAAGGAACAGATTCAACCTCACTAGGTACACCAAACGCCCCGAACACTCGGGGCGTTTTTTTGGGTTCAAAGACTCTTAGAGTCTGGCATAAGGAGAACTCATGATGTCCGTTTCCAACACTACGCCCGTGCTCGCCGTCGCGGAAAAGAATCTCGTGCCCGTCAGCGAGCATCTCCGGCACATGACGGACATCCCTCCTTCCAGGATGTTTCTGATCAATAAATCGCTGAAGGCATACCAGGAGAAGAATCCAGCTTCGGCGTTCTACGATGCCTCCCAGGGCGACGGGGGCGCGTCGCTGCCCGGAGTTCCGCGCCAGATTCTCGAACGCGCGCTCCAGCTTCAAATCGAACATGGGAGCGCCTATGATATGCCCTTTGGCACGGAAGGCTATCGTAAGTCTGTGATTGAGCAGTATTGGAAGTTGGACGCTTCCTCCGGCTGGGGACCGGCAAATGTCCTCGCCACCGCGGGGGGGCGTGATGCCCTGGTCAAAGCCTATCAGGCGATGATGGCGCTCGGTCACGGACGCCAGGGCGACTTGGTCATGGTGTCGCGAGTCCCGTGGATTTCGTACAATTGGGGACCGTACGGAGTCGGCGCAAATGTCCTCTGGGCGCCAGGCGACCCGGCAGAGGGTTGGGCATATTCCGAAGATGCGATTCGTGAGAGCGTGAAGTTTGCCGAGTCGAAGGGACGCAAGATCGCGGGGCTCATCATCACCAACCCAGATAACCCCACAGGTCTGACCATCACCGTCGAGAAGCAAGTCTCACTCGCGAAAGCTGCTTTGGAAGCGGGCGTGGCGTTCGTCTTGTTCGACTGGATGTATCACTATGTCACCGACGAATCCCCGATGGAGCTAAACTCTTTCCTGAAATCCTTCACGCCTGAAGAACGCAAGAGATTGATATTTCTGGATGGGCTGACAAAATCTCTGGGTGGCTCCAACATCCGCAACTGTCATCTGATCGCAGACGAAGCTGTGATCAAGTTCATTACAGCGCGTTCCTCACATGGAGTGATTCCTTCCTTCTTTTCCTTAGCCGTTGCGATGGCAGCCTACGAAATGGGTTTTGCGGAAGCGGCGAAGACTATTGTGGAACCCACAAACGCCAGCCGCAATGTGTTGAAGGATCTACTCTTACGAAACGAGTTTCAACACATCATCGGCAAAGGTTATTATGCCTTTATCAATGTCTCGGAGTATCTCGAACCAAGGGGTTGGGTGGATACGGAGCCCCTGGGGCAGTATCTAGCCGAAGGCCACGGCGTGGCGATCGTCCCCGGTGCGTTCTTCTCTCCCTTTGGCGGCGAATGGATTCGCTTTTCCTACGCTACACCTGTGGAGCGGACGGAGGGCGCGTTTAAGAGGTTGGTGGAAGGATTAGAGGAATTGAAGAAGTAGAACGTAGAAAAAACAAGAAAGAGGAAAGACGATGTCCGACATAGGACGAGAAGAAATTCTGTCTATCAATCAAAAGGGATGGAATAAAGTTGCCTCAATGTTTTATGGTGGCACTGCGTTGCCAAAGTATGGTCCATTAGCAGCGACGGAGGATGTACTAAACTTAATTCCGGACTTGCGTGGCAAACGTGTCTTGGAAGTAGGCTGCGGCAGCGGTCATACCCTTGCGTATCTTTGGGCGAGCAAGAATGCCAGGGAGTTGTGGGGTCTCGATTTTGCGGAAGAACAGATTTCATTTGCGAAGGAATTGCTTGCGAAGAAAGGTATTTTCGCCAAGTTGTTTTTGTCTTCGATGGATGAAAATCCCGGCATTCCTGAGAATTATTTTGATCTAATCGTCTCAATCTACTCTCTCGGCTGGACGCCTGATTTACCTCACACGCTTGCGTTAGTGTATTCTTATCTAAAACCTGGCGGAATGTTTATCTTCAGCTGGGAGCATCCTGCCTACCGTTCTTTGCGCTACGAGGCAGGTATTGCAAAATATGTTTTCGAAACCTCTTATCTGGATGAAGGCCCCGTGCTCAATCCCTCATGGCGGGAGGTCGAAATTGTCATTAATCATCGCAAGCTGTCCACCTATCTCAATGCCATCATACAGTCCGGACTGTTCTTGGAGCAGATCATAGAAAGTGAGCCGAATACTGCCCTAGCAAGGGAACAGGATTTTGCACCTGAAAAGTGGTACAGCGTTGCGCGGTCGAAATTAATGCCAACCACCTTTATTGTAAAAGCAAAGAAACCGAATCGCTAAAACTATAGACGGTTTCCCTCACCGTTTTTTACTTTCCACTCTCCTTCTTCTTTCCTCTTTCATTACCTCACAGACCTTACGCCCTAGGATTTAATCATGCCCTCCCAACAATTCGCCGATAAATATCTCCTTGCCGTAGAACAAGCCATCAAAGAGAAACCTTCGGGTGGGCTCAACGGCTTCGAGCAGGAATGGAACCTCCTCGATGAAGACTTACGTCCGCTGCTTACAGTTGGCGCGGGACCCAGCCAGCACTCCTTTGTCGATTATCTGCGCGCCGAATGCATCCCGCCGTGGCAGGCGCAGTTCAGCCAGCTCGAGGTCTTTCATTGGATGATCGAATGGGCAACCCGCCCGTATTACACACCACGCGGGGCGATCTACGAATCCCGATTGATGGAAGCTGCGCTCATCAACGCCTTACACCGTGCCGGGATCAACTTCGGCGAGCGATTGCACTACTGGCACGGCAACCTGCTGTTCCACACAGATATCGGTCACCATTCCATCCCCGGAAATTGGGGGATTGCCAAGCGCCGCTATCTGGAAAAATGCGTGGATCTCTATGATCGCGGGCTGGCGGTCTCTGGCATTCACACGAATATGTCGTTACCCGACCCGCTTTTCGCCTGGGATTTTGTCCATCTCAGTTCCACTGAACGCGGTGATCATCATCTGGATGAATTCAAGTCCGAGTTTTATATCACCGCTTCGCGCCTGTTGCGTGCGTTTGCTGCTCTTTTTATCGCGACCAGTGCGTCCACGCCAATGCGGGCAGAGGTTCGCGGCGGGCGGGCAGTGGTTGCGCTCACCGAATTTGATTCGATTCGTAATCTCACGTTCCCCAATCCGCTGGAGATCGATCTTCCTAACCTCTATCGTTCGTATAATGACTATCTGGAAATCTCTTACGATCTTGTGCGACGCGGCGTCCGTTTTGGGAACAACAACTGGACTCCGGTCCGCGCTCGCAGTTTTGCGGAACCCGTCGAGCGAATCATCTCCACCACCAGCGACCAGCTTGCTTCGCTGTACGCCCGCGGCTTGTTCGTGGCTGGGGAAGCCACTCCACCGGAGGAGATGGCCCTGCAGATCGAGAAGCAAAACCTGATGGCGCGCATCAACCTGCCGATGGGGCGTGTCGAAGTCCGCACCGACGAGGGTGGTCATTCTCTCGACCTGGATATCGCCAACCTGACTCTCAAGCATCTCTTGCTCCTGCGCATCTACTCTGACCCAACCTTCGCGCGCGGCTTTCGATACGACCATGAGGACATTCCCCGTGCCCGCGCAAATGAGACTCTTGCCGCGCAATATGGATTGCGCGCTGAGATCGAAAACCCGTTGACGGGTAAGCCTGTTCCTCTACGCGCCTTCCTCAGGTGGACTCTTAACGAAGTGAAACCACTGGCAGAGGCATTGAATTTGTGGAATGACTTAAATCCGCTGATTGAAATGGCTGAGGGTGGGCGCAACACGTCCGAACGGCTTCGCGCCCGTTTACAAATGGAACTCGGCGACAATGATGAGATTCCACTTAGCGTATTGAGAGAGATCTTCTATGAACGCGAAGCCCAGGTCAAAGCCGACGTAGAGCGTATTGTCTCAGAACATGGTTCCCTTGGCGCAGACGCCTCCAAAATTGGAGAGTTCATTCAACGCTCTCGTGACGTCGTGAGGCAAATTCCAACAGCGCCGATTCGATTTCGTCCAAGAATGCAAGCTGCAATTGAGATTTCATACCCGAATAAGACCGCCGAAATTCTTGACTTAGCACAACAGCTCATCCGGATCCCGTCTGTAACTGCATCTCCCAACGAGCGCCTCGACGAAGTCCACCGCGCGGCGTCCTTGATCGATGACTATCTGCGCAATGGGGGTCTCGAAGTCAAGTTCTTCGATGGCAAGTATCCAGCCATTTACGCTACATTCCCAGCTTCCAACCCCCATACTCCCATTCTCTTAACTGGCCACTTCGATGTCGTCGAACCCGACTCTGAAGATTCACAATTTATTCCCAGAATTGATGGTGATTACTTATGGGGACGCGGCGCTGCAGACATGAAGACAGTCGTTGCTACGTATCTGATTTGGATGAAGGATATGAGGAAATCAGGAAAACCATTTCCTAATATTTCCCTGATGCTGGTTGGCAACGAAGAGAACGGTGAAGCCGAAGCCTGGGGTACCCCTTTTGTTTTGAAAGAATTAGATTTGAACCCATTGCTCTTCATCGCCGGCGAGCGGACCGGCGAAAAAGGAAATGAGCTCTTTGGCGAGATCTGCGTGGAAAATCGCGGGGTGATGCGCTTTGACGTGATCGCACGCGGCGCGCGAGGTCACAGTGGCGTGACAGGCACAAGTGATTTGAGCGAGACGCTCATCATAGCGCGCGCCGCTCTGAACGAAATCTTTGCCCGGCATCTCACGCTTAAGTCTTCAGATAGATGGCAGTCTCAAGCGAAATTCCCCTTTATTCATGTCGGCACGCCCGGCATCTATAATGTCACAGCAGCCGAAGGAATTCTGGGGGTAGAGATCCGACCTATCCCTCAAGATGATGTGGAAGGTTTAAAGGTAGAAGTTGAAGAATATTGTAAGGCGAATGGGCTGGAAATGTGTTTGAGCGTTATGGAGAATGGCGTTGCCTGTTCCCTAGATAACCCGGCCCTTCAAGTTTTGATAGAAAGTGTGAGAGTAGCTTCTGGCGCGGACCCAGTGCTTGGCAAAAAGCTCCCGGGCACGAGCGCACGCTTCGCTCCAGGTGGACAAGCGGTGGTCTGGGGGCAATCTGGCTTAGGTCCACATGCCAAGGATGAACGGCATTACATCCCAAGCATCGAACCATATTACAGATCGCTCAATGAATTAGCCAAATTGTGGAAATAAGAGCAGATGCCATCCCGCCTTACCGAGTAGAAAATTATGGAGCTAGAAACGCTGATTGCTGTTCTCGAAGAAACAATCATCTATTTACGAAAATCCGAATCATCCGGTTGGTCAAATATGCCAGTTGAAGAGGTCATTCGGAAACTCGAGGTTGAAATTTCGAAAGCCGGGAATGCAAAACCTATAGACGTGTATAAGCTGGAACTTCTCTTTGCTCCGACTGGCGTGATTCAAAAAATTTCCATTGATAATGGGTGGGGAACAAAGTTCTTGCGCCTTGCAGAAGTAGTCGATGAATTCATTGGTGGATAAGTGAAACTTTCCCGGCAATCCATAGCCGTCCTTCAAGCGGTTTTTGTCACTGTACTCTGGGCATCCTCCTGGGTGCTGATTAAGCTTGGACTACAGGCCGAGCTGCCAGCCCTGACCTTTGCGGGGCTGCGTTATATACTGGCATTTCTCTGCCTGGCACCCTTTGTTTTGTTAAGTACGAGGAACAGGGCTGTGATCCGCTCCTTTACGAGCCAGGATTGGATGCAACTCGCTGTGCTCGGCATCGTGTATTACACCTTAACACAGGGCTCGCAGTTCCTCAGCCTCGCCTACCTGTCGGCAGCAACCGCGAGCTTGTTGCTTAATCTCACACCGCTGGTGGTTGGTATCTCCGGGATCGTTTTTCTGGGCGAGCACCCTTCCCGCAGCCAATGGTTGGGCATTGCCCTGACTCTTCTTGGCGTTGCCATTTTTTTTCTTCCTTTAAACATGCGGGTTGCACCGGTCATTGGTTTGCTTGTAGCGTTTGGCGGCGTTGTCAGTAACGCAGCAAGCTCATTATTAGGGCGGCAGGTAAATCGCCTTGCAAACAGCTCGCCGATAGTCATCACGTTTACCAGTATGGGGATCGGCTCTCTGGCGCTTCTCTTGATCGGAGTCCTCTTTCAGGGGTTTGGCGAGCTCGATTTGAGAGGCTGGCTGCTGATCGCCTGGCTGGCGGTCGTGAACACAGCCTTTGCTTTCACGCTGTGGAATCACACGCTGCGGACCTTATCCGCTGTGGAATCGAGTGTTATCAACAGCCTGATGATGCCTCAGATCGCAATCCTGGCGTATGTCTTTCTGGGTGAAGCGCTAAACGGGAAAGAGCTTCTTGGGTTGGTTTTGGTGGGGCTAGGTGTTCTGGTTGTGCAGCTGCAGAGAAAACCTGCTCAGCAGGAGGCCGTCCCATCGCCCGAAGCCAGCGCCCGTTGATTCGCTAGTTTCCTCGCAATGACCATCCCGTAAGAAAGTTCATTCATTCGTTGCCTCTATGGCAAGTTCAATAGCCTGTTCCATTTTCAGGGCATGGCCATTCGACCATACCAGATCAAATTTTGACAAATCCATTTTCTGGCGCAGACCCTTTAACTGCTCGTCGAAATAGGCCTGCTCATCCGGCGTCATTGGTGTGCCGCTCTTCTGGCGCAGCGCATTCGAAGCGGCAAACAATTGCAGCGCGCGTTCATTGTTGTTCTGTACCCGTGCAATAAACCCGAAGCATTCCAGTTGATGCGCCACAGCCCCTGTTTGCCCCATATCTCGGAAGGCAAGGATGGTTTCACGATAGTACTCTAACGCTTCTGTGTAGTTTCCGAGCTTACGTTCCAGATGCGCCAGGTTGCTTTTTTCCAGAATGACATTGAAGGGTGCGCCAATCTCGTCATAGACTCTGGCAGACTCTTTCAAGTGACTGCGAGCCGCTTCAGGATCATTTCGGTGGATCGCAATGAAGCCCAGGATTTCGAACGCCTGTGCTTCCTGCGAGCGAAGTCCTGCCTCTATTGCCAGCCGCAAAGATTCTTCCACGTAGCGCTGTGCCAGATCGAGATCTTGATACAGGTCTACGATCACGTGTCCTAGTCGATTGAGTGCCCGGCAGATGATGTAAACGTCGCCTTCGGCGCGGCCAATAGAATAGCTCTCCTGCAAGGCAGCTTCTGCTTCCACACGCTCCCCCAGAAATTCGAGCGGATACGCCAGCACCACCAGGGCAAATGCCAACCCACGTCGATCCTGTGTTTGACGATAGAACGAGACACTTTTCTCCGCGACCCGCTTGGCATTTGCGTTATCACCTAATGACAGATATAGCCGCGTCTGTCCACACAACGCCTTTGCCCGTGCAATAATCCAACGTTCGTTTGTTATGGACATCTCGCCCGAACCGGGTTCCGTCTGCTCCAAAGCTTTCTGAGTCCAACGAAAACCTTCGGCCGAGTATCCACCTGCAGTCCAGAACAAGTTGGCAGCGCCAACAATACGCAGGGCACTCTCCGCATGTCTGTTCAAGCCCCAGTCCAGTGCCGCACGCAAATTATCTGCCTCAGCGGACATGCGATTCTGCCACTCGAGCTGCTCTCCACTCTTGAGTTTTTCATCTGCCAGCTCGGCAAACCGTACAAAATATGCGAGGTGATGATCTCTTATCTTTTCCACTTCATCTGTTTCAAGAAACTTTTCCCGTGAGTATTGACGGATGGTCTCCAGGCGGTGATAGCGAATGTCCTCGCTCGTTTCTTCCATAATGACAAGCGATTTATCGACCAGACGCGTGAGTAGATCCAGGACGTCGACTCCATTACTCTCCTCGGCGCAAACTGCCTCGGCTGCTTCAAGCGTCCAACCGCCTACGAACACCGCTAGTCTGCGGAAAAGCTTCTTTTCCGGTTCTGACAGGAGACTATAGCTCCAGTCGATCATCGCGCGCAGAGTTTGCTGGCGCGGCAGGGCGGTGCGTGAGCCGCCAGTGAGCAAACGGAAGCGGTCGTCAAGGCGCGCCGCGATCTGATCTGGCGATAAAACTTTCACGCGTGAGGCAGCCAGCTCAATTGCCAGGGGGATGCCGTCCAAACGATAACAGATTTGCGCGAGAGAAAACGCGTTGACATCCGTCAGCGTAAAGCCAGGTTTGGCGTTGGCGGCGCGCTCCACAAAGAGACGGATCGAATCCGCTTTTCCCAATTGCTCCAACGATGGTAGAGTCTCCGGGTTCGGCGTATGCAACGATGGGACACGATATGCCACCTCACCGGTGAGTCCCAAAGCCTCGCGGCTGCTGGCAAGGATGCGCAGCTTTGGACAAGCCTGCAAAAGAGTTTCACTAATTTCGGCGCAGGCTTCAATCAGATGTTCGCAGTTGTCGAGGATCAGCAAAAGGGTTCGCGCCCGCAGATAATCGATGAGAACGTCCAGGACGCTGCGGTGACGGTCTTCGCGTAGGCGGAACGTGGAGAGTAATGCCTGTGGGATCAAAGCTGGATCCGTGACGGTCGCCAGCTCCACCAGCCAGACACCATCTGAGAATTGCTCCAGACACTCCATGCCGATCTGGAGACTGAGCCGCGACTTCCCGGCGCCCCCCGAGCCTGTAAGGGTAACCAGACGATGCGCGCTGATCGCCTGTTTGATCTCCTTACGTTCCTTCTCACGTCCGATAAAGCTCGTCATCTGTGCCGGAAGGTTATGATGGAAGACCTCCAGCGTTTTTATGGGAGGAAACTCGTCGGGCAGATCCGCGACGACCAGTTGATAAATACGCTCAGCGCGCGGCAAATCTTTCAAGCGTCGTTCCCCCATATCGCGCAGAGAGCTGCCTTCCGGCAAGGCATCACGGACCAGTTCCTGCGCGGCAAAGGAAAGCAGAACCTGCCCGCCATGCGCGGCAGACATCAGTCTTTGTACGTGACTCAGTGTAAGGTAGCCCCGATAGTCGCCGTTCGCTTGCACGTCTGCCTGCCCTGTGTGAATTCCCATCCGCACTCGAATCGGTGCTGGAGTCCAGGCTTCTGTTTGCAGCTTTCGTTGTGCATCCAGCGCGGCGTGCAGCGCATCCTGTGCATTGTGAAAGGAAGCGGCAAACGAATCGCCCACGATTTGGAAGACAAATCCGTTATTTCCCTCAATGCTTCGTGTCAGAATTTCGTTGTGGCGCGTAAGCAGGGAAGGCATATGCTCCGGGTGATCCTGTGCAAGCTTAGTGCTGCCTTCGATATCAGTAAAAAGAAATGTCACCGTGCCAGTGGGGATGTGATCCATATGACGTTACGGATAAAAAAGTTACCTGCCAGAACAATCATTTGTCGCCATCAGAACTTGAAATGGATAAATATTCGTCCGAAATTTTTATCATCTTTTTCGACGCGTTTGTATAACTTTTTGATATGCCCCTGATTTAGGAAGCGTAGCACCTTTTTCTTCAGTTGGCCGCTGCCTTTGCCCGGGATAATTTCAACGAGCTCAATTTTCCTGTCAATGGCTTCCTGCACAATACGATTAAGTTCCGCGTCGATTTGATCACCGCGATTGTAGATGTCGTGCAGGTCGAGCTTAAGCTTTGCCATTATTTTTTGCTTTTGCGTTTTGCAGAAGAAAATCGAAAGGAGGGCGTTGATTGAGCTTGATCAGATTCGCGCCTGCCTCGCCCACGTACAACGCGGTGAGCGAGCCGGTATCACAACTCAGTCGTTGGAAGTGATCGAGCGGCAGTCCAATATAATGAGCCACTGCCAGCTTGATGGGGTCTGCATGAAAGACGCAGGCAACGATGTCCTGAGGTTTATATTTTCTGGAGATCGAATCGAGTGCCGTGACGATGCGCGTCTGGCATTCATAAAACGTCTCTCCTTCTGGAAATTGGGCGCGTGAGGGGGCGCTCTGCACGACTTTCCAAGCTTTCTGCAGGCGCAATGCAGCCAGGGAACGTCCCTGCCATTTACCAACGTTCGTCTCGAGTAGCCCCTCTTCTACCTGGATCTCGAGCTTGCGCGCCGCGGCGATGGGTGCCGCGGTCTCCATCGCCCGCTCTAGCGGACTTGAGTAGATGGCTTTGATTGGGACATCTTTCAGCGCATCTGCCAGCGCCTGGGCTTGCGTCTGCCCGCGCTCGTTCAGATGAACCTCTGGCGTGTAACCAGCAAGTTTGTGTTTCTTGGTGTAATCATTTTCGCCATGGCGGATAAGGAGAAGAAGGGACATAGAGGGTTCTCATTCCAAATGTATTTTCCCAATTCTAACAGTCTTAAATTTCCAAGTGGGAGTTGACTTTTATCTTGGATTTCTTATAATATCAAGTAATGATATATCATTATATGATATATGGTGTTAATTATGAAAACTTCCAACCAACCTCTCTCTGAACAAACGTATTTTATTCTTCTTAGTTTGCAATCAGAACCCAAGCATGGTTACGCCATAGCCAAAGATGTACAGTCTTTGAGCGAAGGGCGGGTTACCTTGAGTGTCAGTACGCTGTATACAACTCTGAAGAGGCTTCTCGACGATGGCTGGATCCGGCTGCTGGACGAGGTGCCGCAAGGTCCAGGTAAAGCTCGCAAGATTTATGAAATTACCAAAAGGGGTGGGAATGTATTGGTTACAGAAATCCAACGACTGAATACCCTGGTTTCAGCGGCACGTGCGAGGGCAGTGGAGGGTATTGCATGACAAAGTTACTTGCTTTTCTCATCAAGATTTACGGGCTCTTGATACGTCTTTTTCCACCGAACTTTCGAGCCGAATTCGAAGATCAAATACTTCAGGATTTTTCAGACTTAATGAACGATGCCCATCGGAAGGGCAAATATCCGCTTCTTCAATTTTGCGTACGAGAATTGATTAATCTCCCGATCAACCTTTTGCATATCCATTTGAAGGAGAGCAGTATGATCACAGCGCTTCGTTCTCAACCTGCCAACCTTGGATTGCGTGGCGCGCTCGTTTTTGGGCTGTCGCTAGGCTTCATGATCCTGGCGAATGGAGTGGCTTTATCCATAGAACCGAGAGTTGAATATTGGATGTCCGGCTGGCTGCAAGGTTTATCCATTAGACCGTTGTTAGATTGGACTGGTTTTGTCTTGATCGGCCTGATATTTGGGTGTTTATTTGCTGTCCTTTTTGGAGATCGTTCTCAGTATCTGCATTATATGCTGGTCGGCACGTTTGGTTGGTTGCTTCAACTTTGTGTCTATAATTACTTGGAATACTTCTTTAATTTTAGAGTTCTCCTGAGTGCGCAGGAGAATTTGTATCTGACTAATTTGAAGATAATCCTTTCAGGAGCCATGTTCGGCTTGATCTTCACGTTGCCGCACAGTGAGCGCCGGGAAGTTCTTCGTACGCTAGTTATTTATGTGGCCGCCTATCCAATGCTGACATATTTTTACGTCAGCATGATCGTTAATTCATCTATTAGTAACACAGCTTTGCGCTTGGCCCCTCTGGCTATTCTATGGCTAGCACTCCTGGGTGGAATATTTGCTTTTGCCTGGAAATACAATTCAAATCCGGAAATGGTTCTGTTGTTGATTGCAGGTGCAATGGGAAGCATTGTTCTAAAGTTTGTGGTACTTTTAGTTGCATTTCTGTTTATCCCTCCGGTCCCCCCTGAAGGATTTCTTTACGATCATCCTTCATTCTGGTCCGTTGTATTGATACTCACGGCAGCTCATACAATATTTGGAGTGCTATTTGGATTTTTGCTGGGCTGGATTCTGGGAATACAAAAGGAAAATCCCTTACAACCCGTTGCAGCTTGAGTGATAGTCCTTTGATGCTGCGATTTCTAGCTTGAGTTTTTACTTTATTTTTCTTTTCATTTCCTGAATCTGCTCTTCGCTCATGGCGGGGACATTATCCACTTTTGTGATTCCCAGTGCTTTCCTTTGCGCTTCACGCCACATCTCAAGACGAGCCGTCACCTGCGATTCATATCCTTCCTGCGATGGCTGATAAAAATAAGTACCAAGTAGTCGTTTTGGTAAATATTGCTGTGGCGTGAAATGTCCTTCGTGCTCGTGAGGATAGATGTAGTCTTTGCCATGACCCATTGCCGCGGCGTCGCGGTTGCCGTCCATGAGGTGGCGCGGTACGGAAACTTGCCCTTCCTCCTCGATCTTTTTCATAGCGTTAAAGTAGGCGCCAGCACTATTCGACTTAGGTGCGGTTGCCAGATAGAGTGTAGCTTCGACGATGGGGTAGATGCCTTCCGGTAAACCGATGTAGTCAAAAGCTTGCGCGGCGGAAGAGACAACGACAAGCCCCATCGGGTCAGCCAGGCCGATGTCTTCCCCGGCAAGGATGATCAGGCGCCGGATGATGAACTTCGGGTCTTCGCCGGCGTAGATCATTTTTGCGAGCCAGTAGAGGGCGGCATCCGGGTCGGAGCCGCGGACAGATTTGATGAAGGCGCTGATCGTATCGTAGTGTGCGTCCCCGTCCTTGTCGTATAGCACTGCCCGGCGCTGAATCGACTCCTGTGCTACATCAAGTGTAATGTGAATAACACCCTTTTTATCCGGCGGCGTGGATTCGACCGCGAGCTCAAGGGCATTGAGGGCATTGCGCGCGTCGCCGCTCGCCATTTCGATCAAATGGAATCGGGCATCGGGGTCCAGCTTGACGCGCAGGTTTCCGTAGCCGCGTTCCTTGTCGGTGAGAGCTCGGTCGATCAGGATTCCCGTCTCCTCCTGATTTAGATTGCGTAATTGGAAGACGCGCGAGCGCGAGATCAAAGCCTTGATGACTTCGAAATATGGATTCTCGGTTGTCGCGCCGATCAAGGTCACGACACCTGCCTCCACATGCGGCAGAAGGGCATCCTGCTGGGCTTTGTTCCAGCGATGGACTTCGTCCACGAACAAAATCGTGCGGATATTGTGCAACCGCCTGCGCTCGAGGGCTTCATGGATGATCTCCCGCAGATCCGCTTTTCCTGCTAGGATCGCGGAGATCGTGACAAAGTGACTCTTGGTGGTGTTGGCGATCACCTGTGCGAGAGTGGTCTTGCCGGTACCCGGAGGTCCCCAAAGGATAATGGAGGAAAAGAGCCTGTCCGCCTCGATGGCCCGGCGCAGTAATTTCCCCTCGCCTACAATATGCTCCTGACCAATATATTCATCCAGCGCGCGTGGACGCATACGCGCTGCGAGCGGCGCTTCCTGTTTCATCCGTTCCTGCATGGCATGATCAAAGAGATCGGACATAAAATGATTATAAAAGAAAAAGGGCTGTGAGAGACAGCCCTTTGTGGAGACAATCGGTGAATCTCTACCTGTCCTATTTCTCCGCCGGGTTTGTCCCTGTGCCTCGAAGGTTCACCGCTCGTTTTAGAATGTCAAACCAAAAGGGTGCACCCTGTCTGGCAGCGACAGCCGTAATGACGATGCCTAATAACTTAATGAAAAGGTTTGTTGAACGATCCGGTTGGGAAGGCATCAGGCATTTATTCTTGAGAAAGCCAGGGCTATTGCTTGAAAAAGAAACACCGAAATAATCATTTGCAGTGGGAAATATCTCACAGCGTGGTGCCGGCGTATCCGTTGCCGGAGCAGCAAAAAGAGTATCGCCCTTGTCCTTCAAGGACCAGCCAACAGGGAGCTTCAAGCCTGTAAACTGCTCTCTAAACGTTTGCAATGGATCGCTCTGGGCGTTGGTTCCCTGACTGGTAAAGTCGAGATTAAAGTCTTGCGCTCTCTCCGCCAGCACGGCGCGAACCGATGGTTCTCGCCAGAGATAGAAGGTCAGGCCGATCGAATCGATGTTTAAGAATAAGGCTGTAAGGAAGCCAATGATCAAGGCTAAGGTTTGCGCATATCGTTTGTAGGCACCGCTGACCCGATCCATAGAATCATTGAACCACACTTCCACGTTTTTTCGAGCTTTGGCAAGATTTGTCTCTCCCTCCGTAACGTATTCCTCGACGTTCAACAACAGAGCATTGAGTGCTTGATTGACTTCCGGGCTGATAACTCCTAATGCCGCCACACCTCGGCGGAGCTGACCCAGCGATGTGCGCAGATCCTTTTTAGGCTGATTCTTGACGACCTGATCCATGTCCTGCTTGAGCCTCTCGGCTTCCTTGATCGCCTTGTCGATCTCCTGCCTGAGGATCAGCTCCATCTCGCCTTCCAGCTTAAGTTTGGGGTACTTAACCTTAATCTTGTCAACAAACTGGTGGGCTTCCGTTTTAAGCATGGCAAGAGTCTTTTGTGTCAGTGCTGTTCCCGCCTCTGTGGCTGCGGCGCTCCGTGCAAGCTCTGCTAATAGATTTAATTCCACAATGAGAGCATTGTTCGGCGAAAGACCTCGGTCCCTCTCAAGATCATCCCGAAGCTTCAGGATACCCTGCTGAAGTAAAGATGACTCTGTGCCTGCGGTCATCGCGATATCGAACAAAGTCAGAGCGAATTGCTGAGAAGGGATATAAGATGGCAGTCTGCGGCGTTCCTTTGTGAAACCACGTATGAGAGGATAGCGGTAATACCAGGGATCCGTCACGGACGGTTCCCGTCTCTTCTTCGCAGTCAGCCCTCGGATCACAGGATGGTCATAAAACTGTGCCTTCAAATTGGGATTCGCCAGCATTTCATGAATCGCATCTTCCATGTCGTGGGCGCGCTTGTCAAGCCAGGTACTAATCCATTCCTGGATTTGAATGGTCGTCAGGCTGAGCACAATCCAAACGAATATGATTCCAATAGCAACTTCTACGATAGCCCCTAAGTTCATGGAATCCTCCTTAAGCTGAACTGAGATGAAAACGTGTGATCCGCCTCGTACGACTCAGAACGACGCAACCGCGGCCTTTCGGTCTGTGAAAGTCTCGATATACATATCAAATCCGCTTGTCTCAAAGGCGGTCTTGGTTTCCGGGGATAAATTGAGCAACTTCAGATGAGGAGATTTGTAGGTTCCAGCACTAATCCCCCTTTTCATTTGTTCATCGGTGAGATTTGCTTCCGGGTTGCGGGACCGAAGCTCATTGAACAAGCTATGCAAAGCCCGCAGCCCGGCACTGCTCACAAAGGGTGCATGGGAAAGATCGACCAGGAGATAGCGCGCGCCCTCGTCGATCAGCTTCTTGGCTGTGGATTGAAACTGCTCGTACGTGGAAGAATCAATATTGCCATCGACGTGTAGAACGGTAACAGGAACACGTCCATTTTCAGTAGATACTTTGATTTCCATGCTCTCCTCCATGAGAGTGTTGCTCGAGATTTGGGATATGACTAGTATATAAAAGAGTGCGATAAAATTCAAGCCTTCACGTGCACTGGCACCCATACTTGTGGTCCCGGGGGTAAGTGTCAACCTTGTGCCCGACAGGCCTTATGCATTCGGCGTAGGGAATTCAAGCTGCTTCCCACTATCCGGATTGCTGCTCAGCAGTGTGCTTCGCTGGTGAGATTGATTGACGACATAAATGCCCACCAGAGCAACGGCACCTCCGACCCCCTGCCAGATAGTTGGGATTTCGCCTAGGAGGGGAATTGCCAATAGGGTTGTGACGATTGGCTGTAGGACCATCGTGGGCGATACAACGGAAGCAGGTAGATGCCCAAGTGCGTATGCCAGCGCCATATAGCCAATCAATTGCGAGACGACCGCCGTGGCAAGAAATACCAGCCATGTCTGCGCGGGATAGCCAGTCAGAGGATTCTGAAGCGCCGTATTGATGATAAAAAGGGTGATGCTCGCGCCGATTCCCACCAGCCAGATGTGACTGACCGGATCAAAGTGGACTCGACTCTTTTCGGTAAAGAGAAAATATCCGCCGTAGAAAATTCCTGTGCCGACTGCCATCGCGTCTCCAACTCCAAAACGGGGGTGAAGGAGAAAGTCGGTTCCCATGATGAGCGCCGCGCCGAGCAGTGTAATCGTGAGTCCGCGCCAGAAGAGAGGCGTGAGATGCTGCTTGAGGATGAGCCAGGTTCCTAACGCCACCCAGAGTGGAGCGGTATTGCCCAGAAGAGTCGCGTTGGATGCCGTCGTGTAGGAAAGGGATGTCGTCCACAAACCGAGATCGCAGGCAGTAAATACACCAGCCAGGAGCGGAAAAATCACCGACCTCCCCCTGAGAGAGGGACTCGCCTTGAGGCGTGGCAGGAAGAACGGCAGTAACAAGAATATCGAAAAGAAGAGTCGATAGAAAGCTGTGACCGGACCTGGAGCGTCTGCCCAGCGTACGAACATGGCAGAGAAACTCAGGGAAACAACACCAATCCCCAGAGCGAAATAAGCAAGCAGGGATTTGTTCAACGCACCTGGGAAGGTCGCGCTACGCTTGGTTTTAGTCATCTTGATATAGGCACCTGAATTCTAACGTAAAGGACCTTCGACACGTCCTATCGGGCTGTCAGGACGAGCCTTGCGAAGGTTTTCAGCAAGCGCTTCTTACTAGAAAACCTTAGTCAGGCTGGTCTTGAATATTTGCAAGAAGTAGCTTTTTTATTGAACCTGGAGACGATCGAGAACTGCAGGGAGGTCCGATAAAGCAGACAGAGTTGCGTCCGGCTGGATCGCAAGCTGATCCTCCGTTCGTTCGCCTGCGCGTCGGCTGAGCCAGACCGCGAACAAGCCCACGCTCTGGGCGCCGCGCACATCCGCATCCAGGTTATCTCCCACCATGACCGCTTCCGACGGAAGGAAATACCAGTTCGAAAGGGCAAGCTCAAAAATACGGCGATGCGGTTTTCGGTAGCTGCACGCCGCCGAGGTGAGAATGAAATCGAAATATTTATCGATCCCAAACCGCCGCGCAAGCTGCTGCACATCCTCATCATCGCCGGCGTTTGAGATCAGCCCCATGCGATACCCGTCCGTTTCGAGCTTCTGCAGGGTCGGCAGAGCATCAACTTCGAGCACCCAGTTTGTTTGTGTAATGGCGAATAGCTGGTCTAACGCATTCCGAAGAACACTCTCCGAAATATTCCCATATCCTTTGTCCTTTAGCACGTCCCGCAGTACAAAGGAATAGGTGGTTTCCAGCAGGTCTTGTTCTCGCTGTTTGAAATATTTACTCAGCCGGTTGCGAAACTCACGCGGAAACGTGGACAGGTTCAATTCCAAGCCTTCTGCCCGCAAATAGTTGGTGAGCGCCTCATCGGCATGAGCGATCACGGAATCCCAGTTGGCGCGTTCATACATGAGCGTGCCGCCCAGGTCGAAGAGTACCGCGCGCAGGAAATTACGAGCCATGAACGAGCAATTTTATTATAAAAATGAGATCACAGAGAAAACAGGAAGACTACTATTTTTTTCCGTTGCCCTCTTCAGGTGTGGAAGCTCGCTGCGGAAGTGTCGTAACGAGCACCTTATCCACCCGGCGCCCATCCATATCCATCACCTCAAAATTCAAGCCGTGCCATTCGAAGCGATCCGTCGGCTGTGGCACACGTCCCAGGGACACCATGACAAACCCACTCAAAGTCTCATATTCATCTTCATGGGGAAGCACAGGCAGTTTGAAAATTTCCTTGAATTCGTCAACTTCCAGCATACCGTCCAGCAGCCAGGAGCCATCCTGGCGCTGTGTGGCTTGCGGCTCCTCGATCTCCATTTCACCGACAATCTCTTCGAGGATATCGTTGATAGTCAATAAGCCCTGAAGAGCGCCAAACTCATCGATGATCAGAAGCATATCGGTGCCTTTTTCCTTAAGCACCTCCAGCGCGCGCGAGGCGAACATAGTTTCCGGCACAAAGAAGGCAGGCTTGAGCAGGTTCTTGAGAATAATTGGTTCATTGTTCAAGCACTGGACAAGCAGATCTCTCGCTTTGACGATTCCCACGATGGCATCGAGAGAACCTTGCCGGACCGGAAAGCGAGAAACTTCACTCTGCTTTAACTTCTCGCGGATTTCCTCGATCGAATCTGCAATATCGAGCCAGACGATATCTGGTCGCGGTGTCATCAACGAATAGACACGCTGGTCTGCCAGGCTAAAAACACCTTCCACCATGTCATGTTCGGACTCTTCGAACACGCCTGCCTGGGTGCCCTGGTCAATTAATAGCTGAATCTCCTCCTCTGTTACAGGAGGTTCCGTGCCGGGTTGAATGCCAAGAATCTTCAAGACAAAATCCGTGATCTTCCCAAGAAGCCAGACGAATGGTCGGAATAGCGTCGAAACAAAGATCATCGGTCCCGCGAGCAGAGAGGCGATTCGTTCCGGGTTATGTAAAGCGATTCGTTTTGGAACCAGTTCTCCCAACACGATGGATACGAATGTGATGCCTATGATGACGATCGCGAGTGCCAGTGAGTCAGCATAGGGGGCAAGCGCAGGAACACTCGCCAGCAAGCTACTCAGGGGATTCGCTAACGTCGCGCCGCCAACCACGCCTACAAAAACCCCTACCAGAGTGATACCGATCTGGACGGTGGAAAGGAAGAGATTAGGGTTCTCGATCAGATGCAGAACTGTATTTGCCCGTTTGTCCCCCTCATTGACGCGTTGTTGCAGGCGCGCCTTGCGCGAGGAAGCAACAGACATTTCGGACAATACAAAGATTGCATTGACCAGAATAATCGCCAGGACAATAAGAATTTCGGTTGTTATGTTCATCGAAAGGATTCGTTCACTCTTTGTATCAAACTGCCGCGTTAAGATTTGCCGGGGATCACCCATGCCCTGCCCGTTCGCCATCCGGCACGGATGCAAAGATATAGCAGATGTATATGACTATCTATGGGGATTTCTGACATGATCCTACAAGCTTTCTTATTGTACTATGGTTCTCTAACTTTTAATTCCTCTGCAAGTAGACTTGGCGATATGCCAAAGCCAAGTTTGGAGAGTGCGATGCACTTCTTAGCGAATTTCGATGCCCCTTCCCTCTTCAACATTTCCAATAACCCAAAAAGCTTGCCCTGCCTCGCGTCCCCGTGTGAGGAACGAATTGAGATCTTGAGGTAGAACACCCAGCAAGAGTCCGCCGCTCGTTTGCGGGTCGAAAAGCAGCATCTGATCTGGCTCATCCAAAGCAGTGCCGAACTTTACGGCGGCCTCGAAATGTTTTTTATTATCGAACGCGCCGCCGGGGAACATGCCTTTTTCTGCATATTTGCGCGCTCCTGCGATGAAAGGTACGTCTGCAAAGTTGAATTTCAGGGATACGCCCGAGGCATTTGCCATTTCCAAGCCATGTCCCAGTAAACTGTAGCCAGTAATATCCGTCCCCCCTCGAACATGAAATTCAGTTGCCAACTGGCTTGCTGTTTGATTCAACTGCTTCATCCATTGGACGGCTTCGAGGACATCCTCCTCCGCTGCTTGTCCACGTTTTAGAGCAGTGGTAGTCACGCCGAACCCCAGTGGCTTCGTGAGCACCAGAGCATCACCCACACGTAAACCGCCCTTGCTGAGCATCGTGCGCGGGTCTACAAATCCGATGACAACCAGACCATATTTCGGTTCCTTATCCTTGACCGTGTGCCCGCCGGCGATCACAACGCCCGCTTCGCGCGCTTTTTCCGCGCCGCCGCGAATGATTTCCCTGGAGAGTTCCTCAGGCAAGTCTTCGGGCAGCGCGGCGATATTCAGTGCCAGGAAAGGTTTCCCTCCCATGGCATACACATCGCTTAGGCTGTTCGCTGCTGCAATGGCGCCGTAATCATAGGCATTGTCCACAACGGGCGTGAAGAAATCCGTGGTGACGACGATCGCACGTTCTTCGTCCAGACGCCAGACAGCCGCGTCGTCAGGCTCCCGTAGACCCACCAGTAAGTCCGGGAAGGATGCAGCATCAAAGATGTCTTTGACAGGACGCAGGACCTGCGTCAGCGCCTCAGCGCTTAGTTTGGATGCTCAACCTGCACAGGCAGAGAGGGCGGTCAGGCGGATCTCGCGACCGGTGTGTGGGATCGGCATAAAACTCCTTGATAAGAATGACCGCAAATCGTTAAGGTCGCCGGTGATTTTACACTACTTGGTCATGTCTTTTAGTTGAAAGAATTATTTTGCCGTGATAGCATAGTGTTATGCATATCGGAATGGGGCACGTGCTTGAACTGATCCTGGATGATGGAGTTCGCTACATGCGCGTTTCCTGTCCTTCGCATTTGGTCCCTGCGCCTGGTCAATACTTGCTGGCAAGCGACAGGTCCGACGCACCTTTGCCTGTTCCCCTTTTCCATTCGGATGTTACACCGCAAGGTTATTTGGCGACAGCGCCCACGGATGCTGGCTGGGACCCAGGGCTTGTGTTGCAACTACGCGGTCCGCTTGGACGCGGCTTTAGCCTTCCGCCGGCGACGCGCAGGGTCGGGCTTGTGGCATGGGATGACGCTCCTGCGCGCCTGCGAGGCTTGATTCGACCGGCACTGAAGCAGAATGCGGCAGTCGTACTCGTGAGTAACACAGCGCCGGACGACTTGTCCGATGAGGTGGAAGTGCAGCCGCTCTCGAACTTGAATGACATTCTCGAGTGGGCAGATTTTGTCGCGTTTGATGTTGCGAGGGAGAACCTGCAACCATTGAGAGAATTCCTGGGAAATCGGAGATCATTCAGGATGGACGCGCAAGTTCTTATCCGCACGCCAGTTCCATGCGGTGGGATTGCGGAATGTGGCGTGTGCGCTGTGACTCTAAAGTCTGATTGGAAGCTGGCTTGCAGAGAGGGCCCGGTGTTTGATTGGAGAGAACTGGATTAGAACCAAATCCTGAATGATGTCCGTGTCTTACTTCCCAACCCTTGATATACAACAATAATATCGATCTGCACCAGTTCCCCTTGTTTTTGATCTGAGAAATTGAGTGTGACTGTACCCAGCCCCGCCTGGTTTGTGGTGAAGAAATACTCTTCTACCCGACCATCCGTCCACCGGACGGTGGCTTTGCCTGTGGCGTTTGAGACGGCTTGCAGGGTCTGGCTGCGGGCGATGATGTAAATCGACTGCTGACCTGTCGAACCTATCAGGGGTTTTGCCACAAACGCATACGCTTTGATCGAAAGTATGGGGTTGATCGTGGCGTCGAGTGGACTCACGGGTCGGAGGAGGGCCGGGTCTTCGTCCAACCGATCAAAATAATGGCGACCGAGATCGGTAAGAACCACGCGCTGACCTTCCGGCCGGTCTGCGCGCCACTCAAATCGGGCTTTCTCAAAGTATTGCACGATCAGACTTTCGTGGAATTCAAACGGTGAAATCGGGTTGCCAAACTGCGCCGCACCACCGTTGGCTTTGAAGAAATCAAGGAATGCCAGACAGACGGAATAGCCGGTGGGAAACAGCTCACATCCGGATATGTTCTCAAGTCTCAACTGATCCGCCCGCTCGTACAATGCTTGTCCAACGGGGGTAAGCTGCACGCGTTGATTTTCGGGCAAGTTTCGTTCTAATTCAAAACGAGCACGTTGGAAGTACTGGACAGCCTTGCCGTCTCTAGATGTAATCTGCTCTGTGATTGGGTAGCCAAAGAGCAGGCGAGGGTCTGGCACGCTTCTGTAAAAATGTAAAAATTCCTCTTTGACATAATGTCCGGTCTCCGGGAAAAATTGGACGGTTGTAGATTGTGCAGCAGCCGACTGCAGTTCAGACAACAACGTTGCCAGGAGGACAAACAGTAGGGCAAGTTGCCGGATCGCTTTCATGAAAATCATTATAAGCAGAGCAAGGTGTGTCCCACCTTTCAATTTGGATAACTGCGCTAAAAGGAATCCGACCAATTCACCAGTGCGTGGATGATTCGTTCGGCCGCATGACCATCACCGTATGGATTCACAGCCTTCGCCATCCTAGCATGCGCCGTGGGATCATCCAATAGGCGCTCTGCTTCGCGCACAATCTGACTGGTCTCTGTGCCCACTAACTTAAGCGTCCCAGCCTTGATTCCTTCCGGGCGTTCCGTCGTTTCACGCAACACAAGAACCGGGATGCCTAACGATGGCGCTTCTTCCTGTAACCCGCCGGAGTCGGTGATGAGTAATTTTGCATGTTTCATCAGATGCACCATCGGGCGATACTCCAGCGGTGGCAATAGGGTGATATTCGGCATTCCTGTCAGAATTCGGTGAACTGGTTCCTGCACATTGGGGTTCAAATGAACCGGGTAGACGATCTCCACATCCTCGCGGGTAGCAAGCTGCTTAATGGCGTGACAGATATTCTCGAACGGTTTCCCAAAGTTTTCGCGTCGATGCGCGGTGACGAGCACGAGTTTTTTCGTCTCTGCTCCTCTAGTTCTGAGCCTCTTCAGGAGCGCGGTGATTTCCTGCGGCTCTGCCTGCTTCACCACAAAGTTTAGCGCGTCAATGACTGGATTACCTGTGACGATGATATGTTTTTCATCGATGCCTTCACGCACAAGATTTCCCTTAGACCATTCTGTCGGTGCAAAATGCAGATCGGCAATCACCGTCGCGATACGACGATTGAGCTCTTCCGGAAAGGGATGCCATTTGTTGTGCGTTCGAAGGCCCGCTTCGATATGCCCTACCTTAATTCGACGATAGTAGGCAAGCAGGGAAGTCGTGACAACGGTCGCGGTATCGCCCACGACGAGTACCCAGTCTGGGTGGAAATCTACCAGCACTGGGTCAAGATGCGTAAAGATGGACGCGCTGATCTCTGCCAGGGACTGATTATCTCGCATCAAATTCAAATCATAATCTGGTTGAATCTGGAACAGCGCCAGAACCTGATCGAGCATTTGCCTGTGTTGAGCGGTGACACAAACACGAGATTCCACAACGGGTGTTTGCGTGAGCAACCGCACGATCGGTGCGATTTTGATCGCCTCTGGTCGCGTGCCAAAAACAGAGAGTACTTTGAGAGTCATAATGTGTGTCGGTTTCGAGTAGACAAATAAATAGATGTGTAACTGTCTATTTCTTTACGTGTTTACCCCTAATCGAACAAGGTGGAATCCAGCCTCCGTCCATTCATGCGCATCCCAGCCATTCACGCAGTCAATAGCCACCCGGGCGGCGGTTTTTGAGTAGATTTCAGAGGGATCTAATTTTATGAATTCTGTATGCTTTACCAGCAGCAGCAGGGCGTCTGCCTCCTGAATGGCAGCCTCCAGGCTGGCTGCCATACTAATACCGGGCATCTTCGCATCTGACTTGAAAGGTTCCCAGGCGTTCACCTGTGCCTCTTCCTTTTGGAGGAGATGGACCACTTCCACGGCGGGGCTTTCGCGCAGGTCATCTACGTTGGGTTTATAGGCTAAGCCCAGAGCTGCGATTTTCTTGCCGTTGATCGAACCCAGTGTCTGCTTGATCTTCTCCACAACAAAGTGCGGCTGTTCATCGTTCACCTGCCGCGCCTGATAAATCAGCGACGTTAATTCTGGAGCTGTTTCCACAAAGAACCACGGGTCCACACTGATACAGTGACCACCCACGCCAGGACCGGGCTGGAGGATATTGATGCGCGGATGACGGTTTGCCAGGCGGATCGCTTCCCACACATCCACGCCAAATTTTTCTGCGAGGCGCGCAAACTCGTTCGCAATGGCAATATTCACATCACGCGTGGTATTTTCCATCAGTTTGACCATCTCAGCCGTGGTCGCATCGGTCGCGAGAATCTCTCCCTTGACGAATGTAGCGTAGAGAGCGCATCCCGCTTCTGCAGACTCAGGTGTCACCCCGCCCACCACACGCGCATTTTCGACCAATTCTCTCAGGATCTGTCCCGGTAACACACGCTCCGGTGAATAACAAAGAAAAAAGTCCATACCAGCTTTCAAGCCTGAGCGTTCCAGGATTGGTTTAACCAGATCCATCGTCGTGCGCGGCGGAGATGTTGATTCCAGGATCACGAGATTGCCTTTGCGTAAATGTGGCAGAATTGCTTCCGTGGCAGACCTCACGGCGCTCAGGTCCGCGAGCCTATATTTTCTCCCTTCATATTCTCCATATTGGTTCTCATGGAATGGTGTTGGGACAGTAATTAAGAATGCGTCTGCTGCTTCCGGGTGGAGAGAGACGGTCAGGTTGCCGGCGGCAAGCGCAGCCTCCATGACCTCTCGCAAGCCCGGTTCATGAATATGTATCTTCCCGTTTTGTAAAGTTTCGATCACATGTGGATTAATATCCACGCCGACGACTTTTAGTCCGTACGCGGCAAACGTGGAGGCGGTTGGAAGTCCGATATATCCCAGTCCGAGTACGCAGATTTTTTCAAAATTCACAGAGGCTCCTCAGACCCCCTCGCCGCTGACACCTTCTCCAAATTCAATACAAAGAATAGATATGCTAACCGGGATGTTGATATCGAATCTGGGGCAGGCTGGGAGGGGGTCATGTCGCGCCAATTATAAAGCCTGGATGTACCGGCGCTTTCACAACTTTAGTAGGGTGAACTTCGTAGATAGGATTGTAAGGAAAGGAGTCGCTTGTTGTATAATGAACTGGAGGAGTTATGGATTTCCTACTTGACCCAAACATTGCTTATCTCTTCCTCCTCGGAGGCGTCCTACTAGCCATGTTGTCTCTTGCCAGTCCGGGCACGGGATTGCTCGAAATTGGAGCATTGTTCTGCCTAGCCCTCGGAGGATACGCCGTCTATAACCTTTCTTTCAACTGGTGGGCGTTGCTTCTGCTGGGATTAAGCATTGTGCCATTTGTGTATGCCATCCAGAAACCCGGGCGTGAACTTTTTCTTGGATTGTCAATCCTGTTGCTGGTCATCGGGTCGATTTTTTTGTTTCCACGGACGGAAAATCAGGCAACCGTTAATCCGGTGGTGGCAATCGTGGCTTCGGGTCTGGTTGCAGGCTTTTTGTGGATCGCCGTTCGCAAATCGCTGGAGGCCACAAACGCCAGGCCGACACATGACCTGGCAGCGTTGGTGGGTCAAGTTGGGGAGGCGCGGACGAAGATCAACGAGGAAGGAAGTGTGCTGGTGGCTGGAGAGCTTTGGTCCGCCCGCAGTGAGGACCCCATCCCCGCTGGCAGTTCCGTTCGCGTCCTGCGGCGGGAAGGATTTATTTTGATCGTCGAGAAAAATGGCTGAAGCCCATTCATCAACAAAAGGAGAATAGTATGGATATGTTCGGTGGCAGTGTTGCATTATGTGTTGTTGGCGCGCTGGCGGTATTAGGCTTTATCTTTCTAGCCAATGCAATTCGCATCGTTCCTGAATATCAGCGGCTTGTCGTGTTTCGCTTGGGTCGCAGCATTGGGCCGCGCGGTCCAGGCATTGTCTTACTGGTGCCGGTTATCGACCGCGCCGTAAAGGTCGATCTGCGTGAGCAGGTGCGTGAAGTGCCTCACCAGACCTCGATTACAAAGGATAATGCTCCGATCTCGATCGATTTCCTGTGGTACTACAAGGTCCTCGACCCGGCAGAGTCGGTCTTGCAGGTAGGCAACTTCGAGTCAGCTGCGGCAGGCATCGCGGCGACAACGCTGCGCGCGGTCATCGGTGGTATCCCTCTGGATGATGTTCTTTCGGAACGTGAGCATATCAATAACATGCTCCGTACCCGCCTCGATGAAGTGACCGAGCGCTGGGGCGTCAAGGTGACTAATGTGGAAATTCGCGAGATCATCCCACCGCGCGAGGTGCAGGACGCGATGAACCGCCAGATGTCCGCCGAGCGTATCCGCCGTGCCGTGGTGACCGAGTCAACCGGTACCCGTGAAGCCGCCATCAACGTGGCGGAGGGCGAGAAGCAATCAGCCATCCTCAAGGCAGAGGGCCAGAAACAGTCTGCAATTCTTCAAGCGGAAGGGGAGCGACAGTCCCAGCTACTGAAAGCGGAAGGGTTTGCCCAGGCGCTTGAGGCGATCTTCAACGCCGCCAGGACTGTTGACCAGAAGACGATGACCCTGCAATACTTCGAGACTCTCAAGACGATCGGCGCGAGTCCGTCTACAAAGTATATTTTCCCGATGGAATTCACAAGTATGTTGAGCAACTTCCTAGGTGGAGACGGAAAAAAGTAAAGATCCTCTGTACGAACCGGAAAGTAGAGAGTGGTGTTCGCACTGCTTTCTACTTTTTTTATTGATAAAATTTCTCACGATGGAAATCCAACCTGCAGGTATTCGTGACCTGGGAGCCCTGCGACGACTCGAGCTTGCCTGTTTCGAAAAAGATGCCTGGCCTCTCCTGGACCTGATCGCTGTCCTCACCTGGCCGGATGTCATCCGATTGAAGGCAGTAGAGAACGGCGAAATGATCGGCTTTGTCGCCGGGGATCCGCGTTCGTCTGAAGGAGTCAACTGGGTCGCCACGATTGGCGTGGACCCGCGTTATCAGCGGCGTGGGATTGGACGTGCCCTCTTGCGCGCGTGCGAAGAAAAGACAAACCTATCTCGTATGAAACTGACTGTTCGCATGTCTAACGAGCCTGCCATCTCACTCTATGAAAAAGAGGGATATCGTTCCGTGGATATTTGGAGGCGCTACTACAACGATGGCGAGGACGGCATCGTGATGGAGAAACGATTGCCCAGAAAATAAATGCCCGGTATGCGTTCACATTTTCGCTTACCAGATAATTAAAAAATTCTTGTTCACGAGACAAGCGGCAGGTGGGATATAATGACCGCCAATGACGAATCACGTCCTTCCTCCACCGTCCTGGGTGGATACACCAGACACATTTCAACAAATGGTGGGGGACCTCACTGCTCAACCTCGTCTGGCAGTGGATACAGAATCGAACAGCTTACATGCTTACCGGGAGCGGGTCTGCCTGATCCAATTTTCCACACCCACGCAAGATTACGTCTTGGATCCTCTCGCTCTGTCTGACTTGAGTCCACTAGCTTCTATCTTTAGTGACCCGAACCTCGAAAAGATCTTCCACGCTGCGGAATATGATCTGATCTGCCTAAGGCGGGATTTTGGTTTTCAATTTTCGAATCTGTTCGACACAATGCATGCAGCGCGCGTGTTAGGGTATCCGTTCGTAGGGCTGGATCACCTCCTGGCGGAGAAGTTCCAGTTCGAAATGGATAAACGCCATCAGAAGGCGGATTGGGCGGTGAGACCACTCTCGCCTGCCCAGCTGGATTACGCGCGGCTGGATACGCATTTTTTGTTCGATTTGCGCGATGTATTGGAAGCGGAGCTAAGAGAAAAGGACCGTCTCTCTCTGGCTCTCGAAGATTTCGCCCGTGCCTGCCATGTGGAGATTCCTAAGGAAAGAGTAAATGGGACGTCGTGGCGGCGCTTCAGCACCCGCAAAGATGTCTCTCCGCGCGAGCTGACGATCCTCAGTGAACTCTGTATTTCGCGAGATCGCATCGCTGAACGGATGAATCGCCCGGTATTTAAGGTGATCTCTGATACTCTTCTACTGGATATCGCCCGCAGTCTGCCGGAAAAGGATGTGGATCTCGCTGGGCTGGGTCTGAGTCCCAAACAGATCCGTTTATGGGGCAGCGAGATTCTAGAGGCGGTCAAGCGTGGGACGGTGGCTCCGGTTGTCGAACGGGAATCCCCAAAGCGTCCGAGTGATAAGACTCTCAAGAGACTGGAAAAACTTAAGAATTGGAGAAAAAAGCTTGCCCAGGAATTAGGCGTCGAATCGGATATTGTCCTGCCAAAGATCTATTTGAATACGCTGGCAGAACATCCCCCCAAGAGTTTGCAAGAACTCGAGTCAGTCATGCATGACTCGCCCAGTCGCTTCAGAACATATGGTGAACAGCTTTATCGTCTTGTGGGAGTATAAGGATGCGGATTAACTTTCATGGTGCGGCTCACACCGTCACAGGCAGCCAGCACCTGTTGGAAATTAACGGTCACCGCCTTCTCCTGGACTGCGGCCTATACCAGGGCCGGCGGTCGGAGACCTACACCCGGAACCTGAACTTCGCCTACGATCCGCGCAGTGTAGATGCTGTGATCTTATCGCACGCTCATATCGATCATTGTGGCAACTTGCCCAACCTAGTCAAGAATGGATATGAAGGGCCGATCTACGCTGTCCCTGCCACCGTGGATCTGACGACGATCATGATGGCTGATTCGGGCCGCATCCAGGAATCGGATGCGGCGTTTGTGAATAAGAAACGCTTGCGGCGTGGTGAGGAGCCTATCGAGCCGCTCTATACAGAAGCTGATGCCCGGAACGCAGCCAACCTGTTTCGCGGTGCGGATTATGGCAAAGCATTTGAGCCCGTCCCCGGAGTGATTGCTCGATTTATCGAAGCAGGACATATCCTGGGGTCGGCAGCCATCTCGCTGGAAGTCGAGGAAAAGGGACGTAAGATTCGATTTTGGTTTTCCGGTGATATTGGTCGCTATAAGTTGCCACTGCTGCGCGACCCAGTTTTGCCGAGTGAGGTTGATTATCTATTGATGGAGTGCACCTATGGCGACAAGCCGCACGACGATCCTTCCTTAGCATTTGAGGAGTTTCAGGAGATTGTCTCCCGCACGATCCGGCGCGGCGGCAAGGTCATCATCCCTGCCTTTGCTGTCGGGCGTACCCAGGAGCTTGTCTATCATCTCAACATCATGATGTTCGCGCGAGATGTGCCTCCTGTGCCTGTCTTCGTGGATAGTCCGCTCGCGGTGAATGCATCTAATGTCTTTACCAAACACCCGGAGGTATTCGATGACGAGACGCGCTGGTTCGTCAAACAGGCGCGTCATCCTGCTCTCGATTTTAAAATGCTCACCTATGTGCAATCGGTAGAGGAATCCAAAGCCTTGAACGAGCGCAAGGATCCGATGATTATCATTTCTGCCTCGGGTATGGCAGAAACGGGTAGGATTTTGCATCACCTTAAGAACAACATCGAAAATCCCTTAAATACCATCTGCATTGTTTCCTGGCAGGCGCCGCATACTTTGGGCCGCCGCCTGGCGGACCGTGAGAAACAGGTCCGGATTTTCGGCGAGCCGTACAACGTCAAGGCAGAGATTGCTACGATTGGCGGCTTATCCGGCCATGCCGGGCAGGATCTGCTTACGAAATATGCTGTGAACACGGCAGACACTGTCAAAAAGGTTTTTCTAGTCCATGGCGAAGAAATGCCAGCGATGGCACTTACGCAGAAACTGCGTGAAAGAAATATGCGCGAAGTCTATTATCCAGAGCTGCATTCGAGCACAGAACTATAGCCGTGTGGAAATTTAAGTTATAATCTCGCCCTGCAATTTACGATTCACGGTTTCGATGCCCAATCGTCATCCAAAATTGTAAATCGATTTGGGGAGGTGCCAGAGTGGTTGAATGGGACGGTCTCGAAAACCGTTGTGGGCTCCGGTCCACCGAGGGTTCGAATCCCTCCCTCCCCGCCAGGCAAAAACGCGCCATTACGGGCGCGTTTTTCTTTTCCTGCGCGTTCTTATGGAGAGCTACATTCGCATCTTCTTGACAGTGACTCGGTCATAACAACCAAGGTGGGATTTCGTTTGTGCCCATGTAGGTATCACGGATCTTCAGCAAAATGAATGAACAAAGATAAAACACTTCACGAGGGGATGTGCTCATTCTTTGCGTTGTTATAGAAAGGAAAGGCAAATGGATGGCTCGGAATATCCGACCTGCGGCAAAGGGCTCGCTGAAAACTCCGTCGTCCCTGCGAGAGTGAGTCAGCTTATTAGTGCGATGGCTGAAAACCTTCAGGTCCATATGAAAGCGCTCGATCTGAATGACCCTAACTCACGAGCAGAATATGACGTATATGAAATCCTTGTGAATCAACTTCGACAGGCAGCCACCCAATTAGAAGCCACTGCCAGCCAAATGGCTGGGCATCGCGATTTGCCAATGGGGCGGCACGATGAACAGGCGATGACTCATCCTAGAATACGCGAGACGTTTGAGAAGCTTATAGAGCAAAAGCAGAAGCTCCTGTCTCTGTTGCAGCAAACAGAGGAGCGAGATAGCGAACTACTAGAAATGATGCGCAGTTAAAAACACTCGATCTTAGAAAGGCTCCTGATTAGGCTATATCTAAAGGGAAAATATGAATAAAAACTATGTGGCGGAAGCCACAACCACAATCCATGCCCCTGTATCAAAGGTTTGGCAGGCGTTGGTCAATCCAGAACTCATCAAGCAATATCTTTTCAATACAGAAGTCATCAGCGATTGGAAAGTTGGCAGCCCGATTATCTATAAGGGTGAGTGGGAAGGAAAGGCATTTGAAGACAAGGGCAAGATTCTTGAGATTGAACCGGAAAAAATATTAAGGAGCACGCACTGGTCGCCCCTCTCAGGTGCTCCGGATAGCCCGGAAAATTATCATACTGTTATCTACTCGTTGTCAGATCGCGGAGATAGCACGGAAGTGACGATCAAGCAAGACAATAACGCTTCAGAAGATGAAAAAGCACATGCTGAGAAGAATTGGAAATCAGTTCTTGAAGGCATGAAGAATTTGCTAGAGCGGTAAGCCACAACCTTCACTCCTTGATATGATCCTTACGGCGTCAAGACCTTTGAGGTCTAGTATTTGGTGGTAAGATTCGGTGGATGAAACTTAGCCTTGCCCTTGCACAGATTGCCACAACACTGGGGGACGTCGAAGAAAATCTTGAAAAGCACCTCAACTACATCAAGCAAGCGAAAGAACAAAATGCGAATCTCGTGGTTTTCCCCGAGCTTTCTCTGACGGGATATGTCGTGCAGGACCTGGTTGCCACAGTTGCCCATAGACCGACTGAAGACGATCCCATTTTTAAACACCTGCTGAAAGCGAGCCAGGACCTTGACCTTGTCATCGGCTTCGTGGATGAGGATGATCGCCATCGCTTCTACATTGCCTCCACGTATCTTTCAGGCGGGCGTGTTCTCCATGTGCACCATAAAGTGTACTTGCCCACCTACGGTCTGTTTGATGAGGGGCGTTTCTTTGCCTGGGGAGATAAGGTCCGTTCATTTGACACGCGTTTTGGCCGCGCCGGATTGCTGATCTGCGAAGACTTCTGGCACGCTTCGCCTCCTTATTTGCTCTGGCTTGATGGTGCAGATATCATGCTCTTTTCCTCTGCCTCGCCGGGACGCGGGTTGACCGATCGAGAAAAATTGGAATCAGCCCGCTGGGTGGAACGGGTGAGTAAAGCATATGCCAGTATGTTTACGTCCTTTGTGGCGCATTGCAACCGCGTGGGCTATGAGGATGGCTTGCACTTTTGGGGTGGCGCCACAGTCAATGACCCGAATGGAGAATTGCTCGTCCAGGGTCCTTACTTTGAAGAAGCGCTAACGCTGGTGGAACTGGATCTGAATCAGTTGCGCCGTACACGCGCCCGGCTGCCGTTACTGCGCGATGAACGGACGAATCTGACCATGTCTGAATTACAGCGAATCCTGCAAAAATAAAATGATAGATCTCGTCATCAATACAGATGTTGCCCGGATGATTTTGACTGGCTTTATCAAGAGCGAGGTGACGCGCGTAGGTTATGCGCGGGCTGTGATCAACCTGTCAGGTGGGCTGGACTCGGCACTTTCCTGCGCGCTCGCTGCCGAGGCTCTCGGTCCCGAAAACGTGCTGGCTCTGCGCCTGCCATATCGAACATCGTCGCCGGATTCCCTTGAACATGCTCAGCTGATGATCGATCAATTCAAGGTGCAAAGTAAAACCATCGAGATTACGGAGATGGTAGATCCGCTCATCGCTTATGATCCCGATATGTCAAAAACGCGTAAGGGTAACATTATGGCGCGATCTCGCATGATCGTTTTATACGACCAGTCCGAAGTGTTCAAAGGTCTGCCCATTGGCACCAGCAATAAGACAGAAATCCTCTTAGGCTATAGCACGCTTTGGGGTGATATGGCATCTGCCCTAAACCCGATTGGCGACCTGTATAAAACACAGGTGCGGCAGCTTTCGCGTGCATTAAATATCCCTGCCCCCATCGTTGACAAGCCTCCTTCCGCAGACTTATGGGTAGGGCAGACTGATGAAAGCGAGCTGGGGTTTACGTATGAGCAAGTAGATAAGCTGCTGTTTTTACTTGTTGACCAGCGCTATAGCGTGCAGGAATGTATCGAAGAAGGCTTCGACCGGATGTTCGTCAACACGGTCATGACGCGGGTTCGTCGGTTTCAATTCAAGCGGATGATGCCCCCGATCGCAAAGGTAAGTAACCGCACAGTAGGCTATGACTTTCTCTATCTAAGAGACTGGGGCACCTAGCCCGTATTTACAAACTCACAAAGCAGAAGGCATGCCTTCTGCTTTATGCTGTAAGGATTCGATATGATTCATATTCCACCATCTCTAAAACATCGCCGTTTTTTCTATTTGTGGGCGGGGCTATTGCTTTCTATTGCAGGAACGCAGATGCAGCTCTGGGCGCTGTTCTGGCACATTCGCACGCTGACAGATCAGCCCATCGCGCTCGGCGGCGTGGGACTATCACGTATTTTGCCCATTGTCATATTCTCGCTGGTTGGTGGTGTAATTGCCGATTCCTTTGACCGCCGTAGAGTGATGTTCGTGACCCAATCGGCGGCCGCGTTGGTGGCGCTTGCCTTGGGCTTACTGACCCAGTTTGAGCAGATCAACATCTGGCTGATTTATGCACTCACGGCTTTTCAGGCAGTCACCGTAGCGTTCGATAGCCCCTCACGTCAGGCGCTCGTCCCAAATCTTGTTCCGGCGAAAGACTTGCCGAACGCCTTCAGCATGACGTCCATTGCCTGGCAGACGGGAGCAATTATCGGACCGGCGCTTTCGGGATTTGTCATCGCATTTGGTGGGCAGGCAGCCGTCTATTATATAGACGCGATTTCCTACTTTGCTGTGATTATTGCCCTGATACTTATTGGTCCCGTCTCGCAGACAAAAACCACTCGGATCGCTGGCGTGAGCTTGAACTCAATTAAAGAGGGAATTAACTTTATTCTGAGCAAACCGATCATCATCTCGACGATGCTGTTGGATTTTGTCGCTACATTTTTTGCCTCTGCCAATACGTTGATGCCCATCATCGCCCGTGACGTTCTACATGTTGGGGTAGTGGAATATGGATGGCTCTCAGCAGCGCAGTCGGCGGGAGCTGTGATTGCTGCCTTGTTTGTTTCGCAGTTGCCCGAAATTCGCAGGCAGGGACAGATTTTTCTGGGATCGGTCATCGTTTTCGGCGCGGCCACGGTCGTCTTTGGCGCCACCAGGTCTCTGGTCCTTGCGTGGTTTGCTCTGGCAGTCACGGGCGCGGCAGATTCGGTCAGTACCATTATCCGAAATACAATTCGCCAGTTGCAGACGCCTGACCATATCCGTGGGCGAATGACCAGCGTCAATCAGATTTTTTTCCAGGGAGGACCCCAGTTAGGGGAGGTCGAAGCTGGGGTTATGGCGCAGTTATTCGGGGCTCCCCTGGCAATTATTACCGGTGGGATCGGTTGCATTGTTGGGATGTGGCTAATTATCCGCAAATGGCCGCTTTTGCTCACCTACAACGGGGATGAGCACCTTCCGGCGGCTGCCCCCGCCGATTAATGTAACCTTACGATTCCCGTACGATTCGATGGCTATACTCCCTTAGGTGTTGACTTGTACCTCGATTATGAATATACTGAAATCATTGAGGTACACATCCTATGCGAGTCGTGACCTACAAAGAAATTATCCCCGTTGAAAAGCACGCGCGTCTTCGCGTGCTTTTTATTTTCCAATCCTGAAAGGAGATTGAACATGGACTATGGAATGATCGGAAAAAGAGAAAAGGCAAAACGTTATGCGGAAGAGCAAAATCGTTTCCTCCTAAACAAGTTCGATGTTACCTTTCATGGCGATAACAACAATCACCATGTAACCTTTGACAATGGTCAGTTCAATTGCGATTGCGAATTTTTCATGACGCACAAACGCTGTGCACACACAATGGCGCTCGAGATCAAATTTCAAGGTCTCCTGCCAGAAGCCGTTGAATCTTAACTAGACAATTGAATCCCGAATCAACTACCCTCCATTGTTGGAGGGTAGTTGCGTTAATAAGAGCTAATTTAGAAATTATGAGACAGTCTGAAAAAAAGGCTGTTTTCGATTAGAATCCATTTATCATGAGAACCTTTTCCACAGATGATAATCGCCTGTCTCGACGCGATTTCCTAAAACTGGGCGGGGTAAGCCTGGGGTCTCTTGCCTTCTCGCCCTCCTTAAAAAACCTGGCTGGCTTTGACGATAGTTTTATTGTGCGTGTAGCGACAAACTCGGTAAGTGTATATAACAGGCCAAGTGATAAAAGTTCTATCAAGTCCACCTGGTACCGCGACGAATTGCTCCACGTGTATGAAGAAGTGAAAGTCGACGAACCAGCCCACAACCCGGTCTGGTACCGTGTCTGGGGCGGGTATATTCACAGATCACACTTACAACGTGTGAAAATGCTCTTTAATGAGACGTTGTCATCGCTTGGGATTGACGAAGGATTGCGCCGGCCGGTCGAGGTAACAGTTCCGTTCACCGAGCCCTGGCGAACCAGTAAAGCCTATGGATGGCAAAAGCTTGGTTTCCGCCTGTATTACGGATCTGTTCATCTGGTAGAAGCGATCGAAGTGGGACCCACCGGTGAGCCATGGTATCGTGTCAATGATGATTTAGCCGGTTTATATCATATTGACCCGTTGCATGTGCGTCCCATTCCATTGGAGGAATTAGCGCCAATTTCTCCGGAGGTTCCGCTTGAAGACAAGCGCGTCGAAGTCAACCTGACCACTCAGGTGTTGACCGCCTACGAGAACGACCAACAGGTGCTCAAAACGACGATTTCCTCTGGGATTCCGAATGGTCCGCGTGGCAAGGATGGGCTCTCGACCAAAACGCCTCAGGGAG
The DNA here is from genome assembly GCA_035699125.1 of Anaerolineales bacterium. Taxonomy (GTDB): domain Bacteria; phylum Chloroflexota; class Anaerolineae; order Anaerolineales; family Villigracilaceae; genus Defluviilinea. The sequence goes on from DASSBC010000048.1 coordinate 42,127, forward strand.
AATTTCGTATTCTTGAAAAAGACCCGGCAAAACATATGGGGAATGGGAATCTATTTGCCGATGCCGACGATTATGAGCTTCCCGGTGTGCCCTGGACTTGTTTTTTTACTGCTCAAGGACATGCATTTCACGGTACGTATTGGCATGAAAACTTCGGTGTACCCATGAGCCATGGATGTATCAATATGCGCACCGAGGAAGCGAAATGGCTGTTTCGCTGGGCGCTTCCGAAACATGAGATCGGCAATTACACCAATCGCGGATATGGAACGTTAGTGCAAATCCATTACTAACCATGCCTCAATTAACCTGGCCGGGAAAAAAACTCACGCAAAATGAGCCTGCTTTGATAGTTAAGGACTCCCTTGTTTTCCCTAAGGGATGTGGCTATCCAAGCACTGACCCTGCCAGTCGCTTGATATTAGGGAACAATCTGTCCATCATGACCGCGCTGCTGCCCGACTACGAGGGGAAAATCCATCTCATTTACGCAGACCCACCTTTTTTTACCAACCGGAAATACCCTGCCCGTATAGGGCGCGGCGAGGACTCACGGAAGCCCGGGCAGTGGAAACTGGCAGAGGGATACCACGATCATTGGGACAACCTGGATTCTTATCTGGATTTCCTTTACCAGCGCCTGATGCTAATGTATCGTCTGCTCTCACCAAATGGAACTCTTTATCTTCATCTTGACTGGCACGCAGATGCCTATGCCCGCCTGCTGCTCGATGAAATTTTCGGCGGTGACCATTTATTGAACGAAATCATCTGGGCGTATCATGGTCCCTCGCCTATCCGCCGGGCATTCAATCGCAAGCACGACACGATTTTGGCGTATGTAAAGGGAGAAAAGTACACATTTAACGTTGATGCTGTTCGTGAGCCATATAACGAGAATACAATAAAGACATTTAACTCTTCTCTCAAGGCGGGGTTCGGGAAAATGCCTGATCTGGAACGCGGTAAAGTGCCAGAGGATTGGTGGTATTTCCCTGTCATTGCCCGATTGCATAATGAACGAACTGGTTACCCCACGCAAAAGCCTATTGCGTTATTAGAGCGAATCCTATTGGCTTCCTCAAACCCAGGGGACCTGGTTGCAGACTTTTTTTGCGGGTCGGGAACGATGCCGTTTGTTGCCACCCGGCATGGACGCAGGTACATTGCCTGTGATGATACGTTCCGGGCGATCCACACTACTCGCAGTAGACTTACTCGTTCGGAAGCCGTTTTTTCACTGGACCATGATGCGCAGCTTTTCATTCCCGTCTTGCCCGCTCAGAAGACGACAAAAGCTCGCCTACGAAATGAAACAGTTGTTTTGCATACCGATCTCGACCTGGATTATTGGGAGGTGGATCCAAATTGGGATGGTGCACTCTTTAAGAGCGCAGCACAGGCGAGCCGTCCGATTCGGAAGGGAAGGATTCCCTATGAATTAAACATAAAAGCCGGCAGCAATCTGTGCGTCCGGCTTGTGACCTCTCAGGGGGAACTCTTTCAGCTAAACATCTAAACGATACCCAACACCGCGGATCGTCTTGAGAAACTTGGGATTATCGGGGTCAAGCTCGATGGCACGTCGCAGCCAGGAAATGTGAACGTCAAGTGTACGGGTGTCACCGGTGTAGTTTGTTTCCCAGACTTTTTTGAACAATGCTTCGCGTTCGACCACTTCTCCATGCTTGTCCATCAGGATTTGCAAGAGTGTAATCAGGCGCGGGGTCAGCTTCGTGTTCTTGCCAAGGCTGCGCACGCGGCGATTCTCTAGATCCAGACGAATCGGGCCCACGCTCACAACGTTATCTCCATCTCCGGGCATGAGTGCCTTAATGCGGTTCACAAGTTTTTGTACAGTAAACGGCAATGCCAGAATGGAATCAGCCAGTTCCTTATCTACAGATTTTTGATCGTTCTCTACAATTAAGATAATGGGAATTTTTGAGTCCTTCTTGCGAATTGACAAACAAATCCGAATCCCCGTGCTTCTCATGGATGGCGCGTTGACGACTACAAGGCTCGGATTCGTTTGTTTCAACTGTGAAACAGCCTCGCTGCCATTTTGTGCCGAAACAACATCAAATCCCTTCTTTTGCAAGTCTTGCGCAAAAGAAGGGATTTCTGCGTGTCTTCCTTCGATAACCAAAAGGGTGGTGTTTTTCATTTATAAAAATAAAACGTGCTGCGACGTCGTGTGATCACCGCAACAAATTCATTATACCTTAAATCTTAACAAAAGTTTTCCAGCAGCACGCGATCTTCGTCTTGCAAGGAGATTGAAATTTTCGCCGCTTGTTTTGCAAAGACGTCAGCTATCTGTTTGAAATTGGTATGAGAAGCTTTCATCGAACACAAGGATATTACGCGGCACCCTGTAAGGTAGCGCCGATTAAACTACAAACTCAAAATCTTATCAAGATAAAAATCATGTAATAGATACCAATGAACTATTATATAAAGTTAATACTTTATTGCTTGACGTGACATACCAGGCATGGTATTATCGGCGGGCTCAACCAATCGATGCGGGGTGGAGCAGTGGCAGCTCGTCGGGCTCATAACCCGAAGGTCGCAGGTTCAAGTCCTGCCCCCGCTACTACGTGACAATCGAAGACCGCCAGGCTATCCTAAACAGGCAGGCCCGGCGGTTTTTGATTCAGAGAGTCTCCCAAAAAAGGAGATTTTCTATGAACCAGCGACCTACAGGCTTGAGCTTGAGCAAGGCGACCGTAGGATTCCTTCAGTATAAAAGTGCTGAAGGTTTGTCGCCCGTCACCGTATCCGGCTATGACCACGATTTAAAGCTCTGGATCGAGTATCAGGGGGATGTGGATGTTGCCGCAGTGGAAACCACACATATCCTGGCGTACTTGAATCATCTACGCACTGATTATGTTCCACGACGCATTACCGGTAATAACGATAAGAAACTTTCTCCAAAAACTGTTTACAACCTCTATATCAGTGTAGCTTCGTTTTTCACGTGGGCGAGCCGGGAATTTCAAATCA
>DASSBC010000049.1:0-23601 GCA_035699125.1 Anaerolineales bacterium
GTGGATATCCTGCGCGATCTTCAAGATGACCGGAATTGTACGAAGGGCTTTGCCCATCCCACCGACGCCGGTGGTTTCCTGCCCGATCAAGCCATGCCGCAGACCGAGGTACTCATCACGGCGGCGCGCTTCCATGTGCCCCACGCGCAATTGCGTGGTCACATAATCTGCATCCTGAATGGATTCTCTCTGGTTGGCGGAGAGGATGACTTTGAATGGCGAGCCTTTGGCTTCTACCATACGCTGCGCGAAACTGCCAACGACCTGTAATCGGTCTTCATCAATGTCCATTAACCAAAGTTCATCGAGCGGAAATTCCGCTATCCGAGCCAGGAAGCCATTGACGAGCTCCGGAGTATAGGTCGATCCACCGCCAATGACCGCCACTTTGAGCATGTTATTTTTCGACTCCGGTCACGACGATCCCTTGCACGAAGAAACGCTGCGCCACCATGAAGAGGATCAATGGAGCGATCAGTGCCATCAACGCGCCCGCCTGGATCAATTGCGGCTGCTGTCCGTAAATGCCATTGAAATTTGCAAGTGCCACCGAAATTGGCCATTTATCGCGTGCGGTCGAAAGATAAATAAGGGGTCCGAAGTAATCATTCCAGGCGAAAACAATATGGAATACCGTCACCGCCATCAGCGCAGGATACGACTGTGGAATAATGACCGACCATAACACCCGGAATGGGCTGGCGCCGTCAATCATGGCGGCTTCGTCCAGCTCACGCGGCAGCGTCATGAAATACTGGCGCAGCAGGAAAACATCATAGGCGTTGGCGAAGAAAGCAGGGACGATCAATGGAAGCCACGTGCCCAACCAGCCAATTTTTTGGAAGAACGCATAGGTTGGGATGATCGTGACTGCCACTGGCAGGAAGATCGTTGCGATCAAAATGATGAACAGAAAATCCCTGCCCGGGAAGCGGAAACGTGAGAAGCCATAAGCCACAAGCGTGCAGGAAATAAGTACCCCGATTTCGGTCATGATGGCATAGAACGTGGTATTCCACATCAGGCGCGGCATATCAATTGTGTCCCAAACCCTGCTGTAGTTCTCCCACGTTGGTGAGAAAATCCATGGACGATCCAGGGCGCGCCACGAGACCTTACAGTTAAATTCGCCGGCTGCCAGATTGGCGGGATCCATGAAGACACTTTGCTGCCGCCCCTTTTTGACAATCGCCAGATTCTTCACAGAGGTATCGCCTGAGTTGGCACCTTCACAGGCGGACATTGGTACGCGGAACATCTCCAATGCCTCGCCGTTGTGTTCATAGGTGGTGGGTTTAGCAGGCCAGATGGGCGCGCCTAACTGTGAGATCTGTCCCTGTGTCTTCAGGGAGGTAAATATCATGAATAAAAAGGGCGCCAGGAAAATCACCAAAATGGCGAGAGTGAGGCCTGTTACAAAAGTGATGTTAATGCCTTTTCGCAGGCCCTGCGCCAGCGAGCGGTTTACAGTAATGGCTTGTCGGCTTTGTTCTATTGGTCGTGTTAATTCTTTGTTAGCCATATCTCAGCTCCTTGATTCTCCGGCATAGTACACCCAGTATTTTGCCGTACCGAACAAAACGATGGTCACCACCAGGATCACTGCAAAAAGGAACCAGGCGAGCGTTGAGCCATACGACATATCTTGGTAGGTAAAGAATGTTTTATACAGGTATAAGTTATAGAAAAAGGTCGCACCCCCCGGCCGCCCCGTCCCCTGATTGACCACCAGCGGCACCAAGAAATACTGAAATAATCCCACCACACTTAATACAACGTTATAAAAAATGACCGGCGAAATCATCGGAAAAGTGACCTTCCAGAAGGTTTGCCAGCCATTCGCGCCATCTACTTTTGCAGCGTCGTAAAGTTCGGTAGGAACCCCCTGCAAGCCTGCCAGCATGATTAACATGGCATTCCCGATCCCCCAGATTCCCATAATGACATATGTAGGATAGACCCAGTTGACATCGTTCGCCCAGGTGGGGACACTCTCCTTGGGCATACCAAGAAAGATCAGCGCTCGATTGATCCAGCCGCTTTCCGGGTTGAGCATTCCACCCCAAATAAAAACTGCCGCAACAAAAGGAACAATGTAAGGCATGTAAAACATGCTTCGGAAAAACATTTGCCCTTTAAGATGCTTGTTGTTCATCAGTACAGCAATCCCCAAAGGCAGAAAAATACCAATCGGCAAGGCAAAGAGACCGAACTTGATCGTCACCCAGAGTGACCCGGGTGTCGTGCTCGCGCTCCATACCTGGGGATCTTGAAACAATCGTTGATAGTTTTCAAGCCCGGCAAAATCTGGAGCACTTAAAATCCCGTCAGTAATCTTCAGATTGAGGAAACTGAAGAACAGCGTCGCTAGCATGGGGAGTAGCGTGAATGCTAAGAAGCCGAAAATCCAGGGAGAGAGGAATAACATTCCCAGCCTGGCTTCGCGGCGTGCCAGTGGCGAAAGATTGCGTAATGACTTTACCGTTGGCAGTACTTTTCGAAAATTTGAAAGCTCTTCAAGCATGGGATGTTCCTTTCCTGATAAATGGTACCGGTGGGTCGGCTGCAAGCCGACCCACCGGAATTATACACGTACTGTTTTACTCGTTATAAATGGTGTTCAAATCGTCCACCAATTTCTGGAACTCGGCGTCGAAATCGAGGTCTGGCGTGTTGTTCAGCAAGTCCAGGAAGGTGGCGTAGCGCTGATTGGCTTTGATGGAGTTCGGGTGATATTGCTCGGAGCTGGGCGTATCGGGGTAAGCAAGACCCTGAAGGAATACATCCCAGCTTTCCTGTGTGACGAAGGGATAATCCTTGCTCTTCTGATCAAAGAACGCCTGGGTCTTTTCGGGAATAGCGGGCATCGCACCATAGACAGGCAGCAATTTGTCCGCACCGGTGGTGATCAGATACGCCAAAACTTCAAAAGCTTCGTTCGGGTTCGGGGTGCCCTTCCAGATGCGGAAGGTGTCGGCATCCACACGGCCGCTGACTTCCCCATTCGCGCCGATGGGCTGAATGCCAAGCTGGAATTCATTTCCAGCATCGCGGAATTCGCCCAAGCAGCAGGTGTACCAGGTCTGGGTCAGGCCCATCGCAGCCTTGCCGGAGTTGAAGACGTTGCCAGCGAGGAATTCAGGGGAACCAGCCAGAGGTCCACTTGCAATGAAGGGTTGATCGCCCCACATTCCATCATAGTACCACTGGAATGCTTCCTTCCAGCTGTCGGGGATCGTGGCTTCGTAATTGCCCTTGCTATCGCCGGAGTAGATCTTGGCAGCGCCACCATAGAAAGTACCAATGGATTGAATGGATTGCCACTGTGGGTTGTAGCCGACCTGGACGATCTGGGTGGGATCGAATTCTGCCATGGTGGCATCGTTGCCGTTTACATCCACGGTCAAGATCTTGGCAATTTGGGTAATCGTATCCCAGTTCCAGTCCACTTCGCTTCCATCGGGCATCACATATTTCTCACCGTAGGTTTGAGGAGGGTAGTTGAGACCAGCCTCGTCAAACAGGGCAGGGACGAAATACATCGCACCGGGGAAAACGGCGAAGGGCAACCCCACCTGACCTTCTTCGGTCTGGTAGAACTTGATGAGGGCGGGATCGAAGATCGAGGTATCGAAACCAGACGATTCAATCTGGGGTGTAATATCAAGCCACTGTCCGTAGAAGTCATTGGAACCACCCCAGCCCACAGGTCCGACGATGTCGGGGCCGGCGCCGGAAGCGATCTGCGTCGACAACACGTCACGGGCGCTGTTGAAGGGAACGATCTCGAGGATCAGCTGAATTCGATCCTGAGAGGCGTTGAAATCGGCTACGACCTCTTCCTGCGTTTCGATCTGCGGTGCATCGGTGCCGGTGCCCAAGCCTACGAACCAGCGGATACAAACTTTGCCGCCTTCGCATTCCGCAACGGGGTAGGGTGTGAGGGTGGGGGTTGCCGCCGGGGCTTCTGTTGCGCCGGGTTCTTCTGTTGCGGCGGGTTCAGTGGCTGCTGGTTCCTCTGTCGCGGCGGGTTCGGTGGCTGCCGGCTCTTCTGTTGCAGCGGGAGGCTGCGTTGCAGGAGCGCCACCACCACATGCTGTCAGCATCAACGAGGCGATGATCAGCAAGGACAGAACGTACAAAAGTTTCTTCATGGTGAATTTTCTCCTCTACTTAGAGATTTGATGAATAAAATTCGAAAACATTCGCAAAACAAGAGTACGGGTGCGGCAATCACCTCCTTTACACAGACGGATTTCATGCTGGACAACCACACGAACGACGGAAAATGATTTCAGTAGGCAGGACGACTGCTCCATTCGACGCCTGGTTCTCCAAGAGCTCGAATAATCGTTCTGTGGCAATTTTGCCTACCGACTCTGTAGGGGCGCGAACAGTTGTGAGAGGGGGGTTTAAGAAAGGTGCAAAACCAAGGTCGTCAAATCCGATGACAGCTACATCTTCAGGAATGCGATACTTATGCTCATGAAGGGCTTTCATGACACCAATAGCTGCATCATCATCGCCGGTAAATACAGCATCGAACGCGACGTGCTTTCCGTTGCTCAAAAAATCGTTCAAAACCTGGAAGGCGATGTCGCGTTCGAATTCTCCATTCAGAACCAGTTTTTCATCAAAAGGAATTCCGTTTGCCGCTAGCGCAGATTTGTAGCCCATTTCCCGCCGCACGGAATCTTCCTGGTGAAGCGGACCCCGCATAAACAAGATGCGGCGCTTCCCATGAACCTGGATCAGGTGCTCCACCAACTGGTGGGTAATTTCTATATTTTCAACCGTTACACTGGGAATTCCTAAATTCGGGGGAGAGGTCCTGTGCACCAAGACCATGGGGAAACCGCTTGTAGTCAAATTCGCCAGGTCCTCGTCGATCAAGCCATCGGAAAAAACCAGCAGCCCATCCGTATTATGCGGGCCAATCGGTGGGGGCATCGCATTCCGGCTATTTGCGTGATAGGTGGCGACAATCAAGTTATACTCTTTTTTGCGAACAACTGCTTCTACGCCATTCAAAAGGGGAACAAAGAAGTCATTGTGCAGATTGTTGAGTAATAAACCGATGACACGAGTCTTGCGGCTTGCCAGGTTTCGAGCCGCCGCATGGGGCACATACCGTAGCTCGGTCATGACCTGGTTTAAGCGCTCGGCAACCTCAGCAGAAACTGGCGCATTTCGGTTAATAAAGCGGCTCACCGTGGCAACCGACACACCTGCCTGTCGAGCCACATCACGAATTGTCACCGAGGAGGAACGCCGAGTCATTTTTATGTAACCGTTTACTGTAACCGTTTACATTATTTCATAAATTTACATGAGAGTCAACCAACGCTTATCTTAAAAAATCTGTTATCCAACTTTAGGAGCGCTTTGACCGTTACATACATTTACTTATGGAACTATGAAGAGATTGATGGATTGGGGCGGGACCGTAATAGAGTCAGATAATTCCGTCGTTCCGACATTTTCTGCCTTGTGAGTCTGGTCGAACAGCCATACATCCGCAGAAATGGAAGTTTGACCCTCGATCTGGAGAGGTTTGGTCTTTTGTCCTGAGGAAAGGTTGATCACTAGAATTGTCAAGGCGCCATCTTCGTTGCGTGCGGCATAAACCGAAAGATCAGGATCGTCAGAGGACGAATATATCAGCTCATTTCCAAACTTTTTGTATAACTGGTAGGTGTAATACGCGGGATACGCATCCAGCCCCCCAATGAGTCCCAGCCCGCCAAATCCGCCTTTGGCCGTGAGCGCCCATTCATTTGCCATAAAAACGTCATTCTTGATCATTCGCCCCAGAACATCGGCTAACCAGATGGCATTGTAATGGGAATCGGGTGTGGCTTCCCCTCCAACCGATTTATCATACGCAGAGTTGAACTCGGTCACAGCGATTGGCAGGTCACGACCTGCATATTGATTGATTAACTCACGTGCATGAATAATAATCTTATCCCACTCTTGAGCATTTTGCCGTAATTCGTCAATGGAAGGTGGACCCGACGTCCTCGACTGTGGAAATGGGTAACGATGAAACGAAACGATGTCGACCATGTCCCCGTTTGTCTTGAGGAATTCGATAAACCACTCTTCATCTCGTGGCCCAAAGTTGGTGGTTGCATCTGGAGAGGGATCAAAACTGAATTGATTGATTTCAGCGCCTACTAGTTGAATAGTGGGATCCACGTTCTTCATTGCCTCGGCGAAGGTGCGCCACTCCGTATTGAAGCGTTCTCTGTCATACGATTCACCTCTGTTCTTTAATTCTGCATCGAATAAAGTGGGTTCGTTGCCAATCGACCAATATCGTACGTTATATTTTTTCTCTACATTGGTATAGCGAACCATCTCAGCAGCCTGTTCCGGCGTCCCGCCAAGCAAACGAACATGAAAGATCGCTGTCGCGCCCACTTGATTGGCGAAATCCATGAATTGATCAATTTGCAGGGGTGTCACATTATTATGATCGCCCCATGCGCCAGCAGGAAATCTTAGAATCGTAATGCCTGACGCATAGGCTTGAGGCAGCATATAAAAAGGAACGGTCAGCCAGGGACCGTAGTTTGATCCATAAACCAGCGGGCTGATCGGTCCGAGGGATTGAGATGCATCCACAAAGAGTGTGCCAGGGACAGGGGTCGGGCTGGGTGTAGCAGAGGGGAGAAGCGTTTGAGTAGGAACAGCCGATATAGTTGGGGGAACTGAGCGTTGCGTCGGGACTGAAGAAGCGCAAGCGGAGAGAATCAAAACCAGAAACAAGATTCCGGAACGTCGGTGCATAGTTGCCTCTTGAAACTTTGTACTGACTCGCCCGTATATACTACCATACAGGACGGTTACAGATTTGTTTGGTAAGGATGATTCGCTTTTGTCAATGATAAAATCTGCCCCAGCATTAACGTCAAAAGTGGGCATCCACGATGAAAAAGCAGAAACTCGAAACGAAATCCAAAGGAGAAAACATCATGCGTTCCATTTCATTTCCCAAGTGGCTGATCTGGGGTATGGTGACATTGATTGGTGTCATTGTACTTGCTACAGTCATCCGGTCTTTCTGGTATTTTGAGGTTATTAATAACGATGAGGTGGGCATTGCCATTGAGGCAGGCCAAATCCAGGGCGTGAAGCAACCTGGTATTGCTTACGATCTTGGTTTGTTTGTTGAGCTGGTCAAGATCAAGACGAGTGCGGTTGCCATCACTGTGGATGATCCGGAGCTGATCACTTCGGATAAGCAGCGTATTGGACTTCAAGTGACTGCCGACGTCTTCCGCCCGAGCGAAACGGATCTCGTGAGATCCAACTATGCCCGCTATCGCGGCATTTATACCGATGACAATTCGCTGCAGCAGCGTATGATGGCTTTCACCCTTCAGGCGATGAAGGTATGTGTGGGTGATAAGAAGTTCGATGAAGCTGTCATTGGCTCCGGACGCGACGCTCTTCGTGCCTGTATTGACGAGGAGTTAAGCAGCCTGGCGGAACCGCTTGGGCTGGAAGTGAGAAATGTAGCCGTCCCGCAGGTGACCATTTCGCCCGAAGTACAGGCAGCATTGGATGCCATCGTTCAAAGCCGGCTGCTGACTGAGAAAGCCAAACAAGATGTGGAAAAGGCGCAGCAGGAATCGCTGGCACAACAGGCTGTCGAGGAAGGGCGCATCCGTGTGGAGCAATCGAAGCTCCAAGAAGAGGCACGTCAGCAGGTCACCCTGCAACAGCTCAAGCAGCAGCAGTTGGAAGCGCAGCTGGCTGTGATCGAGCAGGAAACGGTCAACGCTCAGGCGCAGCTGGAACTCACCCAGGCGCAGCAGCAGGTGGCTGATGAACAGGCACAAATCGATCTCGCAAAAGAGATTGCCCTGGCACAACTCTACGCCGCTAACCCGGACTATGTAACCCTGCAAATCGCCCTGGCAAATGCCCAATCAATCAAGGAAACAGATAAGCTGATCTTTACACAAGATGGTGTGTTTCCAAATTTGATCTTCAATAATGGCGCGGTGCCAAGCTTTGACATTGGCTCGCAACCCTAAAAATAATAGTATTGACTGAAGTCGTTACTACAAAACACAACAGGGCGACACTTTTAGTGTCGCCCTGTTGTGTATCTTGATCAGTCTTCAGCTTTTATGATCGAGATATTTCAGCCCGGACCCCGTGTTGAATAGCACGATTTTTTCCTCAGGATGCACCCAGCCCTGCGTGATCAATTCTTTGAGAGCAGCGAGGGTCGCTGCGCCTTCAGGTGCCGCGAAAATTCCTTCCATACTCGCAAGTTGTTTTTGTGATTCTAAAATAGATTCATCACTGACAGCGATCGCGGTTCCTTCACTTTCGTAGATATCTTTCAGGATGATATGATCGGCAAAACTTTTAGGCACCCGTAAACCTGAAGCAAGGGTATGGGCATTTGTCCAGAAGTCGCAAAAGGAGGCGCCCTTCTGAAAGGCTTTTACGACAGGAGCGCAGCCATCTGCCTGCACGGAGACCATGCGCGGTCGTTTTGTATTTTCCAACCAACCTAAGGCTTCGAGTTCTGCAAAGGCTTTCCACATCCCGACCAACCCTGTGCCACCGCCGGTGGGATAGACGATCACGTCCGGAAGTTGCCAGCCGAACGATTCCGCCAATTCGTATCCCATCACTTTTTTTCCCTCGACGCGATAGGGCTCCTTGAATGTCGAAACATCAAACCAGCCTTCGGCACGCGCCTTTTCCCCAGCCATGCCTGCCGCGTCACTAATCAGTCCATCCACCAGGATGACCTCTGCACCGGCCATGCGACTCTCTTCAATGTTGGCAAACGGGGTATCTTTCGGCATAAAAATATGCGCTCGCAAACCTGCCCGGGCTGCATAGGCGGCCATCGCCCCACCTGCATTACCGGCGGTAGGGATAATGACTTTTTCTACACCCAGTTCTTTCGCTTTTGAAACGGCGGCAGCTAACCCGCGCGCCTTAAAGGAACCAGTCGGGTTACTGCTTTCATCCTTCACATAAAGGTTAAAAAGCTCAAGCTCATTCTGCAAGCGGGGCAGGGAAAGTAAGGGCGTATCCCCTTCCCCAAGGAAAATCTGGTTTTCTTCCTGTAGAACCGGGAGCAATTCCCGCCAGCGCCACATGCCTTTTCTTCGGTGAGTGATTTCCTCGCGGTCCACTTCTTTGCATGCCTTTTTCAAATCATAATAAGACAGGAGAGGTGACTGGCAGATGGGGCAGAAGGTATGGATCTCGTCGTAAGAATATTTCTTACCGCACCCCGAGCATTCCAGGTGAGAGAGATAGGAAAAGCTCATGGACATACCCGAGAACGGGATGCAAGAGCCACATCACGTTCATTGTATTCTTGGTTTTTCCAATAGATCATCATAATTCTCATGGCATGGGAACGAATGCTTCCACTCGCGCCCACAGTTCCCGAATATTGATCGGTTTCGACATATACACGTCGCAGCCAGCCTCCAGGGCTTTTTCTGCATCGCCCTTGAGAGCATTGGCTGTAACCGCAATAATCGGCACTCGCGTCAATTCATGTTTGGAACTGGAACGCAAACGGCGCGCCACCTCGTATCCATCAATATCAGGGAGGTTAATGTCCAATAAGATGAGGTCCACATGTTCGCTTTCCGCGGTGGCAACGCCATCCATGCCCTTCATGGCTTTCAAAAGACGATACCCGCGGGCTTCCAAGGCGCGCTGCACCAGCATCATGTTGTCCGGATTATCCTCAATATATAAAATATTGTATGTCATAAGTTGATACCTCTTATTTACTTAATTAAGCCTGCGACTGTGTGCAATAGCTCCTGGATATTAATGGGCTTGGATAGATAAATATCGACGCCTGCATCCAGGATTTTTCGATCATCGCCTTTCATGGCATGCGCTGTCACAGCGACAATCGGTATGTGAGCCAGTTTGGTCTTTTTGCTGGTGCGCAGCCGCCGGGCAACTTCATACCCGTCAATGTCCGGGAGGTTGATATCCAGCAAGATCACGTCTACATCCTGGTTTTCTGCAATCCAGATTCCCTGAAAGCCGGTTTTGGCTTCGATCAACGTATAACTCTCGGAGTAGAGTATTCGCCGGACGAGTGTCATGTTATCCGGGTGATCCTCAATATAGAGGACAGTCGGCGTCATGTCTGCCTTTCCTGCGGTTCATTATATTCTTCGATCACGGTGATCACCTGGTCTACGAACTTTTTCGTGGAGAGCGATCCTTTTTGATAAACGGCTTGAATATGACCGTTCAATCTCTTTCGTTCTTCCCAGGTAATATCCTTTGCGCTGACGACTACGACCGGGATATCCTTGGTGCGCGGGTCCAGCTTGAGTTCTTCCACAAGACCGAACCCATCAATGCCAGGCATGGTGAGATCTGAAACGATGAGGTCAGGTAACTTCTGCCGCGCCATTGAGAGACCCTCCCAACCATCCTTGGCATGATAGACCCGATAGGCTTTGCGGCCTTCTAGCAGACGACGGATCAATAGGGCATCATCTGGATTGTCATCGATCAGCAAAACTGTCGTAGTTCTTTCGTCGAGGTGTTCCAGGGCAGCTTGCAAGCCCTCGCGAGGAGCCGGAGACTGATCTTTACTTAAGTGTACATCTACTGCCCATTGATCGCCAAGCACATGTTTTTCGACGGGGAACGTATGCCCTGTACAGTTAACGACAACTCTTTCCTCGGATTGGATTGTGCCATTGCGGATCAACTTCTCGAGTCCCGCGAAGGCGACGGCGGTTGCCGGTTCCACAGCCATCCCCTCGGTTTTCGCCAGGGAGCGCATCGCCGCGAAGGCTTCGGCATCTGTGACGGACTCCATCGTACCACCAAACTGCTGCGTGAGATTCCATAAATACGTATAAGCTTTACCGGGATCGCCCGTTGACAAGATAATAATGTTCGTTTCCGGAATCACAGCCTCAGCGACATCTTTACCGGCTTTGAACGCGTTGACCATCGGGGCACATCCTTCTGCCTGGATGATTCCCAGTTTGGGAATTCGATGGATCAACCCCATGGTCAATAATTCTTTGAAGCCCTGATACACTCCCAACGGTCCCAACCCGCCGCTGACGGCCTGGATGTACCAATCGGGCGCGTGCCAGCCGAGCTGTTCCACGATTTCATAGGCGATGGTCTTCATCGATTCACGTGCAGGGATCGACGTCGCGCCGCGATCAAGAAGGAGATGACGGCGCTGCGCGAACTGAGAGGCGATCTGCTTGGTCTGGTCATAGTTGCCGCTGACGCGAATCACTTCAGCGCCGAACAAAGCGGCTTCGCGCAACTTTTCCTGGGGCACGAGGCTGGTCATGAACACCCAGAGCTTGATTCCTGCCCGCGCACACGCCGCGGCATAGGCGACGGCGGCATTGCCTGTTGAGGCAATCACGGCTTCCTTCACGCCTCGTTCGAGCATCGCAGCGACTGCCCCGGCTGCCTGGCGATCTTTGAACGAGGAGGTGGGTCCGTAGCGCTCGTCTTTGATGTAAATACAGGGGTGCCCAAGCGGAGGAGCAAATCGCTGCGATAGCCAGAGCGGTGTGCCACCGGCAGGGTAAAGATCCAAAGAAACAGGATCATTCAGCGGCAGCACATCTTGATAGCGCCACATGTTGGATGGACGATCTGGAAGTCCGCGCAGGATTTCGCGTTTGAACGCATCATAATCATAGCGCGCTTCCAGCCATTGCGATTCGCACATTTTGCAAACCGCGGGAACGAACGGCTCATAAGGCTGTTGGTGACCGCAGTGGTTGCACTCAAGATACTTGGGCGCTGCCATCTTATTTCTCCTGCTTCTCAATCACTTCTGTAATGCGGGCTTCCACAGGGAGTTCCACATAGAAGCTAGCGCCTTCCCCTTCCACACCGGTGCTCTCCGCCCACAAACGCCCGCCGTGCATTTCCACCAGGCGCCGACTGATCGGAAGACCCAAACCCGTCCCACCTGCTTTGCGCGTGGTGGAGGTATCAACCTGCGTGAACTCCTGGAAGATCGAGTCGAGTTTTTCCGGCGGAATACCAATGCCTGTGTCTTTCACACTGACTAATACTCGACCGCCCTCTATCGCTTTCGTAGACAGACAGACCTCGCCCTTCTCTGTAAATTTAATAGCGTTGTTGACGAGATTGATCATCACCTGACGCAACCGGGTGTGATCTGCATAGATTTCCACATCTTGATCCGAAACCTCTTCGATAAAGAGGGAAAGATTCTTATCGCTTGCCAGCGTGGATGTGATGCCCGTCACTTCATGAAGAAGTTCATGAACTTTGAAGATTTCAGGATGCAGGTTCATTTTTCCTGCTTCAATCTTTGCCATATCCAATACATCGTTGATGAGATGCAAAAGATGCTGTCCGTTCTTCTGGACAAGGCGCAGATCGTTTTCCATATAGTCAGTCAACGGTCCATCCAAGCCTTCCAGCATCACATCGGTAAAGCCAAGGATGGAGTTCAAAGGTGTGCGCAACTCATGTGACATATTAGCGAGGAAGGACGATTTCAGTTTATCGAGTTCGCGCAACTGCGTAAGAGTTGCTGCCTGTTCTGCATACAGCCGGGCATTCTGCAAGGCGATGGCAGTTTGCGTAGCCAAGGTTGTGAAGATATGAGCATCCTCTGCTGAAAAATAGTTGACTGTATCGGACTGGACATCAAATACACCCAGTACCTGATCCCCGATAATCATCGGAACTGCCATTTCCGAGCGCGTATCTGGCAGAAGCTGATGAGACAGGAATGTGGAGTTTGTATCGCGGACTAAATCATTGGCAATCACAGACTGTTTACTGCGAGCAGCTCTTGCCACAATAGACTGCTCATGATCTATGGGGATATTCCAACCGTCGGACACCATTTGTCGTCCGATTTCGCCTGCACCCGCTGCAAGAAGCAAGGTGTTCCACGATTCATTCGTCAGGTAGATGTGAGCATGATAAAGTCCGAAGCGTTCCTTGGTGAGATCGACCACAGCCTGCAAGAGCTTATCAGGGTCGAGCACCGTCGAAGCTGTTGTATTTACCTGCGCTACGGTTGCCAATTCTGTGGCGCGGCGTGCGAGGGCTTCTTCTGCTTTCTTCTGCTCCGTGATATCTTCAGCCACGCCAAGCAAATATTTCGGTTTGCCATCCAGTCCGTATACAGGAGCCTTGCGAGTGTGCATTAATCGCGCGCCGCGGTGGGGTGTAACAAGAGTTTCCTCGGCAATATCGATCGGATTTCCCTCTGTCAACACCTGGCGATCCTTCGAGGTGAAGAAATCTGCTTCTTCTTTTGGAAAAAAATCATAGTCGTTTTTACCGAGCATCTGTTCTTGTGAGAAGCCAGCAATCTCTTCTGCCGCCTTATTCCATCGCACAAAGCGCAGTTCTTCCGCATCTTTTACAAAGAGCATGTTTGGCATACTTTCAATGACCGAATTAAGGAAGGTTTCTGTCTCCTCGAGTTCCAGCGAGCGCTCCTGTGTTTGCTCGAGCAGCCTCAGATTTTCGATGTGGTTGCTCAACTGTGCTGCCACTGCCGCAACGATTTCTCTGGCTTCCTGACTCGTTTCGGCTTCTGACGCAACTGCCAATTCTCCCATGGACTCTGTTTGAACCACGATTGGCTGTGCAATGGCAGAATGGCTGCCATTCTTCTTTTCTGTCATGAATTGGACCTGATTGAGATCGTAAACGTATCCACGTTCCAATTGCTTACGGGTCTTGAGGAAGCTTTCCCAGCCTTCACGGGTTAATCGGCGCGCTGCCTGCTCTGCTTTCGAGCGATAATCTTCTGCTTGAGCAAGCAAACGCAAGTTGTCAATGTGGTGTCCAAGGACGTCTGCCGCCATCCGAGCAATTTCAGTTTCGTTTGCAGACCAAAGCCGGTCCGATTCGTCGAGGAATTGAATCGTGCCTACTTCCGCGCCAGTGACTGAAATGGGAACACTTAATGAGGGTTCCTCCTGAAGCAAGGAATCCGGAGACACCGAATAGACACCATTCTGATTGAAGGCATAACCCAGGATTTCTTCGCGTTCAATAGCATTGAGTAACTCCTGCCAGCCAGCCTGCGTTTGATGCCGTGCCCGTGCTTCCACCTCCGCGCGAGCCGCTTCTGCCTCGGCAAACAGGGATGCGTTTTGAATGGCAATCGAAAGCTGGCCAGCCAGTGCCTCAAAAGCTGACAGGTTTGTATCACTGAACGCGCCAGGACGTTCACTCTGCATATCAAGAGCACCCAAAACCTTGTCGCCCACCACCAGAGGCATCACCATTTCGGACCGGGTGTTGGGGAGCAGCCGGTTTGGCAGGAAGTCTTTGCTATGGGTTGTATCTGCGACAACGACTGCCTTTTTATCGAAAGCCGCCTGCCCGTTGAGAGAGCCGGGTCCAATGAGGAGACGATGTCCGTGTTGGATCAATTCTGCGCCAGCTGTTCCTGTTCCTGCGCGCAGAGTCAATGTGCGTCCACCGGCATCCACCAGATAAATCTGGGTATAGTATAGATCGAAGCGATCGCGGATCAGCTCTGTAGCTTGCAATAACAAACCCTGCAAGTCATCAACCTTCTGGGAGATAGCGTTTCCGACTTCAGATGCCAGCTTCAAGTCGCGGGTGCGGTCGGCTACGCGTTGCTCTAGCTTTTCGCGATTCTCTGTCAACTCTGTATTGACCACTTGCAGTTCTTCGTTGACAGTTTTGATTTCCTGTAGGGTTTGCTCTTCACTACGCTTGCGAAAGCTTGCGAGTGCAATCAACACCATTCCCATGGTAATGATAATGCCAGACTGCGCTCCAAAATTCTCGGAGGTGTACTCAATCCCAAATCGGGTGGTGAGGAAAAATGCACCCAGGTTTAGCCCAACCATTAATAATACAGCCCATGAGGAAAGGAACGTGCTGGCTACGATCAGGCTGAGAGGCACATACACGAGTATGAGTGTGCTGATATCTGCCCCAGATCCTTCCCGAACCATTGTGACATATGCCAGGGAACCAAAGAAGAGTGAGAAGATAAAGATCGCTCCGCGATACCACTTTGTTCGGGAAAGGGCGTATGCCAGAACAGTAGGAATCAGCGCGAGGAGATTCGACCCGGAAAATGCACCTGCCAGACCAAGCCGTGGCACGCGAGCAAACGCGCCTACAATTTCCAGTAACATAATAATGAAAAGAAAAGAGGCAGCAAGGCGTGCTGAATTCCGTTCACGAGTTTCCGTAATGCCTGGATGCGCTTCGGTGAACCATGCCCAGAATCTGGCTGCCCCTTTCGTTTGGGAAGAGCTAACTTCGTTACGAGGCTCTTCTTTCCTGGTTGGCAGCTCTGTTTGTTTGTACTGCTTAAGATCTGCCTCAAGCTCCTGAATGCGATCCTTCATTGACTCTACTTCATGCTGACTGATGTAGGTAGGAACTTCCTGCTCTGAGAACATCTTCTCGAGTTTCCCTCGAACAGGATCCTTCATGCCATCATCTTCATGATCTTGCGGTGTGTGCGTCTTTGCCATTCTAAAAACTCCTTGATTCGCCTTTGGCTATCAAGCCTTCTATCCAGCTAATTTATTCTTGCCATTACCTTGTGGACCGGCTTTCAATACGACACGGGTATCCCGGGTGCCAAGAGCACTTCCTAACTCTCGGGCAGCGACTTGCAATGCACTCTCTATCGTGGCTGTACTCTGGATTTTCTGGCCGATCGCAGAAATCAGGCTCTCGCGCTCTGCACGACGTTGCACTTCGGCGTACGAACGGGCGTTTCTTACCGCGAAAGCAACCTGGCTTGCGATCGATAACAACAGGTCTGCATCATCCTGACTTAATCCGTTAACAATATTGTGCTGCACATCCAATACACCCAACACTTGCGCCCCCATGGAGATCGGCACAGCGACTTCAGAACGCGTCTCGGGCAGGAGCGGGTTGGGAAGCCAATCGGGGCTGGACAAAGTATCGGTCACCAACACCGACGTGTTCGTTTGCGCGGCGTGTCCGACCAAGCCTTTGCCTAATGCGATCTTGTGACCACGCGCCAGCATTGTCTGCCCTGCCTCCCCCGTGCCGCCAGCCATCCGTAGCTCACCATGTGCTTCATCAAGCAAATAAATATGAGCATGATAATAATTGAATGCCGACTGCACCTGCTCTACGACTTCGCTCACCAAGTGCTTCTCATCCAGGATAGTAGAGAGGCGGCGGCTCACTTCTGTGGAAGTAGCCAGGGCTTTGGTGCGATCTGCTACGCGTTGTTCGAGGGACTGGGCGAAAGCAGTGAGCTCTTGCTGGTTGTGCCGCGCACGTCTGAGCGCTTCCTGAATGCTTCGGGATGCCAGCGTCAAGAGAAACGCCGATGTAGTGGAAATGGCTCCAAATGAGATCAGGTCGGTGGTTGCCAGCGGCGGCAAGGCTACCCAGCCCTGGTCATAGAAGTACCCAAGGCTGTATAAGGCAAGAATGTTTACAATCGTTACAACAATTGTGCCCCGTGCGCCTGCGAAAAGCCCTGCCATCATGACGGGGATCAATAAACCGCTCAAGGTGGAAGCGCTAACAGTAGATGCCGATGCGATCGAATACAGGATGATTCCCGTAATGGTAAAGGCAAGCAAGTAACTTATGCCTCGAACAAAGCCCCGGTGCACCAGAATCAGCATTCCTGCGAACATGGCAATGGCAACAAAGCTGATTGCCAAATTTTGCGGAGGCTCTTCACTGAATAGGCTTACAATACCAAACAGGATGTTGATAACGAGCAATATGCCTAACTGTGACCATAGAACCGTGTTCAGCATGGCGGCTACACGCGTTCTGTCCTCATCGTTTTCAAACACAGGGGGAGTGACTAATTTTCGAATGCTTTCCAACATCTTGACCCTCACTTATTTCCGTTCTGCTGAGTGTATAAACGGATAAAGGTTTCCTGTCCGACCGCGCGCCCCACTTCGCGGATGGCAACTTGTAAGGCGCTTTCCACCGTCGTCGTGTTTTGGATCTTCTGACCGATGGAAGCGATCAGTGTTTCGCGCTTGGCTCGAGCCTGCACGTCCATATAGGAACGTGCGTTTCTCAAAGCGATAGCCACCTGGTTTGCAATAGACAGCAGCAGGTCAGCATCATCCTGACTTAGTTCACCAGCCACGTTATGCTGTACATCCAAAACACCTAATACTTCATTCCCCAGAGAAATCGGCACAGCGACCTCCGATTTTGTCTCGGGCAACAGGGGATTGGGCAACCAGTCTGGATGGGAAGAAGTGTGGGAAACCAGCACAATCGTATTTGTATCCGCAGCACGCCCGACCAGACCTTTCCCTTTGGGGATACTGTGGCCGCGCTGCAACATGATTTGCCCTGCTTCGCCCGTACCACCAGCCATGACTAACTCTTCGCCGGATTCAGCTAACAAATAGATATGAGCGTGGTAATAGTTGAATGCAGCCTGCACTTGCATCACGACTTCATTAACCAATTGTTTTTGATCGAGGATGGTGGAGAGACGGCGACTGACTTCTGCGGAGGCGGCCAGGGCTTTGGTACGAACTGCCACCCGCTGCTCCAGCGTTTGCAAGTTCTCCATTTGCTTCGCAGCCATTTCATTGAATGCTGTTGCCAGAGTGCCAATTTCATCCTTAGTTTCAGTTTCTGCTCGTGCGGTTAGATCGCCCAGAGTCATGCGTTGGGTAACGTTAACCAAGGCACGCAAAGGATTCGTAACAGACCGGCTGAACCAGAAAGACAAGGCTCCAGCGAACAAAGTCATCACCAATACAATCATCAGACCCTGGGTGCGCAATTCAGTCAGGCGTGATTCCAGCCTTGTGAAAGGAAACTCAAAACTGACCGCCCCCAGGCGTTGTGTGCCCACAATTACTGGCTTCCCCACTACCAGGCGGTCGGCTTGCCACTCGAATACGTATGAGTCTGCTTCAGCTAGCCGGAGTCCAAATGGATCTGACTCAAACTGAATGGCGGATTCATTTATTTCCATGTCTACAAGGATGCGGCCCTGAGCATCATATACATACCCAGCCTCGATAATTTCGCTTTTCAAGCTCTCCATAACCACGTTCATTTCGGCAATATCCAGCAAGTACAGCGGATTCGCTACCACTCCAGAAGTCACATCCAGCAATACCACGGCTTCCGTCTGCAGCTCATCTCGAAAGGACCACTGTTCGCGTTGAATGGCGAGTAGCGTGGTTACGGAAACCGAGATGGTTGAGATCAGTAGTGTCATAATGAATAGCCGGTAAGCGAGTGGCCAGTTTCTAAGCGGTTTCTTCATATCACGATCCTCTCTAGGATGCACTCATTCAGGAAATTGCACGGTCCTGACTTGGAACTCTCAATGCTGACAAAAGTATGTTATCCGAATCATTAATCTTGAATCAATTGGAACATTTGCACTACACGTTCCACATCCGCTTTGCCATTGCCAGCGTAGGGGACGAACTTTAGCGTGCCAGAGGGTGCAAGCGCGTCGGGGCACGAATCCGCCGTGCCGACAAGCAAGTTAACAATGGCATCTTTCAGTGCCAGATCCATATTTTTGGGAGCGAGCCCCGGTTGGTTTCTGGTAAGGGCTTCCGTCTCATCAAAAACAGCAAATGTGCTTGGGTTTTCTCCCACGGCATCTTCATAATTATCACTTTCAACGACCCCGGCAGGAACTTTGCCGTTTAACACCCATGCCAGGGTAGTTTCTGGGTCACCACTGAAGATATACCCGACTTGATCTCGCTCAACCGGCGAATCGGCTGATTCCACTTGTTTCAAGTTGAGCCCTGCTTCCATCATCTGAACTCTGGCGCCCAAATAGGCAACAATGTCGCTGGGACTCTGAAACGCAATCACATGACCCTTGAGATCATCCAGGGACTTAAATCCAGTCTCGGGCAGCGCAAAGAAGAAACCCTGCTTGGTTTCCGATCCTTCCTTCACGCGCAGGACAATCGGCTCGCTGTTGCTAATATCCATCATGCTTGCCACAGAAAATGCATTGTCAAAGACAATATGTACTTGTCCTGCATCGACCAATGCTGCCATGCTTTCGATATCGGGGGCTGTCTTGACCTCTCCAATGCCAATGCCGAATTCACCCAGATTGGAAACCAGGCAATTGACAATCGGCTGGTACTCCTCGATAGCCTCAACCGGGTCATCCGTTATCTTTCCCAGAACGAAGACCCCCGAATGGGCAGGCGCGGCTGTATTATCTATCGGTTCAACGATTTCGGGGGCTGGAGTGGCGCCTGCGCAGGCACTTAGGAGGAGTGCAATAGATAAAAATGCCATCATGGATGATATCTGGCGATATAAACGATTTTGAATTTGCTTCATTGTTTTCTCCGTTTTCTGTAGATTTTTGATCCCTTAAGAATGAACTGCGTTCTTACATGTGGGGTCTTGCTCCCGACCGTTATATTTTCCATGAGTCTGCTGAATCGACAGATGGGATTCAGTGTAGAAAAGTTGGGAAAAGTTGTAATGCTCATGTTCCACTTGCCACTGGCAGTGTAAAGCTGAAGCACGTTCCTTCGCCCTGCTTGCTCTCCACCGTTACATCGCCGCCGTGCTGTTGGGCAATCGACTTCACAATCGCCAACCCCAGCCCGTTGCCCTGGATTTCATCGTGCCCGTTACTTCTGACTCTGTAAAAGCGCTTAAAGATGTGTGGCAGGTCTGAGGTGGGAATGCCGTAGCCTGTGTCTTTAATTCTGATCTCGATCCTATTGGGGACATGTTCCAGTGAAAGAGTGATCCTGCCCTCGTTAGGCGTGTACTTAATGGCATTACTCACGAGATTCCTAATTGCCTGACTTAGCTTCAAAGGATCGCCGTTAACTATAGAATTCAAACGTGTTTGCTGTAAGGTAAGAGTTTGTTCTTTGGCAGCTGCCTGAGGCTTAAATTCATCTGCCAATTCCACCAGCATGGTTGCTACGTCCACGTTCTCGCGCTTGAGTTCCACGCCTAAATCCATCTTTGTGAGATCGAGCATGTTATCTACTAACTCGCTCATATGGACGGCAGCGTTCTGAATGCGCTGAACAAAATCCAGTTGCTGTTCATTCATCGGACCGGCTTGTTTGATGAGCTGACTGTATCCTCTGATCGTGGTAATGGGATTTCTTAAATCATGTGACGCCGTGGCAACAAATTCATCCTTGACTTTCTCCAGTTCCTTGAAACGTGTCACATCGTGCAGGGTCACTACACAAGCGCCTTCCGCAATAGGCGTGAATAGCCCGGTGAACACACGTCGATCCGGCCACGGGACCTCCCTTACCATGCCATCTCGCGAGATGTAAATTTCATCTAAAAGCGAAATCAAGGCGTCGTATCCGCGTCCGCGAGCAAGGGGTAACCCGAGTTGTGCTTCATTGTCCGTAAACAACTTCTCCGCAGCGGGGTTGAGCATGGATACGCAGCCGTCCGGATCGAACATCATGATGGCATCTGCTGCGCTCTGCAGGATGGCAGTCAGTTTTTGCTGTTGCTGCGCCAGATTTGAATACAGACGTGCATTTTCTATGGCAATGGCTGCCTGGCTGGCAATCGCCTGCAGCAAGAGCTGATGTTCTATGTTGAAATAGCCTGCCTGCTCGTGCACAAGAACCAGCAAGCCGATCAAAGCCGAGCGCCCAAACATGGGAGCGATAACCACCGAACGAGCCGGTTCTGCACGTGGAGCCTGCCAGTCTGCGCTACTATGCGTATCCTGGATGAGGACGCTCTCGTGGGTCAGCTTGATCTGTTCCAGCAGATGATTTAGGGGCGGCAGTCCCATTTCCGAGCCGGGGGCGTCTGAAGTATGTATGTGGTATTCCTTGTGAAACGGGCTGGCTGTGTTCAGAAGAATAATGTGCCCCACTATGGCTCCCAATGTTTCGACCGTCCGGCGCAGTACCAGGTCCGTCAATTCCTCCAGGTTGAGCCGTGCACTGAGTTCCTTGCCGATCTCAGGAAGCAAATTCAATTCGCGGTTCCGTCTGCGGATAGCGTCTTCCGCTTGCTTGACCCTGAGCTTGGTCCGGATACGCGCGAATAATTCATTCTTATCGAATGGTTTGGTCACGTAATCATCCGCGCCCATATTCAAGCCAGCCTGGATCTCTTTTGGCTCCATCCGGGCAGCCGTAAGAATGATGACCGGGATATGCTCTGTTACAGGATCGGCACGGATGTCCTCCAGCACAGCAAAGCCATCCTTAAATGGCATGTTGATGTCAAGCAGCACAAGATCAGGTAAATGCTTGCGGACCTTTTCGAGTGTCTCCAATCCATCCACTGCCTCGATATAGTTGTACCCCTCTCGTTCCAGATAACGGGACAAAAGCCTTAAATTATCGGGTTGGTCATCGGCGATGAGGATTGTAAACGGCTTCGTTGGTGAAGTTTCATCGACTGCGGGGCGAGCATGGTCCATCTCCTCAATTGCTTTGGAAACGATCTGGCAAATCCGTTCAGGATGGACAGGCTTGAGAATGACATCCCTGACATTCAACCGGCGGGCGCTGACATTGAGGCCGGGGACTTCATACGCCGTGACCAAAAAAGAGAACGCGGGCCGGCCTGCCGGATGGCTTTGCAGTCGTTCGATCAACTCCAGCCCGGTCATTTCAGGCATGATCATATCGGTGATCAAAATATCGACCGCGCAACTATCCACTGAGTTCAACGCCTGAAGTCCGCTAGTCGCTGAGGAAATATCCACTCTGGGACCCAGCACGGACAGAGCGCGCGCCAGGGTCGCGGCTGTGTTGGGATGGTCATCAACAACGAGAATCTTAACGGCAGGCAGGGCGGAGGTATTCATGCTCCAATTTTGCCTGTTTGCGCGGGTTTGGCAGATAGAGTCTGGATGGAAAAGTTGGGAAAAGTTGGTAGAACAAAACACCCTGCCGACGGGGCAGGGGTAGAAGGCTGGTTCTATGTCAATTTGTTACAAGGCGATACCCGCTACCGCGGATGTTGACGACCTGAATAGAATTACCTGCATCATTTTCCAAAGCCTGGCGTATGTTGTGGATGTGCCACTTTGTCAATTCCTGGGCGTCGCGCGTATCCGTTTGATAGCCCTGCGCTTCCGCGACCAGCGTCTGGTAATCGACAACATTTGGGGAGTGGCGTGCCAGGACAAGTAGATAATCAAAAGAGGTGGGCGCCAGGCTTACAACGCGGTCTTGAATGACAATGTGCCGGGCGTGTAAATCCAGGGTGAGGATGCCGCGCTTGAGAAAGCGATCGGAGGCTGTCTGTGTGGGGGAGGAGTCCGTTGCCGGTGTTTCCATCTTGTCGAGGGCATCCAGTTCCGCTTGCAGTTCTTCGATCTGACGGATGATCTCTCGCCTTCGAATCTTTTTCTTTTGATCGGTGAGGACGGCGCGGGTACGGTCGATGATTACCTGCGGTTTGAGAGGCTTCATCAGGTAATCGGTTGCCCCGCGTCGCAAGGCTTCGACCGCCGAGTGCAGATCCGGTTGTGCCGTAAACAGGATGACGGGCAGTTCTGGGAATTGAGCATGAATGGTTTTGAGCGCGTCCAATCCATTCATATCGGGCATACGGATATCGAGGTAAACCAGGTCGAACACCTGCTCCCTCAGAATGGCGAGGCCTTCCTGTCCGCTGGAGACGGTCGTGGCTTCAAACCCGGCGCGCTGGAGGATTCGTGCCAGCGTCTGTCGCAGGGTTGCCTCGTCATCAATAATTAGAATGCGTCCGCCTGCGCTCAAACTGGCTCCTCCTGGTAGACAGGGAGCCAGATGGAAAAGATAGCTCCGCCGTCGGGATGATTCGAGGCCTCAATCCGCCCCTGATGTTGTTCAAGAATATCATGCGTAATCGTCAGACCTAAGCCTGTGCCGGTGTGTTTGCTGGTGATGAAAGCATCAAAAATTTTGGGCAGCATCTCCGGGTCGATCCCGGGACCGGAATCTCTGACCGAGAAGAATACCTCGTTTTGCTTTTTGAGATTATGCGTTTCCACCGTGAGCCTCCCTCCCGGCTTCATGATCTCCACAGCGTTGAGGAACAAGTTCAACACAACTTGCCGTAACTGATCTGAAATTCCGGAAACTGGTGCCAGGTCTGGTTCCGGGATAAATTCAAACGCAATATCCTTGTGACGCATATGCGTGCTGATCAACGCATACACATCCTCAATCAGGTTGTTGAGTGGAACGGGCTGGAAATCAGTCGTGCGCAGAGGACGATAGGCAGAACGGAGTCGTTCGATCAGCGCTGCCATTCGTTCCGTTTCGGAGAGGATAATATCCAGATCCTGTCCCCCCTGGCTGGAAAGATTTTTTTCCTCCTTCAAGAGGAAAAGCGCATTTTGGATGGCTTGCAACGGGTTGTTCAATTCGTGCGAGACGGAGGCAAGCAAACGCCCCACGAGCGCCAGCCGTTCACTCTGGATCAACTGCGAACGGACCGTTTGCTCCTGCTGCAGGGATTTTTGCAGGTTTTCATACAGATCCGCCTTTTGCAATGCCACCGCCAGTTGGTCAGCCATGGCGCTGACCAACTGCAGGTCACGCGCTGTAAATGATTTCGGCGGCGCCTGCTGAATATCCAGGATAC
>DASSBC010000050.1:0-47674 GCA_035699125.1 Anaerolineales bacterium
AACGGAATGCCACCGGCCGCGTGCATATCTGCTGCCATGTATTTGCCGAATGGTTTGATGTCAGTAATCAGGGGAACGCGTGAAGAGATGGCATCGAAATCGTCGATCTGCAGATCCACACTCGCTTCGCGCGCCAATGCCAGAAGATGGAGCACGGCATTCGTCGAGCCGCCGGTCGCGGCGACGGAGGTGATCGCGTTTTCAAAGGCTTGTCGTGTGTAAATTTGAGAGGGTCGTAAATCTGCATGCAGCATTTCCATGACCAATTTCCCCGTTTCAAAAGCAATCTGGTCTTTCTCATCGGACATGGCAGGGATGCTGTTGAACCCCACAGGAGAAATCCCAATAAACTCCATGATCGTGGACATCGTATTGGCGGTGAACTGTCCCCCACAGGCGCCTGCCCCTGGACAGGCAAAATTTTCCACATCCATAAATTCCTGTTCACTGATCTTCCCCGCTGAATATGCTCCCACAGCTTCAAATACATCCTGAATCGTCAGGGATTTTTCGCCTAATTTGCCCGGGTGGATCGAGCCGCCATACAACGCTAAACCAGGGATATCCAGCCGGGCAAGCGCCATCATCACACCGGGATTCGTCTTGTCGCAGCCCGAAAGGCAGACAATCGCATCGAAATGATTCCCGCGCGCTACCAGCTCAATCGAATCCGCGATCACTTCCCGGCTGATGAGCGACGCCTTCATCCCCTCCGCGCCCATCGTGATCCCGTCTGAGATGGACACCGTGTTGAATTCCATTGGTGTCCCCCCCGCCGCCCGAATGCCTTCTTTCACCTTTTGCGATAATCTTCGCAAGTGATAATTGCAGGGACCGATCTCAATCCACGTGCTTGCCACACCCACAATCGGCTTACGCAAATCTTCGTCAGTGAATCCTACGGCTTTGAGCATGGAACGCGCCGGGGCGCGGTTGGGTCCTGTGGTAATTGCGTGGCTGTTCCGTTTTAGATCCGTCATAAACTCCTCTTTGTTTAGCCGGGGACTACAGGCAATAGACCAAGAAGAATGGTCAATGTCTGTCGTCCATCGTCTGATGAAGGGTAACAAAAAACCGCCCGTGGTTAGGGCGGCTCTTTGCACTTGCTTTGGTGTGTTATTTCTTCACTCTCACCGTTGCCATCCTAACCGAAACCAGGTCCTTAATAATAAGGACCGCAATAACGATGACAATAAGCGAGAGGCTGAAGATTGAACTCATTTGGGGTTAAGGTATTTCGCCCGATTATAGGCAGATTCGGAAATAAGTCAAGGGCGTAGTTGCCGATTCGGTGATTCTTATATGAACACTTTGCCCCTTGACCAATTCCTCTCCCTGTCATAGAATACCGCCCAACATGAATAAACACGGCTTCGGTACTATGTCCATGACCACTACCTCCGGGTTCCCCCGTGAGGGTTTTGTGCTTGGACAGAATTAACCGAAGCTTAGGTTAACTAAACACACAGGACGCCTCACGGAAACGTGGGGCGTTTTCGTTTATCAATGCTTAAACACAAAGGGCTCAACAATCACTAAGGTTTGAAGAACGATGGTTGTGATGCCTTCCCAAGCTTTGTGTACTTAGTGTCCTTCGTGTTTAACGTTTTCAGGAGAACGATTATGCCAGACACAAAAAAAACACTTGTGATGAAGTTCGGCGGCACGTCCGTTGGTTCAGTAGATGCATTGAGTCAAGCCTCTCAGATCATTAAGGATGCACACGCGCAGTATTCGCGCGTAATCGTCGTCACTTCGGCGATGTCTGGCGTGACAGATCTCTTGTTGGACTCTGCTTCACTCGCCGCGCAGGGAAATACTGATTCCCTTCAAGAAACGGCATCCACACTGAGAGAGAAACACTTCGCGGCAGTGGATGCACTCACCACGAACGGACAGCTTTGCGAAGACACAAAGGTCGAAATCGATGCGCTGATCCAATCCCTGGTAGATTTATGTAAAGCGATCGCCGTCCTGGGCGAAGCCAGTCCGCGGGCGCTGGATGCGGTGGCATCGTTGGGCGAACGGATGAGCGTCCGTTTGTTGGCGGCGGTCGCGCAGAATGCGGGGATACGTGCGAAAGCGATTGAAACCACAGATTTCATTGTCACGAATGCACATTATCAAAGTGCACATCCCGATTTCCAGGTTACAGCGGAAAAGACAAAAGCAGTTTTGAACCCATTGCTGGACGCGGGCGTTATTCCAATCGTCACCGGGTTTATCGGCGCGACGCCCGATGGAGTCATTACGACGCTGGGGCGCGGTGGGAGCGACTACACTGCCGCAATCATTGGCTCCGTCCTCCCCGCTGACGACGTCTGGATCTGGACCGATGTAGATGGGGTGATGACAACCGATCCCCGTATCGCGCCTGAGGCGCAGACGCTGCCTGAGATCAGCTATAGTGAAATTGCCGAGCTTGCCTATTACGGCGCGAAGGTGTTGCACCCCAAGACCATTCGTCCGGTGGTAGAAGCTGGAATTGGACTACGTATCCGCAATACGTTCCATTCATCCCACCCGGGCACGCGCCTGATTGCAAACGGACATTCCAATGGTAAGGCATACAAACCAGAGAAAGTGATCAAAGCGGTCACTGCCATCCGCAAACAAAGATTGGTAACGATTGAGGGGCGCGGGATGTTGGGGGTTCCCGGTGTGGCAGCACGTGCTTTCGGTGCGGTGGCATCCACAGGCACAAGTGTTCCGCTCATTACGCAAGCCTCTTCAGAACAATCCATCTGTTTTGCCATCCCTTCAGACGCGGCGCCTTCTGTGCTAGATGCGCTGGAAAAAGCATTTGTCCATGAGCTTGAGGATGAAGATATCGACCGTGTCTGGTCCACAGAGGATGTGTCCATTATTACGGTCGTAGGCGCGGGGATGCGTCACACGGTGGGCGTGGCAGGCAGAGTCTTTAGCCAGCTCGGAGCCAATAGTGTCAATGTGCTTGCCATCGCCCAGGGTTCGTCGGAAGTATCGATCAGCCTCGTGGTAGATTCGGCGGATACGGAAAACGCGGTCCGGGCGCTGCACCGGTTGATTGTGGAAGGTTCCCAGGTAAACACGTAGACAAGTAGGCAGATATACGAGTCATAAGTCACCCATTGATTTACTTGTCCACATGTGTGCTTGTATACTCCTTGATCCTCACAGAAAGGAATTTATTATGTCATCAAAAATCCCCGTTGCGGTGCTCGGTGCCACGGGTTCGGTCGGTCAGCGATTCATTTCGCTGCTCGATAACCATCCGTGGTTCAAGGTGGTCGCGCTGGCTGCATCGGATCGCTCGGTTGGACAAAAATATTCGCAAGCCACACGTTGGGTGTTGGAGAATCCTATGCCCGCCTATGCATGGGATATGGTCGTTGTCCCGGCAGCCACGGATTATATCGATGCGAAGATCGTCTTCTCCGCATTGCACACGGAAGTCGCCAATGAAGTGGAGCCGCAATTTGCACAGGCAGGCGCAGCGGTGTGCTCGAACGCGTCCTCCTATCGACGCAGTGAGGATGTACCGTTACTCCTCCCGGAAATCAACGCCGATCATATTCAACTGGTCAAACACCAGCGTGCAAGCAGAGGCTGGAGCGGATGTATTATCACCAATCCAAATTGTACAAGCACAGGGCTGACCATCGCGCTTAAAGTATTAGACAACGCCTTTGGTGTAGAGCAAGTGATCGCCGTCTCTTTGCAGGCGCTTTCGGGCGCGGGCTATCCAGGCGTCTCGTCGCTGGATATCATGGACAACATCATCCCGAACGTTGCCAATGGCGGCGAGGAAGAAAAAGTAGAATGGGAGCCTCGCAAGATGCTCGGAAAGTTGAACAAAAACAAAATCGAGCTGGCAGACATCGTATTTAGTGCCCATACGAATCGCGTGGCGGTGATCGATGGTCATACCGTCTGCGCCAGCGTGAAGCTGAACGAGGCAGTTGAGCCCGAGGCAGCAATTCAAGCCCTGCGCGATTTCACGGCGCACCCGTCGGCGAGAGATTTGCCATCCTCGCCGCGCCCTGTTATTGAGGTCCGAGAGGAGTCAGATCGCCCTCAGCCCCGGCTGGATCGACTAGCAGGGAAAGGCATGACGACCGTCGTCGGTCGCGTTCGCCGCGATCCCATCCTTAATCTTAAGTTTGTGGTCCTCTCCCACAATACCGTTCGCGGCGCGGCGGGCGCATCGATCTATAACGCGGAGCTGTTGGTGAATGAAGGGCTTTTGTAGGTCGGGTTGACAACCTGACTTACCTCGTGTTAAACTGCCGCTAACAATCAAATACTCGCTCTTATCCAGAGAGGCTGAGGGAACGGCCCTGTGACGCCTCGGCAACCTGATATACATTAAGGTGCCAACTCCGACAGAAGGATAGCAATATCCGTTGAACTGGAAGATGAGAGGATGGTATCGTACCTATGAGCCTCTTCTTGTACTTTCAGAAGAGGTTTTTCTCTTCTGACCGGGCGGGTAAATCAAAAGGAGAGTCCTATGCTCACGACAGAACGTCAATTTGGTTTTACAACGCGTCAGTTACATGCAGGCTATCACCCGGAGAGCACGACGGGCAGCCGCGCAGTGCCTATTTATCAGACCAGCGCCTACGATCTGCAAAGCACAGACCGCGCCACGCGCCTGTTCGCCCTGCAGGAAAACGGACACATCTACTCACGCATTTCCAACCCGACATCGAACGTTTTCGAAGCGCGGATGGCCGCCCTGGAAGGCGGCGTGGGCGCATTAGAGACAAGCTCCGGGCAAGCCGCTCAGATGACCGCCATCTTCGCGATTTGTGAAGCGGGCGATCATATTGTTTCCGCCTCGACGCTGTTTGGGGGGACCGTCAGTCAGTTCAAATATACATTCACACGGTTGGGAATCAACGTGACGCTTGTCGACCCATCGGACCCTGAGAATTTCCGACGAGCGATTCAGCCTAATACAAAACTCCTCTACGGTGAAATCGTCAGCAACCCGCGTGTGGATATATTTCCACTGGAAGAAGTGGCAGAGATTGCCCAGGAATTTGGCATTCCCTTGCTGATTGACAACACCTTTGCCACGCCTTATCTTTGCCGTCCCTTCGAGTGGGGCGCGCATATCGTCACACATTCCACAACAAAATTCATCGGCGGACATGGCACCTCGATGGGCGGTGTGATCGTGGACAGTGGAAAATTCAACTGGAGCAAGAGCGAACGGCATAAAAACTTCAACACACCTGACCCTTCGTATCATGATGTTGTGTTTTCGGAGGATTTTGGCGCGCTGGCATTTATCTCCAAGGCGCGTGCAGGGATTATGAGAGACTTAGGTCCTTGCCCTTCTCCCTTTAATTCCTGGCTGTTTATTCAGGGACTGGAGACTCTGTCGCTCCGGATGGAACGGCACGTGCAAAACACACAAGCTGTCGCCGAATTTCTGGAGGATCATCCAAAGGTCGGCTGGGTCATTTATCCGGGTTTGGAAAGTCATCCCGATTACAAACGCGCGAAGAGGTATCTTCCCAAAGGTCCGGGCGCGGTGCTCGGCTTCGGCGCCAAAGGCGGACGTGAAGCGGGCGCGCGTTTCATTGACCACCTGAAACTGTTCAGCCATGTCGCCAATCTTGGCGACGCGAAATCACTTGCGATTCACCCTGCCAGCACTACGCACTCGCAGCTTACGGAAGAAGAACAAAAAGCGGCAGGCGTCAGCCCTGATTTCGTCCGTCTGTCCATCGGACTCGAGGATATCGAGGATATCCTCTGGGATCTGGATCAGGCATTACGCGCGTAGGAGTTGCCATGCCTGTAAAGATCCCCACTACCTTGCCCGCCCGTGCAACACTGGAACGCGAACATATCTTTGTGATGGACGAAGAGCGCGCCGTTCACCAGGATATTCGCGCACTACGCGTTGCGATTCTGAATCTGATGCCGACGAAGATCGCCACGGAGACCCAGCTTCTGCGACTGCTTTCCAACTCTGCCCTACAAGTGGAAGTCACGCTGCTGCACACAGCAACTCATGAATCTAAGAATGTGGATGCCGAGCATTTGCTCAATCATTACCTCACGTTCGACGACATACGTGGGGAAAAGTTCGATGGACTGATCATCACGGGCGCGCCTGTGGAACAAATGCCCTTCGAGGAGGTGGAATACTGGGGTGAGCTCACAAACATCATGAATTGGGCGGAGGCAAACGTAGAGTCCACTTTTTATATTTGCTGGGGTGCGCAAGCGGGGCTTTATCATCGCTACGGGATTCCCAAATATGACCTGTCCCATAAGATGTTCGGTGTCTATGAGCACCGCGTCCTATCGCCGACGGAGAGTCTTTTACGCGGCTTCGACGATATCTTCCTTGCCCCACACTCCCGCCACACCGAAATCCGCCGCGCAGACGTTGAAAAGATCGCCGATTTGAACATCCTCGCCGAATCTGAGGAGGCAGGGCTGTATATCCTTGCCACGCGAGACGGGCGTCATATCTTCGTGACAGGTCACTCGGAATACGATCCTCTTACGTTGAAAGGCGAATATGATCGGGATGTGAATAAGGGACTGCCTATTCATGTCCCGCAAAATTACTACCCTCAAAACGACCCCACGAAAATGCCAAACGTCCGCTGGCGTGGTCACGCGAATCTGTTATTTTCCAACTGGCTGAATTACTATGTGTATCAGGTGACGCCGTACGATGTGAATCAGATTCCTTAGAGTTGACCAGATGCATCCCATTGATGAAGCACCTTTTGAGAGCGTGGATCGTCCTAGCGGCTCCATAAAAACGCAAGGGCATAAGCGGGCAAATCCTTTCCGGCTACGTGTATTGCCGGAACATTCATAGAAACACCTCACTGTCTTGCTTTCACCCAGACCGTCATGCGTGACTCGCCTCGGTTTGCCCAGAGGAAATAAGGGATGAATTTCAGTGCCCTGCCGTCGGTTGTTCTCCCGTGAATGACAACACATCCCCCGAGCAGATCCGGGACAAATCGCTCCGTCAACGAAGAAGGATCGAGCTCGGCGATGAAGATATCTACGCCAGGGTTATCCACACTTTCCAGGCAATAAACCAGCGGTCCGCGCGTAACAGCGACTTTACCCGCATGCCCTTTTACCTTGCGATGCGCATGGCGTAATTTAATAGAGGTATCAAAGTTGATTTCTAGAATATCTCCCGTTGACGAGGTCCTATCTACATCGGTGAACCACCCTACACGTGGGTCGTAACCCGAAGCAGTCGTTTGCTTTAGATATTCAACAGAGTCACGAAGTCCAGAACTGCTCACGATGTGTGAAAAGTGTTCTTTCGAATCTCTCACCATTTTCTCTTTAACTGGTTCATACATGTGTATCATGGCACTTAGGTCCCATGAGGGAATTCGTAAGTGGAGTTTATATTCACGTTTTTCCGCAGGATCTACATGAATTAATACCTTTCCATTCCATGGCAACGCAGATTCGATTTTGACGCGCACAGGCACGCCGATATCTATCGTCGTTTCACTACTGATGTATTGATGAATCCAAATCTCGTTTTCATCATGCGAATAAATATGTTTTCCCAAATCCGCAAAGGTGCGCGAGAGGTTAGAGGGACAACAGGGGACAACATACCATCTCTTGCGGGTTACGCCGCCATGCACTTCCAAAGGATTATTGTAAAGATAGGTGTCTCCATGCTGCCCCATCCCTACGTTCGTTGCATTGTATAGTTGCCACTCGAACAGGTCGCTATATTGCGCTTTCTTCGTTAGTAGTGCCATCTCCCAGCTCCAGAGCAGGCTGGCAATCGAGGCACACGTTTCATTGTAAGCATATTCTGGATCGAGAGCATAATCGCTGCCGAAGCCTTCGATTTCAGGTGCAGAACCGAGTCCGCCTGTGATGTACATGCGGCGCGTGACCATCCGCTCCCAGGCTTGTTCCAATACAGGTAGTAAGTCGGTTTGAGAACCCGACCTACAGAGCATTGCAATAGCAGTTTCCAGATATCCAAAACGCACGGCATGACCGACGGGAATCGTTTGTTTGCGCACTGGCGTATGCTGTTGTGCATAGAATCCCCAAAGGGCATTGATACGATAACGCAGCCTGCTAAAGGCAGGCTTTTTAGCATAGTTTCCCCCGGGCAAACGAAACGAAAGATAGTCAGGGTGAGCTGCGATGTATTTCTGTCTTAATTGATTCACATACTTTGCGCGTATTTGATGGCTTTTACGTTCACGCGAAAAGTGAAGGGCATACAAGGGAAGCTGCCCCCGCCGCTCGACGAAGCGGTTGGCAAGCGCAAGATAATCTTCTTTCCCGGTCACACGAAACAAGCGGATGAGTGCAATCTCGATCTCTTCATGCCCGCAGGTTTTATCGTTCGTCGCATTAAGGCAATCGCGCACGAGCAAGTCCGCAGCTTTGGTGCAAATCTCCAGCAAATCCGTGCGCCCTGTCGCTTGAACATGAGAAACACCTGCCTCAATAAGATGCCCCAAACAGTACAACTCATGCTCGATTTGCAGGTTAACCCAGCGCTCGCCAGGAAAATGGATCTGGTTATACGTGAAGAGATAACCATCCTCCAGTTGCGAGTGCCGCAAAAGGGCAATGAAGGAATCCATAAGGGAGGCAAGTGAAGGATCAGGGTGAAGAGCGTAGATTCGTGAGGCTGCGTCCAGCCACTTGTAGGCATCGGAGTCGGCAAAGAAATAGCCTTCTCGGAAACCGTCCTTCTCCCCCGCTGCGATTCGAAAGTTATCGATGCAACGCGTGGCTTCGAGCTGCTCCCATTGGTGAAAGATCGCCTTGCCTGCATTGACGGCAAGACGCGGCGACCAGAAGGAATCGTTGATCATCACATCTCGAGCGCTTAGCTCTTGCATAACAGCCTCCGGTGCAATTATAGAGCACGGCGTCGAATTCCGAGATTCGCCTCTTCAATCCCTGTATAATAGCGCAATCCAACTGCATCACAACATAAAAGGAGTCTGCTCATGGTTCGAACCGACGAGTATGAAGGCTTAATGGCTGAGACCGTGATGGTGACCGGCGCTCACGGTGACTGGATCAATGCTTATTTAGCACGCCCGCTGGGCGCAGGTCCGTTCCCCGCGCTGGTGCTGGCACATCACATGCCCGGCTGGGATGAATGGTACCGGAGGACGACACTTAAATTTGCCCTGCATGGATGCGTCGCGATCACGCCGAATCTGTACTTCCGCGCCGGACATGGCACACCAGAGGATGTTGCCGCGAAAGTTCGTGGGGAGGGCGGAATTCCGGATGACCAAGTGGTAGGCGATCTAGCGGGCGCGATGCAATACGTCCGGACGCTGCCATATTCCAATGGCAAGGTGGGGGTGTTCGGTACCTGTTCCGGCGGACGTCACGCCTATCTGGCTGCCTGCCGTGCGCCGGGCTTCGACGCTGTTGTGGATTGCTGGGGTGGACGTGTCGTGATGGCGCCAGATCAGTTAAATGAAAAATCGCCTGTCTCGCCGCTCGAGTACACCAAAGATTTGAATTGCCCCATCCTGGGAATTTTCGGCAACGAGGACAAAAATCCAACCCCGGAGCAGGTGAACCAACATGAAGCAGAATTGAAGAAGCATGGGAAGAGCTATGAGTTCCATCGTTATGATGGCGCAGGACACGGCTTTTTTTACGACCATGCCCCTGGTTACCGCCAGGCGCAGGCGGTTGATGGTTGGCAAAAGGTGTTTGCGTTTTTAGAGAAATACTTAAGACCCTAATGGTTTCAGTGGTAAGGACATCAATGAGATTGGCAGGAACTTAATACTAGCGCAGGTGAACTGGAGAGAAACAAATCCTTAGGGTCTGATTCAAAGGAGATATTATGTGCACGATGATCGTAGAAAAAGTTGACATCGAAGGCAGCGGAAAAGGGTCGAGTGGATGGTTCAAGCTTGAGCAGGCAAATGTTTCCTTTGACCACCCATTCCATGCACCTTTCGAGCACGCCCTCAACATTGATTTTGTGAACGAGTCGCAGGGACCTTCTTCTCGTGTTGCAGTGGAGTTGAGCGAACAGGCTGCAAGAGAGCTAGTGAGAACTATTCTTGATGTTCTCGGTCAGGCGGAGGCAGGAGGACATGTATCCATAAGCGTTCCGATTGCGAGGTCCGCATGAAACGAGTCTTAATTCTAGGCGGGGGCTTCGGCGGTATCGCAACCGCGCGGCGATTGAAGCAAAAACTGGATGAAAAGGATGAGCTGATCCTGGTAGACCGGCGCGATACGTTTATGGTGGGGTTCCGGAAAACATGGGCATTGACCGGTCAATCCACGCTGGAGGAGGGACAACGCCCTCTCAATAGCATCACCCGCCTCGGCGTGCGCGTGATGCACGATCCCGTCACGCGGATCGATCCTGCCGGTCGCGCCGCGTGGATGGGGGACCAGCGTCTCAGCGCCGATGCGTTGGTGATCGCCCTCGGCGCGGAAACGACGCCGGAAGCTATCCCCGGATTTGAAGAATATGCTTATAACGTCTATGACCCGCAGGCCATCCCGCGAGCGGCGCAGGCATTGAACGAATTTCAGGGCGGCAACTTACTGATCGGGATTTTTGGCATCCCTTATAAGTGTCCGCCCGCGCCGTATGAGATGGCATTGCTCATTCGTGAAAGTTTGCAAGCACGCGGTGTGAGGACAAACGTGGAAGTCTTCACGCCCCAGCCCGTTTCCATGCCGCTGCTCGGGCAAGTGGGGTGTGACATTATCGAGGGTCGTCTGGAAGGCCAGGGGATCACCTTCCTGCCAAACCGCAAAGCCACAGCCATCGAACCAGGAGAAGTGGTCTTCGCCAATGAACGACGACGGTTCGACCTCCTCTTCGGAATTCCTCCCCATCGCCCGCCCGCTGTTGTTCGCGAAAGCGGACTGGTCGGCGAGTCTGGTTGGGTGTCGGTGAACTCACGTACGCTGGAGACGCAGTTCCCCGGTGTCTATGCCATTGGGGATGTGGTGCAGATCGCGATGGCAAACGGAAAACCACTCCCGAAAGCCGGTGTGTTTGCCGAAGCGATGGGCGAAACAGTCGCCGACCGCATTGCCGCAGAGTTTGCCGGGCAAGATCCCGAAGTGACCTTCCAGGGCGAAGGCGGCTGTTATCTGGAAGTCGGAAATGGGCAAGCCATGATGGTGACAGGTCACTTTATGGCTGTGCCAGACCCGGAAGTCTCGCTGACAGAAGCATCGACTGAATATCTGGAAGAGAAACGTGCCTTCGAAGCGCAGCGGCTACGGGCGTGGTTCGAATAAGCCTGATAGCCGTTCCCCGAAATGGCTAATTGACCAGCTTTATATCAAGACGCTGGGCGCTTGACAAAAATTTACCCCTTCAACATTTCGTCGTGCGTTTCGCCTTTTTCCTCCGGTGACGCCAGTGGAGGCATTTCGAGGATCGAGTTCAAGCCAAAGTGTTGTAAAAATTCAGGCGTGGTGGAATACAGGATAGGTCGCCCCGGACCGTCGGCACGGCCAGATTCGAGAATGAGCCCCTTGTGGAGCAGGCTTTTCATCATGCTGTCGCTGTTGACACCGCGGATGGCGTCGATCTGCGGGCGCGTGACCGGCTGCTGGTAGGCGATGATCGCCAGCGTCTCGAGGGCGGCGCGGCTCAGGTGCGTCGTCGCTTCCAAGCCGAGGAAACGCTCAATTAAGTCCGCAAGCTGCGGCGCGGTCGTCAACTGGAAGCGACCGGCATTCCTCTGAAGGCGCAGTCCGCGAGCCGCAAGGGCGGAGTCCAGCTCATGGAGTCCGCGCTCCACCACGGACGGGGCTACATCCAGCGCGGCAGAGAGCTGTGCCGTCGTCACCGGCTCGGCCGCGACAAACAAGATCGCCTCCAGCTTGACCGAAAGTGGCAATTCAGTTTCGGAATTCTCGCCCGCAAGGGGTTCAGGGTCGCTCATGCTATAATTGCTCCGCTTAGGACCTAAATTTGAGTTCTTCAGACAAGGAATGTACTGGAGAGCTAAAACGTTCGGATTGGAAAGATGAAAAAAATACGAGGTTTACCACTTTTTTTACTGATTCTTGTACTCACGTCACTTGCCTGCATGATTAACGTCGGCGGACCCGATTACTCCAGCCTTCCGATGATCCCGGTCTCTGCCGAGGCCGCCGCCAGTATTCAGGACGAAATCCGACGGGCTGCCGAAGCCGCTGCACAAACCGGGGTGATCACCGTCAACCTGACCGAGCCGCAGATTACATCCTATCTGGCTTCACGTCTGCAAACAGACCCAAGCCTGCAGCAGTCCGATCGAAAACCATTGATCACAGACCCACAGGTCTACCTGCGCGATGGGCAGATGCAGATCTACGGCAAAACCCGGCAGGGTATTTTCACCGCGAACATCGGCATCCTCGTCAATATGGGCGTGGACGCGAACGGCCAGCCGCAAATTGATGTCGCCTCCGCGGATTTTGGTCCCTTCCCGGCCCCCGAGGGACTCAAGGACGCTATTACCGCCATGGTCCGGGAAGCATACACAGGCTCTCTTGGACCGGTGGCGACAGGCTTACGGATCGAGTCGATTGCCATTTCCAATGGCGTGATGACCGTCACCGGACGCGTCAGATAGCGCACGGATTATACATCGGATTAATCTCGCGAACTTGAGGCTGCGAAACAGAGTAGGAATACACCTGACACCATGCAACAACTTCCTCCTTGGGTTAGCCGCATCTTCTGTTTCGCTGTGTTGACAGCCACATTGTTGGTGAGCTGTCGCTCTCCTCAAGTGACCGGCGCAGATATCACCGTCAATATCACCGTGGACGGCGAGTCGGGTACTATCACCGTCCCGGCAGGGAGTACCGTGTCACAAGCACTTGAGGCGGCGGGCGTGACGGTGGGAACACAGGATCGCGTCGAGCCGCCGCCGTATACCGTGCTCGGCGATGGCAACTTGGTTATTCTGACGCGAGTCAAAGAAATATTCGAGACTGAGCAGCAGATCATCCCCTTTGAACGCCAGGTCGTCCGTAATGAATCGCTACCCGAAGGAGAAACCCGGCTGGTGCAATCCGGCGTCAATGGGCTGGAAGAGCTTACCTATCGCCGCGTGCTCGAAGATGATGTAGAGATCAGCAAGTCGGTTGTCAAGTCCGTCATCCTGCAGGAAACCGTCCCCGAGATCATGATGGTCGGCGCGCAGTCCTCCTTTGCGCCACTGCCCATCCCCGGGCGTCTGGCGTATCTGGCGGGCGGTAACGCCTGGAGCATCGATACATCGACTGCCAACCGCACGGCTTTAGTCACGACAGGCGATCTCGACGGGCGCATTTTTGAACTCTCGCCCAACGGTAATTATTTGATCTTCACGCGCAAATCGACAAAGCCTGCCGATCAGGAGATTAACACATTATGGGCGGTCCGCACCGATGGTAGCAAGCCCTTCGCTACTGGCATCTCGAACGTCGTCCATTTTGCCGATTGGATTCCCGGGACGAATTCGATTGCATATTCCACGGTCGAGCCGCGTTCCACAGCGCCCGGCTGGCAGGCAAACAACGACCTGCATCGCTATAGCGTAACCACCGGCGCGAGAGCCAGAGTCCTCGACGCCAGCAGTGGAGGCGTCTATGGCTGGTGGGGCATGACCTTTGCATTTTCAGCAGAGGGTCGGCTTGCGTACGCCCGCCCGGATGGCATCGGGCTTGTGGACCTGGATGGAAAATATCTCAAGCCCTTATTGTCCGTCACGCCGTTTAACACCCATAGTGATTGGGCATGGCTTCCTTTTCTCGCGTGGGGCG
Organism: Anaerolineales bacterium; assembly: GCA_035699125.1. Lineage (GTDB taxonomy): Bacteria > Chloroflexota > Anaerolineae > Anaerolineales > Villigracilaceae > Defluviilinea. Next base: position 13,774 of record DASSBC010000050.1, read on the forward strand.
CGGATGGACAGACGCTTTACTTTATCTCCCATGCCCCACCGCCGAGCCTGGTAAGCGAGGAGGATTCGCCGTTCTTCGGCATCAACGCCGTTCTGCTGGAGAACAACACCACAGTACCCATCGCAGAGCAGACAGGGATGTTTGCCTATCCGTCCATTTCATCCATACAACCGAGTAACAGAGAGCGGCAATATCAGATCGCATATTTACAGGCAATCTTTCCCTCCCAGAGTGAGACCAGCCGGTATCGTGTTGTGGTCATGGACAGGGATGGGTCGAACCGCCGGACCATTTTCCCCGCGAACGATGCCCCCGGACTCGAACCTCAGACGCTCGCCTGGGCGCCAGATGTGATCGAGGGCCAGTCGGGGGACTTCCTGGCGTTGGTCTACCAGGGGAATCTCTGGCTGGTGGATAGCGGTAACGGACAGGCATATCAGGTGACCGGCGACGGTCTGGTCACGAGGATTGATTGGCAATAGTGAATCCTGTGCTCCGACTGCATAGCACTCACGACACTTGTCCCGGCGACGCCGGGACGTCTCAGTGCTCATGCGGGAGCGCAAACCCAAGAGAGGAAATCAAATGCGCATTCTAATCACTGGAGCCGCTGGGTTTCTTGGCTCCCACCTGTGTGATCAACTTCTTGCCGATGGTCATGAGGTCATTGGGCTGGACAATTTCATCACAGGAAACCCAGAAAACATTGCACACCTGATGGGGCACAAAAAGTTTTCCTTCTATAAGCATGATGTATCGAACTATATCTTCATCTCCGGCAAAGTGGATGCGGTTCTGCACTTTGCTTCGCCGGCAAGCCCCAATCCTCAATCGCCATCTGGATATTTCAACCTCCCGATCCAGACCATGAAAGCGGGCGCGCTGGGCACACATAACTGCCTCGGCCTGGCGCGCGCCAACAAGGCGCGCTTTCTGCTTGCCTCGACGAGTGAGATTTACGGGGACCCGCTTGTACATCCACAAAAAGAGTCGTATGCAGGCAATGTAGACCCGGTGGGACCGCGAGCTGTCTACGATGAAGCCAAGCGCTTTGCGGAATCGCTCACGATGGCGTATCAGCGCGCTCACAACGTAGATACCCGCATCGTGCGAATTTTCAACACCTATGGCCCGCGGATGGATCTGGAAGACGGGCGCGCCCTGCCCAACTTATTGAAGCAGGCGTTATTGGGACAGCCACTTACAGTCTATGGCGATGGCGGCCAGACGCGTTCGTTCTGCTATGTCGACGATCTGATCAATGGCATCGTCAAGCTGCTTCACTCCGATGAGCGTCTGCCGGTGAACATTGGTAACCAGCATGAAATGACGATCCTGCAATTTGCTGAGACGATCAACCAGATTGTGGGAAACAAGGCTGGTATTGTCTTTGTCAAAGACGCGCGCAGCGTGCGCGATCCACAACAGCGCCAGCCCGATATCACACGCGCGAACACAATCCTTGGCTGGGAACCCAAGATTACGCTGGAAGAAGGGATTCAGAAAACAATTCCCTATTTCAAACAGAGACTGGGGCTTGCATGATCTTGACTGCCAATAAGGAAAGAAACCGCTTTTTGAAATTTGCCACTGTGGGCGCCATCGGTTCGGTGCTGGATATATTGATCATGAACCTTCTCACGCACCTGTTCGACATGCCCCTGGTCATTGCCGGAACACTTTCCCTTATTTGTGCCATTGTTAGCAATTTTATGCTCAACCGTTACTGGACCTATCCTGATTCGCGCTCACGGCATTTCCTGCATCAATTAAGTATGTTCTTTTTGGTGAACCTGATCGGCATTGCTTTCCGCATTCCTATCCTCCATTTCGTGGAGCCTGTCATGGCGGGTACGTTCGAGAACATGACGCATCTTTCCCGTGCAGCCGCCGAGGTCCTTGCCAAGAATGCAACGCTTGCTTTTGCGATTGGCGTTGTCATGATCTGGAACTTCTTCATCAATCGCTACTGGACGTTTAATGATATAGAATAACGGGTGACTGTCACTTCAACTACTAAGGGATGAATCTATGTCACAGCAACGTATTATTCCCGTTTATAGCTCACGCGGCGAAGTGGAAGCATTTTTAGTTTTTCCTTATCTTTTCAATCGAAGCGGCGAGTGGATCGGATGGGTCACGGTGCAGCGCGAAGTCTACTCCGTGCTGGGAGCGTATGTGGGCTTCCTGACCGATGATCCACGCATCGTGCGCAGACGTTCGGAGGGCGATATGCGTCCGCGTCTAAAGGTTTCTTCACCGCCCGGACGCCTGAACACGCCCGCCACAATTCCTCTGGCGCCTCTGTTGAGCGACCTGACACACAGCCTGGTGGACGTTTTGGTAGAAGAGCCGGAACGTCTCCATACCCTGGATAGCGGTGAGCTGCGGGAAGACATAGATTGAAGCTCAGCCTTGCAAAAGTTTGGTTTCCAAAACCTGCCTGTAGAAAAACCTTCGCAGGACTTTGATTTCTAAGACATGGTAAACTCTTAATAAAAGTTTGATATGCCAGAACGCTTTGCTCCCAAACCCATCAGTGCTTCTCGCACGACTCTTTCCCAGTTGATGCACCCTGAGCATGCCAACCTGCTGGGCAATGTCCATGGCGGCTGGATCATGAAGCTCGTGGATGAAGCCGGCGCGTTGGCTTGTATGCGTCACTCCCAGCGCAAGGTGGTCACCGTCACCATTGACTCTATGGACTTCCGCCAGCCGATCCGTCTTGGGGATCTGGTGATTCTGAATGCAGAGGTCTCCTATGCCGGGCGTACCTCTATGGAGGCGGCGGTGGAGGTCCTGGCAGAGAACCCGATCACCGGTGAACAGACTCACACCAATACGGCGTATCTCGTCTATGTCGCATTGGATGATTCCGGCCGACCCACGCCTGTCCCACCCCTGAAGGCAGAGACCGAGGAAGATAAGCAAAAAATGGAACAAGCCCGGACCCGTCAACAGCGTCGATTGCAGGAAAAAACTACGTCCTGAGCGGAGGGCAAAGTGCCGATCGCGAGGTTCGCAGGCGAAGCGCAAGATCTTCTATGACCGAATCCGAACTTACCCGGACCGAAGAGAGATCGGAACCTAAAGAACGCGTTGCCCACGCGTTCCGAAATTTGCGCGAGCTGGTGGAGTATGTGGGGGGCAAGTCCCTGCCTCCACTGACAGCGGAAGAAGGTATCGTCACCGAGCCGCTGCCGTTCCCTTTCCTTGCCATTGTGGGCCAGCAGGAAATGAAGCTGGCGTTGCTGCTCGGGCTGATCAATCCCAATATCGGTGGGATATTATTGATCGGTCCACGCGGCACAGCCAAAACCACCGCTGTTCGCAGTCTGTTGGACTTGTTGCCTGAAGTAGAACGTAGCACCTGTTTTTATGGATGTTTGCCGGAGGATATCGAAAGCGGCGGCATCACCGCCGTCTGCCCAGACTGCGCGCAAAAATACGGGGAGGGGCAGCCGCTCACAGCGCCAGATAAAGTCCGGCTGATCGAGCTGCCTCTGAATGCAAAGCTGGAGGATGTAGTTGGTGGCATCGACGAGCGCGCCGCGGCACATGAGCGCATGCGCATTCGCCGCGGCCTTCTGGCGCAGGCAGACCGTAACCTGCTTTATATTGACGAGATCAACCTGCTCAGCGACGACATTGTCGATTCCATTCTCGATGCCGCCGCGCAGGGATCCTATACGGTGCGACGCGGCTCGATTGCCGCGGCCTACCGCTCGCGCTTTGTGCTGATTGGGTCGATGAATCCCGAAGAGGGACGGCTGCGCCCGCAAATCCTGGACCGCTTTGGCATGCGCGTGATCGTGCGCGGGCTCAAAGACGCCCAAGAGCGTCTGGAAGCATATCGAAGAGTACAGACATACCTGGCAAACCCACGTCAAATGACAAAACAGTTTTTAGGCGAGATGGAAGCGGCTGCGGCGGAAATCCGCCATGCGCGTGCACAACTCCGTAATGTCGTTTTGCCAGATGAGATCGCCAATCCCGCGATCGAGCTGGTGCAGCACATGGGAATCGATTCCCTCCGGGCAGAGATCACCTGGTTTGAGTCGGCACGCGCGTATGCCGCCGCGGATGCCCGTGTGGAAGTCACGATCGACGATCTCAAAGCCGTCGCGCCAATGGCGTTGCGCTTGCGCCGCTCCCAATTTATGAACGAATACATCAAGGGGCAACTCGGGGAAGAAAAAGAGCTCAGCTCGCTCCTCGTAAATTTTGGCAGAACAGCCCGAGCCCGCAAACCGGCAAAGCGCTCGAAGCGCGCCTCCAAACGATCATGATCTCACCGAAATTTTCAAACCCTGCCTATCGCATCGAAACGAAACGGCTCGTAGTCCGCTGTTATGATCCATCCGATGCACCGCTGCTGGCGGAGTCCGTCTCCGAGAACGTCGAACACCTGCGCCCCTGGATGCCCTGGGCATATAGCGAGCCGGAACCCATGGAAGAGAAGTTCCAGCGGCTCAAACGGTTTCGCGGGCTGTTCGACTTGGGCCAGGATTTCGTCTACGGGATTTTCAATCCGGAGGAGACAAAGCTCGTCGGCGGCACCGGCTTGCATACGCGTCTGGGCGACGGTGAGCTGGAAATCGGTTACTGGATTCATAAGGACTATATCAATCAGGGGCTGGTCACCGAGTCGACCGCGGCGCTGATCAAAGTTGCGTTTGAGCTCCTTCGCGTTCATCGCATCGAGATTCACATGGATGCGGAAAACGCCGCTTCCGCTGCGATTCCGCGCAAGCTTGGTTTTACGCATGAAGGAACCCTGCGCGGCAAACTGCGGTTCCTCGATAACTGGCGCGACACGATGATCTGGGGATTACTGGAGAGTGAATATCCAAAGAGCCCATCCGCGGAGGCAGAAATAAAAGCCTTCGATGCCGATGGGCAGCCAGTGTTATGAATCCCAAAACGTTCGCCGAAAAATCCATTTTTATCCTGCTGGCAATCAACGTTGTGATTGGCTTGTTGGTGTTCCGTAATTATGGCTACTCGTGGGATGAACCGTTGTTTTACGATTACGGCGAGGCATTGGGGTATGCCTACTCGCCACGTGAGTGGTTCCGCGGAAACTTTGATCTGGAGCATTCTTATGGTTCGAGTGGAGATGATCATAAGACGCGCGGTCCTGCCTATCTGCTGTTGGCACGCGGACCTGTTTATCTCGTAGAGCAGCTGGGTCTTGATAAAGCCTCTGCCTGGCATCTTATTAATTATCTTTTCTTTCAAATCGGTGTTTATTTTCTTTATCGGCTCGCCTCACGCTGGGTGAAGCCCTCAGCCTCTCTGGCGGCCTCCGCTCTATTTTCTTGGCAACCGCTGCTGTGGGGACATGCATTTATCAATCCCAAAGACCCCCCCTTTCTTGTGTTTTTCCTGGCATCCGTGTGCCTGGGTTTCGAGATGGTGGATTCTCTCGCAAACCAACCTGTAAACGACAGAGTAAGATTCTCATGGGTCTTTATTCCGGCGGTTGTCTTGGGAATCACCACGTCGATTCGCGTCTTGGGTCCGCTGGCTGGTCTACTTGTCCTGATATACGCTGCCTGGAGATTTAGAACGAGGTTTTTTCGTTACATTCCTCCGCTTGCGCTGTATGGACTCATTGCTTTCCTTGCAATGTTCGCCACCTGGCCCTTCCTCTGGGAAAATCCGCTCGCAAACTTTATTGGCGTGTTTCGTTTGATGTCCGATAACCCGACGAATCTTTCCGTGCTCTTCGGCGGTGACGTCTTTCGCGCCGGTGAGCTCCCGCGTCGATATATGCCGTTCATGCTGGCGACCACCCTCACGGAGCCCGTCTGGCCTTTATTCTTCTTAGGAATATTGGTCGGCTATTTCCAATTGTGGAGGCAGACCAGAAATACCAATCATGATTTTCAGACAAATAGTTGGGCATCGCTTCGATCTTCTATTGACCTTGGAGAAACCAAAAACAAGCTCTTTTCCCTCACTTTGGTCTTGCTCTGGTTTGGAGTGCTGCTCGCTTATGTGCTTCTGCGTAAACCTGCCATGTATGACGGTATTCGACATTTCTTATTCATCCTGCCTCCAATCTTTATCTTCACCGCATTCACACTCGAAGCCCTTATTGACCATCTCCCTTCTTGGCTATACGCAGGATTAATTTTCCTTTTCCTGGTTCCAGCAATCCTCGGCATTGCCAGGCTTCATCCCTATGAGTATACGTATTACAATTCATTCGTCGGTGGGACAAACGGAGTTTTCCGTCAATACGAAACCGATTACTGGCTGACCTGCTATAAAGAAGCTGTGGAAACGCTCGAACGAACCATCGACGCGCCTATCGATCTTTATGTTCACCGTGAGGCGTACATCGCTGCGTATTACACCGGCGAAAAAGTTACCGTTCGCGACTTGCGCGGCGCCCTCGACGAGGTGCAGCCAGGCGACTATATCCTCATTAGCTCCCGCACCAACGAGGACCGCAGACTCTTCAAAGATGCACCTGCGGTCATAGAAGTCGGACGCGGGAACGCAATATTTTGCCAAATAAAACAAATCCCATGACCACACATAAAGAACGAATCCAAGCCTGCCTGAACGGCGAAATTCTGGACCGAACACCAGTTGCCCTCTGGCGTCACTTTCCCGTTGACGACCAAGACCCACGAACGCTGGCGGATGCGGCGCTGCACTTCCAGCGGACGTACGATTTTGATCTGGTGAAAGTTACACCGGCTTCTTCCTTCTGCGTTAAAGACTGGGGGGTGGAAGACCAGTGGCTGGGTTATACCGAAGGCACACGCGAATATACAAAGCGCGTGATCCACGCACCTCAGGACTGGGAGACTCTTCCCGCACTCGATCCAACCGCTCCGCATCTCGCGGGACAATTGGATTGTCTCCGTTATCTGCGCGCGGAGCTTGGACCCAGTACCCCCCTGCTTCAGACAGTCTTCAGTCCATTGGCGCAGGCGAAAAACCTGGCAGGGAGCGATTTGCTGAGCGAGCATCTGCGACAGTATCCCGAAGCTGTCATGAAAGGGCTCGCTATCATCGCAGACACCACACGTCGATTCGTCGAAGCCTGTCGGGACACTGGCGTTGACGGAATCTTTTATGCTATCCAACATGCCCAGGCGAGCGTCCTCAGTTTTGAGGAATATCAAACCTTTGGCTTACCTCATGACCAAAATGCGCTGGCACCGGCAGGAGAGTTCTGGTGCAATGTACTCCATCTGCATGGACATGAAGTTTACTTCTCACTTGTTAATTCTTTAAGTTTTCAAATTGTCAACTGGCATGACCGGGAATCCTTTCCTTCCCTGTCCCAGGCACAGGAACTTTTCGGCGGTGTCGTCTGCGGCGGCATCCGGCAGGACACCCTGGTCTATCAGGACAAATCTGCGGTCCAACAGGAAGCAGCAGACGCCCTCCAGCAAACGAAGCGGAAACGCTTTCTCCTCGGCACGGGATGTGTGGTCCCTGTGATCGCTTCGCATGGAAATATTCTGGCGGCGAGGAAAAGCGTAGAATGAGTCTACGGGTGATCGCGGGGAAAGCAAAGGGTCGCAGGCTGAAATCTGTGCCGGGCGACACAACACGTCCGATCACGGACCGCGTCAAGGAGTCGCTGTTCAACATCATCGCGGGCGATGTCCTGGATTCGAACTGGTGGGATGTGTTCGCGGGCACGGGCGCTGTAGGCATCGAAGCCCTGAGTCGCGGCGCCTCCTTTGTGCGTTTCTCTGATGCTCATCGTGCCCCGATCGAAACAATTAGAGCCAATGTGGAGCATTGCGGCTTCGAGGCACAGGCAGAAATCCGCCGCGCGGATGCATTCGCCTATCTCTCCTCGCCGCCAGACCGGACGTTCGAGTATATTTATGTTGCGCCGCCGCAATATCAGGAAATGTGGATCAGGGCATTGGAGCTGGTCGATGACAATCCCGGATGGATGGCGGAAGACGGCTGGGTGATTGTGCAAATTAACCCGAAGGAATATAAGCCATTTGAATTTGAGAACATCGAAGCGTTCGAACAGCGTAAATATGGCGGCACGCTGCTCGTCTTTTATGAAAGAAAGTGAGTGCTTCTCTAGGTTAAGCACAGGAGCAGAAACACTCATAATGAAACAGACAGCTACTTCCACGGTGCAATGATTAGAGCGTGATTTTCTTCTGCCGCGTGGCCAAGATATGGCAGTCCCCAGGCTTCTGCGATGGTTTTCAATAACGAATAGTGAGTGTACGGGGTCGAATCTTCGAAACCATTCCTTGCCTGGGGGGAATAGAGCACCACTGGCACGCGTCCACCACCTGGCTCGGGCAGACCGCAGCAGGTATGTGACCCCTGCCCTTCTTCCCATAACATCGCTACAAAGTAAGAAGCGCCTGTCGCATCCAGAGCTGGGATGAGATAGCCAAGCAGGTTGGTCAGCCACGCATCGGAAATATCCAGCGAACAATTGTGAGAGTCGTTGCAGATGTTCGGTTTAATAAACATAAAATTTGGTAATGCGTTTGCCGCAATATCCGTTTGAAGCTGAGTCAAGGGAACCACGCTACGCATGCAGCGCTCAGGGTTCAGCCGGATCGGGTCGAAGTAGACGAATGGGTTGTGCTTCTGCGCGTAAAGATGGGTACTGCCTAGAAAGCAGGGTTCCGGCATATCCTCCTGGTATGTCTTCCAGGTGCGACCGCTGGCTTCGATCAGATCCGGCAGGCTGGTGGCATTGATAAAACAGTCAGAGCAATTGATGTCAATCCCAAACGTCTCGCCGCCCATCAACGCGATATAGTTCGGTAAGCTGGGATGCATGATCGCGTAGTACTGCGTGAGTAATGTATGTTCACGTGCAAGGAGGTTAAAGTTCGGCATTAAAGAATTTCCGATGACAGAGCCAAATTCCTTGTTCTCGAACATGATGATCGCGATATGCTGAAAGTTTGGCACGAGGGGTCGCGGCGTCGCGGTGGGCGAAGCCGTTGGGAGGAGAGTCGCCGTGGGAGGGACAGGCGTAAATGTAGGAGTAGCCGTGGCAGAGGGAAGGGCGGATGCAATGCTGGGAGGCGCGGAGGTTGCGCAGGCAGAGAGCAAAACGAGTAAAAGAATCCAAACACTAAATCGATACATACGAACCTTTCTTAAGCGTAGACTTTTGAGCCACGCGAAGGTCTCTTCAGAGTCCTTCAATGGACAACAGCAACCTTCGCAAGGCTTTAAGCTTTTGGTGTATTATAGACTTAATGGTTACAAAGTTACACAACTGGAATTTGACGCCGCAGGAAGCGATGCATATTCAGAAGGACATGCAAGGGCAGCTCATTCTCCGCTGGGATGATCGACCCGTCAACACCATCGGCGGCGTGGATGTAAGCATCAAAGGCGAGTTTACACGCGCGGCGATCGTCGTGCTGCGTTATCCGGATCTCACGCCTGTCGAAGCTGCGCTCGAAGATGTACCCCTGGTGTTTCCCTATATTCCCGGGCTGCTGGCATTTCGTGAAGGTCCAGCAGTGTTGGCGGCTTGGAACTCCCTCCAGAATAAGCCCGACCTGCTCATGTTTGACGGACAGGGTATCGCTCACCCGCGCGGGATTGGCATTGCCTCGCACATGGGACTCTGGCTCCAGCGACCGAGCATCGGCGTGGCCAAATCCCGGCTCTATGGACTGCACACAGAAGTTGGACCGAGGCGAGGTGACCGCGCTGATCTGCTGGATAAGAACACAAATGTGATTGGCACCGTCTTGCGGACACGCGAGAAAACCAATGTGCTTTACATTTCGCCAGGTCACCTGATAGACGTCGAGCATGCGACTCAATTTGTATGGAATTGCACTACAGGCTACCGCCTACCAGAACCCACGCGCTGGGCGCACAAAGTAGCGGCGGGAGAGAAATTGCCAGGCAGTACAGGTGACCAGCCAACCCTGTTCTGAGTCGAGATCAACGAAGGAGAGTCACTTGGAGATCCAAACTGTCAAAGTCGAAAAGCCGGAAACCATCAATTTCATCCTGGGTCAGGCTCATTTCATTAAGACCGTGGAGGATATTCATGAAGCGCTGGTCAGCAGCGTGCCAGGGATCAAGTTCGGGCTAGCCTTCTGCGAAGCCTCCGGCAAATGCCTCATCCGCTGGACGGGAACGGATGAAGCGATGATTGCGCTCGCCCAGCAAAATGCGCAGACGATTGGCGCGGGGCATACTTTTATCTTGTTTTTAGGAGACGGATATTATCCCATTAATGTTTTGAACGCCGTCAAAACCGTGCCCGAAGTGGCGCGCATCTTTTGTGCCACCGCCAACCCCACCGAAGTGCTCGTGGCACAGACCGAGCAGGGACGCGGCATCCTCGGCGTCGTGGACGGATGTTCACCGAAAGGCATCGAAGACGAGGAAGGCATTACCTGGCGTAAGGATTTCCTGCGCATGATCGGGTACAAGATAAAGTAGGGCGGATTGATAATCCGCCTGTAATTGCCAACCTGACCTTCTGCCGTTGCCCTATCCTGTTCGTTCATGAAGATTAATGTTTTATCATGCGGTCATGCTAGAATATCTCTCGATACCGTACCCCTACCTCCTGCGGTATGCCTTCTTTGAAGGCAAACGGAGTCACCGAATTCGATGACCACACGCCGAGCGCCGTCCCGGATCATCCCCCGAGCTTTTCCAGGCATTAAACCAGACGAAATTGAAGAGCTGATTGCAAACAGTCAGGTGCACTCCTATATGCCGGGCGCTGTCCTTTGCCGTGAAAACGCAGTAGAGGATCGTTTTTATATGATCCTCGATGGCGAAGCGGAAGTAACCAAGCACATTAACAATAACGAATCCCGTTTGCTGACAACCCTTGCTCCAGGCGATTTCTTTGGTGAGATGGCGCTCATCCACAACGCGCCGCGCGCGGCGACGGTGATTGCAAAAACAGCCCTGACCACCCTCGAGTTGGACAAATACGCCTTTGACCGTGTGATCCATAAGAGCACGAGCATCGCAATGGCAATGGTCAGCCAGATCAGCAACCGTCTGCGCGAAAACGACAAACTGGCTGTGGACGACATCCGAATTCGAGCGAGTGAGTTAGCCCAGGCCTATCAAAAACTTGCCGAGCAGGACCTGGCGCGACGCGAGTTCCTCTCGAACATTGCCCACGAGCTGCGTACCCCTCTGATGGTCGCAAGCGGAAACCTGCAAATCCTGCAAAAGGGGATTCTCAAGGGTGAACAACTGGCAACGGGAATCGACACGGTCACGCGCAACGTCCAGCAGATCGTAACTCTCGTCAATGACATCCTCTTCCTCCAGGAAATGGACCTGGTCCTGCCGGACTTTCAGAAAGTGGATATGAACGAGATTGGTTACACAGTCGTGGGCAAGTATGCGGCTGCCGCACAGGACCGCGGCGTCAGCTTGCGGTTCACTCCTATCCCGAAACTCCCGCCAGTCTGGGGCGACCCGAAATCCCTTGAGCGAGCCCTCATGGCACTCGTGGATAATGCCATCAAGTTCAGCCCGCAAGGCGGCGACGTGAAGATCAATCTCAGCAAGAATGATCCCTGGGTGTTGGTCTCCGTCGAGGATCACGGCATCGGCATCGCCAAGGAAAATCTCGCGCGTATCTTCGACCGTTTCTATCACCTTGAGCGGAGCGGAGATCAGCTCTTCGGCGGAATCGGACTTGGGCTTGCCATTACCCGTCAGGTCATTCAACAACACCAGGGTAGCCTGGACGTCGACAGCACGCCCGGCAAGGGCAGCACGTTCACAATGACGCTCAAACAATGGAGGTAGGAGCAAACGAAAATTAGAAGATCAGAAAGGTCAATTCATGGAACAGAAGAAGACGTACGCAATGGTCAGTGGTTTGCTGATCACTCTTTTCCTTGCAGCCTGTTCAGCTTCGCCAGTTCCCCCCACAAACACCCAACCAACGGAAGCGACGCAAAACGCAGCAACGGAGCCTGCCTCGGAGGGACTCGCCTCGAACACGCCCGCAGCGGAGCAAAGTCTCTGCACGAATGTTTACTATCCCGTCCAGCAGGGCGCGACGTGGACCTACAAGAGCACCGGCGGTCCCGCCGGCGAATACAGCTTTATCGATACCATCAACGCGGTGCGGGCGGATGGATTTACGCTTTCCACGCAAATTGGGGATCTAACACGCACACAAGAATGGACTTGCACACCAGAAGGTCTGGCAGCTCTGCAGCTGGGCGGCGCGCCTGCCGCGATGCTGAACTCGCAAAACATCGAGCTGCACCTCGACATCGACAATGCGACCGGACTGACCTTCCCCAGGCAGATCAGCCCGGGGAGTCAATGGCAACAGAATATGGATGTCACGGGAAACGTGACCGCGTTCAACGAGCAGGCGGAAGCGACCGGCAACGTACAAATGAGTTTTAATGCCGTTGGCAACGAAAGCGTGACGGTGCCCGCTGGGACGTTCGAGGCATTAAAGGTGGAGGTAGACGTGACTCTGAACGTCAATGCCACGTATGAGGGCATTACCCTGCCTGTCTCGTTCACGGGTGATTACACGTATTGGTTTGCACCCAATGTGGGCTGGGTAAAAGCCAGCGGCACCGGGAGTGTGTTGGGGAATTCCTTTACGGACACGACAGAACTTCAATCGTATAATATTCCGTAACGTGCTCACATCATGATGAATACATAAAAAAGTGGGCAAACGCTTTGCGTTTGCCCACTTTTTTATTCTGCAAACTCCACAATTAACCGCTCGCGCTCATCATAATATGAACGCGCTGAAAACGGCGGATCCCCGCGTTGCATGTGTCTGATTTTCGCCAGTAATATTGGTAAATCTTCCACCACCGGCAAACTGCCGATCTCATCGAAGGGAATCCATTCCGCTGCGCCTTCCCCGGAGGGTGCTGGTTCGCCTTCGATGTTGCCTCCAGTAAAAAGATAGAGAGCGATTCCTACGCCTGTGTCGCCTGCATCGATGATCAATGTGCCGCAGAGCCAGAGATCTGCCGTCAAGCCCGTCTCTTCCAATAGCTCGCGTTTTGCGGCAGAGAGCACATCTTCGCCCCGTTCCAGATGTCCGCCAAGTCCGTTGTATTTGTTCGCCCAGAGACGTTTCGTCGGCGCGCCTTTCAGAAGCAGAAACGATTCCCCGCGTCGCAAAAAGATTGCGGTACGAGGAATGACCGTGTAGCGATCGTTTGTGATACCCTGATCCGAGCGAGGCATGGGAATCCTTTGGCGTAATTGTAATCCAGGACGCCCTCTGACGTTCTTCGCAGGCGCGCGACGGGAAGCAGCTGCCTATTGATTTTCGAGGGTAGGACGTCTATACTATCCGCTGCCCGAACCGAACTAGAGTAGACAAAGTGCCCATGAAGAAAATTTTTGGTTCTGTTGTACTCGTATATGAATAAATCCGGTGTCTATTATCCAGAATTAGACAGCCTGCGCTTTCTTGCGTTTCTACTCGTCCTCATTCATCATATGCCGTTTGCGAAAAATGTTGAGGCATGGAAAGTTCTACATGAGTATGGCTGGATCGGCGTGGATCTGTTTTTGTGTCTCTCTGCCTACTTATTCGCGAAGTTGTTATTTGTAGAATTTCAGGAACGGGGTGATATTCATGTCCGCTATTTCTATCTGCGCAGACTGTTGCGAATCTGGCCGCTATACTTCTTTTTCATTGCCAGTATGTTGGCTTTTTCTGTATGGACGAACGGATGGCAAGCCCACACGTCACTCCGTTCCCTGGGGCTGTTGACATTTACCGATAACCTCTTGACGCTGGCGTACCAATCGTACAATAAAATTCCGTACTCCGATCACCTTTGGACCATTTCCTACGAAGAGCAGTTTTATCTGATCATCCCCTGGGCATTGCGCTTTCTGTACCGTTTGAAGGCTGCAGCCGTCGCTTTTATTTTAGGCGCGATCCTATTGCTTGGCTTGGGTTTCCGAGCTTTGTTTATCCATTATGAAATGGGCTACCTGGGCATCTGGGTGCTTCCGCTGACGCATTTTGAATCCATTCTTGGCGGGCTCGCGATCGGGCTATTGGATAGGTATTCGAGCAAAGCACCCAGTTGGATCTATCTAATTGCCGGGCTCTCGGCGCTTGGACTTGTTACAACACTGCCCAACCTTCACGTTGTACAATGGCAATTGATGTACACCTATCTCCTGGTTGGCGCTGGGGTTTCCTGCCTTTTGCTTGCCGCACTGGGTGGAGGGCTCGGCCCGATATCCTTCCTGCTTAAAAATCAAACCCTTCGTTACCTCGGCAAGATTTCGTATGGTCTGTATGTGTATCATCTGGTCGGCAGAGCCCTTGCGATTAACCTTGTGAAGGTGTTTGTGACGCCCGAGCGTGCATTGGTCTATCCGATCGTGGTGCTGATCATCGCCCTCGTCGTGACAGTCCTCATTTCCATACTTTCCTATGAAATCCTGGAGAAAGCCTTCTTGAAAATGAAGGAGCGCTTTACACTGGTTTATTCGCGACCCCTCTAAAGCAGATGTCCTTATGAAAGATATCCAGGAAGTCTTATCGCGTCTCCGTCACTCCCCGTTTCGCAGCCGGATCCATCTGGGTGAAAAGGAGGCTGACTATCTTGGACGAAAAGGGAGGAAGGCAGTCCTCCAGCATGCGGCGGATTTCATCCAGAAGAGGCTGGCACCCGCCTCGCCGCGGAATGATGGAAAGCAAACACCCTGGCATCATCATCCAGTATTCGTCGCGCAGCATGCGACGGCTACCTGTTGTCGGAGCTGTTTACAGAAGTGGCATGGGATTCCCAAGGGGAGAATCTTGACAGTAGAGGAACAACGATACATCGTCGAAGTGATCGGCGCCTGGCTGGCGCGAGAAGAGAACGTTTCTGCAGAAAGGAAAATCGACACAAAGAAATGAACATAGAATTTCACGATGATGATTTGACGAGGTTTGAGGCAGAGGGCGCCGCACCGTTACAGGAGGCAAGCGATCAAGGATATGTGGAACATGATGGCGCTCAGATTTGGTATGCAGCCTATGGCTCTGGCGCGCCTGTCATCTTGTTGCATGGTGGACTCGGACACGGCGGCAATTGGGGATATCAGGTCCCGGCGCTGGTCGATAGTGGTTATCGCGCCGTCCTGATCGACAGCCGCGGGCATGGTCGCAGCACGCGCGACGATCGACCGTATACCTATGAACTCATGGCTTCCGATGTTTTGGCAGTCATGGATGCCTTGCAGATGGAGAAGGCTGTATTTGTGGGCTGGAGTGACGGCGCGGTCATCGCCTTGATCCTGGCAGCGCAGGTTCCAGCACGTGTGGTGGGTGTGTTCTACTTCGCCTGTAATATGGACCCAAGCGGGACAAAAGAGATCGACTTTGGTCCCACACTTCAGAGATGCTTCAGCCGCCACATGAAGGACTACGCACAGCTATCTGCCACGCCCGATGGCTTTGAGGGGCTTTCCGAGGCAGTCGGTCTTATGCAGAGGACGCAGCCGAATTACTCACCAGAGGATCTGGCTCAGATCCCCGTGCCGGTCGCGATCGTCCACAGCGAGCATGACGAATTCATCAAGCGCGAACACGCCGAATACCTCGCTCGGACGATTCCCCATGCAGAGTTCATCTTCCTTCCCGAGGTCAGTCACTTCGCGCCTCTGCAGCGACCAGGGCAATTTAATGCAATTATGCTTTCCTTTCTCAGCAAGCTTCGTACTTAACTAAGAAACTCACTTCTGACAGTTCGGACAGTAGAAAGTATTTCGTCCCCCGATCCGAAGATAGGCAATGGGCGTGCTGCAGCGTGGGCATGGTTCGCGAGTTTTCTCAAAAATATGGCGGCGATGAACAGCCTGTCCTTTGACGCCGAACAGGTCTCGCTGTGTACCGCGCAGGGCAATGCCTTCTTCCAACATCTTCTTAATGCCGGCATGTAACCGGGCGATCTCGTCCATCGTCAGGGAGGCAGCGGGTCGGCGCGGATCGATTTCTGCGAGCCACAGGCTTTCATCCGTATCCCGGTTCCCCAGCCCCGCGAGTACACGCTGGTTCAACAGCACGGACTTGAGCACGCCCCGGCGCCGCGCCAATTGACGAGCAAGCACATCCACGCTGAAGTCCGGGTCTAACGCTTCGGGACCCAGAGAGGTCAAGTCGAGCTTCTCTGTTAGAACATCGGGCGCTCCAACAGCTGCGCGGGCGTACCCAAGTTTGTCGATCAGGCGCAGGTCTTGATTTTGATCCAAGTGCCAGGTGATCAGGGTTTCCGGCAGGCGAGGCTGATCTGTCGGCACAAGAGCTAACGTCCCCCATAGCGCAAAATGAACGGCGAGCAGGAGATTCCCGGCGAGAGGCAGCAAGATGTACTTTGCGCGCCGATTCGACTCCAGAACGACGCGCTCGGTGAGCAGGGACGTAAACTCCTCCGCAGTTGGAAACCGCACCGCCGCGGGGAGAAGGACTTCGGTCCGGGCAATTGTCCGCCCGACCACAGCCTCTCGCAGGTCGCGCACAATCGTTTCGACTTCTGGGACTTCCGCCATAATCCCTATAACGAAACAGTCGTCCTGGCGTCATGCAGCCCCAAAGGCAATATCAGGCTCCATCCTGTGCAAACGCACTTTTCATCAAGATACACTACAATAGGCTACAGCTTCCAGCAAAAACAAGTTTTGAGGTCGTGATCATGATTCATCAACTGCGAATCTACGAAATCTTTGAACATAATAAAGCTGCGTTTCATGACCGCTTCTACGATCACGCCATGCGGATTATGAAGACCTATGGTTTTCACATCGTGGCGATGTGGGAAGCGAAAACGGACGAACGAACCGAATTTGTCTATGTACTGGTATGGCAGGACGAGCCCACACTGCGCGCAGCGTGGGCTCGCTTTAT
This sequence comes from Anaerolineales bacterium, assembly GCA_035699125.1. Classification (GTDB taxonomy): domain Bacteria; phylum Chloroflexota; class Anaerolineae; order Anaerolineales; family Villigracilaceae; genus Defluviilinea. The sequence continues at coordinate 30,644 of DASSBC010000050.1, forward strand.
GGCGGATGACGAGTGGAAGGAGATCAAACGCCTCACCAGCGCGGAGCACGGTGATCTGGTGGGAGAGATCGAAGATCGCATTCTCGTGCTGACAGATTACTCGCCGATGTTCCCACCATCAGGAATCGGCGCATAATAGAGATATTCCATCCTGCGGCACGTTGACGCAGTGTGCAACCACCGTAATAAAAAAGGGCAACCTGCTGGGTTGCCCTTTTGAGTCTCCTTAAGTCATGCTACCGTAATACTCTCATCCAGATACACATCCTGGATCGTATTCAGGAGCTTCACGCCTTCTGCCATGGGGCGCTGGAAGGCTTTGCGTCCCGAGATCAACCCCATCCCGCCGGCGCGCTTGTTAATGACCGCCGTCGCCGCAGCTTCGGCAAAGTCATTCTCGCCGGAAGCGCCGCCGCTGTTGATGAGACCGATGCGTCCCATATAGCAGTTCGCCACCTGGTAGCGGCACAGATCGATCGGATGGTCGCTGGTCAGCTCGCTGTAGATACGCTTGTCCAGTTTGCCATAGGAGCTATTGCCCGTATTCAGCGCCAGGAAGCCGCCGTTGTTTTCGGGGAGTTTCTGCTTGATGATATCTGCCTCGATAGAGACGCCGAGGTGGTTTGCCTGCCCCGTCAAATCCGCAGAGACGTGATAATCCTTATCAGCCTTGAACGCCTTGTTGCGCAAATAGCACCACAGGATGGTTGCCATCCCCAGCTCGTGTGCGTACGCGAAGGCTTCGGCGATCTCGATCAGCTCGCGGTGTGAGTCATCGGAGCCAAAGTAGATCGTCGCGCCGATGGCAGCTGCCCCCATCTCATACGCCTGGTCAACGGTGCCGAAGAGGATCTGCTCAAAGCTATTGGGATAGGTCAGCAGTTCATTATGATTGATCTTGACAATAAAGGGAATCTTGTGCGCATATTTGCGCGCCGTGATCCCCAGCACACCAAACGTCGAGGCGACCGCATTGCATCCGCCTTCGATCGCCAGTTTGACAATATTTTCCGGATCGAAATAATCGGGGTTCTTCGCAAAGCTCGCGCCGCCGGCATGCTCGATCCCCTGGTCTACTGGCAGGATCGAGAGATACCCCGTGCCCCCCAGTCGCCCGTTCCTGTACAGCCATGCCAGGTTCCCGAGCACGCGGTTGTTTCGGTCAGACTGCATGAACACGCGGTCCACGAAATCGGGTCCCGGTAGCTGTAAGCGTTCCTTTGGAATTTTGGGTGAATCGAAGCCTAGAAGTGAATCCGCCTTGTCCCCCAGCAAAGATTGAATATCATTTGTCATGGTCGTAACCATCTGGTTCCTCCTTGCCCATTACCCCACACCTGGTGGGTGGTGGGCGTTTTGATTTCTTCCTCCGAAGCGAGGGAAGTTATTTTTGCTTGAAATTTACCTTTCTTGATTATAACCCTCATCTGCGGCTATAATGTACTCGTGCGACTTAATGCGCAAGGGCACGTATATCATGGCAGGAGGCCCCAATGGAAGAATTCTTTCAGAAAATAACCAGCCAGCAGGACCCATTCAAGCGATTGGGAGCTTTGATCCCGGGATTCAAAGGCTATATCGAACGACAGAACCGCCGCGAGGCAGACAAGCTATTGCGAGATACGGTCGCACGGCGCTTCGACGAACAGTGGAAGCGCGCGTCCCAGCTGCAAGTAGAGATGGTCAGCCAGGGGATGATCCGCTTTGTGGATGACATCGAGCGAGCCACCCTGCAATTACGCACATTCATCGACAAGATCAGCACCGCCCCGCGCGGCTACTCCGGCTTGTTCGACGCAGTCAAGATTAACGAGCAGGAGCTGGAGGCGATCTACCAGTATGATGCGGCATTCTTCGACCTTGCCGACCAGGTCGGACGCGCCATCGATAACGTGGAAGCCAGCCTTGGCGACGAAGCGGCGCTCCCCGCCGCCATCCGCAACCTGACGTCCCTGGCACGGACCGCCGTGGAAACCTATAACCGCAGATCGGAAGTTGTGATCGATGATGGAGCCGAAAAGGAATAAGAGCCTAAAGGTGTTTCCATGAATCGACGTACAGAAAAACGACACAGTCGAAACCTTTCGGGTCTTGTCTAAGAACATGTGGCATGAGTATATAAACGCAACCACGATTGAGGATGTGTTGCAAGCATTGTCCAAAGGAGGAGAGAGCGCCCGCATTGTCGCGGGTGCTACCGATTTAATCCTGGAGCTCGAGCGCGGCGTGCGCAGGGGTATTCATACCCTGATCGACGTCACCCGCATCCCGGACCTCGATCGCATCACCATCGACGAAGACAACGTCATCCACCTGGGTCCACTTGTGACACACAACCATTGTGTAGAGTCCAGGCTGCTTCGTGCCCGCGCTTATCCTCTGGCGCGGGCTGCCTGGGAAGTAGGAGCGCCGCAGATCCGCAATCGCGGCACGATCGCCGGGAATCTGATCACAGCCTCCCCTGCCAACGATACGATCACACCATTGATGGCGTTGAACGCCTCGGTGACGCTGCAATCTATGCGAGGCACACGCACGGTGGCACTCAAGGATTTTTATACCGGCGTCCGCAAGACAGTGATGCAGCCGGACGAGATGCTGGTGGATATCTCCTTCCCTGCCATGCCCACTACCGCACGTGGGACGTTTATCAAGCTGGCGTTGCGTCGCGCCCAGGCGATCTCTCTTGTCGACATAGCACTTGTGCTCGACCTTCAGGCAGGCTCCATTAAATCGGCTGCAATTGCCCTCGGAGCCGTCGCCCCGACGATCATACGCGCGCCGGAAGCAGAAGCCTATCTCGCTGGCAAATCCCTGGCAGACGATGTCCTCGAAGAAGCCGCGCGCCTGACGATGCGTTCCTGCAAACCGATCGACGATCTTCGCGGTTCGGCAGCCTACCGCAGCGAGATGGCGCGCGTCTGTACCCTGCGCGGACTCAGGCTGGTGCGGGACGGTCAGGAACAGGTGGGCATGCCGGTTGAGCCAATTCTTTTGTGGGGGGAACAGAATGGCGAACCTGCCATGCAGTCCGCGCATTCCTCTCCATCTTCTCCCATCGAGACGACAATCAACGGCAAGAATTATGCATTCGCAAGCGGACATGAGAAGACGCTGCTCCGCCTTCTGCGCGAGGAGGCAAACCTGATCGGCACAAAGGAGGGCTGCGCCGAAGGGGAATGCGGCGCCTGCACAGTCTTCCTGGATGGCAACGCCGTCATGGCGTGTCTGGTCTGTGCGCCGCGCGCACATCACGCGGAAATTGTCACGATAGAAGGGCTCGCAGCCGATGGGCAGCTTCATCCCGTTCAGGAAGCCTTTGTCGAGCATGGAGCCGTCCAATGCGGATATTGCACACCGGGGTTTGTGATGTCTGGTGCAAAGCTGCTGGAGGAGAAGTCGAATCCGACGCGCCACGAGATCGAGCAGGCGATTACAGGCAACCTTTGCCGCTGTACGGGCTACTATAAGATCGTCCAAGCCATCGACAGTGCCGCCTCCCTGACGGGAAAGGCAAAGGTTTAATCCAAAGGTAAAGGTGAACTGATGGGCAAATACACGACTTATAAACATACACCTCCCAAACCGCGCAATCTTGGGGTTCACCCCGTCATGCGCGGCATTGGCTGTATCATGATGATCGTTGTCCCCATACTTTCGTACGGTACCGCCCTTCTCCTGATCGACTATGGGATCCGCAAGGGCTGGCCCCTGCCCCCGAACTGGCTTCAGCCCATCAGTATTCCTCCGCTTTTGCTCAGGCTGCGCGGCTTGGATCCGATCTGGAATTTTCTACTGCGGCAGGACAACCTGATCGCCGTCGTGGTCTTTACGGTCGCAATCATCGTTGTGATTGGCGGACTCATGTCTGTCCTGTATGGCTACATTTACTCACTCTTCGGTCCTCCACAATATGGACCACAAGATGCGCCGCCCATCCGCGTAAAAGTCAAACGCTATAAGAGATAACGAAACAGATGACGGGCACTCTCACCTGTTGTCAAGCGAAGACATGATCCCTCACAAAACAGTCGGTAAATCGGTCCCTCGCGTGGATGCACGCGGCAAAGTGACGGGGGAAGCTTTCTATTCCGGCGACTTGACCATGCCAGGTATGCTCCACATGAAGATGCTTTTTGCGGAGCGCCCTCATGCGCGTGTCCTCTCCATCGATACCAGCAAGGCAGAGGCAGCGCCGGGCGTCGCGGCGGTCTATACGGCCAAGGATATTCCGGTCAATGAATACGGATTGCAATGGCAGGATCAACCCGTCTTGTGTGGTCCCGGCTCTCCCAAACTGGGGACAGACGTTGTCCGCTTTGTGGGCGATCAGGTCGCGGTAGTGGTTGCACAGACGGAGGCACAGGCGGCTGCGGCGCTCCAGTTGATCCGGGTGGAATACGAAGACCTGCCCGCTGTCCTCGACCCAGTCGAGGCGATGAATCCTGACTCGCCACGCGTCCACGAGCACATCGGCGACTCGAATATCTGCGTCCATTACAAGATCCGCAAAGGGAATGTGGAAGAGGGCTTTGCCCGGGCGGATGTGATCGTGGAAGCAGAATATCGTACGCCCGTGCAGGAACATGCTTATCTGCAGCCGGAAGCCGGTCTTGCGTATCTCGATGACGAGGGACGTATCACAGTTGCCTGCGGCGGACAATGGACGCATGAAGACCGCCACCAGGTGGCACACGCCCTCGGCATCGCAGACGAAGAGATCCGCATCCTGTATCCTGCTGTAGGCGGTGCGTTCGGCGGACGGGAAGACATGTCGGTGCAGATCGTGCTGGCACTGGCGGTGTGGCGATTACGAAAGCCGGTGAAGATCATCTGGTCGCGCCGCGAGTCGATGATCGGGCACGGCAAACGGCACGCGACCGTGATCCGCGCGAAGTGGGGTGCGACAAAAGAGGGAAATGTCATCGCCATCGAAAATGAAATCATCGGCGACGGCGGCGCTTATATGTACACCTCGAACAAGGTCCTGGGCAATTCCGCGATTACGTCCACGGGACCTTATAACATCCCCCATGTAAAAACGGATGTGTATGGCGTGTACACCAACCACGTACCCGGCGCCGCGTTCCGCGGGTTTGGGGCACCGCAGGCACTGTTCATGGCGGAGATGCAAATGAATAAGCTTGCCGAAAAACTTGGCATGGACCCGGTCGAGTTCCGGTTGAGAAATGCACTTAAAGATGGAGACGCCATGGGCGTAGGCACGCCTTCGCCAAGTCCCGTGACAGTGACACAGTGTATCGTGGCAGCCAGGGAGCGCTTCGGATGGAAGTCCGAAGGCGGCAGGCAGGCGGATGGAAAAGCGGCGAGTCCGATCAAACGGGGTCTGGGGTTCGCGGCGGGGTTCAAGAATATCGGTTTTTCCTTCGGTTACCAGGAGAACTGCTGGGCAAAAGTTGAAATCCATGGAAAGGCACAGATGGAGCGAGTTGTTCTCCATCATGCCGGCGCAGAAGTGGGGCAGGGCACGCACACTGTCATGGTGCAGATGGCGGCGGAAGCGGTGGGAGTGCCATTTGAAAAAGTACAGCTCATCGCCTCCGACTCCGCCACGATGGGAAACTCCGGGTCTGCTTCGGCTTCGCGGCTGACCTTTATGTCCGGGAATGCTATTCGAGGCGCGGCAGAGTCAGCGTTGAAAAAATGGAAGGCAGAAGAGCGCCCGGCGATCGGCGAGTTCAAGTATCTGGCGCCGCGCACGACTCAGTTCCAGAAAGAGACCGGCTACTCCACGCCCAACTTTGCCTACGCGTTCGTCGCCCAGGCTGTGGAAGTAGAAGTGGACACCGAGACCGGGCATCTCCGCCTGAAACGGTTGGTCTCCGCCGACGATGTGGGGCAGGCGATCAACCCTGCCTTGGTGGAAGGACAGGTGGAGGGTGCCGTCGTTCAGGCGCAGGGCTATGCCGTCCTGGAAGATTGGAAAACCAGGAACGGGCGCGTGCTGACCGACCAGCTGAGCACCTATCTCATCCCCACAATCTGGGATATCCCTGAAAAAGTGGAAACTGTCCTCGTCGAAGTCCCGGACCCGAACGGACCCTGGGGCGCGCGCGGGCTTGGCGAGCTGCCGTACCTGCCCGTTGCACCCGCCATTGCCGCTGCCATCCACGATGCGACGGGCGTATGGATCGACGAATTTCCGTTCACACCGGAACGCATCCTCAGAGCACTGGGAAAAATCTAAACGGCTTCGTGAGCCGTTCCTGCAAATAACATAGTATGGCTTTCTTTGATCGCGATGAGACCATGGAGTTGAATGAGCTCACTCGCAAAGAAACGGGGGATTCCTTCCTCCAGCTCTCCGATGGCTTTACACACTATGAATTAAGTAACCCGGAGGCGCAACCGACCATTGTGCTTGTGCATGGATTTTCAGTCCCCTACTTCATCTTCGATCCTACGTTTGCATTTCTGACCGAAGCCGGATTCCGTGTGCTTCGCTACGACCTATTCGGTCGCGGGTTTTCGGACCGGCCTGAAACGCGCTACAATATCGATCTCTTTGTCAGGCAGCTGGGTGAATTGCTGGATCACCTGCATTTGACCCGCCCCGTGAGCCTGGTTGGCTTATCCACAGGCGGACCGATCACCGCTACGTTCACGCTGCGCTTCCCGCACCGGGTCAAGCAGCTGGTGCTGATCGATCCGGTTGGCGCAAAGCCCCTTTGGCTCGGACGCCTGCTTAAGATGGCAGCGCTTCCATGCCTGGGCGAAGCCATCATCACCCGGTTTGGGCGTGCATCCATGGTCAGGCGCATCGCCTCCAGGTTTTCAGATTCCACCTTTATCGAGAACCTTCAGGAAAGGTACATGATCCAACTACACTACAAAGGATTCAAACGTGCCATCCTTTCGACGATCCGGAACAACATGCTGGGCTCGTTCGCAGACGTCTATCAAGCGATTGGCAAAATGGATAAGCCTGTCTTGTTGTTCTGGGGACGGAACGATCAGCTGGTACCGTTTGCGCACAGCCAAATACTGCGAGTCGCCATGCCCCGGATCCAGTTTCATGCGATCAAAAACACTGGACATACCCCTCATTATGAAAAGCCTGAAGAGGTCAACCCGATTCTGTTGAGATTCTTGAAACGTTAACCCCTGATTCAACGTCCTATCCATAGCACGTTCCGGCTGCGCAGACGCGCAGATGGAGGAAACTATGTCCAAAAGACTTCTAGTGGATTTTTCACACAACAAATATCGTTTGCTGATGTTCGTCCTTCTGGCAGGGGCGACCGTTTTTTCCGTGGCGATCTGGCGGGTGCGCTTCGAATTTAGCGGCTCCGGACGGTACGGGTTCCTGATCTGGAATCTATTCCTGGCATGGATTCCCTTTGTGATCTCGTACTTCACCTATGTCTTTAGCGTCCGTCGCAAATGGATCTATCTATTCGTTCCGACGGCTGCCTTTCTCTGGCTGATCTTCTTCCCGAACGCGCCGTATATCCTGACCGACTTTCAACATCTTGCAAACGTTCAGGGGAATCTGCCCGTCTGGTATGACGTGATGATGCTGCTCTGGTTTGCGTTTACCGGGTTGCTGCTGGGCATCGTCTCCCTCTTTTTGATGCAGGAGATCGTCCGCCGTGAGTTTGGGGACTGGGCGGGCTGGGCGTTTGTAACAGCTGTCGCCGGGTTGAGCAGTGCCGGCGTGTACATGGGGCGTTTCCTGCGCTGGAACTCCTGGGACATTCTGCGTGACCCGACGGGAATGGCTCTCCATTCCTTCGCCCGCCTGCAAGACCCAAGTTTGCAGTCCATTGGATTCATTGGACTTTTCGGCGCGTTCTTTTTGTTTTTGTATATTACCATCTATACGTTTGGGCATTTGTTGGTGGAACGGCCAGCCAAATAAGCCTTGCGAAGGTCGGGAGCCTCGTTTGCTGCCGTCCACGTTGACCTTTGCGAGGTATTCTCTGGAGAAACACAATGAACAAACAGGATATCCTCCTCCTCTACAGATACAACCAATGGGCAAATGCGAGGATTTTGCAGGCGGCAGCCGCGATCACACCGCAACAATTTCTCGCGCCTGCTTCTTTTCCGCACGGAGGTTTGCGCGGCACACTGGTCCACGCCCTGTTTGCGGAATGGATCTGGCGCAAGCGCTGGGAAGGGACCTCGCCTACGCAGCGTCTGAAGCCAGAAGACTTTCCCACCGTCCAGTCCCTGCAGAGCCGCTGGCAGGAAGAAGAAGCACAATTAATGAATTTTGTGGCGTCCGTCAGCGATGAGCAGCTTAGCGCCACATTCAGTTACACCAATACGGCCGGGAAGCCTTTTGCCCGCATTTTGTGGCAGGCAATGGCACACGTCGTCAATCATGGGACGCAGCATCGCAGCGAAGCCGCGGCGATGCTGACCGATCTCGGTCACTCGCCGGGCGATCTCGATATGATCTATTTTTTGGATGAGCTGTGAACTATCAAAAGTATTTCGGTCAAAACAAATATAGCATTGCCGTTTTCCTTTTACTCAACCTCGCCTGTGCCATTTGCATCGGGCTGGTGTTTGCGCGTGTCGCTTACAGTGAGTCGGGGGAGCACCTGGGCCTAGTCTGGAACCTGTTCCTCGCCTGGATTCCCTTCATGCTGGCGTACTTTGCGCATGCGTTTTCCTGGCGGCGGGCGTCGCTCTATCTCATTATTCCGGCACTCGCTTTTTTGTGGCTGATCTTCTTCCCGAACGCGCCCTATATACTCACCGACTTGCAGGACCTGGCGCGCAGCGCATCAGACGCGCCTCTCTGGTACGATGTAATTATCCTGGTCTGGTTTTCCTGGACGGGAATGCTGCTCGGCGTGATCTCCCTCTATCTGATGCAGGATATCATCGTCCGCCATTTTGGACGCAGGGCAGGCTGGGTATTTGTATTCCTCATTTCCGCCCTGGGCAGTTTTGGGATTTATGTGGGTCGCTTCGTCCGGCTCAACTCGTGGGATATCCTGCAAAACCCGGCGGAGACGGCGCAGGAAATCCTTGGCATTGTGATCGACCCAAGTATGCGTCTGGCAGCATTCACATTGCTCTATACGATCTTCTTCCTGTTCGTGTTTCTCCTGCTCTATTCGTTCAGTCACATGCTGCGCGAGCAAATCGTGAGAACACAAACGCCGCCGGAAGACATCTCTCCTGCCCAGCGGACGAATGTCTAAGGGCGAGCGCCAGAGTCCTGTAGATCACCCAGCCCTTGTCCTCTTGCGCGGCGGGGGCGACCTGGCTTCAGGTGTCGCTTTGCGAATGCACCGCGCCGGGATTCAGGTGGTCATCACCGAATTGCCGCAGCCTCTGGCGGTCCGGCGGGCGGTTTCGTTTGGCGAAGCGGTCTATGAAGGGGTACATGCCGTGGAAGGTGTGACGGCTCGTCGTGTGGAGCCCAGCCAAATCCTGACATCCCTGGCAGGAAACGAAATCCCCGTGCTTGTGGATCCCAACGCAGACATTCTCCTTTCTTCTTTCCGGTTTTCCGTTGTGATCGACGCACGTTTGCTCAAGACGCCTCCTGCAGCGCTCGCTCGAAGCATTCCCCTCCACATCGGGCTTGGACCCGGCTTCCACGCAGGCATAAATTGTCACGCCGTCATCGAGACCCGCCGCAGCCACACACTCGGACGCGTCTACTGGGACGGCGCTCCTCAGCCCGACTCCGGTCAACCCGAAGGCGACCCGCGCCGCGTCCTGCGCGCCCCTGCCGATGGGGTGATGCAAGCCAAAGCCAAGATCGGGGATCACCTGGAAGAAGGGCAAGTGGTCGCCGTTATCGGTGATGAGCATATAATCGAGAGTCCGCTAAAGGGCGTTCTGCGGGGGCTAATCCGGGAGGGCGTTCACGTGAGCAAGGGTTTGAAGATCGGCGATGTGGACCCGCGGGATGATCCCAACTCATGCTACCTGGTATCGGATAAGGCGCTGGCGATCGGTGGCGCTGCCTTAGAGGCAATCCTGACAAGAGTGGATATACGAAGTAACTTATGGGGTGGAAATGCAAGGAAAACTCATTAAGAATCCATCTTAATTGGTAGCAGTTGTAACCATTTGGAAGAAATCCCTACTCCCCGCGCGCTTGCACCGTAGCTGAAATGGTTGTATCCTTACCTTACGATGGCTCTCGAAACCAGCTTCCGGCGATTCGGTTTCCTGCCCGGCTTCATTCAAACCGGGAATGGCGAGCCGCGCAAGGCACACTGGCTGGGAAATCGGCAATCGACAGATAAACAGCAGGAACAAAAGCAAAGTGGCAACCAGGGACCCCCACCTCAGCGGTCCGATCCCCGGGGCTATCGCAGCCTCTCCAGCATCACACTGGGCGAAGTGGAGGATGCCTACAACCATTTTAGAGCCCAATTGGTCCCCTCCCCTGTCGAAGGGTGGATGGCGAAAAATTACTTTTGCCAGCTTCCTCTCAATCGCTATAGTGACGGTCCCCCGCTTATCTTCGGACGTGTCAAGACGGTCTATCCATCTGACGGTCATGTGCACAATCTCGAAGAGATGGAGATGTACTTCCCCCACGCCGATGCCGCGCCGGATATCTTACATATTCGAGCTCACGATCTCTCTTTTGAGAGACCGGCGCAGACGTATTGTATCGGTGTAAAGTTTTACGTGTCCACCGAGGAGATGGCGGACGTTTCGCAGTCCGAGAATATCTTCCTCGAAAAAGGGTTTGCGCCGCTGTATGAGAACGGCTACCTCGATCTGCTCGAGATCCATGAGCAGAATCAGGAGGCAATCCCCTGGCTGCATGTGATCGGCTCCGAGTGGTTTGCATCCATCCCTGACTCAGTTCAGCCTGAAGTTCGAGTGCAGCTTCGTGAGTGGGTCCGTCAGGGGAACATCCTTTTTAACTATCACCCGCGGCGGCATACCTTGCGATATCTCTCCTTAAATGAGGAGCTGGATTTCCAGTACGGGTTCAGCGAGCAGTTTCTGGTCGCACCGCAAAACACCGAACAGACACTGAAAAAGGTGGAGGAAAGCTTTGCGGAAATATTGATGCGGGGAATGTAATCGTTTTTCACCACAAAGGTCTGGAAACAAAGCCACGGACACCCAGGGTCCGTGGCTCTCATTTCAATCGATAAGGTTTTAATGATCGAGCATTTAGCGTGAGAGAGGTCGTACTCTTCGCACGATCTCATCGACCAATGCCAGATCCCCTTCGCCGCTCAAAACCAGGTACTGCTCGTCTAGCGCCGTGATGAGGTAGGTGAACTGTGCATCCGGTGTCTGCACGCTCAAGCGTACGGCGGGCAATCCCAGCTCCAGCACGAGCTGCTCCTCTTCCAAAATCGTGAAACCAGACGCTTCCCAGGCACTCTTCTGGTTGGCGACAAACGCAGCCAGGTCGTTCTTCGGGTCCCACTGATAGATCATTGCATTGACGCGCGTGGCTCCAGCCGGAACAACCGGCGCTTCTGCCAGCTCCGGCGAGGATAAGAATTGCACCTGCGAGCCGCGTGAACCAATCACCTGCTCATTCACGGTCCAGCCTACGGGAATATCCAGCGCAAAGCCAGCCGTCTCATTGATATACGGCTGCGATTCAAAAGAAGAAGCAGGAAGTTTCGCGTTCGGCATCGGTTCCGTTGCTGCAGGGACAGTGTCCGTTGGGATTGCGGGAACCGCTGTCTCTGTCGAAGCGGGGATCGTCGCCGGGAGATCCGTCACGGCGGGCTCGAGAGTGGTATTCGCAGGAGCACCTGTACAAGCGGCGAGCAACATCACCGCCGGTATTAAAGCAAACAACAGTCGTTTCATTTTATCTCCAAAATGTGATTTCATAGGAAGAGGACGAAGGAATTGCAGGAAAGTTCCAGCTTGGCCCCCACCCAGCCTCCCCCAAATACGACATGTGAATACCTTTTGAACACCTGGAAGATTTAGTCGGATTTGGGTGAGGTGTCCGAAGGACGGAGGGGGTGGGCCAAAAAATCCGCCTGGATTACAGTCCGGGCGGATTCACAAAGGGACGAGAGTCCGTTTACTCTATTTCGTCCCGTAATTCCTCGTCTTCCATCGCTTCTTTGAATTGTCTGTCGCTCATATTCTCAGGGCTGGTGGGGACATTCTGGGTCTCACCCTGCAACAAGATTGTCTCGCCTTCTGCCATCATCCGGGTAGTGCCATCTGGCATCATCATCGTGCCATCGATCATGACCTTCGTGCCGTCGGGCATTGTCATCTCGTGATCCATGGGGCTCCTCGCGCCGTTCCTCATGATCATGACCCTGCCATCCTGCATCATAATGTGATCCTGCTGCATAGAATTCATTTCATCCACAGCTCTCACCTCCTTTCCTTTTAAAAAGTAAGGTCTGGGTTGTGTGCTCTGATGAAGATGTTGAAGATAACGATGGGAGAGGTCATTGTACAGAAGGAAATTGCGAACGTCAAGGACCCCCCACCCGTCCTCCCCCAAATCCCACACTGAATTTTTCTTTGACATAAAGACTTTCAATGTCGAATCTGGGGGACACCCTGCGAGTGCGCAAGCAGGGTGCCTGCAGGGCGGAGGGAGACAGGGCTTGCCCATTTGCAAAATTTCTTGTATCCTTGTTTTACGACCTCTTGGAAGGAAACAATTTAATGGCTACGTTGATCGATCAGTTTACGTGGATACCAATGTATGAGGAGCTGGCGAGAGAACTCGCAAAGTGGGAACACAGGCAGGAGGAGCTGATCTCCTTTTTAGAAGAGCTGCGCGCCGAAGGTTATGTGATCACGCCCCTGCAAGACAAGGACGCCGACGGGGCCAGGTTCGTGCTCAACGAAATCGATCCCTTCACCTTCTTCGGCGTGTTCAACCGGCGCATCACCTACGACCAGCGCCTCGCCATCCTCTCCCAGATCAAAGGATATTTCGGATTACAAAAGGACCTGCCGGAGGATTTCAACGGCGTGCCGGTCCTGAACAATATGCGCTCCTGGTTCTTCCCGAACCAGACCACCAGAGACCCGCAAGACATCCCACGGCTGTGGCGGGTGTTCCAGCTCGCCCTCGAAGGAAATCCCCTGGAGAACAAGGAATTCCTCGAAGCCTTCGACGAGGCGTTGCAGGTCAAGCAGACCAACGTGAACCTCACGATGGGCTTATACTGGATCCGCCCGGAGACCTTCCTGAGCCTCGACCAGAGCAACCGTGAATATCTGGGCATCCGCCTGCCGACGGGCGGGCTCACGGCGAAGTTCTATGCAGAGATGGTGAGGCTGATGCACGAGGAGGAAAAACCCTTCCCGCAGATCTCGCTGGCTGCCTGGGGCGCCGAAAACGAACGGGTGCGCATGGTCGCCGAATCGAAGGAAGCCCAGTACCGCGCCTGGGGCGGCATCAGCTACTGGCTGGTCGGCGCGCACTGGGACGACCGCGATCCCGCCGACCAGACCGAGCGCTTCCTCGAAGAAGGCATCTGGGAGAACGGGTATAAGAATCGCTTCATCAACGATGTGATGTCGATGCGTGTCAACGACCGGATCGCCATCAAAGCCGCCTCTACCCAGCGGACGGGATTGCCGTTCGACGCCCGCAACAAGACCGTCTCACGCATGACCATCAAAGCCATCGGGACGATTGTCTCGAACCGGGAAGACGGGCGTACCGTGGAAGTGGAATGGGACCCCGGCTTCAAAGAAAAGAGCTGGTATTTCTACACCAACCGCAACATGATCTGGCGCCTGCGTACCGATGAAAATTATCGTCTCAAGGAATACGCCGAGAGACTCCGGGATTTCGTCTGGTACGACCGGGAGCAGGATTATGACTGGTTCCTCAACCATCTCATGAATGCCAGCGAGACGGACCAGATCCTTTCCGAATTCATCGAGGTGAGCAAGCCGCCCTACAGTATCGACGACCTGATTGCCTCGGGCGTGTTCCTGCCAGAAGAGGAGCTGGAACATATCCTCGAGCGGTTGCAAGCCAAAAAGGCGATGATCCTGCAGGGACCGCCGGGCGTAGGGAAGACGTTCATGTCCAGGAAACTGGGCTATGCCCTGATGAAGGAAGTGGATAATGACCGCCTCGAGATGGTACAGTTCCACCAGTCTTACGCCTACGACGATTTCGTGCGCGGCTACCGTCCCGTAGCGGGCAAGGCAGGCAGCTTCGTCTTGAAAAACGGCGTCTTCTTCGAGTTCTGCCAGAAAGCCATCCGCGACCCGGACCGGGAATACGTCTTCATCATCGATGAGATCAACCGCGGCAACATCAGCCAGATCTTCGGCGAGCTGCTGATGCTGATCGAGCCCGATAAACGCGGACCCGAGTTTGCCATCCCCCTGGCATATCGCACGGAAGATGAGCCGAACTTCTTTGTCCCGCCCAACCTGTACTTAATAGGCTTGATGAACGTTGCCGACCGGTCCCTGGCAATGGTGGACTATGCCATGCGCCGGCGCTTCGTGTTCATTAGCCTCAAGCCGCAATATGAAAGCGAGCTCTTTCGCGACTGGCTGCTCAAGCGCGGCATGAACGCCAGTCTGGTAAGCTTGATCGCCGAACGGATGACGAGGTTGAACCAGGAGATTCGCGAAGATCCCCTGCTCGGCGAGAATTACGAGATCGGTCACAGCTTCTTCCTGCCGAAAGGAGATCACTTCAGCGGGCTGGATAAGAACTGGTATGTGCGAGTCGTGCGCACCGAGATTATCCCTCTCCTAAAGGAATACTGGTTCGATAACCCCAAACGCGCCGAAGAAGCAGAGAAGAAGTTGTTGGCATAACATGCCATTGCGAAGAAGTGGCGCCCGAGCGCCACGACTGCAGCAATCTCCCGGTTTCAACCAGGCTTCGGGCGGGAAAGCGCCGCCCACGCAATGACACTTTATTTCCTATGGTAAATTCTCAGTCCTTCACCGAATACGGCATTCCCATCCGCAACCTCTGGCATATGCTTTTGTATGCCTGGAATGAAGTGCCGCTCAACGATATACGCGGCTGGGCTCTACAGGATGCATACGTGGAGCAGGCGCCCACGCTGGATACGCTGCTGGCGTCTGTGCTGATCCGCCTGATGCAGCAGAGACTGCGCATCGGGCTGGGACATGATTACGTCGCGGAATCCACCCCCCTGCGCGGCATTCGCGGGCGGATCAATTTCCCCGAAACGGTCAAACAGCATGCGCTGGAGCGGGGGCAAGTGATCTGTGAATTCCAGGGCTACCAGGCGAACTCGCTGAAAAACCAGATTATCCGCAGCACGCTCGCCCGGCTGGTGAAGGTCGGTCAGTTCGGTGCGGACCCTGCTCTCGCAAGAGACATGCAGCAGAAGCTGCGACGCCTGCTGCGGGATTTGGATGGGATTGATTTCGTCGAGCTCACACCCGATCTGATCCGCCGCCAGCTCTATGCACGCAGCGGGCATGACCACGATTACCGCCTGATGCTCTCGATCTGCGATCTGATCGTCCAGCGCCAGATGCCGAGCGACGTGCACGGACACACCCGCGGGATCGTCCCTGTACTCGATCGTGAATTGCTGGTGCTCTATCACATCTACGAGCGCTTTGTCGCCAACTTCTATCGTCTCCACCTCCGGGATTGGGAGGTCAGTGCCCAGAAGCGGCTGGAGTGGCACGCCGCGGAAGCCAGCGAACGCCTGCCGTTGATGATTCCCGATATCGTCCTGCAGGAAAAAACGTCTGGCAGGATGATTGTGCTCGACACCAAGTTCACCGCCCACAGCCTGACGGAGAACCAGTGGGGCAAAGCTGTCTTCGACTCTTCGCACCTCTACCAGTTGTATGCATATTTGAAGTCACAGGAGCATGTATCGGAGGCGCACCGCATGGCGGTCGGCATCCTGCTCTACCCGGCGGTGCGCAACCGGTTTTCAGAGAGAGTCCGGTTGCAAGAGCAAGTCATCCGGCTCGAATCTGTGGATCTCGCCGCCCCCTGGCAGGAGATTGAAAGACAGCTGGTAGAGCTGGTTGTACAACAGGGAGCTACGAGGTAAACCGGAAGAAAGGGTGAACGACCATGATTTCCACAGAAGCTAAGACCATCGTCGTAATCGGAGCGACCGGACGACAGGGAGTCCAGGTAGCAAAGAATCTAACCCAACAGGGCTGGCGGGTTCGAGGAATCACACGCAAACCCGAAAGCAAAAAAGCTGCAGCGCTCAAAACACTGGGGGTCGAGGTGGTGAAAGCAGACCTCGAGGATTTAGCCTCTCTGGAGGCTGCCTTCGAGAATGCCTACGGGGTATATAACATGCAGGCGCATGCTCCCGGTAAGATCGAAGTTGAGATCCGGCAGGGCAGGAATGCCGCGCAAGCTGCCAAACGAACGGGAGTCAGACATGTAGTCTACGGCTCGGCAGGACCGGGACAGAGCAAAACGGGGATCGAACAGTGGGATGCCAAACGTGAAATCACGCAGACGATAAAAGACCTGGAGCTCCCGCTGACGGTGCTACGCCCGATGGCGTTCATGGAATTAATGAGCGATCCCAGCTATTACCCCAACAGTTCCACCTGGTACATCTGGCCGAAACTCATGGGCACAGAGCGCAAAATTCCCTGGATCAGCGTGCAGGACCTGGGGGCGATCGCTGCCAAAGCCTTCGCCAACCCGGACGATTACATCGGTAGAGATCTGCCGCTGGCTGCCGACGCGCAGTCTCTGGCAGAATGCCGCGAGATTTACAGGGATGTGAATGGCAAGTACCCGTCACGCTTTCCCATGCCAATGTTTCTCTTTGAGAAATTTGTCGGGCGGGATGTCCCGAACATGTGGCGCTGGCTGCGCACCAACCCCGTCAGCCTGGCGACTCGCCAGACGTATGAAGTCCATCCAGAGGCGATGACCATCCCGACCTGGATGCGCAGCCTGCGCGGCGCAAGCTCTTCGTTGGAGCAGACTGTATAAAAAGGTAAAAAGCGGGCGTTATTTTTTCGCGTTGATCTCCGCCAGCACCTGCTGGATCATCTCCTCGGTCAGCCCTGCCTGCTTGGCTTGCGGCATCGAAACCACGGCGCGCAGCGCCATCCCTTTTGCCAGGCCAA
>DASSBC010000051.1:0-72416 GCA_035699125.1 Anaerolineales bacterium
ATCTGCGATAGCAGCCGGGCTTCCAAACCCGCCTGCCTTTGTCACCAGCGGCAGTGACTGTTCCCCCAGGATGCGCATGACCGGTATGCCGGCTTCTACTTCACCGAGAATTTCGAGGGCTTCTGCGCCTAACGCGTTACAGAGCGCATTAGCAGTATCCCCGCCGGTCGCGACGATGCCGCTGACGCAATTTTCACGAACAAGATGGCTGGCTGCCTGTGCTAACCCATCCACGATTCGCTGCGCGACCTGTGCGACGGACAAATTCAATTTTGCGCCAAGCTGCTGAGTCGATGCAATCTCTTCGCGTGAGGCGCGCACGACCAAGACAGCATCGTGACCCGAGGCAATCGCAGCGCGCAGCATGGAAGCGGCTTGTTCGAGTTCGTTTACGGCAGTATCATTTTGAATCATCCGGGTAGCATCAAGGTGGATCATCTTCAATCCGTTGTTGGTTTGAGCATAGTCCAATTGTGCGCGGGTCGTTTCGGAGGCGCTGCCGACCAGCGCCAGAGCGGGTCGGGGATCGGACGGACGATTGTGGGCGAGTGAAGTTGAGGAAGAGGCAGCTTCAAACGCCAGAGGGACAAACTCCGCTAAACCCGTCGAGCCAACCCAGACGACTCTCAGGTCGCTCTGGGAAAGCCCGAGGCAAAGACGCTTGAGATCCTCCTGCTCGGCAATATCGACGACGATCAACTCGATCCCTTCAGCTATCAAAGAGCGGACCTCGTTTTCGATTTGTGTGGATCCGGCGCGCACTCGTTCGAGGGCGACTCGTCCCGCTTTGCGGGGCGAGCCTTCCGCCAACCGCCGGGCGATGTCGGCGTCTTTGACGGGGGCAGTCGGGTCCGTGCCGAATTCGGTTTGATGCAGGGGGCGACCGTGAAGATATTGAACACCATCGACAGTCGTACGGCCGTATTTGGGAAACGCGGGCGCGACGATCGCGCAATCGGGTTGGACCGTTTCCAGCACGGCTTCGATCTCCGCCCCCAGATTGCCTCGCAAGGTGGAATCCACCGATTTGTAAACGTGTGTCCACCCCTCGGCAACCAACTGTCCCGCCGCCTCTCTCACTTTTGCGTACGCCTGCTCTGCAGGCAAGCTGCGACTGTCCGTGTCGACGGAGATGACCCGGGTTCCACTTGCTTGTAAGGGAAGAGAATAGCTTCCCAGTGGCACGACGACCGATAGCCCGCTCCGAACCATCTGGGCGCCGCAATCTGTCGCACTGGAAAGATCGTCCGCGATGATCGCGAGCCGGGTCATGCCTGGGCAAGCCATGCAGCGATGCGTTCGCCGACCACGAGCGCGGGAATGTTGGTATTCGCACGCGGCACGACCGGCATGATGGACGCATCAGCGACATACAGATTATCCACGCCATGCACTTTTCCTCGCGCGTCGACGACAGCCGTCGCGTCTGACTCGGGAGCCATTTTGCACGTCCCGACCGCATGGAAATAATGCAGGCAGTCGCGGCGCACATCTTCGGGTGTTTTGTAATCCATAGTCGGTGAGATTTCCGCGCCGATCAAATCGACCAGGGGTGCCTGGCAGGCATATTCGCGCACCAACTCAATACCGTTCCAAAGGATGGCAAGATCGCGCCCCTCAGGGTCGCTGAGGTAGGCGGTATCAATTCTGAGCGTCGCGAAGGGATCACTGCTGGTCAATTGGACACTGCCGCGCGATAAGGGAACCATGTTCCCCACCGGCAGCAGAAACTCCCACTCGTCCGCGGTATCCGTAAACTGACCGCCAACCGGAAACAAATGCAGATCGTACGCGCTACTGCAATACTTGCTGCGGAACTTGGCGATCGTCTGCTCAGAGAAGAGAGTTCCCCCTCTGGCAGCAAAGTCCAGCATGGCAGCCACCAGTTGCGGTGTGCCACTGTATTTCAGATAGACTGCCGGGTGATCGTGCAGATTTTTGCCGACCGCCAGATCGAGTTTCGTTTCAATCCCCAGCGCACGTAACTCGGCATCCGGGCCGATCCCGGAGCGCAGCAGGATGGCGGGCGAGCCATACGCCCCGGCACATACGACGACACGACCTGCCTCGACCGTTCGGGGACCATCAGGTCCGATCACCTCTAGAGCAATGACCCGGTTCCCCTCCACCTGCAAGCGATCCACTTGCGTGTTGCCCAAAATAGTCAAGTAATCATTGCCTCGCAACGGATCCAGATAGGCAAAGGCAGAGTTCCAACGCACACCGTCCACAATGTTGACGGGGGAAGTGCTCATGCCCATGTCTTCATCCAGATCGTTCAGATTAACAACTTGTGGAATCCCAACTTTCGGCGCGGTCTCCAGGCAAGCCTGTTGCCACGGCGTGACCTCCGACGGCGAGATGCGCTTGACCCGCAGCGTTTCATTGGCAAGTTCAAAGAACGGCAGCAGCTCAGCACCACTCCAGCCTTCATTTCCCAATGCTGCCCACCCGTCATAGTCCGCCCGGCTGCCCCAGATCGCCGCGCAGCCATTATGCGACGAGCAGCCACCGATCACGCGCGCCCGGTCCAGAGTATGCCCCGGACGTCCCGTACCCGCGTTGTTGACATAGCCCCAGTCATGACCGCCCGGCAAACTGCGCGCATCCAGCAATTGAGGCGGCCAGTTCCCTTCGGCGAACGCGCCATAATCGGGGCCAGACTCAATCAACAGGACAGATTGTGAGCCAGTTTGCGCCAGGCGTGCCGCCACCGCCGCCCCCGCCGTGCCCCCGCCAATGACAACCGTATCCGCGTGCAAATGTTCAGCCATGCATTCTCTCCAATTTTAGTTTGTTGTTCCATCGATGGATCGATGATCGTATTTCTGTTGGATCAATTCCTCCACCTCACGAACGGAGCGATCGAAGGGACCGACGTTCTCCATCTTGAGGCTGGTGACAGCCGCCGCCCAGATCCCGGCTTCGCCCGGTGCCATGGAGAGCCGTTGGGCAACGTATGTCCCCAGGCAGGTGTCACCGCGCCCGCTGCGACCCACAAGACGCTCCGGATAAAACTCCATCTCGTGGAACTTGCCGTCCGCATAAATGAGCAATCCATCGCGGTGCGTCAGAACAATCTCGCGGGGACCTCTCTCCGCGTAGAATTGAGCAGCCTTGTGGAGATCTGTTTCACCGGTGAGAAACTCTGCCTCCACAGCATCGCTCTTGAGCACATCAAGGAGCGCAAGCGTGGATCCCATTTCGTCCCAGAGCTCGTATTTCAGCTCGGCGCCGCGCAGCACCCGCACGAACCCCTGCATGTCTGCCGCCACCAGCATGTCTTTCTCTTTGAAAGCGCGAACGACATCGATGCCTACCTCGCCCCGCAGGCTGGAACCGATCACGGCAGCCTGCGCCTCGAGATTCTCCACGTCACTGGCAGTGATCGATCCCGCCACGCTCTCCACTGAAAGGGTACGGATATCCGGGTCCGCTGTGGGATATTCCAGCTTCATTAAGGTGGAGGTGGGAGAATAGGTGACGTAGCAATCGATACCAGATTGCTTAAGGTTCTCAACCACATGATCATCCTCTTTGGCAAGCCGGGTAACGACAGCGACGTTCCTGCCGAGCCGCGCTGCAGCATTCGCGGCATAATTGACCGCCCCCCCATCTACAATTCTCGTCCCGGCAGGCGAAACGATCGTATCCTTGGTGTAGTTCCCAATATAAAGCACATCATAATTTTTCATACCTTCTGCTCCTGCCGCCGTCTACCGCTCGCCCGTCCTTCGATTTGCCAGGCAGCTCGAACGGATGGAAGTTTCGCGGCTCGTCGAGACGGCGTCAATTAACAATCTGCCTGGCGCCGTCCCGGATCCCCCATGGACGGCGCCGAGAGCATTCCTTAAGAAAGCTCCAGCAGAATGAAGATGCGGCACTACTCTGTCTTTTTGCCTGCGGGCAGAACCTGGATAATATCTTCCGCAAAGCCGATGGTAACGTTCTCCCCCTCAAGGAAAAGCTCGGTTACATGCGGGTCCGTTTCCGTGCCAATGATGGAGACGCCATTGACGTCCACGGCATATTCGATCAGGTCGCCAAGGTACACCGCCTGGCGGACAACCCCCGCATATAGCCCACCGGTTTTCTTGATCTGTATCATCTCCGGACGAACGATCAACGTCACAGGCTCGCCCTCGTGGAATTCGCGCTTGATATTCGATAAGGTGATTGACTCGCCCAGGGATCGAACGGTGAGCCTGGAATCCTTTTGCGCCAGGACAACGCCCTCGATGAAATTGGCACGACCGATAAAGTTCGCCACAAACCGACTGTTCGGGAACCGGTAGATTTCCACCGGGCTTCCGATCTGCTCGATCAGACCTTCATTCATCACCACAATCCGGTCGGAAAGGGTCATCGCTTCGATTTGATCGTGCGTGACATATATGCTGGTAATATTCAGGGTCTTTTGAATCCTGCGGATCTCGGTACGCATTTCTTCGCGCAGCTTTGCATCCAGGTTGGAGAGCGGCTCATCCATCAACAGAACCTTGGGTTCCATCACAAGCGCACGCGCCAGCGCCACTCGCTGCTGCTGCCCGCCAGATAACTGTCCCGGCGCACGGTCTCCATAGCCTTTCAGATGGACCAGATCCAGTACGCGCCCCACCCGTTCCGCAATGGTTTTCTTATTCAGCTTCTGTACATTCAAGCCATACGCGACATTTTCAAAAACCGTCAGGTGGGGAAACAGGGCATAGCTTTGAAAGACCATCGACATATCCCGTTTATGAGGCGGAAGGATGTTGATTTCCTGACCGTCCAACACGATCCGACCCGAGGTGGGGAATTCAAACCCGGCGATCATGCGCAGCGTGGTGGTTTTCCCACAACCAGAGGGCCCCAGCAGGGTGACCAACTCCCCCTCTTGAATCTCCAGATTGACCTCCCGAACCGCCACAACCTCACCGACATTGCCCCTGGAAGGAAACACTTTGGTAATGTTCTCCAGCGTTAGGTACATTGAGAATTCCTCATTTTTGAAATACTCAGAACTGACTGAGATCTACACCTTCACGCCCGCGCAGTAAGCGATTCGTGACGATGTTCAAGATGACAATCGCGATCAGAACCAGCAGGATGATCAGCGTCGAGTACGCTGCCGCAATACTGACGCCACCCTGCTCCCATTCGCTGAGAATCGAGGCTGTGACGATTCGCCATTTTGCGCTGACGAGAAAGATAATCGCCGAAAGGCTGGTCATGTGCCGGGTAAAGCTAAAGATCAATCCTGCGATCAGCGCAGGCAGGATCAACGGTAGCGTGACCTTACGGAAGGTGTATTGCGCGTCTCCGCCGAGGATGTTCGATGCTTCCTCGATGGAAGGGTCAATCTGCTGCAGGGAGGCGACCCCCGCCCGCACCGAAGCCGGCAGGCTGCGGATGACAAACGCCGCCATGATGATATACGCGCCGCCAACCAGCGCAAAGGGAATCTCCATGAAGGACATGGCGCAAGGGATAGCCAGAGCCAGGATGCCTCCGGCAAGGCGCGCCAGTGGGTGCTTCAATCCCTGGACTAAAAGAATGCCTGCAAAGATCAGGAGAATCGCCAGGAGGGAAGGCGGCGGTTGAATGAGTACTTTAATATGATCCGAAAACTGGAAAATCGCGTTGCTCCAGAAGCCGCGCTCGATGCTGCGGCTGAAGTTCGCGATCGGTTGGGCGATGGCGTTCGCCCAGTTGGTGCTCATCACATACAAACCTAACAACGCCGAAGAGATGGACATAAACATGTTTTTGCTGCTGAGAAACAGGATCATCCCCAGAAGCAAGTAAAGACCTCCGAGCAAATAATGGACTCGTGTGGCTTCCAGCCGGGCGAGGAGGAGACCGACTGTGGTCCCAACCAGCAGGAGGATCAGCCGCTCCCGCGTATCCCTGCCAACCACCAGGACGTAAAAGATGGCGAGCAATCCATAGACGATCACTGCTAAGGCGAGCGGCGGCTTATTGAACACTAATATAAAGCCAATCCCCAAAATCGTGCCTGGCACAGCACCGCCTAAGTTCGAGCTAAAATCCAGAATTTCTTTCCCGCTAAAGTTTTTTCGTACCACCAGCCACGCAATGACCATGCCAAGGAAGGCAGCAAAGGGTGTTGCCAGCGCGCTCAAGAACGTCGTATCCAGAATCGCCTCCACCCCGCGCGTGACTACCATCGACCAGTGCCTCAACGTGGGCGTGAAATCGACGCCCCAGCTAAAGCTGAAGGAACCATAGACAATCGTGGCATAGAGCAGAATTACAAAGGCGCAGATCAGATAGGCAGCAATATTGAATGCCCAGCGAATCACCGGGTCCTTCTCCGTCACTTGCGCACCGGAGGGTTTGCCGGTCACAGAGATGTAGGAGCGCCGATTCACGTAATACCGCTGAATCATGAACAGGATCAACGTTGGAATAATCAAAATCAAAGACAGGGCAGAAGCTTTTTGATAATCATACTCCCCAATCACAGCCAGAAAGATCTGCGACGAAAGGACCGTCCGATTTCCTGCGATAAAAAGCGGGTTGCCTAAGTCTGCCAGCGATTCGACAAACAACAGCAGAAACGAACCTGCCACCCCTGGAATGAGGAGGGGAAAAGTCACTGTGCGGAAGATGTGCCAGCGGCTCGCGCGCAGGCTTGCCGCTGCCTCCTCCATGGACGGATTCAGGCGCTCCAACATCGCGCGCAGGATCAGGTAAGCAACCGAAAAAAAGGTGATCGTTTGGACGAGGACCAATCCATCCAATCCATAGATATCGTTCTGCCCTGCGACGAAATTGATCCCCAGCACTTTTTTGGTAATCAACCCACTGCGCCCAAATAACAAGATCACACTGAGAGCCAGGGCGAAAGGCGGAGAAACGGTCGGCAGCAAAGCCAGCCAGTGCAACAAACTTTTTGCGGGCGGGTTGCAGCGCACACTCGCGTAGGCAAAAATAAAACCCACGAACGTACCGAAAATGGCTGTCAGTAGCCCCATAACCATGGTATCCAGGAATGCTTGGCGCAACCCGGGACCGTAAAAACTGTCGAAGTAACGCGCAAAATACGCCAGGTCCAGAGTGCCTTCTTCCGAGAAAAACCCTCCTGAAATCGTTCGGAGGATGGGCAGCAAAACAAATACAAAGATAAAAATTCCAGAGAACAGCAGGCTCATAAAAAGCACTGGATCTCTGAAAATCAAGGAGAACTCTCGAAAGCGGCGCGTGACACCCACAAACTGCACCTTTGGAGATTTGGGGATTGCCAGTGTGGTCTTCATGCTCCTCCGATCATGATCCTGCAATCATGTAATTCTGGGCGGCGTTATGACGCCGCCCAGAATGTATCACCCAATGATTACTCTTTTAGATTGTCGGCGCCGGCAATTTCATTCGTAAACTTGTCCACGAACTCCTGTTTATGCTCGCCTGCCCAGATAAAGTCGTAGTCAATCAGGTTGACTTCGAGCAACTCGGGATGCGAGAGTTCAACGCCTTTGACCGTCGGCGCCTGGTAGGCAGCATACGTAGGACCTAAGGACTGGGCTTCGGGTGTCAATGCCCAGTCGTACCACAGCTTCGCAGCCTGCATATGCTTGGCGCCTTTGAGGATCCCCATCCCGCCGATCTCGTAGCCTGTACCTTCTTCTGGGAAGGTCAGCTCGAGCGGTAACTTATTGTTTTCAATTTCATTCACGATGTCGTGAGAGAATACGATCGCTACCGCGGCTTCTCCCTGACCCACAAACTTGGCGGGCGCGGCGCCGCTCTTGGTGAATTGCGAGACCTGCCCAGCATACTTCTGCAAATACTCCCAACCTGCCTCTTCGCCGCGCAACTGCAAGACGGTTGCGAGAGCTGTGTAGGAAGTTCCCGAAGATGACGGGTGAGCAACCATCACCTGTCCGGTGAATTCAGGTTTGAGCAGATCATCCCACGATGTGGGAGCCTCCACACCCGGGTTCGCTGCCAGCCAATCGGTGTTGGTGGCGAATCCCAGGGTGCCGACATAAACGCCAACCCACTGGTTATCCGCATCCTTCATCTTTGCCGGATCTGTCAAGTTCGCGAAGTTGGGTGAGTCATAAGGCTCCAGCAATCCTTCTCCCTTCGCGGCGACAAAGCTATCAATGGGACCACCCCACCAGATATCGAACTGGGGATTGTCTTTTTCCGCCTGGACGCGAGCCAGCGCTTCCCCGGAGGACATGCGGACGTAGTTTACGGTAATCCCGTACTTCGCCTCGAACTCCTGTTTCATGCCCTGACACCACTGTTCCTGGGGCGTACACAGGACATTCAACTCGGTATCCGCCACGGCGGGCGGCTCCGTGGCTGCAGGCGGGGCTTCGGTGGCGGCGGGCGCGCACGCTGCCAGGATTACGACCGCCATCAAAAGGTGGATCATCAAACTGCGTACTCGTTTTGCGGACATCTCTCTTCTCCTTATTAAATAGAGTCGGATGGGCACATGCAAGTGCCCACTTTCCAAAGTGCAGTCAGTTTTCACAGTGTCCTGAACTGAACGTAATATAAGGAACAAAAACTATAGTGTCAAGAGGTAATTTTCGACCCCATGGCAGCTATGGGGGTACTCAGCCATTCTCTCTATCCTGGCGTTTTATACAACCACGCTCGAATAGAAACTCCAAGCCTGCTCTGACTTGTTCAGGTGAATTAAAGTTTTGAAACTCGCAAGTACGAAACGCGCTCTCAGGCAAGTAGGCAGCGACCCTATCAAAGTCCACATCCCCTAACCCGGGCGCATAGTGATCTGTCGTGCCGCGAACGTCATGCAGATGCGTGCCGAGGATGCGCGTACCAAAACGCTTCAACCATTCTTCGTGCGCATAAAAGCCCAGCCGGTCCAGCGTTTGGGCATGGCCGACGTCATACAGAAAACCGATTCGATCGGGCGACGCCAGATCCAGCAGGATATCTAATTCGTCGGGGCTGGGGATTTCCATATAGTGATAGCGATTCTCGATTCCGAGGCGAACGCCTGACCTTTCGGCATGCGCCAGCAATTCGAGGATGCTTTTCTTCACCGACTTAAGACTCGCCTCGGCGGCTTCTACCCGAGCCTGGATCATCTGACTCTGAATTTCAGAGTACTCCTCAGACTCGTGTTTACCGGATGCGTCCAGTGCTCGAAGTCGTTTCTCCTGCCCGCCATCGTCGCAAGCCTGCCCGGCATGGACGACCACCGTCGAAGCGCCCAACCGCGCGGCGAGATCGATACTGCGCTGAACGGCTTTAACACCCTCGCGGCGATTTTCTTCGTTCGTCGAAGAGATCAGCCAATCTCGCCTCTTCAGCTCATCCACAGAAATGTCTGCCGGGCAGGGCTCATGAACACTGCTGAACTGGAATTTTTCCAGATCAACCCCCTCCAGCATGGCAGAGGTCACTTTATGATTTAGCTCGATACGCGCGAAGCCAGCCCGGCGCGCGAATTCGAAGAAGTCAGGCAGGGTCGGAAAGGTGTGAATTGCCCACATGGTAGAGAGCGAGACGTCATAAACAGCCGCAGGCTGAGGAGAGGCATAAGCTGGGAAGAGTTCCAGCAGCTCGCGCAGATTATCAATGACATGGTCAGGTGATAAATTTGAGCCGTTCGTTGAATCCATGTTGGGATCCTGCGGATCGCGCAGAATGATCGCTGTTGAAAATCCGGCTCCTCGTGCGGCAGCCACATCGCGCTCGATGCGGTCGCCGATATAGGCACACTGCTTCGGGTCGATGCCCATGCGCTGCGTTGCCTCCAGTAGAATCGCAGGGTCTGGTTTTCGTTTTCCAAGGACCGTGGACAGGATGACAGTTTCAAAGCAACCCGTGATCTCCAATTCCTTAAGCAGGGCAGGGATCTCAACACTGCTCGTGGTGTTGCTGACCAGGCCCAGCCGGTACCCACGCCGGAAGAGCTCCAGAATGACCTCCCGGCTTTCCGGGTGGATCGTTCGCACACCGGTGGACTCTCGATAGAGCTGGTTAAGCTGAACTGCAATCTCGCTGACCTGCTGGCGCGGAAACTCCGGAAGCATCCATTTTGTCCAGAGATCGTTCTCGTTCAGCTCGATCCGGGTCTGCTCTGCCCATTGTTTATAGGATATCGCTCTCTCCGCCAGGAGATGTCCGAAATCTGCCACCGAGCCCTTGGCACGCAGCAGATCCATCACGCGCTGAAGGACCTGATGACTCTGCTCCTGGGTTCGCTGGACGGTCCTTCGCAGCGTACCACCCATATCAAAGAGAATTGCTTTAACTTGGTTGTTCATATACACCTATGCCGGGCACATTCAACAGATCGGAAAATTTTTCAATGTAAGAATCGGCGCTGGCATCCTGATCGTAATTGAACGCCACGGTGTGCATCCCTACATCGCGCGCACCGGCTAATTCGGAAGCTTTATGACCTACAAATATTGCCTGTTCGGGAGGCAAGCCCAGTTGCTGTAACACTGCCTGATAGATTTTAGGGTCGGGTTTGCGCGTGCCAATATCCATAGAGGAAATGATCGAGTCCCATACATTCCCAAATCCACCGCGCTCGAACCACCTCAATTTGGCAGAGATCGAGTTTGCTGTATCCGTCACGATGCCGAGCAAGTAGCCGCGCTGTTTCAGTTGATGCAGCGTTTCCGGAACACCTTCGAAAAACGCAACGTTTCCATCATCATCGATCAGAGCTTGTTTGCCGCGCTCCACCAGATGAGGTTGTGTGAGTCCGTAGATTCCCACGATTGCCTCGCGGTATTCCTCATGCGTGATCTGTCCGCGATAGGCCTGCTGCTGGATGGCTTTCTTCTGTTGAGCATAGTTTGGGTCGGGTTCAAGTCCCAGTTCTTTGAGGAAGGCAGCAAAATAGCGCCCGCGCTGAGGGCGAAAATAAAGAACATCTCCGGCATCGAAGATCAAGGCCCGGATCTTTCGCGGATCTGCATAGGTCTGTTCCTCGGATCGATGTTTCTGGAGGATGGGCAGTACTTCGGTCAGGTTGTCGATAACGGCATCTGGTACTGCACCCTGATCGTTCTCCCCATGCGCAAAGTCATGCCGGATCTGGATTGCCAGTCCAAACCCCGCACGGCGCGCCCCTTCGATGTCGCGGACAACCCTGTCTCCAATATAGATACATTGGCTGGCTGGAACATTTGCAAGCCGCGCGGCATGATGAAAGATCGCCGGGTCTGGTTTGCGCCAACCATACTCACTGGATAAAACCATCGGATCAAAATAATCAATAATTCCATATTCTTTCAAATTCGTGGGCACCTGCCCGCGGCTGTTGACATTGCTAATGAGACCGATCTTCAAACCCATTTGTTTAATCGCCTGCAGGACCTCGGGCACTTCCGGACGCATCGCACGATGATAAAAACAGGTTTCGATCAGGAACGCGAGGTCTTCGGCAATCTCCGCTAGCTTTTTTCGATCCAATTCCCGATCTGGAAAAATATACTCAGCCCATACCCGCGCTGAGGGCAGCTCTTCCATTGTCTGTAGACTCCAGCGTTTATATTCGCTCAACCCTTTGGAGATGACATCGTAGAGTTGTTCCGTGGTAAGCTGCTGATCGATCCCCGCATCGATCAGCCGTTGCTGGATGATGCGGGTTGTGTTGAGCCGCAGCTCGCGCGTGTATCCGAAGGTCTCAATCGTACCTCCCATATCAAAAAAAACAGCCTTTATGTTCATACGTTCTCCGGTGTTAGACAATGTTTTACAGTCCCGCCTGGATTCGTGAAAACATCTCTAGGCGCTCAATAAAACTTGTCTATAAGAAACCCTAAAATCCGAATCAATTTCGTACTTTCCTCTGAACACGGGCAGGAAAACCTGCCCGTGTTCAGAGGGTGTCCACAAATTCCAGGCAGAAACTACGGTGCAAGCAAGTTGACCGCCCAGAAGTCGCGGATCTTGCTCAGGTTTTGATAGGCGTACAGGTCATCGCTGGGCCAGAGCTTGAGTTCGTCGCGGGGCGGCATGCCTTCGGCGATCGGAAGCCCTTCCACGGAAGGATACGCTCCGAACTCATTCCACGGCGCGAAGCCCTCTTCGGTCAGAGCAAATTTGATGAACAGCTTGGCGGCGTTCGGGTGCGGAGCTTTGTTGGCGATACCCAAATAAGTGGCTTTCAAGATACCCACCACGGGGTTGAGGTCATAGCAGGGTGCCATGGCGAGTTCCCCATCCTGTGTGCTTTCATAGCTGGACAGACCGGTCCAGCCATAGCCAGCTTCTTCGGAAGGATTCATGCCCAGTGTGGCGAATGCCGCGTCGACTTCATCGCCACCGGGCTGGATGCCGGGTTGATTGTGAGCCAGTTTCTTGAGGAAGAGATAGCCTGCGTTCGGCGTATCGTCTCCGTAGGCTTCGTCTTCGGTCCATTCCTTACCGTATAGTTCTTTGTATGCAGTCGCCATCTGGTCTGCATGTTGTTCGATGAGGGTGATCTTGGCTGTCGTGCTGGAATCGGAGATGGGATCTTCCATGTAGAATTTGCCCTTAAGCTCCGGCTCGGTAAACTGCCACCAGTTGTTCACGGGACAGCCGTTCGGGTTAACTTCGGAGTTGTAGCCGATCACGTCCACCGAGCGACGCGCCAGGGCAAAGGGGCGTTCGGGAGTCACATCTTCCATGACAACGCCGGGCGGGCTGTACCACCAAATCCACTGATTGGGCATGAACTCCCCATACAAGAGGTGCCCATCACTGTTGAACCAGACATCGCCCACAACATTGCCTGCCTCCTGTTCGGCAGACATCTTGACAGCGATGTCATCCGTGTCACCGCCTTCGAGGGCGATCTCCGGATACAGCGCGTTCCAGGATTCCAATAACTTCTCAAACCTGGACGAGTTGGAATAGACAACGACACTGCCCTCTTTGATCGCCGCGGCTTCGATTGCCTCCCAATCCTCTTCAGCAGGCTGGTAGGGACCGACGCCGTTGGCTTTCGCCCATTGTTCCGCGGCTGTGAGTTCCTCCCCCGAGGAAGAGGGCGCTTGTGTGGCAGGGGCGCCGCCACAGGCTGCCAGCAGGCTGATCAGCACGACAACAGTTAAATATCTGACAAAGGTATTCATTTCTTTCTCCTCTTAACTGGATCGGAATTCGAATCTATGAACATCAAGGGTTACTTGTTCCTGCGAAGGAATGCTGGTGGCTGGCCTCCTTTCGAATCTGACGTACTCCATGTGGATCGGATAGGAGAGAGTCTATTCTCTAGTTCTGATAGCGGATCAAATTCCCGCTTTCCTTATCATACAGGTTAAGAGTTTCAGAGTGAAACTTCAGCCAGATTTTGTCATCCATCTTGACCTTGCTGGCGCCGGCTGCTTTGACCGTAATTTCAATGTCACCCCGGGATGCGACAATTGTCGTGTCCGCGCCCGAAGGCAGGACAGAATACACGTTGAACTCGATAGCATCTGGAATCGACTGGAGAGAAATCGTGACGTCTTCCGGGCGTATCGCGACGACCACCTCACCCCTGGCATTGCCTGTATCAACGGTTAGATCAAATCCCCCTACCTTGACACAACGATTGCCCTCCACGACCCCGTTCAACAAATTCACCTTCGGGTTCCCGATGAAATCCGCGACAAACAGGTTGGCTGGATAGTGGTAGACCACATCCGGCGTATCCAATTGTTGGAGAACACCGTCTTTCATCACGGCGATCTTGGAAGACATGGTCAGGGCTTCCACCTGGTCGTGGGTCACGTAGATGGTGGTAGCGCCGGAGGTATGGTGCAAACGTTTCAGCTCCGCCCGCATATCCATACGGAGGCGCGCATCCAGGTTGGAGAGTGGCTCGTCCATCAGAAATACCTTGGGGCGATACGCCAGCATCCGCGCCAGGGCAATCCGCTGCTGCTGACCGCCGCTCATCTCACGCGGATAGCGGTCCTCATAGCCTTCCATCTGGACTTCCGCCAGCGTTTCCTTGACACGTCTGCGCATTTCCTCTTTGCCCAGTTTTTGAATCTCGAGGGCGAACGTGATGTTCTTTTCCACCTTCATGTGCGGCCAGAGCGCATAATTCTGGAAGACAAGCCCCAGATCGCGTTTGCCCGGGGGCACGGATATACCCTTATCGTAGGAAAAGATCAGTTTATCGCCGATGTAAATCTCACCCCCATCCGGATCTTCCAGCCCGGCGATACAGCGCAACAGGGTTGTCTTGCCGCAACCGGAAGGGCCCAGGAGAGTCAGGAACGATCCCGGCTCGATGGTCAAATTGACCTGATTGACGGCTTTTACATCCCCGAAGTATTTGGTGAGATTCTTAACGGTGATTGAAGTTGCCATGAGGATCTCCTTACATCCCTAAACCTTTTTTCAGACTGCCGCCGCGGAATCGACCGATGATAAAGCTGCCCACAGCAACGAGAGCAATCAGGATCAGAATGACCACATTCGCCATCTGCCCGTCTCCGTTTTCGATGTAGAACATCGTCTGGCTCGCCAGGACCTGCGTATCTGGAGTGACCAGCAAGATGATCAAGGAGAGCTCGCGCATGACCGAGATGAAGGTCAGCAAAAAACCGGAAACGAAGCCAGCACTGGTCAACGGTAAAATGACCGACTTGAATCGCCGCCAGATGCTTGCTCCCGAGATCTGGGCTGCCTCCTCTAATTCCCTGCCGACCTGCATCATAGCGGAGACCCCAGAACGAGAGGAATAGGGAATTTTGTCTGCGACAGAGACAAGCACCAACAATGTGAAAGTCCCGTACAGGGCTGGAAGAGGACCTAATGGTTTGACGAACATCGCGATATAGACGGCGCCAAAAGCGATTCCCGGAATTACATACGGAAGGAAAGCCAACTGCTCTACCAGTTTGCTGAGCCGTGTTCCACGTCCCTTTACGATGGCATACCCAAGCAGCACACCGAACAACGCGGTAAAGAGCGCTGTCCACAGGGAAAGCCGGATGGAATTCCAGGCTGTTTTATAGATCTTTGGATTCAACAAAACGCCAGGCTCGCCATGGTTATAGACCGAGCCGCGCGCGCCGATCCAGTGCTGCAGGGAAAGGTTGCTTAGGCTGTAGTTGCCATCCTGGAGCATCAAAGAAGACCAGATGAGCAAACCGATCGGAATCACAATGACCATCGCCTGGAAAATGATCACGCCTGAAAAAAAGAAACGTTTCCATTGGCGAAGTTTGGTCGCCTGAGCAACAAAGCCCCGACCGCCAATCGTTTCATAACTCCTGCGCGTCCCGATCAGTCTCTGGTTGAGAATAATGATGCTCAGAGAAAGCAAGATCAACACGATCGCCAGGACAAAGCCGTCGGCTCGATCTCCCACGCCGATGCTGCCGCGGATCATCGTTGAAACGACATAGTAGCGGACAGGCGCGCCTAAAATGTTTGGTCCTCCAAACGTGCCCATCACTTTGGAAAACGTCATAATGAAACCCGAAAGAATAGCGGGCAGCACAAGGGGAAATGTGATCTTCCGCAGGATACGCCAGCGGTTGGCGCCCATCAACTCCCCGGACTCTTCCAGGCTGGAATCAATGGACATCAGCGCAGCAGATACAAAGAGAAAAAAGAAGGTGTAATAATGCAGCGCGCTGCAAATAATGATCGGCACCGGACCGTACGCCAACCAGTCAGGCGGGCTTTGCCCAAACAGATACTCAAACACGCCAGGCGTCCCGCCGGAGAGTCTGTTCTTAAAGAAAACGATCCATGCCTGCGCTAATGTCCACGACGGCATGATATAGGGAATCACTGCCAGCTGGTTGACAACGTTTCTGCCCGGCATATCGGTGCGCACCACCAGCCAGGCTAATGAACCGCCAATGACGAGAGCCAGTACTGTCGCGCCCGTAGCGATGGTCAGCGAATGTTGCAACGGGGCATACAGATAGATCTGACTCAGCGCTCCCGTCACCATCCTTGCATAGTGGTACAGCGTAAATCCACCCAGCTCGGCGCCCGGAACGCTGGAGACGTCGCGCATCTGCCAGGTGAGAGTCGTTTCCAGCATGCGATATAGAGGAATGATGATCATGTAGTACATCAAAAACAACATGATCAGTGAGAGAATCACATGGGGACGCGACAGCCAACGAATAAACCTTCTGAGGCTCGCCGCCCAGTGTGCAGAGGACAATTGCTCTATCGAGGTTTCAAGGCTTGCCATACGGTTTTCTCCCGGTAGCTTTAGCCGACTCTTCTAGTCAGACATCTGAAAGGCGAAATGCATTATTTTGTTATTCACGGTTTCAGGTGGATGCGCCACTATACTTTTTGAAACGCTCGCGTAACTGGTCCAGCTGATCGAGGTTTTCCATCACCCCACCTTTCTCGCCAGCCAGCGCCAGCAAAATGGAATTGATAATGGTCATGGGAACGACAAGGGAATGAAAGCCGGACACAGGTCCCCGTTTGGCAGAAAGGATCACCGTCGCTTTGTCTCCTACAATAGAGCCCAGGGTGTCCGTTAACAAAATGACTGGACAGCCCATCTCGTTGGCATAATCCAGCAGCAACTGCATGGCGGGCGTAATGTCAAAAAAACAAATCGCAAACAGCAGGTCTTGCTCCGTCATGGTCAGCAGCGGTTCTAAAAATTCACGCCCGGCTGTCTTCAGAGGGATGATCTGATACCCAAAGCGCTCCAAACGAATCCTCATCAGCTCAACCAGGGAGACGGAAGGACCGACACCAAAAATGTAGATTCGCCGGTGATCTTTGATGAGCTCAACTGCCTGATGCAGCGCCTGCCGATCGACGGATTCCAGCGAATGTGTCATGTAATCCATTTCCGTCACAACCAGCCGCTCGAAGATATCCCCCGCCTCACGCAGATCATTCAACCGGCTGCGCAAGCGGGCGGAATGCGTCACGCGGCGGCGAAAGTTCTCCTGAAGCACCTCGCGCATCGCCGGATAACTGTCGAAACCCAGGGAACGAGCAAACCTGACGAGCGTGGCTTCACTCAGATCTAACCGGCTTGCCAGCTCACCGGCGGAAAGGAAGGCAGCCTCTTCCTGATTCTTGCGTAAATAATCTGCGATCTGTTTTTCGCTCTTGGTGAGATCTTTGTAATTTTCACTGATGATCTGTCCGAAATCGAGTGGCGCTTCTGTAATATCAAGCATGGCATGATCCTCATCCAGATACCAATTGCGAGGGACTTTCAAACTGTGGAGTTTTGAAACTTTACTTTCATAAATATCATACAACATTTTTATTACATTTGCAAGTATTCTTGCAAAATTACACTTTTTGGAGCTTAACCCTACACAATTGCGTCTGAGCAGGCGTTCTAGCTCAGGTTGCGCACCTCTCGATAGCGGAGAGCGACAAAACACCCGTACAGGAGCGAGAATCCAGCACCCAGCCCAATCGAAAGAGGTGCTCCCAGCCAGTCTGCCATAAAACCAGCCTGCAGCCCTCCCAGATTCATCATTCCATTGGAAACGAGCGCGTACAGACTCATCACCCGGCCGCGTAGTTGGTCCGGCACGTTGAGCTGCAGGAGGGTATTCGCCATGGAGTTCTGGAACACATGGCTCATCCCTACGAATAACATCACGACCAGAGAGAATGCCATCGAATGGGAGTTGACAAAAATAAGCAGGAAAAATGGAAGGCACAGATTCCCGAGCGTAAGCATTCGCCCACGCCGTGCCGTTTCGGAGAGAGAGGCAACCAGAAAAGCCCCCGTTAGCGCTCCCACCCCCACCGCAGATAGCAATAGACCGAGAGGGATCGCCTCCGGTGCCTGACAATTCAAAATTTGATATCGCCCATTACAAAGAAAGGCGATCATTGGCTGGGCACTTTCCTTGAGCGTACCATTGGCGAAGACGGGCAGCAGCGTCTGATAGGGCCTGGAAAGAAATGAATTGACCGCTACAAGGCTCATAAGGATGAGCAGGGTCTGTTGCCCAAGCACATAACGCATTCCCGCGATCATATGCCTGCCCGCCTCAGGCTGTTGCTCTTTTTCCACCCTTGTGGAAGGTAAATCGCGCATCCAGAGCAGGCTGACGATCACTGCAAAAAAACTCAAACCGTTCAAAAGGAAAGCGACCGCCTCACCCAGCAATGCAACGAACACACCCGCCAATGCCGGACCGAGGGTTTTTGCTGTATTATGCATAGCTGAGTTAAGCCCGATGGCGCTCGTAAGGTCGCCTCGTCCTTCCACCATCTCGATCACAAAGGACTGGCGCGCCGGCATATCCACGGCTTTGAAGGCACCAAGCAAAAATGCCATAACGTATACGTGCCAGATCTGCACAGCGTCCGTCCAGATGAGCGCAGACAGGATGAAGGCTTGAATCATCATCAGGATCTGCGTAATGAGGATGATGCTCCTCTTTGGCATGCGATCCGCCAGGGAACCACCCCACAATGCAAACGGCACCAGGGGCAGCACCGTCATGAAGCTGACGATCCCCAGCGCAACCGCCGATCCGGTTAGTCTGTATACCAGTACCTGCTGCGCCATGGACTGCATCCATGTGCCGATGAGGGACAATCCCTGGCCCGAAAACCAGAGACGATAGTTGTGGTGACGGAGCGCACGGAATGCAGTTGCCATTCGTCCCGACGAAGACTTGGCAACCGGCTCGGCAGAACCTTGTGCGAGTTTCATGTCACATCTGGATCTTTAGAAGAGGAACCACATCATCGGCCGATAATGCCCACGACGTCGGGGGTTGCCCAGAGGGCGGCGCCGGTGGTATCCACCACCATGTCGCAAATCTCCATCTGCGGACGATAGGCGATCTCCGCCATGATGAACTGGTCCTTGAAAAAGCGGTTGCGGAAATAGGTGGGCTCATACTTCTTACGATAATCAATGTCGCGCTTCCATTTGCGCTTGAGCCGAATGGGATCATCGGTTAGGTAAACAACCTTGATCCCAATCAAGGGAGCAATCTCTTCGATCAGGAATGGAAAATTTCCCTCGATAAAAACGATATCTGCCGGCTCGATCTCGACAGGAATGCCGCCTGGCTTTAGATTGCCGCTCAGATCATGGCTTGACGTGGCATATACAAAGTCGTACCGGGGGATGGATATTTTCCTGCCTTGCGTGATCTGCGTCAGGCTTTGCTGAAGC
Organism: Anaerolineales bacterium; assembly: GCA_035699125.1. Classification (GTDB taxonomy): domain Bacteria; phylum Chloroflexota; class Anaerolineae; order Anaerolineales; family Villigracilaceae; genus Defluviilinea. Next base: position 19,085 of record DASSBC010000051.1, read on the forward strand.
AACGCAAAGTGTAGCGCTTCTTTCCCCTGCGTGAAGATCCCCTTTTCTTCGCGGTAATCTCGATCGGTCAGGAAGTTATCCAATTCCATGGAAGTCGTTTTCTTCCCGACCTGCTCAAAGTCAGCGCGCAGGCGTTCGACGATCTCCGTTTTTCCCGCCGCTGTGGGACCGGCAATCGCGAGCAGAATTGGCATGCCGCGCGCGGCGATCAGCCTATGCACACTTTCGATGAAAAGCCGATCCACCTCAGTATTCGCTTCTTTGAATGCCTTATAACCGACATCCTGTATCGACTCAAACGCCTTCTGCTTCTGTTCGAACTGTTGGAAAGGTCTCCTGCCCAGGTGAGCCAAGACGGATTCGGTAAAGTAGGTTGTACGATGCAAAAAGAAAAAGCCGCGCACGTCGAAGTAAAAGTGTTCATTGATCCAGGTTTCCGCATACGCGCCGTTGACGAAGCCCACGAAAAGCATATTCGTCAGACGGACGATCTCTTCATCCAGGATGATCGAATCCTTTACACGCCGTTTAATTTGGATGGCATCATAAAACGCGCGTTGGTTGACACGAGCCTCGATCTCCTCTTTTGGATCAAGCTGGATAGATTCCCACCCATCAGCAGGGCTTATATTCTTTAGAGCATAGCGGAACTCATACAGTTCGAGATTCTGGAGTGCAGCGCTGATGTGCTTCATTTTTTCAAACAACGCCTCTGAAAACACATCCGGGGCATACATATTTTTCATGGAAAATCCTTGCCGTTCGTCATGTTAAGCCCCGCATAGTGACTAGTTGCGCGGCGGGAAAATATCCAACAATTCGCTGAACTCTCGGATCATGTGGTCAGGCTGGTTTTCATCCATGAGTGGATGCTTCGCCAGCGAAGCAGGATCCATCATCAGGATCGTCAGTCCAAAACCTGCCCCTCGAGCCCCAAGCACATCATAGGTGGGGTTATCGCCCACATAAGCGCACTTCGAAGGGTCAGCTCCTACACGGCGAGCGGCTTCCCAAAAAATCTCCGGGTTCGGCTTGCGAAGCCCCATTTGTGAAGAAAGTACCACCGTCTGAAAATATTGCGCGAGTCCATCGGCTTCCAACCAGTTTGGAATTTCTGCCTCGGTAATGGTATTTGCGATAATGCCCAGAGCATAACCGCGCCTGTGCAGCTCAGGGATTGTTGACTCGACATCAGCGCGTGGAAAACGTCTTCCGCTACGGTCTCTCCACAAGCGTGTCAGCTCGCCAGACAGGGATGCACTTGTTTCCGTCGGATAGTCTGGTAGAAGCCACTTTGACCATAACTCCTTTTCCGAGGCTTCCGCCAACGTTTCTTTTGCCTGCTTACGGTAGGCGTTCCAGCGAGTTTCCATCCCTTCAAAAAAGTCGCTTTCGGATTGTGTGGTTTCCAACAGGGTCATCAAATCCCTTTTTGCCTGCGCCATAAAGTCTTGATCTTTCACAACGATACGCAATGTATTTCCCACATCCATAAAAATTGCTTCAATGGTCCGCTCCATAATGTTGCCTTTCATTATTGATTTTCCTGAAAAAGTTCTTTCATTTGAAAAATATTACAACATTTTATGGGAATTTGCAAGCAAACTTGCAAAACATTGACATTTTCCCTATGGCTGATTACACTGAAATGATGAATTTACCCACCCCACCTATAACAGATAAACTTTTACTCGCCGGGAAATACGCCATTGTGACAGGCAGCACCCAGGGACTGGGTGAGGCGATTGCGCGCCTGTTTGTGAAAAGAGGGATTTCAGGACTCATTATTTGCGGTCGAAATGAAGAACGAGGAAACGCTGTTGCCGCCGATCTGAATTCTGACACCTGTCAGGTTCACTTTGTGCAGGCGGATCTGGCGAACGTGGAAGATTGCCGCCGGATTGTGGCTGCTGCCGACGAGCATTTTGGAAAAGTCCATATTCTCGTGAATGCAGCAGGCGTTTCCGATCGAGGCACCATCTGGGACACCAGCCCTGAATTATGGGACTGGATCATGGCAATCAATGTCCGCGCCCCCTTTCTCTTGATTCAGGAATCGATCAAGATCATGCGCCGGGAGGAGGTCGAAGGATCGATTGTCAACATCGGCAGCGTGTCCGCGTATGGCAGCGTCCCGTTTCTCACCCCGTATGCGGCCTCAAAGGGCGCGCTGATGTCGCTCACCAGAAACGTCGCCTATGCTGTCATGCGCCACCGCATCCGGATCAATACCCTCAACATCGGCTGGATGGACACGCCCGGTGAAAATATCATCCAGCGCAAATATCACGATGCTGGCGACGACTGGCTCGAAAATGCAGAGACAAGCATGCCGTTTGGACGTCTTCTCAAGCCAGAAGAGGTCGCTCGCGCTGTCGCGTTTCTTGCCTCGGAAGAGTCAGGCATGATGACCGGTTCGATTGTGGATTTCGACCAGTCTGTACAGGGCGCTGGCCCACAACCGATACCGCCAGCAGAAGCTTGAAACATTCCTCTGCTACACTAATGCAAAACCACTACAAAGATCGCCAAGCACGTATGGAGAGAAAACATGATTAAGTTCGGGCAGTTTGGAGCCGGATTTATCGGCAAAATTCATGGTGCAAACATCGCCAAACACCCGCGGGCGGAACTTGCCTATATCTATGATGTCAACAGGGAGGCAGCAGAGCAACTAGCGGTGCAACTGGGCGCCAAGGTGGCTGATAGCCCGGAAGAAATCTGGTCTTCCGAGGCGAGTGCGGTGCTGATTGCATCCTCCACGAACACCCATGCCGATTTATTGCGCGGCGCCATCGAGGCGGGTAAGTCCATCTATTGTGAAAAACCGATTGACCTGGATATGAATCGAGTCAAGGCAGTGGTCCAACAAGCCCAGCATACCGAGCTACCGATTCTCGTTGGCTTTAGCCGCCGCTTTGATGCCAACCATAATGGGATCCGGGAAGCTTTTCGAAGCGGCGGGATCGGCAAGCTGGAGATGATGCACATTACCGCTCGCGACCCCAAGCCACCCCCTTTAAGTTATGTTAAAGTTTCGGGTGGGCAGCTTCGCGATCAAACCATCCACTTCTTTGATATGCTGCGCTGGCTGGCGGGAGAAGACCCGGTAGAGGTGTATGCAACAGGCGCGGCGCTCGTAGACCCAGCCATTGCAGAAGTCGGAGATGTGGATACGTCCATGGTCATTCTGAAGTTCGCCAGCGGGGCGCTCTGCCACATCAATTGCAGTCGTCGCACCGAGTATGGCTATGATGAGCGCGTCGAGCTTTTTGGGTCGAAAGGGATGGCAGTCTCTCGTCGCAAGCCTCGCCGCGAGGTAACGCTTTATAAGGGAGATTCTATGATTTCGGATGGCTTGCATCCCGGTTGGTTTGAGCGAATGGAGCCAACGTTCTATCGGGCATTGGATACGTTCATCCGAGCGGTGGAAGGTGAAAACGTGGAATACCCCACATTGATTGATGGCTTGAAAGCACAAATGATTGCGGAAGCGGCTGTTGAATCGCTGCATACAAACCAGCCTGTTAAGATCTCATACTGGTCCCCTGCATAAAAGATACGGTATTATTTGAGGAGTCATGTATATGTTCAGAATCGCAAATGCACCGTGTTCGTGGGGCGTGATCGAAGGGATTGACGGCGAGCGCGGCGGGTACGTGCAGGTGATCGATGAAATGCAGCAAACGGGCTATTCTGGCACAGAACTGGGCGATTGGGGCTTTATGCCCACCGATCCGGCATTCCTGACCCAGGAACTTGACTCCCGCCATTTGCGCCTGCTGGCTTCGTGGGTGAGTGTCTTTTTACAGGATGCAGACCACCATCAGGAAAGCGCAGACGATGCGGTGCGAACTGCCAAACTGCTGGCGGCTGTCGGCGGGCGCGAGAATATGATCGTTTTGGGCAACGATCCCTATGGTGATCCGGTTCGCACGAAACATGCCGGTCGAATTACCCCGGCGTTAGAGATGACCGAAGAGCAATGGCGGACGTTTGCGAAGGGCGCAAACTACGTGGCACGCCGCGTCATGGACGAAGCCGGGCTTCGCACAGTATTCCACCATCACATCGGCACATGGGTGGAGACACCTGATGAAACCCGCAAGCTTCTCGATCGGACAGACCCCGCCATTCTGGGGTTATGTTTCGACACGGGACATTGGGCATTTGCGGGAGGGGATCCGGTGCAGGGCGTTCGCGAATTTGCCGACCGCATCTGGCACGTGCACTTTAAAGATCACGACCCGAATGTTGCCCGCCAATCCCGCGAGCAAGGCTGGGATGGACCCACCTCCGTTGGGCAGGGGGTGTTCTGCGAGTTGGGGCGCGGGGATGTAGACTTTCCCGGCGTTGTGAAAGCACTTCGTGATATTGGTTATGCAGGCTGGATCGTCGTCGAGCAGGATGTGCTGCCAGGCATGGGCACGCCCAAGGAAAGCGCGCAGCGCAACCGCGAATACCTGAGAAGCATCGGACTGTAATACCCTTGTTAGCTCTTCCGTGTTGTACAGAAAAGCTCAACACGAAGGACACCCAGTACACAAAGGGGAAATAAAATTTCAAAGGCCTTTTACCTTCGTGACCTTTGTGTACTTTGTGTTTAGAAGAATTCAGGTCTTTATTTTTACTGATGAATTCAACCTTTGACCTTCTCACCATGGGGCGCTCGTCCATAGACCTGTATGCCAATGATGTCGGCGCGGCCTTTGTGGACATCAAGAGCTTTGCTGCGTACGTCGGCGGGTCCCCCACCAATATTGCAGTCGGCGCGCAGCGTTTAAGCTTAAAAACCGCTTTGCTCACAGCGGTTGGTGAGGATCCTGTCGGCGATTTCATCCTGCACTTTCTCAAGCAGGAAGGCGTGGAGACACGCTTTATTCCCCGCAAGGCGGGCGCTCGCAGTAGCGCCGTGGTCTTAGGGATAGAACCACCCGATCGTTTTCCACTGGTCTTTTATCGTGATAACGCCGCCGATATCCAATTGACCATCGATGATGTGCTGGCTTCCCCGGTGGAGCAATCCCGTGCCTTTGAGTTTGCAGGAACGAACCTCAGTCGCGAGCCAAGCAGGAGCGCAACGTTCTCCGCTGTGGAACAGGCGCGGTCCGCGGGCGCAACTGTATTCTTCGACCTGGACTTCCGCGCCGATCAATGGCATGACCCGCGTGCCTTTGGTGCAAACGCACGCGCGGTTCTTCCCCAAACAGATATTGTTCTGGGTACCGAAGAGGAAGTGAAGGCAGCAGTCCTCACCGAAGCAAGCCAGGTGCAAATTGCCCATTCCCAGATTTCTGCGCCGGACGTCCATGGTGACATTGAAACAGCCATTGCTGCCCTGTTGAGGCTGGGACCAAAGGCACTGGTTGTCAAGCGCGGAGCGCAGGGTGCCACCATCTGCCTCCCGGATGGACAGCGGATCGATGCGCCCGGTTTCCCTGTGGAAATTTATAACGTGCTGGGCGCCGGGGATGCTTTTGCAGCTGGTTTTATTTATGGACATTTGCAGGGTTGGGATTGGTATAAATCTGCTCGAATGGGGAATGCCTGTGGTGCCATTGTGGTCACCCGGCACGGTTGTGCAAATTTTATGGGATACGAAGACGAAGTATTGGAATTTATCCAATCACGCGGAGGATTTTAGGTAGGTCGGATTGGCAATCCGACCTACGCCTTGAAAAGGAGTATGACTATGGTCAAGAAACTACGAAACTATATCAATGGGCAATGGACGGATGTATCAGATACCCAAACACTGGATGTGCTGAATCCCGCTACCGGCGAGTTGCTGGCTCATGTGCCTCTCTCGCCCGCCTCCGAAGTGGACCGCGCCGCGCAAGCCGCTGCGGCTGCCTTCCCGGAATGGAGGCGCACCCCTCCGGTCAACCGCATACAGTACCTGTTTAAGCTCAAACGCCTGCTGGAAGAGAACTTCGACGAATTAGCACGTCTAATTACACAGGAGAACGGCAAGATCCTGGAGGAAGCGAAAGGCGAGTTGACGCGTTCCATCGAAAACGTGGAAGTGGCTTGCGGCATTCCTATGATGATGCAGGGCGACTTTCTGGAAGACATCGCTCGCGGGATCGACGAGTTCATGATACGCCAGCCTGTAGGCGTCTGCGCCACCATCGCGCCGTTCAACTTTCCCGCCATGATTCCGTTCTGGTACCTGCCTTACGCGCTGGCATGTGGAAATACCTACATCCTCAAACCGTCGGAACGCTGTCCCATGACGATGCAGCGCGTCGTGGAAATCATCGATTTGCTTGGCTTGCCGCCTGGTGTCGTAAACCTCGTGAATGGAAGCGCGGAGACCGTCAACGCCATTCTGGACCATCCGGTCATTCGCGCGGTGACCTTTGTTGGCTCGACTGCGGTGGCGCGGCACATTTATTCCCGCGCAGCCGCGAGCGGCAAACGCGTGCAGGCGCAGGGAGGCGCGAAGAATCCCGTCATCGTCTTGCCGGACGCGGACCTTTCCATGACGACTCGCATCGTGGCGGATAGCGCCTTTGGCAGCGCGGGCCAGCGCTGTCTTGCCTCTTCGATGGCGATCACGGTTGGGGAGGCGCGCAAACCGTTTATGGAAGCGATCCGCGAGGCAGCCACTTCGCGCGTGGTCGGCTATGGGTTGAACCCGGGCGTGGAAATGGGACCTGTCATCACCGCCCAAAGCCGCGAACGAATTTTAGGACTGCTGGATCGCGGGATCAAGGATGGCGCGCAGGTTGCGGTGGGCGGTCGCGCGAAAACAGTCACCGGCTATGAAAAAGGAAATTTCATCGAACCCACTGTGATCCATGACCTCGCACCGGGCAGCGAACTGGCACGCACCGAAGTGTTCGGACCTGTGCTGGGCGTGATGCATGTGGACACCATCGATGATGCCCTGAAACTGGTCAACAGCGGTCAATATGGGAACCAAGCGTGTTTATTTACTTCCAGTGGCGCAGCGGCGCGTAAGTTCAGGTATGAAGCAGATGCCGGGAATGTCGGCATCAACATTGGTGTCGCGGCGCCGATGGCGTTCTTCCCGTTCAGCGGCTGGAAGGATAGTTTCTTCGGCGACTTGCATGGCCAGGGCAAACACGCAGTGGAATTTTTCACGCAGACCAAAGTGGTTATCGAGCGTTGGCCGTCGGACTGGTCGCGCAAGTTTTAGAAGTGGAGTGAGCTGAATATAAAGGATTCAACCACGAAGGTCACTAAGGAACACAAAGGAAAACCTTTTAATTTTTCGTGCTCTTTGTGTCCTTTGTGGTGAAAAATCTTTGCACAATTTGAGTCAGAGTCTGGAGAAGCGAATGGAAACGATACGACTTACCATGGCGCAAGCCATCATCAAATTTCTCAAGTCACAGTATATTGAGCGCGATGGCATAGAACATCAATTCTTTGCGGGCTGCTTCGGCATCTTTGGGCATGGCAACGTAGCCGGGATTGGCCAAGCTCTCCAGCAAAACCCGGACTTTCGTTACTACCAGACACGCAATGAACAGGCGATGGTGCACACGTCAACTGCATTTGCCAAAGTGAGCCGTCGCATGCGCGCCTTTGCCTGCACGAGCTCGATTGGTCCCGGCGCCACAAATATGGTCACCGGCGCAGCCACAGCGACTATTAATCGCCTTCCCGTGCTGCTTCTGCCCGGTGATATCTTTGCGCGCCGCAATGTAGCACCTGTTTTGCAGCAATTAGAAGTGCCGTACTCGCAGGATGTTTCCGTGAACGATTGTTTCAAGCCTGTCTCCCGCTACTGGGATCGCCTCAACCGCCCGGAGCAGGCAATCACATCGTTGCTGGAAGCGATGCGCGTTCTTACTTCCCAGGCGGATACTGGCGCGGTCACCCTCGCATTGCCGCAGGATGTGCAGGTAGAAGCCTTCGACTATCCCTCCACATTTTTTGAAAAGCGCGTCTGGCGCGTCCCCCGCCTGCGCCCGGACCTCGCCGCGGTTCGCCGCGCGGTAGAAATGCTTCGCGCCAGCAAGGCGCCTCTCATGGTAGCGGGAGGCGGCGTCATCTTCAGCGACGCGACGGCTGCCCTGCGTGCCTTTGTAGACGCCACAGGAATCCCCGTAGGAGAGTCACAGGCGGGAAAGGGCTCCCTGCCTTACGATCATCCCGCCTGCCTGGGCGCGATCGGCGCGACCGGTACCCACGGCGCGAACATCATGGCGCGTGAAGCCGACCTTGTCATTGGCATTGGCACCGCCTACGACGACTTTACCAGCGCCTCTAAGACTGCATTCCAGAATCCGAATGTCCGTTTCATCAACATCAACATCCACGAAATGGATGCCAACAAACAGGGTGGTTTGCCGCTGTTAGGGGACGCACGTGCAGTGTTGGAAGAGTTAACCTCTGCACTTTCTGATTGGCAGGTGGATGACAAATATCGTGCACACGCCCGTCAGTTCAACGAGGAATGGGATCGTGAAGTGGAGCGTATTTACAGCCTGGAGCACGGACCACTGCCCAGCCAGGGCGAGGTGATCGGCGCGGTGAATCGTGCCTCGAGCCCGCAGGATATCGTGCTGTGTGCTGCCGGAAGTTTGCCGGGAGATCTGCATAAGCTCTGGCGCACGCGCGATGAATTTGGTTATCATCTCGAGTATGGCTACTCATGCATGGGCTATGAGATTGCGGGCGGTCTCGGAGCCAAAATGGCGGCGCCCGAGCGCGAGGTCTACGTGATGGTGGGCGATGGCTCGTATCTGATGATGTCGCAGGAGATTGTCACAGCCGTGCAGGAAGGCATTAAGCTGAACATCATCCTGATCGACAACCACGGGTTTGCCAGCATCGGTGGGTTGTCCGAGTCCCTGGGGAGCGAAGGGTTTGGCACGCGTTATCTTGCCCGTAATGAAATCACAGGTGAACTGGACGGCGAGAATCTCCCTGTGGACTTCCCCGCCAACGCGCGCAGCCTGGGCGCCCACGTGATCGAAGCCAGGACAATCCATGATGTCCGCCTGGCGCTGGAGGAGGCGAAAAAGCAGACACGTACAACCGTCATCTACGTCGAGACAGACCGCGAACAACGAGTCGGCGGCTATGAATCGTGGTGGGATGTGCCGATTGCTGAAACCTCCGAGATGGATAGTGTGCAGACGGCATATCAAAATTATGCAGAATCCAAAAAGAAGGAGCGCTATTTCCTCTAATGGAACATCATCTTTTCCCCAATCCAAATTCCGAATTGAAGCTGAGCGTGACTCCTGCCTCGGCAGGCTGGCGCTATCTGAGTTTTAGCGCGCTCACGTTGTCATCCGGCAGCGTGCACACGCACGCTACCGAAAATACAGAGGTCGCTATTGTGCCCTTAAGCGGCGAGGGAACTGTCACCGTGGGGAATCAGTCCTTTGCGCTGAAGCGTGAGAACGTATTTGCAGGCAAGCCAGAGGTGCTCTACATCCCGCCCAGGCACGAAATCAAAGTAGAAGCCACCAGCGATTTCGAATTCTCACTGGGCGGGGCGCTGGCAGAGGGCAGATACCCTGTACGTTTGTTCAAGCCGGAAGAAATGAGGTCGGAGATGCGCGGCGGAGGCTCGGCGCTGCGGCAGGTCAACCATATTCTGGCGGCGCCGCTTCCCGCCGAACGATTGATTCTCTTTGAGGTGTACGTTCCCGGCGGGACCTGGAGCGGTTGGCCTCCCCACTGCCACGATGGCTATGCCGGTTCACCGTATCTGGAGGAAGTTTATTACTTCCGTTTCAACCCAACCTATGGCTTCGGCATTCAGCGCAACTATCGCAAGGATGAGGATTTCAATGAGGTCTTCGCGGTGAGACACGGCGAAGCAGTCCTGGTCACGAAAGGCTTCCACCCGACTGCTGCCTCACCCGGCTCCAACATGTACTTCCTGAATTATCTCGCCGGCGACCTGCTGGATGAAGCACGCGCCACCCCTCCGGTAGATGACACAGACTTTGCCTGGATGAAACAGGACTGGGATGGGAAACGCTTGACCCTGCCCGTACCGTAACCGCAGCAAATCACGGAAGATTGTAGCAAAGGAGCACAGCATTGAAAGACATACGCGTTGGACTGATCGGCACAGGCGGGATGGGGAAAGCGCACGCGACCGCGTTCAAAAATGTCCCCCTTGTCTTTGGGAATGAGCCAGGCAGACCAATCCTCGAAATCGTCGCGGATGTGGAGGCGAACGCCCTGGAGAAGTGGGCAGGCGAGTTCGGCTTTGCCCGCTGGACGACTAACTGGCGGGAAGTCGTTGAGGATCCTCGTGTAGATGTTGTGGATATTACAACACCCAACCATCTGCACGCGGAAATGGCAATCGCTGCCGCCCGGGCTGGCAAGCATATCTACTGTGAAAAACCGCTGGCAACGACTTCTGCGGATGCGGCTCGCATTGTCGCAGAAGCAGAAAAATCCGGGGTCATTACGATCGTGGGGTTCAACTACCTGAAAAATCCCGCCCAGGGGTTTGCAAAACAGCTCATCGAATCGGGGGAGCTGGGCGACATCACGCTGTTCCGCGGGACCTTCGACCAGGATTTTCTCGCGGACCCGGATATCCCGTTTAGCTGGCGGCTGGATCGTGCACTCGCCGGTACGGGTACCCTGGGGGATCTGGGATCACATACGATTGCCTTCGCCCACTTGTTAGTCGGCGAGGTCGTTGAGGTTTGCGGGGTGAATACGACGGTCATCAAAGAGAGAGTCGTGCCCGCCAGTGGTTCAGGTTATGCAGCAACAGCACAGAGCGACGCTCAAAAGCGAGCGGTTGAAAATGAAGACATCATGGAGTTCCTCGTCCGTTTTGAAAACGGAGCCATCGGGACGATCGGGACCAGCCGGATCGGCATGGGGCGCAAGCTCGGGTTGACCTATGAGATTCAGGGCACGAAAGGCAGCCTGTTCTACACCCAGGAACGCATGAATGAAATCCAGCTCTATCGCGATACAGATCCAAATCGAGAGAAGGGCTTCAAGACAGTTTACATCGGGCCGGAACATCCCGGCTATAAGGCATTCTTCGGCTTGGCGGGGATCGGACTGGGATACAACGACCAGAAGATCATCGAGGCGCATGATCTCATTACTGCGGTTGCATTGAATGAGCCAGTTCAACCGGACGTGCGTTTTGCGTACGGGGTGAACAAAGTCATTGACGCAGCTGCGCTTTCCTGCAACGAGCATCGCTGGGTTTCGGTCAGTGAGTTCGACACGGAAATCGATCGAGCATAAAGCAAACGCTATGAGGATAGGTCTAGTCACCGACAGCCTGGGGCATCTGTCGTTCGATGAGTTGCTGGAAACTGCTGCTAACCTGGGAATTGACACCCTGGAATTCGGCTGCGGCGGCTGGTCCTCCGCACCCCACTTGAACCTGAATCTGCTCCTGGAGAGTGAAACGGAACGAGCGAACTTCATCGTGAAGATTCGTGATCATGGGTTGGAAATCAGTGCATTGAATTGCTCGGGCAACCAACTAGCACCCGGGGAACGAGGGAAGTCAAACGATCGCGTGGTTCGCAATACCATGAAGCTTGCCCAGCTCATCGGCGTCCGGCGGATTGTGATGATGTCTGGCTTGCCCGGCGGTCCGGGTGACCAGAATGCGAATTGGATCACAACCGCCTGGCCTCCCGAGGGACACGAGATCCTGCGGTATCAATGGGAGGATGTGGCGATCCCCTACTGGCGCGACCTGATCAATCATGCACGAGAGAACGGCATCGAAAAGATCTGTGTGGAGCAGCATGCCCATCAACTGGTGTACAACACGGAAACATTGCTGAAACTGCGGGATGCCGCCGGTGAGATCGTGGGCGTTAACTTTGACCCCAGTCATGCCCTGTGGATGGGAGGTGATCCGCTGCGTGCCATCCGCCAGCTGCGAGGTGCGATTTATCATGTCCATGCCAAGGACACACGGATCGATCCTCACAATAGTGGAATCAATACTTTATTGGAAACCAAGCCGAATGAGCAGGTGGCGGAGCGTTCCTGGAATTATGTAGCCCTGGGCTACGGACATTCTGAAAGCTGGTGGCGTGATTTTGTGAGCCAGCTACGGCTAAATGGTTACGACGATGTATTGAGCATCGAGCATGAAGATTACAGCCTGCCGCCTCTCGTGGGGGTAACTAAATCTGTTGAATTACTGAGAAATGTAATATAGAAGCAGGATTTATCAGGGACACAATAAAACCAGGGCAAGCCAAATGGCTTGCCCTGGTTTTATTCTTGCGTACAAGTTTATCTGTTTGCATATGCCTTACGAACCGACAATAGTTTTGCAAAGTGAAGCTTATCTTCTTTTTATTCAGATAAGATTGCCCAATACTTTTTATTCTATTGTGCAATGATCTGCTCTCATGTTCTTTCTAAGAGCAACTCTACACAGCACACAACGAAACCATCCACATAGGAGCATGAAATGCAGAGGCGTGAATTTCTCAAACTGGCGGGGACATTTTTAGGTTCGACTGTATTGTTGACAAGATCATTTGACGCGCTGACAGCTTTGCCAGTGGAGGCACGATTCAAAGGCAGACATTTCCGCGGGTATAGAAATGACGGGGATATTTTTGTATCCGAAGATAATGGGGAGACCTGGCAATTGCATACTCGCCTGGGGTCAGAGTATTCCATCGATGATCTGTTTGTAAACCCAGACGATCAAATGTATGCCGGTGTTGGTTTTATGCACTATCACTTCCAGCTGTTTCTTTCGGAAGATGGTAAACAATGGATAACCGCGTAATGATTGCATCACGTTTCCTGCAAAACGAAGGCAACTCGATCATGAGGATTGAGTTGAGGCCGGTTGAAGAGAACGATCAAGACTTTTTGTTTTCCATCTACGCCAGTACCCGCGCCGATGAAATGAATTTGGTGGACTGGAGTGCGGAGCAGAAGAATGCCTTTCTGCACATGCAATTCGACGCGCAGACAAAGCATTATTTACTCTATTACCCCAATGCAGAATACAGCATTATTGAGGGAGTAGACGTGCCCCTTGGGCGACTGATTGTTGAGGACCGCGGCGATCACTTTTTGATCATGGACATCGCCCTCTTGCCTGAATACCGCTGCCTGGGTATTGGGACGTTCTTGATTCAAGAACTAAAGCAAGAGGCTGTTCGATTACGTCTGCCGCTCGTCCTGCGCGTCGAATTTTTCAATCCTGCTGTCCGTCTGTATCAGCGCCTCGGATTTGTGAAGACGCGTGAGGTCAACACAGTCTATCAAGAAATGGTTTGGACCCCCGGTTCAAACGAGGCTTAAAACGAACAGGAGAATAACAAATGTCACTACCAGGCTTAAGATCATTCACAGAACAAGTAGGCTCAACGTTTGAGGTCGCAGATATGTCCTCCCGGTTTGACTTGAAATTCCATAAAATCGTTGAACATTCAAAAACGGAAACCAATGAAACCTTTTCTGTTTTCTTTCTCGGTCCGGTAAATCGTTTTATGCCGCAGGGGACTCATAAGTTAAGCCATGCCCTGTTTGGCGAGATGGACATTTTTCTTGTTCCCGTGGCTAAAACAAACGCCGGTTTCGAATATGAAGCTGTATTCAATACGATTCCGAGCAAGCAAGTAAAGGAGAAATCGTATGGCTGAACCCTTCCTCAGTGAAATCCGTATTTTTTCATTTAGCTTTGCTCCGAAAGGCTGGGCATTGTGCAACGGACAGTTATTGCCAATCAACCAGAACCAGGCGCTCTTTTCGCTTCTGGGGACAACATTCGGCGGCGATGGGCGTGTCAATTTTGCGCTTCCCGACCTGCGAGCAAAGACTCCGATCCATGTTGGCAGTGGGCATACATTGGGTGAGCGCGGCGGCGAGCAGACACACACCCTGTCCATCAGCGAATTGCCAATGCATACACATGTTGCCAATGGCGCTTCCAATTCTGCAGATGCAGCAGTGCCAACCGGGAACCTCTTGAGTGCGGTCGACAACACGACCTTTGGTAACTCTTATGCAGCTGCCTCAAATCTGGTTTCATTTTCTGGACAAGCTGTAGGGAATGTAGGCGGCAGTCAGGCACACCTCAACATGCAACCCTTCCTGACGTTGAACTTCTGCATTGCTCTGCAGGGTATTTTCCCCAGTCCGAACTAAGGAAATAAATCATGGCACAACCTTATGTTGGTGAAATTCGAATGTTTGCAGGCAACTTTGCGCCCGCTGGCTGGATGTTTTGCGAGGGACAACTGCTGCCTATTTCTGAAAACGAAACTTTATTCCAATTGATCGGTACAACCTATGGCGGCGATGGCGAAAGCACCTTCGCATTACCCGACTTGCGGAGTCGCATTCCAATCCACCAAGGCAATAGCTTTATCCTCGCCGAGACCGGTGGCGCTGAGGAAATAACGCTCACAGTCAACCAGATCGCTGCCCATTCCCATCCATGGCTGGCATCGGAAGCATCCGCAACAGCATCTACGCCCGCCGGTAACATGCCAGCTGAGGCTACGAAGCGCTTTTACGTCGCGCCATCCAGCGTGGCATCAATGGCGGCGACTTCTATGTCACCTACGGGCGGCAACCAACCGCATACCAACTTCCAGCCTTATCTGTGCGTTGACTTCATCATTTCACTCTTCGGGATATTCCCATCCCCAACCTAAACAGGAGTAATAACATGGCTGATCCATTTGTCGCTGAAATCCGTATCTTTCCATTCAACTTTGCGCCTAAAGGTTGGGCATGGTGCGATGGACAATTAATGCCACTTTCACAAAATACCGCATTATTTTCATTGCTTGGCACTACTTATGGCGGAAATGGTAAATCGGATTTTGCATTGCCTGATTTACAAGGCCGTGCCCCCATGCAACCAGGCCAGGGACCAGGGCTCTCTCTGCACGACCTTGGAGAGCGCGGTGGCTCGGAAACCGTGACTCTGTTGGAGAGTGAAATCCCCGCTCATTCGCATTCTATGAATGGCCAAGGCTCAAATGCGAATCTGAACGATCCTTCAGGAGCTGTTTTAGCGCGCGCATTTGGTGGTGGAAACTTATACAAACAATCGGCAGGTACAAATCTTACTCCGTTATCAGACCAATCTATTGCGCCGGCAGGCGGCGACCAGCCGCATAACAATATGCAGCCTTACCTGACTTTCTATTTTTGCATCGCGTTACAGGGTGTCTTTCCCCCACGAGGGTAAGTACACCTCATTGGATGCGGTATCTGTACTTGAAGAATGCCGCATCCAGTTATGCAAGCTCAAGAAATCATTTCATCTTTTTCAAGTTCGAGGACTTCATGCGTCGTTATCTACATCTGTTCTTCATCACATTTGTGCTGTTTTCACTGATTATTACATCCCTATTCCCGCCACAGACGGTTGCTGCCAGTCCGCTTCAGGTGCCAACAATTACGTTTACGATGACAGATACCTTGATCGACGATGGTGCAGGTCTTATATCGCCTGACGAGGATGGTGACGGCAAAGCGGACCCAGGGGAGACCCTAGAGTATACCGTGGTCATCGCCAACGGTGGCGCAGACCCAGCGACCGAGGTGACGTTCAACGACATTCTTGATCTAAACACAACCCTTGTGGGTGGCTCGCTCAATATTTCGCCCCTGGCACTGGACGACAGTTACACAACCATCGGCAACACACTGCTGGATGTGGGCATATCGACACCCGACCCAGCAGTGCACGTTACGAATACTACGATCGACAGCCTGTTCGACAACGACACCGAGTTCCTCGGAGATAGCTTTACGCTCAAATCCGTCGAATCAGATATAACTGCGCCCTTCATAACCACCAGTGAGCAGGGCGGCACAGTGACAGTGGAAAGTGATGGCAACTTTTCCTATCTCCCTGCAGCAGGCTTCAGCGGAACCGATCACTTCGATTATGTGATCACCGACTATGGTCCTGACAATGTCTTGGGTAATACAGACGATCTAACCGGCGCAGGCAGGGTAACGATCACTGTGACCCCGGAGAAGGTCTGGTATGTCAAAAACGATGCAGCATCGGGCGGACTGGGGCGTTCCACCGATCCATTCGATACACTGTTGGGAGCAGAGGCTGCATCATCCGCGAATGACACGATCTACGTGTTTCAAGGCAATGGCACAACGACCGGGCAGAATGCAGGGATTACGCTCAAGGAGGGACAGCATTTGATAGGAGAAGGTGTAGCGTTGACTGTGCCGGTTGCTGTCAACGGTGGACCCAATCCAACCATCCTGCGAACCGTGGGAAGCCAGCCGCTAATCGATAACACTGGTGGGTTTGGAATTTCTGTCCCTGATAGCACCCATGTGCAGATTTTTGGTTTGAATGTTGCAGGCAGCACAAACGCTGTGGATGTGACAACCACTGCAGCACACAGCGGCGGTTTCGAGCTTGCCAACAACACCATTCGGTCTGCGGGCGGCAATGGTATCGATGTGAACGCCGGCGGCAGTGGAACATTGACAGTGAGTCTTCACGATAATACGGTCACATCTACCGGCAATGGCATCGACATTCAGCGCACTGCAGGGAGTGTCAACATTATTGCATTCGATGATAACGTGGTACACGGAAATACTGCTGGTACAGGGATCAACATCGTTGGCACCGGCGCGACCATTCTATTCGATGCCAACCCCATCACTCCGGCTTTCGATACGGTTTCAGGGGGCACAACAAGTATTGGACAACTCGGCAATGGCGTTGGACAATCGGGTTTCGTCTTGAACAACATCAGAGGGGATTTGAGCTTCACGGATTTGGATGTCTACGCAGATAACGGTACTGCCTTGCTGGTCAACGGTACAAGCCCCAATTACACAGGCACATCTGGCACCCGCGTCGTTGTCAATCCAAATATCTCTGTGTTATCGGCAGTTGGTGGTCCCGCGGTAAATCTTACGGATGTTTCCGTGAACCTTATGTTGAATTCGCTATTCAGCATCAATAGCACAACAACTGGCGTTTCGCTTTTCAGAGTAGCAGGAACGTTCTCTGCTCCCTCAGGCAGCTCCATCACGAACGCCACGGGCGTTGACTTTTCCATCAACGGCAATAGTAATGCAAATGCAAATGTTAGCGTGTCTTATGCCGGGACCATTACGGATACATCAGGGATGCTCGTTCAAATGCAAAATGTGACGGCAACGAGCACGCATACCTTTAGTGGTGCAATCACGGATAGCGGCGGCACAAGTACTGGCATCTCTTTGACAGGCAATACCGGCGCAATGGTCACCTTCTCAGGGGGGCTTTCACTCTCGAGTGGCGCCAGCCCGGCTTTTACAGCTACAGGTGGCGGCACAGTCAATGTTTGTGATGAGAATCCTTGTAACCCAGCCTCAACCGGCTCAATGGTCAACACATTGACAACCACCACTGGCACAGCCATCCATGTCGCCAACACCAACATTGGCTCGAATGATCTGGAATTCCGTAGTATCTCCGCAAATGGGGCGACGAACGGCATCATTTTGAACTCTACAGGTAGCAGCGGCAATCTGGTCATCAAAGGAAATGGTGGTAGTTGTACATCTGCAGTAACCTGTACTGGTGGCGCAATTCGGAATACCACCGGAGATGGCATTTCCCTGACAAGCACGAATGGCGTTTCGCTGACCAGGCTCTTTGTCGGAACAACTGGCGGCCACGGCATCAACACCAGCGGGGTAAATGGTTTGACCCTGACCAGCTCCTACATGACCAACGCGGGGAATGGCGATAACGAACACGGCCTCAACCTGGTAAATGTGCAAGGTACAGTCACGCTCGATGGGACAACGATCGACGGCGCAGCCGAAGACCTCGTTCATCTTCAGAACAACAATGTCAATGCTACGTTAACCGTCACCAACAACAGCCAATTTTCCTACCCGGCATCGGTGGGTCCGTTTGCCAATAGTGCATTCCTAATCTTGCCAAGCGGTACCTCCGCGATCACTGCGAACATCCAAAACTCAACCTTCACGAATATCAAGAATCTATCCGTTCAGATTGGAGCCGAAGCGGCTGGGTCAAATGGAACCCAATCTTTCACGTTCTCCAACAACACAGTCAATATTGCGCTTGCCGGGCGCGCTGGCGGGGTCTTTGTCAGCGGCCAGGAATCGACGACAACCAATATTGCCATCTCGAACAATAACTTCAATGGCGCTGGAGGAAACGGGGTCGTCAGCCTCGACACGAACGACACCGCCGTCATCCGAGGCCAGGTTTCCGGCAACGGGATAATAAATCCGCCGGGCATTGGTATCTTTGTAGCCGTCGATGAGGGTGGCAGGTCGGATGTAACGGTTGACTCGAATACCATTACCAACTCGGGTGGTGATGGTATTCAAACGGTGAACTTTGGAGGCAACGGTGTCTCGACGATGGATATGACCATTACTAACAATATGGTCAACGGCCATAGTCTGAACACGGCGGTCAATTTCGTCGGCGGAATTGCGGCTTTCGCACTTTCGGCACCGCCCGAAGCTGGAGACTCCAGTTGTGTAGTGGTACGCGGAAACACAGTCACCGCCACTCCCGCAAGCCCGACCCAGTGTGGCGGCGCACCATGTGTGGATTACTATATTGAAGAGACCGCGGGCGTTATGACTTTTGAAGAAGTGCCGAACACAGCAAGCACGACCCTTAATGCTGCTTACATGAATTCAATTAACGATGCCGGCACCGTCAGCGTCTTCGGGACGATTGACCTGACCAATGGACTAACTTGTAATGTAACTGGCTTGGGTATGACGCCACAGAGCAATTATGTGTTCGCGCAGGCTTTGCCTGAAACCAATGCAGACATCCGCGCCCAGGCAGCCGACAGTCCTTCAGAGGTTGAGAATACCGTTACTGTGGCGTCCACGACTGTGCAACAATCTGATACAGTCTTTGCCGTCACCACCTCGCCTAATTTAGGCGGCGGGAAACCACTATTCAGTCTCGCACCCGTTCCTGCCCAATCTGGTGAGACAGTTGATCCCATCACAATTGGCACGCTGCCTGTGGGCAAGGGAGTCACAATCAAGTTCCGTGTGACAGTGAACGATCCGGTAAGCACATCACGTATTTTGAACCAGGGAAACGTAACATACACAGGTGGACCTGGCGGTGGCGTGAACACAACCGATCCGTCACCAAACGCTGACTCTGCCTGTAGTGGGACAGGCACCCAAACGTGTACGCCGACCGACCGGCCCGATACAACCGTCGTGTCGATTAACCGGAATGCTCCATTACTCTCTCCCTTAAATGATCATACGAATGCGATGTCTGTGACGTGGAGAGTGACTTTCGGTACCGCGATCTCTAGCCTGGGGACTGGCAACTTCACTCTTCTTTCGGGCGGAACCCTGACTGGAGCTTCCGTCACCAGCGTGACGGCTGTAGGAGGCACCCCTGCTACGGAATGGGATGTGCTCGTCAATACCGGCAGCGGCGACGGCTTGTTGGAATTGAATATGACCAGCGATGCCGAGCTTTCACACGACATTTCCAACTTATCCTTCACCACCGGGGAAGACTACACCATTGACAAGACCGCTCCTACAACGACATCCTTTACGCGGCAAGACCCGTCCGCTAGCCCAACCAGGGCGGACGCTTTGGTATTCCGCGTCACGTTTAGTGAAGCGATTGATGGAACGATTGGCGCAGAGGACTTTACAGTCAGTGGAACCACGGCTACCGTCACCAGTGTAGCTTTCGTCAGCGCCAGTGTATACGATGTGCAGGTTTCGGGTGGTGACCTTACCAGTTTCAATGGCGTGGTCGGGTTGAACTTTAGCTCCGGCATGGACATTCGTGACCTGGCAGGCAATGATGTAGCCAGCACCGGACCCACTACGGATGATACATACACTGTCGATAATGCCGCGCCTGACGTCACGTTAAGTTCGGCATCGTCCGACCCCACTAACGCAAGCCCCATTCCTGTCACAGTACAGTTCAGTGAAAATGTCAGTGGATTTTCCGTGACAGTTCTTGTGGCGGGGAACGCGACCGTGGGCAACTTCAATGTAGTGGATGGTGACACCTACACCTTTGACTTAACCCCCAGCGGCCAGGGATCCGTCACTGTGGACATCGCCGCCGGGGTAGCAATTGATGCGGTAGGGAACGGCAACACAGTGGCAGCCCAATTCAGCCGCGCCTTCGACAGCGACGCGCCGACCGCAGTGATGACGTCCGCCGCCTCAGATCCGACCAACACCTCGCCAATCACGGTCACGGTTCAATTCAGCGAAAACGTCACTGGCTTCACGGCAGGTGACATCACCACCAGCAATGGCACTTTGGGCAACTTCAATGCAGCGGATGGTGACACCTATACTTTTGATCTGACAGCCAGCAGCCAGGGGCAAGTTAAAGCGGATATCGCAGCCGGGGCGGCTGAGGATAGCAGCGGCAACGGAAATTTGACTGCAATGCAATTCAGTCGCACCTTCGATTCTGTTGGACCTACAGTGACAATGACATCTGCCGCGTCCAACCCAGCAAACGCCTCACCCATTTCCGTAACAGCCCAATTCAGCGAGAATGTAACTGGTTTTAATATCGACGATATTGCTGCAGGAAATGCTACAGTTGGCAATTTCAATGCAGTAGATGGTGCCACGTATACATTTGAGCTAACACCCAGTAGTCAAGGATTGGTCACAGCGGAAATCGCCGCTGAGATAGCAACTGACGAGGCAGGAAATAGCAACGAGGCAGCCTCGCAATTCAGCCGCATCTTCGATGGTGATGTACCGAAAGTAACGATGAGTTCAGCTGCATCTAATCCAACAAACACGTCAACGATTCCCGTCACTGTTCAGTTTAGCGAGAACGTCACTGGCTTCGATGCAGGTGATATTACAACCAGTAATGCCACAGTGGACAGCTTCGGTGTAATGGATGGCGACACTTATACCTTTGATTTGATCCCAACCGGCGAGGGACTGGTTACTGCCGATATCGCCGCAAATACGGCTCAAGATGGCAGCGGCAACCTTAATAGCGCCGCTTCCCAATTCAGCCGGACCTTTGACACACTCGCGCCGACTGTGACTATCAATCAGGCCGCCACACAGATTGACCCCACGAGCGCCACTCCGATCAACTTCACGGTCACCTTTAGCGAACCGGTTACCGGATTCAGCGCCAGCGATGTGACACTCAGCGGCACCGCTGGAGCAACAACAGCCGCTGTGACCGGTGGACCAACGATCTACAATGTCGCTGTGAGTGGCATGACCCGTGATGGAATGGTGATTGCCGATATCGCAGTCGGCATAGCAACAGATGGTATCAATCTCAATGCTGCCTCGACCAGCACGGACAACAGTGTTCTTTATGTAGCCAACCCGACAGAGCATATCATCTCTGGGAACGTGGGGGTAGGCAATGTCACGTTGAGCTACATGGATGGCACAGCGAAAACTGCCATTTCACAACCCGATGGCAGTTACTCGTTCCAAGTGTCCTTTAACTGGACTGGTACAGTCACAGCCACCCATGCATGTTACAACTTCAATCCGGTCAGTCTGAGCTACAGCAATGTTGTCCTCGATCAAACGTCTCAAGATTACGCACCAACCTTAGATACTTCCTCCAGTTGTGCTGACGTTACTGTTTCCATTGCGGGTGCAGACCAAAACCAATTTGTTTTGCCTCCTCACGAGAAGGCAGAGACAAGTATTACCGGGGTGAACAATGGGCTGGTGAAAATCGAAAGCACAAATGCCCTGCCGATTCTTGGGATGGAACAGGTGATTTATAAGGTGAAGGGCACCAATGTTAGTTTCTCGGAAATGATGGGATTGCCAGACAGTGAGCTTGACAGCACCTACTGGCTACCCTGGTACAACAACATCGGCCTAGATACCCAATTACGCTTTGGAAACGCTAGTAGTTCGACAGCCACGGTGCATGTCACCATCGGCAACGTCGAAATGCAGGATAGTCCTTATACGCTGCTCCCGAATCAGAGCATTCGCGTGAGTTTTCCTGGCGTGAATAACGGTCCGGTGAAGCTCGAAAGCGATCAAAAGATCGTGGCCGCCGAGCGCGTGATCTACAAAGTCAGTGGCACCCAGACGAGCTTTTCAGAGATGATGGCATTACCCAACAGTCGGTTGGACACCCTCTACTGGTTGCCCTGGTATAACAACTTCGGTCTGGATTCGCAACTGCGCGTTGCAAACGTCACCGACCAACCCGCTTCAGTGCATGTCTTCATCGGTGGACAGGAAATGGAAGGGAGCCCGTTCAACTTGGCGCCTGGAGGAAGTACTCGGGTGAGCTTCCCCGGAGTCAACGCGGGACCCGTAAAGATCGAAAGCGATCAAAAGATTGTGGCAGCCGAGCGCGTGATCTACAAAGTTAGTAGCATCCAGACGAGCTTTTCAGAGATGATGGCGCTGCCTAATAGCCAGCTCAACACCACTTACTGGCTCCCTTGGTACAATAATGTTGACCTGGATACGCAATTGCGTCTGGCAAATACCAGCCCTTCGACAGCTACAGTGCATGTGTATGTCGGTGGAGTGGAGATGGCTGACAGTCCCTTCACGTTACTCGCAAATCAGGGCATACGGGTGAGCTTCCCCGAAACCAATGCTGGACCCGTGAAGATTGTGAGCAATCAAAACATCGTCGTGGCAGAGCGAGTCATTTACAAGGACAACGGTATATACACGAGCTATTCAGAGATCATGGGGTTGCCAGAAAGTCTGCTGAACGCGATCTACTGGTTCCCCTGGTATAACAACATCGGTCTGGAGACGCGGGTGCGGTTCGTGGTGCCCTAAAGTAAGGCGCCGCGTGAAAGAATATAGGGCAGCGAAATTTCGCTGCCCTGTATTCTTTCATTATCAAAGTGGATAAGATGCCTGGATAGGACATCTCGCACTGACATCCCTCCCGCTTATAATTACGCTTTGACTATGATTTCCCCAAAGAATCTAAAAGAAGGAATAAAAGTAAAGGCGGCCCAGCTGGGTTTCCTCCTGGCTGGCGTGACCACGCCGGAGCCGCCTCCCCACTACTCCACCTTCGAACGCTGGCTTGCACAGGGACGCCACGGCACGATGGATTATCTTGCTACGGAACGTTCGCGCCTGCGCCGCGCGGACCCGCGTGAAATTATGCCGGAATGCAGGTCCATTTTGGTGCTGGCTACTCCCTACTCATCTCCCTCGACCGAGGGGCGAGTGGATGAGGGCAGGATCGCGTCCTACGCCTGGGGCGCGGACTATCATGATGTCCTCCCGGAACGGATGAAGGAACTCATCCAATTTATCGAAGAGCAGGTTGGCCGTCCCGTGAAGAACCGCTGGTACACGGACACTGGCCCCATCCTCGAACGGGACCTTGCCCAGCGCGCCGGCATTGGCTGGATCGGTAAGAACACTTGTCTCATCCACCCCAGGCATGGTTCCTACTTCCTGCTTTCCGAGATACTTCTCGATCTCGACCTCGAGCCTGATCTGCCCTTCGTTACCGACCACTGCGGCACCTGCACGCGTTGTATCGATGCCTGCCCCACGGACTGCATCCTCCCCGACCGCACCATCGACGCGAGGCGCTGCATTTCGTACCTCACGATTGAATTGAAAGACGATGTGCCTGTTGCGTTGCGCGACAAAATCGGGAACTGGGTGTTCGGCTGTGATATCTGCCAGATGGTCTGCCCCTGGAATCGGTTCGCGGGAGAAGGGGATCCCGCTTTTGGAAACGATCCTCCTGCCCAACCTCTACCTGCGGAGTTATCCATTTCGACTCAGGAATTCAATCAACGCTTCAAAGGGACACCGGTCAAGCGCGCCAAGCGACGCGGCTACCTTCGCAACGTCGCGGTCGCCCTGGGCAATACAGGGGATCTGCACGCCTTACCCGTTTTACAGGATGGACTGAGTGATGAAGAGCCCCTGGTGCGAGAACATGCCCGGTGGGCCATAGAGAAAATCAAACAGCGATCAGGAACGTTCGATGAATAAACGCAAAGGTTCACACCTGCTTATCGCCACGAATAACAAAGGCAAGATCAAAGAACTGCAAGACCTGCTCAAGGATACAGGGATTGCGCTGCTCACGCCCGCGCAAATCAACCTTGACCTGGATGTTATTGAAGACGGGCAAACCTACGCCGAGAACGCGTCCAAGAAAGCCCTCGCCTTCGCCGAAGCCAGCGGGCTGCTCTCCCTTGGCGACGACTCGGGACTGGAAGTGGACGCGTTGGATGGCGCGCCCGGCTTATACTCCGCCCGCTATGGCTCGACGGACGGACAAAAGCTCTCCGACGCGGGGCGCCGCACGTTCTTAATCAGAAATCTTCAAGATAAACCTCGCCCATGGAGTGCGCGCTTCCACGCTACGATCGCGCTGGCGGTTCCAAATGGCGAAACCCATCTGTCTGAAGGTTTCTGCGAAGGTGAGATCGTCCCCGAAGAACGCGGCACAGGCGGGTTTGGTTATGATCCTATTTTTCTGTTATCCGAGTTGGGAAAGACAATGGCAGAGCTTTCTATGGAAGAAAAAAACCGCCTGAGCCATCGGGCAAGGGCGGTGATGAAGGCAAAGAAGATTTTGGCGCAACTATTGAGGCGTGCCGATTAATTTGTCTACATCTTCCCATGATGCAGACGATCTGCGGCTTCTTCGCTGAGAGGGATATAGACCTGGATGCGCGTCCCTTTGCCCGGTGCGGAGTCAATGTTGAGCAAGCCATTCACAAGCTCCGTGCGTTCCCGCAGATTGACCATCCCCAGACTCCCGCGCTTGTCATAGTTTTTGTTGACAGCTTCCACATCGAAGCCCAACCCGTCATCCTCAATCTCGAGTAAGGCAATCTCTTTTTCAAATGGGCGGAGTCTCACCCAGATGTGTGTCGCACTGGCATGTTTACGAGCATTGTTCGTGGCTTCTTCGATGATGTAAAAAATCACGCCTTGCTTGCCCATTTCCATATCATGGAGCGTACCATCGTCCACATTGATGATCACATTTTGTGAGAATGTTTCGCGCATCTTTTCTGCCATTGCCTGCAACGCCGCGTTTAATCCTTGCGATTCCAGGATCAGCGGACGCAAAGTGAACAGCATATGACGTATCTCTTTCGTGGTGCGGTGCGCCAGCTCTTCGATCTTCACCAGCTCATTCGTCGCTTCGTTGACATCCTTTGCCATCATCCGGCGCGCCAGGTTTACACGCATCGCCATCGCCGCCACCGACTGCGTGGGACCATCGTGCAGGTCACGCGCCAGCTTCTTGCGGGCTTCTTCCTGGACCTCGACCATACGCTCTTTCTCTTCCACAAGATCCTGGTACAGGCGTGCGTTCTGGATGGCGATCACTGCCTGACGACCAATGATATCGAGCAAGTCACAACGTTCCTTCGTGAAGTACGTTGGCTCCGGGTGGGCGAACAGCATTGCGCCATAGACGTTAAACCCGCTCCGCAAGGGAAAGCAATACGCCGAGGAACAGGAACGAAGTGCGATGATCCGTCCCAGCTCGGGGTCATACCCGATGTCTGTGGTCAGGACCGTATCCCCGCCATCCAGCAATTTTTTGAGAATACCTTCTTTGCCTTGCAAATTGACACGTAAATCGGCGTTCGTAAAGCGACGCGCCGAGCCGATACGCAGCTGATTTTCACGGAACAAAAAGACTGCGCTGACCAGCCGCTCTTCGGGCTCGTGTTCGTCAGGGTCAGGGTTTGGGTTTAGAGCCGTATACGCCAGGTCCAGAGCAGAATCGAGCACGCGGCGGTAGCTCAGCGTCGCGGTCAGCGTGGAGCTTAGCTCGTAGATGGCGCGCAGGCGCTCGCGTTCCATGCGCCGCTGGCGTTCCTCTACATCCAGCTTCGTTTGGCGTGAGGTGCGCAGACGCCTCATCAGGAAACGACCGCCAATCCCGGCGATCAAGCCAGCCAGTAACGTGATGGCAACCTCGCGCAGCCAGGTAAAATCGCTGTAAAAAACCCCTTCCCCAATGACCGTTTGCCAGATCGCAAATAAGGGCGCTACAATGAATGCCCCCAGAGCTTCAAAATACACCGCGCCGGTCAGAATAGGAATCAGCCCTACCCAGCTTGGGGTACTGCCGACACGGCTCTGCAGCCAGAAAAATGCCGCCGCCAGGAGGATATCGATCGTGAGGACGATCTGCCGGTGAAAAAAGCGTGCCCTGACGCTGAACACTGCCAGCAGGCTCATGATCGTGTTCCAGACGAAGACGGCAGTCAACGGCCAGAACGGGATCGTGTTCAGTTCATCCTGTACAGCAAGCGCAATGACCAGACTGGCGAGAACGATCCATCGCAGGGTAGCAGCAAACCAGTCAGCAATATACGGAGTTTCAAAGCGGCGCATAGGATAATGATACTCGAAATTAATCGTAAAAAATCCCCCCTTGTTTACAGAACCATTAGGTCTTTAGATCTGATAACCCATTCGTTCCAGGTAAGGACCAAGGAGCTCGTTCAGAATCGCCTGCTCTTCCGCGCTATAGACCTCTCGGAATCGTCCAATTTTACCCTTATGGAAATGGACACCCTTCTGCCCTTCCGCCGCCTCCGGGCGATAGGCAGCGACTACATTCTGTACATCGGGCTTGCTGCCATCTAACTTGAGGAAATTGAGCAGACGTGCCAGTTCATGATCATAATTTGTAAGCATGTCTTCATACCGGGCAACGAGAACATTTTTCTCCTGCACCCATTTCTCCCAGATCCGGACGTAATTGAGAGTGAATTCCACGCTTTTTTGAAAGCCGGTGAGGTGAGAAAAAGCGTTGGGGCGGCCCTTTGCCAGGGCGCGCTGACCGTACTCGTAGGCAGAGAGCACAGTGTCACGCGGATCGCGGTAAATATAGGTGATACGGAGCAAGCCTACCCCTTGCAGGAGCCGTGAAGCGAAGGTTGGTCCCGAATGAGCTTTGATCACAAAGGTGTTCCCCAGCAATGCCGGCACAGTGACCAGCGCTAGCCGTCGTGCCGACAGCACGCCAATGTTGTTATTCACCTCCGTCAAGAAGCGCTGCAACCGATACCGTTCCCGGATTACATGTGCATCGGTCGCGCCCGCAGTTTTCATCAGATCATGAACAAGGTTATAGTGCCAGCCCGACCCCGCACGCGGCATACCCACGGAAAGTACAATCATTATGGCTCCAGTCCCTCGGCTGGCATCTGTGGGAGAGCATGGGAAGCAGATGAAAGCAAAGGTTTTTCCGATTTTGATTCTGTTAGAAAGGTCGTCATCCCTACCACGATACCGAAGTTGATCCAAAGATTGGGTGTTGCAAATGAGTCCTGCGTACTATTATAGAAGGCAATCGCAAACCAGGAGAAGATCCCCGCGATGCCAAGGTAACGACCTAAAGCCGTCCCGGATCGTAGTGCACCGAGCGAGTCTCCAAGTATAGAAAACAGGAAGGCGAGAAAAACGAAGAACCCGATTAGACCCGTCTCTGCCAGCAGGCGGATATACATATTTTTTGGGTTGGGGTAGAGACGATTTTCAGGACTTAATTGTCGCGCGATCTCCGGAACGGTGGTCAGCGCCCAGTCTGGCAAGTGATCGTAGATATAGAATCCACTCGCGCCCAAGCCTACACCGAGGAGCGGGCTCTCCTCATACGCGCCCAGGGCGCCGAACGTATACGCCGCACGCGCTCCCGCCGAATTCTGGATGACGAAATCCTCGACACTATCCGCCCGGGTATTGAACAGACGGGTGATGTATCCCTTCTGGCTTAAGAACAGCCCCGCGCCCACCAACCCGCCTATCATCAGAATGATGACGCCCAATCGCAGGAGCCAGTTTTCTCCACGGCGAAATCCGGCGACAAACCAGCTCCAGACAGCGCGAAGCTCCGATTGGGCAATAAAGAGAACCGTCAGGAGGAATGCCCCGATGGCGGTCAGTAATCCGCCGCGCGAGAACGTCGATAGCAGCAGTACCACAGCGAAACCCAATAATATCACCTCAAGCCATTTGAAACGCGTAACCCGCACGCGCGTCACCAACGAAGCAAACAGCCACGGCAGATAAATGGTCGCCAGCTGTCCGGCGAGCCAAGCAGGCTCATATGCCATCCCGGAAACCCGATTGGTCCGCACCAGTTCTCGCATTGAGAAGAGGCGCTGCCAGTGTGTCACCGTCACTTTCTCGAGCAGCGGCGTATAAAAGGCTAACGCCTGAATCCCACTCCAGAGGATATCCACAACGAAGCCAGCCAGCAGCCACCTGATGGAATGTCGTAGATCTTCTTCGGTGCGATTCATCCACACTGCTGCGAGGAAGAAGGACAGGCCGATCACTACCGTGACCCAGGCACGGAGGGCGCGCCCCACATATTCAGCCCCACGCATAGGAAGAGGATCCAGCAGGAGCCCAAACCCTGTCGCCGCCAGCGCCAGCAGCACGAACGCCAGGAGAGGCGTCAGGGTCGCGGCGCGCGGGAACGATCCTTTCTCCTGTAAGAGCTGAAACGCTAAAAGTGGAATCAAGAGCGCAACTGGATACAGCGATAGCGGGCGTACGTAGGTGGACTCTCCCAGAAACGGAAAGTAACGAAAACTGGTGACGGGCAGCATAAAAAGCGTCAGGCCCCATAGGAAACGAGAAATGTTCGATACAGAAAACACGGAGGGCGCCTGGTTCGTCATCTCGGCTTACTCATAAAGAGCACAAAAAATGAGCTGAGTGCCAAAAATACAACCGCGCCTGTGAAAAGATAGGTGCTCAGAGACAGGCTGCGATCTCGAGGCGTTTGCGCGGCCTGTGTGCGGGTCGCTTCGATAAACTCATTGGGACCCTCCAGCATCAGCGTCCGCAAACGGACTTGTTCCACGAACACCTGCGCCCACGTAGAGGCAAGCGCCGCCGCACGTTCGGGGTCCTTGTCATCGGCGTAGAAATTCCAGCCCCCCTCTGCAGGCTGGCTCAACGATAATGTCCCGTTGCGCAGCTGTCCTGTGGTGATATCTCCCACCTCCTCCACGACCAGCCCCATCACCATATCTGACCAGGCGATTTCTTCCAGCTTGCGCGTCTCGCGTTCCAGGTAATAAAACTGCTGGCGATCGGTTTCTTCCGGCCAGGCTTGCTCCAGGTTGAAATCGACCAGGACAGTCGCGTGGGCACGGTATGGCGGCGGAGCGATATAGTACGCGCTTGCCCCGAGCAACGCACCAACCAGCGCGCCAACAGACCAGAACCGCCAGGCTTTGAGTAATCGAATGAGATCATCCAGCGAGGGAGGGGAAAATAACCAGTGCATTGGAAATCAGCGCAGTAGACCCGTCTTATTATATAGGATTTGTGGAGTCTACAGCTCCCGGGTTGAGGACTGCCGATAAAATGCTATAATTTTTCTCACTCTTTATGAACCCACTTTCCAACCTTCCAAAAGTCTCCATCATTACTCCCTCGTTCAACCAGGGTCAATTCCTGGAAGCTTCCATCCGATCCGTTCTGGAACAGGACTATGCCAATATTGAATACATTGTCGTCGATGGCGGCTCCAAAGATAACAGCGTGGAAGTCATCCAAAAGTACGCGGATCGCCTGGCATGGTGGGTCTCCGAAAAAGATAGGGGACATGCAGACGCTTTGAATAAGGGGTTTGCGCGCGCTACCGGAGAGATCCTTGCCTGGCTGAACTCTGACGATATTTACTTCCCGGATGCGGTTTCGGAAGCTGTCTCTATTCTGCAAAGCCGACCAGAGGTGGGAATGGTGTACGGCGACGCAGACCTGATCGACGACTCCGGGGCGACGGTCGGTCAGTTTGGCGCCAAACAGACGGGGTACCGTCAGATGCTGCGTGGCTCGGTCCACATCCCGCAGGCAACCACATTTTTCCGCGCAGACGTCTGGAAGAAAGTGGGACCGTTAGACCTCTCCCTGTTTTTCAGCTTTGACTATGATCTGTGGGTGCGCATCGCAAAAGTATCACAGGTGCTGTATGTTCCCAGGCGCTGGGCAAAATTCCGTATCCATGACGCCGGGAAGACGATCCTCAATGACGACCGCTGCTACCCGGATATGCTGCGCGTGCTCGAGCGAGAAGGCGGAAACTGGCTCTCCTGGCTGCGCCTGCGGATGTACACACGTAAACTGATTTATACCTGGATGCCCTGGAAGTTCCGGCTGCGGCTGCGTAAGATACTCACCTTCAAATAGCTACATCGTGTCGTTGACTACACGCTCACCAGCTTTACGAGCGTTATATTGCCCTTCGATCCAGCGGTAGGTCTGTGTTAAGCCTTCCCGGAAGGGCGTGCTCGGTTCCCAGCCAAAGACCTGTTTGATAAACGTGTTATCGCTGTTGCGTCCTGCCACGCCTCTGGGGGCGCTGAGGTCGTATTTACGCGTGAGCTTTACATCCCCAATTTCTTCCGCCACGCTCACCACATCGTTGATGGAGACCAATTCGCTCGAGCCGAGGTTGATTGGCGTGGCGACCAGCTCATCACAATGCACGATCTTATCGATCCCCGATACACAATCCTCGATATACGTAAAGCTGCGCGTCTGCATGCCATCTCCCCAGATCATAATTTCGTTCGTTCCGCTGTCCTTCGCCTGAATCACTTTACGGCAAATCGCCGCGGGAGCTTTTTCACGCCCGCCGTCCCATGTGCCGTTGGGACCGTAGACGTTGTGAAAGCGGGCGATAAACGTCTTCATGTGGCGCTCTGCCCAGTATTCCTGGCAAAGCATTTCGGCAAATAATTTTTCCCATCCATAGCCGCGCTCTGCCATCGCAGGAAATGCGTCTGATTCTTTCAAGGCGCGGACGTTTGGATCCTGCTGCAGATCGGTGTTATAGACGCATGCTGAAGAGGCGAAGAAATAACGATTCACGCCAGCCTGATACGCAGCTTCCAGCAAGTGGATGTTGATGAGCGATGAGCGCATACACTCCACGCGGAAGCGCTCGATGAACCCCATCCCGCCCATGTCGGCTGCCAGGTTGTAGACCTCCACCGCGCTTTCTACCGCCCGAACGCAATTCGCGCTTTTGCTCAGATCCAGGCACAGGTTTTCCACGTCAGGGAGACGCTGGTACCAATTGGATAATGGTTTCTTGTCCACCGCGCGGATGCGGGTATAACCGAGGTCATGGAAGTAACGGACCAGTGACCCCCCGATAAACCCGCCTGCGCCGGCAACGACGATCAGATCCTGCTGCTTTAGATCGCGCTGGATGGATTTAAATACATGGTTCATTCGTTGAATTCTCCTGTGGGATGCGGGCGGCGTTCACCACTCCGCATCAGAATAATAGAGTTTGGAAACGTCCTCTGTGATTTCATGAACACGCTCAGTTTCCTGTGCGGTCAATCGTGTTTTCCAATTGTCCACGCTGGCACGGCTATCCAGTTTGAAGGCATGAACTTCTTTATGAGAGAGCTCACGTGGATTATCAGAGCTGCTCGAATTCAAAATGGTCTTTTCGACTCGCGGCGTAAAGTCGAGGCGCAGTGCTGCATACAGAGCGCGGTAGCCCGGGATGGGGTCACGGGCAAGGTCTTCCTGGCGAACGAGGATGAAGCCGGGGTTCAGTCCCTGGGTCTCGTAAACCCAGCGATAGATCAACGTCCACAGCAGTGCTGCCTGCCCGATCACGTCGTCTTGCCGCACGGATTCGATTTCCGCTCGATACGGCTCCAGATGATCACGCATGAGCAATGGCTGGGCTAACAAATCCTGAAAGTCAAACGGCCAATTAAGTCGTTTCAAGCTGCTGGCAAACGCCGCCGGATGCCGAACCGTGATAACCACCCTGCAATTCAAGCGCTTCGCAAACCATGGCGTGGAAAAGACTGCAAACGGATCCTTGAAGAGAGGCCGCAGACCGCGCATCAGCCCGTTGTAGAAGATAAAGAAGTCGCGCCCCATGCGCAGCACGTCGCGCTGCGAACGAAGGGAGCGAATCTCATCCCAGAGATGATAATCGAATTCCAACAGCTCCTTGAAGGCTGGGATATATTCTGCCTCGTTCTCCTCACAAAGATATTGGTACCAGTATTTGACCTGGGCGCGAAAGACACCCGGGCGATGTAACACATTTAATGGCTCACTGATGTAGGCAGTACAAGCATCGGCAGCGAGCATTTTTCCCACCCAGGTGGTGCCGCTTCGATGTGCACCGGTTACCAGGATCGGCGTCAGATCAGGCTCACTCATGTTATGGATCATCCATAGGCACAGCCACGATTGTATTGACTCCATACAGCGCGGCAGCGCAGCGATTCAATCGATATCCGGTACGGTCACCCAGGTCCTGAATCGGGACCTCCGACAGAAACCGGACCACTAGATCCTGCTGTCCCTGCGCCTTCATGGCAAGGATCTCCGATTCGCGTGCATCCCATCCCACAGCACTCTGTCGATAAGCAGGAATCTCTCCAAACATTCGCCCGGCGGTCCGCAGAGGATAGAGTGCCAGAATTGCCAGCAGGACGATTGCCAGAGTCCGCGACCTTACGGGATGTAACGATTGTACACGAACCTGCGCCGCCCATAGCCCAATGAGCGCACCTTCCACCATTACTGCGGTGGTCATCACAACCCGCGCCGAAAAGCGGGCACGCGGGACAGGATATGACTGGCCGTAAACACTGGGAGCGAAGCTGGCGGCAATAAAAAGATAGGCAAGGACTAACACGAGAAGCATCAGAAACGCAAGGCGCCTACCTGCCACCGACGAGGGGGCTCGACCTGAAGATATGTATTTTACATAAAAAAGCACCGCAGGCACAGCAATGGAGATCAGTGTGGGGAGAGGCAAAGTCCGCAGGGTTTCGATGACGAAGAAGGACGGATAATAGAAAATCTTCCAGACAAGCTCAGGAAAAGGCGGCGGAGGCGTCTGCATCCGCAGCGAGTTTGCGGGGGCGAGCCCCATCACAAGCAAAGATGTCACTGCACCCCCCAGCGACCACAACAAAAAGATCAGCGTTGCGCGCCGCTTGCGCGAATCGCTCCACCGCCAGGCAGCCAGGACTGCCAGACCAAGTAGCGTGATCATCAGCGCCGTGGGAGGCTCAGAGAGACCGCCGATCCCAAAAGGGATCAGGAAGCACGCGGCTTGTGCCCAAAGCGCAGGGGAGCTTTCCGTCGCATTCCGAATCTGCCAGATGAGAAATGTACCCAAGAAGGGCAGGAACACGACCGGCGCAAAATGAGACGTCATCCCTGCCCGCCAGTAGAGGGTCTCGTACAAGTCCGGAGCCTGCGCCACAGAGAAAAAAACAAGCAGCAGCGATAGAAGGATTGTCATGCTCCGGGCCCACCTCCACTGGAGCATTGCCGATGTTTCTCTCAGAAATAAATAGATCCCCAACACAAACAGGCTTAACATTAAAGCCGGCAGAATGGCGACGTTGTGCCAGCCGAAGAGTTTATCGGACAGTCCAATGAAGAGGATGTTTGTGTACCGGCTCGAGGAGACGAAGTAACGCCGGATCATCGCACTGAAAAGATCATCGGTCAGGAAAAAGGCAGAGAGACAATAGTCGTCGCTCATATAACGTGAGAATGTACCCAGATAGGCATACAAAGCAAGTGCGCTGAGCGTCGTAAGGACGCCAGTCCACAGGGCAAAATCAAAGAACGGATCTTCAAAGAATCTTCGTTCAAGAGGCTTGAACACGCTGTTCATGGTTTCACAGCCACGGCAACAAGGATCATCCCCCATGGAGAACGGCTATTCAATTCACGCTGCAATTGACGGGCTGCCCTCTCAGGCGAGAGCAAAGAAAGAAAGGGGCTAAGAGTATACATAGAACCGACATACTCCAGCCTCAAACCAGATCCAGCCAGCATCTTTCTTAAGGAAAAAGGATGGAAGCGACTGATGTGCTGCTCACCTGCCATTTTCGGCGCCATGTTCAAACGATCCACTGCCCATTCCATCACGGGCCAGAAACTGCGGTAATTCGGTGTTGTGATCAAAAGACGCCCGCCCGGGCAAAGGACGCGCACCGCCTCCCGGATCGAAATCTGTGGCTCTTCGAGATGCTCGACCACCTCCGATAACAGGATGCAGTCAAAGACATTGTCGCTGAAGGGAAGAGATTCTCCAATGGCCTGCGTGCATGTAAATCCGTTTGGCGCCTCAGGAAGGGACTGTGCTTCCTCCAAACGCGAACGGACGAATGCCAGCGCCTGCATCGACAGGTCCAGCGCCACAGGGTAACTCCCGGCGACGGTCGCTTGCAGAAGCAGGTTCCCAGCCCCACACCCGATCTCAA
Source organism: Anaerolineales bacterium (assembly GCA_035699125.1). GTDB lineage: Bacteria > Chloroflexota > Anaerolineae > Anaerolineales > Villigracilaceae > Defluviilinea. The sequence continues at coordinate 53,311 of DASSBC010000051.1, forward strand.
GCAGGCGCGACCCGGCTCGTACATGCGGGCGGATCAACTGGTCGATCATGACCAGTTTGCCGCGATGCCAGAAGCGCTGCATCGGGTGCCCGGTATGCAAGGCGCGATACTGATAATCGCCTGCGACGGAATGATAATCAAAGGACAATTGCGCTTCTCCTAGTTGTACTTGCCCTGCAAATCGTTCCAGCGCACCATGAACAAATTGGCAAACATCTTGAACGAATCGACAACCAAACGGACTCGGCTGCGGTGGCGATGGTCGATCATTTGGACTGCCACAGGTTGGATGGCAAGCTTGAGCTTACGCGCTACAAACAGCATTTCCACGTCGAAGCCAAAGCCGCTGATCGTCAGGCGGCGAAAGATTTCCCTGGCAGTTCCCGACCGAAAGCTTTTAAATCCACATTGTGTGTCCGGAAGCCCTTGAAACAAGACCGCCTGCACCATCCAGGAAAAAATCTGCCCAGAGATATAGCGCAGAACAGGGACCCCTTTCACTTCTGAGCCTGGCAAGACTCGCGAACCAATCGCAAGGTCGTGCCCGTTCCGTAAAGCGCTCAAAAAATCTTCAATGGCATGCAGCTCATACGGCAGATCGGCATCGATGAAGATGATAAAGCGCCCGCGGCTTGCCATCACCGCGCGCCGGATCGAAAATCCCTTGCCCTTGTTTCGCTCGTTAATCAAGAGATGCAAATCCACCTGCTTCGTTTCCTTCCAATCCTGAATGCATCGAGTCGTCTGATCTTGGCTCCCATCGTCCACTATGATGATCTCATAGGTTTCCGGGCGTGCAGAAAGATAGGAGTCCAAGCCGTCCAACGTGCTTACGATTAGAGCTTCTTCGTTGTAGGCAGGAATGATTATGGAAAGCTCGGGCGATGTCATGAACTGCTTGCATCCTGCTGGATTGGATTCTTCAGATCGAAAATCAGGTAACCATCCCCTTCGGAAGACAGCGGATAGAAAGTCAATAGGCGTTCTTTGAGCTGTGGCTGCCGCTCGAATTCTTCAAAATCGGTTATGAGGAAATACCTCATTTTTGAAGCGTAGCGCTCGAACAGATCGTCGAAGGAAAGAGTGCCGCGGCGCAGATTGACAAAGCCTGCATCACCAGTATGCGGCCAATTCACAGAATCGCGCCAGCCCCAGTACTCGAGCCGGGAACCGTAATCCTGAGTCAGTGCCACGACGCGTTCGTCTTTGTCGAAGTGGCCGGCGATCTCCGCCCACATGATGGCATCGGGACGATAATCGACGGCCTTCATCTGATTACGCACATCCCACACCACAGAAAACAGTCCAAAGATCAGGATGGTATATACAGCGATCCTTCTCCAACGTGGGTCAGCCGATTTCCTTAAACGCGCGAAAAGCCACTCGCCGAGCGGCGCCAGCGCCAGCCCCACAATGGGGATGAATGGCAGGTGATAGTAATCGTGCGTGGCGATGTGGTAATTAAAGAAAAGTCCAAACAAAATGTAGCTACCCCATAGGCTAGCCAAAAAAACTCGCAGGTTTCTGTCCTGAACTAAAAGGAACCCCAGCAAGCCCAGCATGACAAAGAATCCGCCGGCTGCCATGCTCATCTTGACTTCCCATTGGAGGTAGTTAAAGGGATTGAACAGCAACGCCGGGACAAATCGTCCGGTGAACTGGCTGGCAAGGTCACCGCGAACGAAAATTCCGTAGAGCAGATACAACACAGCGGGCAATGCGCCGAGCAACGCAATCATCCATAATTGAGCCTTACGAAGCAGGTCGCGCAGTGAAACACGCGAGAGTACCAATCCCAGCGCGCCGCCGATCACAAAAAAAGCTGCCGGAAACTTGATGAAGATGGCGAGCCCGCCTACAAGTCCGGAGAGAACTGCATGACTCCAGGATGGAAATCGAATCCAGCGTGAAAACGCCCACCAGAACGCCACGATGAGCATAACCATCAACGGGTCCGGCTGAAAGCTCCGGCTGCCAAGGATCGCATACGGGAATAGCAGATAGTAAGCCGTGGAAAAGAGCGCGCCGTCGAACGAGACGAAATCTCGCGCCAGAAGGAACAAAAAAAATCCGCCGATCAGCCAGAACAATGAGGAATAAATACGCGCCACCCAAATCTGCTCCCCTGTGAACCGATAGGTAAACGCAACCAGATTTTCAAAGACGGTAGGCTCGACATCCGCTTTGAGCTTGGCGAAGCGGACAGCTGTCTTTAACTCCTCGGCAGAAACACCGTCTGGTTTGGTCTGATAATACAATCCACGCGCCTTGATGAACGAAACGAGCTGTCGTGTAGGATGAAAGTCCAGGGGGAGGTCGGTGAGGTCGTACAGCCGGATCGCCAGAGCTGCGCCAAAAACCAAAATCAGCGCGAAAGTCCGCGCCGCCCGTGACGAAAAAAGAGTTGTCTGGGACATAAGCCGAAGTATTTTATCAGATTCAGCTTTTTTACTGCTTCGCAGAAAGCTTGCGCTGGCGTCGGCGAAGGACACCTTCACGCAGACGGTTTAGCCCTGTCAACATAAGAATGGCAGAGACAAAGAGGTTTAACCGCTCGAGAGCAGTAGGTGGGTGGATAAAAAACGCCCGGAACCATGCGCCCAATGCTGCAGTTGCCTGCCCACCATCAAGAAGGTAACGTGCATCATAGCGGTGTGCAGAAGCGAGCGCGCGTCGCTGAACCTTTGCCACGACTTCTCCCAAACCCGGCTGTTTCTTCGCCCAATCCAGTACCTGGAAGGCTTCGCGCCCAAACTCGGCGGCTCGGGCGCGGTTCTTTGCTAAAGGGTGATAACGCGCCGCCGACCAGACCTGCGGCACGTGCAGAATCCTGCCCTGCTGTGCCAGTCGAATCCAGAGATGGTGATCGAGCATATAATGAAACGTTGGTTCCAGAACTCCCGTTTTTTGCAGGGCAGACCTTCGAAAGAAAACGCTTGGCTGCCCGAGGATCTGAAAACATAATAGATCTTCCAGAGACAACTGTTTATATTTCAAAATGTTAATGGGCTCGCCCTCGCCATCAACGGCAAGCATATCTCCGTAGAGCATGACCACGTCCGGATTCTGCTCAAAGCACTGCACAGCGAAAGAGACCGTATTGCGCATGTAGTAGTCATCAGAGTTCAACCAGGCGACGATTTCGCCATTGGCACGCGCAAATCCCTTGTTGATTGCTTCTGCCTGCCCGCTATCTCTTTCAGAGATCCAGTACGCCAGACGATCTGCATACTTCTGGATGATCTCCGCGGAGTTGTCCGTCGAGCCGCCGTCGACTACGATGTATTCGATGCGCGGATAATCCTGCTCCAGCACCGATTGCATGGTCTGCTCGAGGTAAGGAGCCTGGTTATAGGAAGGGGTAATGATGGAGACGAGGGTCATATGTATGTCGTTGCGAGCCGGGGGCGAAGCAATCTTCTCGCGCAGGGATGATTGTACAGCACACAGCGCGAACGTTTCGATTAAAAGAGAGAGCTGTAATCTACTTTTGGGAAAATTGTCAATCTTCCGCCAATGGTCGCATCCAGGACTTCACGACCAGCCTTTCGAAAGGCATCACGCACCATAGCATAGCCAACTTCGGATGTCTCCAGGTCAGGTAGCTGCCAGCGGAACCCTTTCCCGAAATAGGCAGGCGAAAAGTGATTGGGGTCGTCACCCTGTGACACAACCGTGGTATTTGGCTTGCCGGTCGCACTGTAATTATGATCCACGCCGATGAGGATCACCTGTTGAAATCCCATGTGGAAGGCAAGCTGCAAAGTCACGTTCGTTACGGTCGCGCCCTCCCAGACGCGTCCGCGTACGTCGGCGGAGAAGCGGGGACCCGTGTAGGATGTGTAGAGGAAGGTCGGTAATTGGGGAATTGGTAATTGGGATGGGAAGTGATGACGTGAACGCCAGGCGATGAATTTTGGTAAAGAAAGGTTCGCAAGATCGTTTGCGGTCTGCTCGATGACAAGATCATTCACAACAGTCAAGTACGTTGTAGAGAATCCCAGCTCGGAGAACATCAGGTAAATGCGGTTCATACCGAAGGTAAACTCGTTCCTGAGCTGGCTCATATCTGTTTGTTTGAGGCTGGGACCGTTGGCGATGATAAAGGCGCGCTTGCCCTTATGAACATCCTTCAGGGCAGTGAGACGTCGAATGCTTTCGCGCCGCCAGGGATGGAGATACGCGGCAGGTAGTTCAGGGAGGCGGCGCATCGAGTCATTGGTCGCGCGAGCAAAGTTCCAGAGAACAGGCGGGGTGAACTGTTTGAGAGTTTGCTTCATTATTCTGTGCTCAATCTCGCCGTCGCTCCCCCATCCACAACCAGAGCCTGCCCTGTCATAAAAGACGATTGCTCATCATCGGCAAGAAAGTAAATCGCGCTGGCGATCTCCTCAGGCTTACCTACTTTGCCGCTTACCGTCTTTCGCGCAAGATTATCGAGGCGCTCTTGCATGTTCCCTTGACCGACGTGCCCGCGCCCGAGTCCCGCGCGCAGCATCGGTGTATCCACCGCGCCGGGCAGAATGGCATTGACGCGGATGTTGTCGGGTGCGAACTCAATTGCCATGGCACGCGTCAGCGCGAGCAAGCCTCCCTTGGAGGCTGCATACGCGGCGATATTCGCCGAGGTCTGAATGGCGTGTACCGACGATACGTTGACAACAGCTCCCCCGCCAGCAGCCTTCATCAACGGATGCGCCAGCTTGACAAACAGAAAGACGGAACGCAGGTTCGACGCCATGACTGAGTCCCACTCCTCGACCGTGGTCTCCACCAGCGGCTTGGCAACTTGAACCGCCGCATTGTTGACCAGTGCATCCAGCGAGGGATGAAAGCTTCGCGCTTCTTCAAAAATCTGCTCCGTCGAGTCCGGGTGAGAGATATCCGCCTGGATAAAATGTCCGTTCTGCGGGAAGCTATCGCCAAATTCGGCGCGGTCCACGCCGATTACGCGCCAGCCTTGTGAAGCAAAATGATGTACAGTTGCGCGCCCAATCCCCCCTCCAGCGCCAGTAATGAGAACAGTGTGATCTTGTGGCATCTTTACCTAACTAATTGTCTTGCAAGTATTTTGAATGACTCTGAAGTTAAACGGGTCCGTGTAGTCTGAGTATAAGCTGACATCGTCCAGCAATTCAAGGTCCTGCCCGAAATATTCATTGAAGATGATTCGGAAGATATTCACAGGAGTAATCGCTGGATACGTCCGAGTCTCTGCGCCTGGCAGCAAATACGCACTAAGATTGCTCATCCGTGAACGCGGACTACTAGCTACCGTCGGACCGTGATCCCCCTGCAGCACAATAATGGGGGGCGTAGAGGAATTCTCAATCATCCGCGGCAGGATTTCCCGCATGCGGCTGTTAATATAGACGACCTGGTCTCGATAGTGACTTGCGCCTTCCTGTGTTTTCGTGGTCCCGACCTCAGCGGGCGCAACAGGTCCGCCCGTCGGACCAAAGACATAGGGGGGATGCGGCACGATCAAATGGACAAAGACGAATTTTGGTCTTTGAATATAGGCGAGATCATCGAGCTTATCCAACGTGAAGAGAGTGCGCTCGCGAAACAATTCGGAGCCTGCAGCCTGCAGCCCAAACCGGTTGCTATCCTGCAACAGTCGCGCCAGTGTGGTTTCCAGCAGTAAACCTTCAAATTCATTCAACGCCCCGACAGACTTCTCAGGACTAAGATAATAATCGGCATCCCGCAACTCTGTTGCCAGGAACCCGGTTGCGAAGGCGACGGTCTGGTACCCTGCGGCTTCAAGACTTTGACGAACGGCGCTGTGATGGATCAACGCATCCAACCCGGTTCGATCGTCCGAACCCGGGACAAAGCGATCGCTCAAGGCGTCGATGTAGTTAAAGTTCAAAGACGACGCTAACGACAACTGCGTCTGGGCATAATTGCTCTGGCTGCATTCGGCAACGTAAAAGCCAAGGTCCCGCAGGGAATTGATAAAATCTGTATTGTCGTAGCCGTATTCATTCTCCAGCACATCCCCTCGACCGTAACCATCCAGGATAATATAGTAGATATCGGGAGGAGTATTCACAACCTGCAGGTGCAAGGCAGCCGTATTTGATTCCGCCCGGGACGGTAGGCTTTGCAAAAGAAAGGAGGTCAGTTGAACGAGAGGAAGAATCAATAAGAACAGTCCTGCGAGATTGAGCATATACGTCGCGATTTGGATACGGAATGACTTGTGCGAAATCCACCCTATCAACAATATACTCAGAACAATCCAAAACGGGATTAACGTGCGGTGCCGGAACAAATAAAATCCGCCGAGATGTACTCCCTTGAGAAGGATATAAACATGACCATAAGAGTAAAACAGGATTAGAACAATAGTAGAGAGAAGCGCGGCGCGCTTCCAATCATGAAAAATCGCGTAAAAAACGAGCATGAACAGCCCTGCTGCAAACACGGATAGAAGTAGCGGACGCCAGCCTGAAGACGTCTCCACCTCCGAGGTGTTCGCCGCCAGTAGCGCAAGGATTGGATAGACTGCAAATAAAACTGGATGAAACGGAAAACGCTGTAACCAGCCTCGTGTGTCATCCATGACTGCATTCATTTCCATACATGTCCTGATCCTCTATGTTCATAATTATGTGATGCACGTATTCGGTATCAGCTGATTCGCATTTCGATCATCTTCCGGTCCGAAATAGCTGCGGTCTTCTAATAAAGGCAGGTTTTGTTCAAAGTAGGAACTTAACACAACGCGAAACGAATTGACCGGCGAAATGGAGGGATACAGAACGTCAGCCATTGGAACGTCTGGCAGATAATAGGCATTCAAAATCGGTAATCGTTCGGCAGGGTTTTCCGTCAGGTCAGGAAGCGGACCATGATCGCCTTGCACGATGATGACCGGAGGCACATCTGCGCTCTCTATGAGCGTATCGATCACCTTCAATATTTCTTTGTTGACAAACTTGACCTGATCGACATACGCAGCCGCGATCTCCTCGTACGTAGCATCCTTTCCCTGAAAGGCTGGCACTTCCCCATTCGGTCCAAAGGTGTAAGGCAAATGCGGAACGACGATGTGGGCAAAAACAAATACGTTTCCACTTCTGCCAGGAAGCTTCTTGATGTTCTCGAGCAGGGAAAATACCCGCAATCGTCTCAAATCCTTGTGAGAGGCATCCGCTTGATTTGAGGAATGGAAATCCGAGACCACTCGAAACATCGTCGTATCGAGGACGAGATGTTCGAATTCAGTCAGGGCAGTGACGGGGCGCTGATAATCCACATATAGATCCGCGTCCTTCCACTCGGTGAATGTCCAACCTGTAGGAAATGCAACGATCTCGTACCCTTCTGAATCCAAAAACGAGCGGATAGCACTGTGCTTCAACAGGGCGATCCGCTCGGCGCGGCTGTGAGAGACATCCAGTTGATCGAGATAATCGTAGTTCAAAGACGACGTCAGCGAAAACTCAGTATAGGCATAGTTTGCCTGGCTGCAATCGGCAACGTAGAATCCGCGCTGGCGAAGTGCACGCAAGAAGTCGCTGTTATCATAGCCGAGCAGACCTTGCAAAACATCCGCACGCCCATACGCGTCTAAGATAATGTAGTAGATATCCGGCTGATTTGTATGGATGGCTGTCTGAGGACTGGCAGCGCCTACACTGCGTTCTGCTGACCACTGCTGGATCGTATTCGACGCGATTTGAAAAACAGGATACACCAGCAACGCAATGGAAAGAAGATTTAACCAGTAGGGAGATGGGTTGGGTCGACTCGTGCGCCGAAACACCCAAACAAGAGAAATCAACAGGAGGAGGAGGAACAGCGGTAAAAGCGTTCTGTGCCTGAATAATGATGTGTCTCCAATTGTGACATCCTCTACTATGTTGTAGACCTGCCCGTAGATAAAAAAGAAAATGAAAATGACAAACACGGCAAGAGCGGCGCGATGCCAATCGCGAAAGATCAATTTTGCCACGCCAAATAAAAGTAAACCTGCCAGTAAAAATGCCAATAGGGGACGAGGAATCACATCCAGCGAAATCTCATCGATGTTGTATGCTGCCAGAGAAAGAACCGGGAAGGTCGAGAAGAGGATTGGATACAAAGGGAATCTTCTAAGCATCCAATTCCTCTCTTAGATTTGCTGTGGGAATACCCAACCCGTCCAGCAGGTTCCGGATCGTGTTCCAATGGACTCGTTCCCAGGCGGCAGGGCTGGAATTGGAGTTATGTGGCGCTAATAGGACGTTATCCATTTTCAAAAGTGGGCTATCCAGTGGGAGGGGCTCCTGTTCGAAGACGTCCAACGCGGCGCCCGCGAGACGCCCGGCTTGCAGCGCTTCGATTAGCGCCTTCTCCTCGACGATGGGTCCGCGAGCGGTGTTGATGAGCACAGCATGAGGTTTCATCCATGCCAGTGTATCTGTGTTGATCAGATGATCGCTTGTGGGATTCAAGTCACAATTGACAGAAACGAAATCGGAGTGAGAGAGTAGGGATTCGAGATCTATCATTTCGATTCCAGTCTCACGGATGAATTCCGGATCAATGTTGATCATATCTGTCCCATAGACTTTCATACCAAAGGCGCAGGCGCGGCGGGTCACGGCTTTGCCGATGTTGCCTACGCCGATTACGCCAAGCGTACACTCATGGAGCGCCTTTCCGGAAATCTTCTGCCACTTCCCACGTTTCATCTCTCTGTCCATCCAAGGCTGGCGGCGAGCGAATGCCAGGATGTAACCCAGGACTGTGTCTGCCACGGGCAGGGTAAACGCATTAGGGGTACGGCAAAGCTTGACTCCGTAACTCGAGCAGGCTTCGGCGTTGATGGAATCGACCCCTGTCCCCCACTTGGAGATCACCTTGAGGCGCGGCGCACACGCTTCTATCACGCGCAGGGTATACCGATCATCCCCGCAGATGGCACCGTCAAACTGACCGGCGTAGCCAAGCAGGTCGGACTCTTCCATACGCTCATGCACATCGGGAACGATCAAGTCGATCTTGTATTTCTCGAATACAGGTCGAAAGCGCTCCAGGACTGGAATCATATACGGAGCCGTGAGAAGGACGGTATATTTCATGGTTGGCAATCGTTGGGAATTTCCGCGTAATTATAGGGGCCGTCGTAGGCGGAATAGAGGGATCGATCATCCAGCAAAGGATAGGTTTGCCCAAAGTATTTGTTGAGGATCACGCGGAAGGTGTTGACCGGTGTGATAGTCGGGTACAAACCTTCTGTATTATCCGGGAAATAATAGGCGTTCAGAATCTTCATGCGGCGCTCGATCACATCGAACGGCGCGGGGCCATGATCGCCCTGAATCACAATGACAGGTGGGTTTGCTGATGTTTGCAAAACTAGATCGACAATCGCAGAGATGCGCTGGTTGATGTAAGTCACCTGGTCCGGGTATTTAACCCGGTATTCCTCAAATTTCGGTACACCCGACTCAATGCTGTTAAGTGCCTCGCCGTTCGGACCAAACACAAAGGGATGGTGCGGAATCACCAGATGGGTAAACACAAACTTTGGACTGGGAATCTCCGGTACGATCGTTTCCATCTGCTTCAACGCGGAAAGCGTCCGGCGGCGATACCATTCGGCGGAGGCGCGCTCGGGCGGCTCATCGGTCATGTCCATCGGGGCGCGCCAGGCAGTGGTTTGTGCCAGCATGATCTCAAAATCATTCATGCCTTGCGGGATCGGACTGAGGAAGTAATTGGCATCTTTCCATTCTGAGACCGGGAAGTTCGTGGCAAACGAAACGATATTGTATCCCTGTGAGGTAAAGAATCTTCGGGCATTGTTGTACTGTCCCAGGGCGCGCAACGGGGCGCGTGTATCCTCATCTGGCGTGAGGGAGCTTGTGAGAGAGTCCAGGTAATCAAAATTCAGCGACGAGGTCAGCGAGAGCATTGTCTGTCCGTAATTGCTCTGGGCGCACTGCGCGACATAAAACCCTTTTACCTTCAACGATTGCAGGAACGATGTATTGTCATAATCAAACATTTCCTCCAGCACGTCTGCCCGCCCGTACGCGTCGAGGATGATGTAGTACACATCTGGCGCATATCCCAGCGGCAGGGTGGCACCCTTCGCCTGGGCTGCGGCGCGCGCCTCTCGTTCGGTCTGCTCTCTTTGAATCGTATACGCGATGGTCTGGAAGGTTGGATAGATCAATAAAAAGATCGAAAGTAAATTCAATGTGGGCGTGAACCGTGCCGGATGTCGAAGTCTACGCATCACCCACCAGGTGGCGAATGCGCCCAGACCTAGCCAGAGTGGGAGCATCTGCCGGTGCCTGCCCGGGATGAAACCGGCAATCTCGATTTTCTTCAGGTACCCATAGACATGCCCATACGTGAAGAATAAAAAGATAAACATAGAGAGCAGGAGCGCGGCGCGATGCCAATCCTTCGACACCAGACCGAACAAGATCAGCAGAATTGCTGCGCCCAACAGGAGCACAAACAACGGGCGCCACAGGACAGCGGGTTCGACCTCATTGATGTTGACTCCCACCAGCGCCAGCACCGGATAGGCGGTAAAAAAGATGGGATGCAAAGGGAGGGTCTGGAGTTTCTGGAACAGGGATGGTTTCGCCACGTACGAGTCCTTCTTAGAAATCACTCCCCGCATTCATTCGGAATGACAGAGAAATCGTACAGCTTAGGCACTGGCGAAAAATAACTGACATCTTTCAGCAGTTCATACTTCCCGCCAAAATACAGATTGAATACCAGCCGGAATATATTGACGGGTGTAATTGTGGAGTAGAGCTTGTCTTCATGCCCGGGAAAGTACATCGCTGCCAGTATCCACATCCGCTTCTCCTTGGGCTGCAGCCAGGGTCCATGGTCGCCTTGAATAATAATGATCGGCGGCACATCCGATTCCGCCAGAATTGTATCCACCGCTTGTAACAATTTTTTATTGAGGAACTGCACCTGGTTCAGGTATCCTTTTTCAAATAAGTCTGCCGGATACAGACGGCGCTCATTCCAGAAATCCGCCGGCTCGGTGGGATTGCCATTCGCATCGAAAACAAAAGGCGGGTGAGGCGAAATCAAATGAAGATAGGCAAAGGTTGGCTCGGGCATACGCGCGATGTCATCAACGTTGTTGAAGACGTTGTTGAAACGGTCACGCGCGTGGACGCCCATGAGATGATCTGGATTCACCCAGCCCCAATCCTGTGCGTAGCGAGCAAGGGTTGTGCGCAAAAAGAGTCCCTCGAATTCCGTCATGCCGGATGAAATCGCAGGCGGGCTCAAGTAGTGATCCGAGTCCTTGATACTTAACCAGTCAAACTCGGTCTCCACGGTGATCGTTTCGTATCCCATGTTTTCGAAGTTATAGCGGACCGCGTTGTGCTTGAGTGAATCCCACAGAAGACCGCGCTTGATGCTGTCTGGCGAGAACCTGTCGCTCAGGTTCTGCAGGTAATCCATATTGAGGGACGAACCCAGGGAGATCTCGGTCCGCACATAATTACTTTGGCTGCACTCTGCGACAAAAAAGCCGCGTTGCTTGAGCTCGGCGAGGAACTCGCTATTGTCAAACCCATACGCCTGCCGGAGAAGATCGGCGCGGGTATACATATCTAAAAGAAAAAAATAAACATCAGGCGGACTGTCCGGGCGCACAAGGTCCGTCTGGATCGGGGCATCCGGTAAGGCGAGTGCATGGGCACGCCGCGGCTGGAATTCTGACAGGACCTGCCAGCCCGCCATCATCAGCAACGCCAGCGCGACGGTGTTCAACGTCGCAGCGGATGAGATAAACGTCAGACGCGGGCGTGTGACCCAGAACAGAGTCAGTATGAAAAGAAGAATCCAAGTCGCTGCAAGCCCGCTCGTGTAATTCGCATCAGGGAACTTCTCCTCCAGATATAGATAGACATGCCCGTATGAGAAAAATAACGCCAGCCAGAGCGCCGTCAGGAATGCCGCCTTATGCACCCGCCGCAGCGAGAGCCAGAGGAGGAAGAATAGTAATGCACCGAACAGAACAGATAGGATCAGGGGACGAATAGCGGCATCGGACCCGACCTGCCCGGTGTTTGTCGCCAGTAGCGCTAACACTGGATATGCACTGATCGCCAGTGGGTACCACGGAACCGCAAACCATTTGCTTAATATCTGCCAAATTCTTCTAAGGCGGCTCATTCTGATTCTTTCTCCTCAGGAGGAACTCTGTAATTGCAAAATCCAATTCCTCATCGATATCCCATGCTTCCTCTGCATCGATGTCAAACAGGATCGGTGCTTCTCCAATACGATGATGTCGCTTGAGGAGGTTCTCGCGGGTGAACAGGTAAAGGCACGAATTCTCTTCATAGACTGGAGGCAGGTCCTGGGTCTGAATCAAAACGTTGGGGTCATGGTTAATGGCGCGTCCATCCTGAAAGTAAAGGCGTGTCTGCAAACGGGTGACAGAGAAGAGGGAGTCGTATTTGGGATAATTCGTAATCAGTAATTGAATTGCGCGTGAGATCGTTTCTGGCTTAAGCAGGGGATTCGTACTGTGTGTCTGTAGATAAAAATCTGCCGGCGCCTGGGCGGTGTCATGGATCAGGATATCGTTCATCGGCACGTCGTCCGCGCGCAGATGTTCGGGGCGGGAAATTACCTTCACCCGCGGAAAATCATGTCGTACGCCATCCATGACCGGATCGGAATCGGTATCGACCAGGATTTCGTCAATTTCAGGGACGACGGACAAGGTCTCGAGAATGTGATGAAAAAGCGGCTTCCCTGCCAGGGGGCGATAGTTTTTCCCCGGCACTCGCTGACTATGATGGCGCATGGGAACGAGGGCGATTAGTTTCACAGCACTGGATTATACCGAAAGGAGCGGTGTCTCTTGTGGCGATTACCACCGCTGGCATTCCGCGCGGTTTGCGTAAGGAGAGAGAAGCGTTTTAAGAATCGGGTAGAGCCAACCTGGATTTCAACCAGTCAAGCAGCATATGCAGATATTCCGCAGATATTTCCCCGGAGCGATTCCGCATGAGGTGGTCTGTACCTGGAATTTGCCTGAGGCTGACATCCGGCAGGTGAGCCGTTGCCCGCCGGTAGTTGACCATGCTTTGATCGATTGGCACCCATTCGTCCACTTCCGCAAACAGAAAGAGCGTAGGTTGCCTGACTTCCTTCCAAACGGCCAGAGGCTCATAATCCATCTCATAATGCCATTTGCTTTGTGTGATGTCCTCGGGCAATTCATTACTGGAGTATAGATAGCTCTGCTCATACCAGGGTTCATGTTCGAAGCGACGTAGTTCCGCAGCAGCTTCTTCCCGTGAAACACGCCCGCGGAAATATTCATTCACGAGATTGCGCAACCGAACAACTTCTGAGATCACAACTTCATCAAAACCCTGTTGCGCGAGGTGAAAGGGAACGCCGTAATTCATCTGATCTGCCGGAGAAACGCCGGAGGCAGACACCGCGACGATACAGGCGATATCGGGTTTGCGCGCCGCGGCGATGGGCGCAATCCAGGCACCCTGGCTTGTGCCGTGCAACCCGATCTTGCTTTTGTCGATATCTGCTCGGGTTTGCAGGTACTCCACCCCGGCGATTACGTCCCCTGCCAGATCTACAAAATCCGCAGTTCGAAAATCACCCTCAGAAGCACCGGCTCCTCGACGGTCATAGATAAGCACAGCAACACCATGCTTCGGGAGCTCGGCGCGCAAATGATCGTAAAACGGGTCAGCTCGCTCTCCGCCCGAGGCAGGGTGAACCACAACGATTACCGGATGAGGCGGTTTGCTCTCTGGATGATAAAGGGTGCCAGTGAGCTGTAGGTTTTGATTTGCAAAGCGAATTTCTTCAGATTTCAATGTAGACCTTTAGTTGTTGTATTGAATGGTGGAATGTCTCTCGAGCAAACGTCCAATGTGTTTTTCTTCGTTATAGGCGCGGATGACAATGGAGCAATTCACGAGAAGCGTCTTACTTTATCCCATAATTCAGGTAATGGGAATCGCAGACCTCTACAAACAAAAATATTCGGCGGATCACGCAAATCATTCTCAACCCCATATGGATTTGTAATCGTACCTGCCACTTCACACTGTTCGAACACAGAGTCAAGATCTTCCTGGGCATAGCCCACGACAATGAGCGTTTTGGGCGGCGGAGTCACGTATCCACGCAGCCAAAATGTGTCTGAGCTGCTCATCGCTGTGGGCAGGCCGTAGTCAGGCCCATATAAATTGAGAGCAGCCGCCTCATCATTTTCTCCCGTGAAAATACCCGTTTGCGTTTTTTCTTTCTCAGGCAAACCCGCATAGATACCGGCAACGGTCTCGATCATTTCCGGCCAGCCGATCTGCTCGGTGAAGGTGTCATGCACTTCGCTCGTGAGATGCCAGAGCGGAGAATTGATTGGCGCAACCGGTAGAGCCAATGCCCCACTGATCACAGCGCCGATGACAATGCTCAGCGATGTCACGGTCTGCATACGCCGCGCGGTTTGAGCAGAGGATCGGTCCATCCGCCCCTGCCAAACAACTGCCCCGGCTGCGATCAACATCGGGTAAGCGGGTGCGAGATAATAAGAACGTCCCTGGGCGATGAGGTAGATGACGAACAGAATCACGTACATCCAGCCAAGCATACGATAACGTTTACCTGCTTCGTTCCTGAAATACCAGATCAATCCTGCCACCCAGAAGGGAATCATGAAGGGATTCGAGCAAAAGAGAAATTGCTCGATAATGTATCCATCCGCTCTGCCAATGGCAACATCACGTGCATGAATACTGGAGAGGAATTCCAGGGAGATAAACCCATGTTGGATTTGCCAGATCAGATTAGGCAGGAAGAGCAGCACCGATACAGCAACCCCGCCCCAGAGCCAGGGACTCCGCAGATATCGTCGCGCGCCTGTCAGCAGCACAGCTCCAACCAGACCCGCCACAAAGAATGCCATGGTGTATTTGGTCATCATCCCCAGTCCAATCACTGCCCCAATTGGAATCCACCAGCGCGGGTCGTCGGATTTCAGTAAACGAATGACAAGGTACGCAATCAGAACAGACCAGAGAAAATCAAATGTGACATATTGAAGCAGCGATCCTTGAATCAAGGCAATCGGCGCAATCGCTCCCCCTAGAGCTGCCACAACTTGAGTCAATCGCCTGCCGCCAAGCTCACGCGTCATCAGCCCTGTCAGAACAAGAACGATGCTTTGCGCCAGAGCGGAAAGCGTCCGTGCACCAACTAGAGATAAGCCGAACAGCATCAATTCGATGCGAGCCAGGAACGGTGTCAATGGAGGATACTCGACAAAGCCCCAATCCAAATTCCTGGCATTGTCCAATACAACCAATTCATCCTGGTGGAAGCCGTACTGGTGATTCGTGAACATATGCAGAAGAAATAGAGCCAAACCCAATAGCCATAGGATCCTGATATCGGTAAAAAGCAATGTAGATTCAGAAGGTTTCATGGAATTCATCACTCCTGAGTGTCTCTCCTGTCCTACCAATCATTCCCTTTCTCAAAACCCAACCGGAGCAGCAGATCACCGGCGACTTCTTTGAAGATCTTCTTGTGCTCCTCGGTGAAATACTTCTTCCATTCACCTGTTTTCCCGGAACGGAACGTCGGGGAATGCGTGGGATCGATGGAGGATTCCATCGATTGTAAGATTCGTTGGCGTGGCACAGGAAGCGAGACGCGGGCAAGAAAGTGGTTAAGGATGCGGTTCAACGTTGCAGGGCGCTGGCTGATCAGTTCCTCGAAGTGAATGGACAACACTTCGTCACGATCGAGCCATCCCAAATATGGGGCAAAACGATCGGCGATATTCGGAAATTCGATCCCTGCCTCCAGTCTTCCCTTGATACTGACCTGGAGGCGGGCATCGAAATCAGGCAACAACCGGTAATACTCGTGATGAACATGGCGTGCTTCCATGTCGGTCACATAAAAGACATGCGAAACGGCGACATCGCGCGGGTCACGAAAGATAAAGTAGGGAACGAAACTGGGAGAGCAAACACGCTTCACAGCTTCGGGCCGTGCGAAGAGATGAGCGGAGGCGATATCGCCCGGGCGCAGCGCGTCCAGCCAGGCAAGAGCCTGTTCGGGCGAGCGCTTACGTCCCGTTTCGCCTTCATACTCGGCGTAAAAGGAATGCAGGCGTTTTGAGAACGGGGCAACCTTTGCAAACCCGAGCAGGATTTGATCAAGCAAATGGGTGCCACTTTTGGGAAAGGAAATGCCGAGCAGGACAGGCAGGTTGGCAGATTGTGAGGCAAAACGAATTCGTTGTAGGAGTTTTTCCGCCTGGTAGATCTGAGAACGTAAAAATGATTTTACTGACATGAACGATATTCAATTATACGGCATAGACCCGAAACCTTATTTCTGAAGAGCCCCACATCCTTTCCTTTAAGCCGCTTGAACGTGCGTGTTCAGGACGATCTCTCTAACCATCGCTTTTGAAGAGCTGCATGAACTGCTGATCCAGATAACCATTCTCCACCTTGAAATACTTCGGTTGGACCCCGAAAGTTTTAAACCCAAGCTTCTCATAAAGGTTGATTGCCGTTGTATTACTGGCAATTACGCTGAGCTGCACTTGCTCGATTCCCTCCAGGCTGAAGGCATAGGCCAGCGTCTGCCGCAGCAGCTTCTCGCCAATGTTTTGACCGCGATAGGCTGGCTCCACGTACACCTGCACCAATTCGCCGCGATGGCTTGCCCGCTTGCGAGCCATACGGTTGAATCCCGTGATCCCGATCAGCCGCTCATTGTCAAGCGCGCCGAACATCACATGGTCTGGAGAACCCGTTTCGATATGGGTTTCAAACGGAAATTTTGGATTCAGGACTTCCTCTTCGTATGTGGACCCGAAAGATTCAGGGGCGTTTTTCAAGCAAGCCAGCCGCATCGCTCGATAGATGCCCGACTCGTGAGGCAGCAATTTTCGGATTATCATATCCATGCTGGAATTGTAGCGGAAACCAGATATCCCGAAAAAGGAGAACAAATGAAACGCCGTCCATTTGGAAACACAGGTATGAACGTCTCAGAGATCGGGTTAGGGGCATGGCAGCTGGCAAACCCCGATTGGGGGATCAACGATCGGGAGGAGGCACTGCGCATCATTCAGAAGTCACTCGAGGCGGGGTGTAACTTCTTCGACACCGCGCCTGGGTACGGGAACGGCAGGAGCGAAGAACTGCTCGGCGAAGGGCTGAAATCGGTGCGCAAGGACGTCATCATTTGTACGAAGTTCAGTCATTATGGCGAGGACGGTGCGCGCGATTTCGACGCCAGGAATATTCGTCCTGTGCTCGAAGGGAGCTTTCGCGCTCTGCAAACCGATTACGTGGATATCCTTCTACTTCATAATCCACCGCGCGAATTAATGGATGGAGGGGCTGGCCCGCAACTCTATGAAGAAATGGAAGCGCTCAAAGTAGAAGGAAAGATCCGCGAGTATGGTGTTTCGCTTGATTGGCGCGAAGAAGTCGACATGGTGGTCAATACGACGAAGAGCAAGGCACTGGAGGTCTTTTTCAACGTGTTGTACCAGGAGCCACGGCCGGCTTTTCCGAATGCCTACGAAAAAGGTGTGGGGATCATCGTCAAGGTGCCCTTGGATTCCGGCTGGCTCTCAGGCCGTTACCGGAAAGGACATAATTTCGACGATATTCGCAAGCGCTGGCCGCCAGAAGTCGTTGCGCGCCGCAGCGAGCTGGTGGAACAGTTCGCCAGGCTCGTCCCGGAAGGCACACCCATGACACATGCCGCGCTGCAGTTTATTCTCGCCCAACCTCAGGTCTCGACGGTCATCCCCGGTGCCAAGAGCGTGGAACAGGCATTGGATAATTTTGCGGCAGCTGAAAGTCAGCTGAGCCCGGAAGTGGTGCAGTCCATGCATGAACTCTGGGAACGTGAGATCATGAGCGATCCGCTTCCATGGTAAAGATTTCAGCAAAAAGGCGACCCATGCAGGTCGCCTTCTATTACTCGGCTTCTGCCATGGACCTCTTGAAATCTTCCAGCGCTTCCACGGGAGTAGGATCTACACCGTAGCCCATGGCGAGATAGTAAGCGACGTAATCGCCAAAGAGGATCATCGTCCACATGTGTGCCAGAGGGGTGCGACCGCGCGCGTTGACGAAATCCGTGTTCATGCCCTCGAGCATAAATGCTTTGCGAGTGAGGTCAGAACGCAGGCGGTTGCGTGGGTGGTCGGAGGGAGCGCGCAAGAAGAGCGTCATCGTGTGTGGATTAAGAACCTCTTGCGGGTGCATCGTCCCAGCCAGCGTGTTGTGATCTGCTTCGGGCAGAATCTCAAAATTGGCGCCGGCTTTTGTAATCTCGTTGAGCTGCCCCTTCCAGCGGCGCGCAACAGCACTGAGCGAGCCTGATGCCACGATCGTGACCCAGCGTCCCATCAATTGACCGGCGTAACGCTTGGCGGGATTCTTTACTGTTGGGATCTCCGCCTTGATACGCTCTTGTGACTGCTTCATCGAGGCGATAGCATCCTCCAATGCTTCTTTTTGGTCCGGTATGAATCCCAGACGCTGGAACATCGCCACCAGGAGGCCGAACGAAAATCCCACGGCGGCACGCGGCTGCCCGGCGTGCTCGAACGTCCAGACGGGTATATGACTCTCCCGGGCGCGTTTGGCAAGCTCCCCTCCTGTCGTAACAACGATTAGCGGACATCCGGCTTTACCGGCTGTATCGAAAGCATCTAAAGTTTCCTCCGTGTTCCCGGAGTGGGAGGAGCATACCACAAGGGTTTCAGCGCCGCGTGCAAAAAGAGGAAGCCCGTAATCGCGGTGAACGATAACAGGGATCGGGGCGAGCGGCGCGCAATAGGAGGCAAGCAGGTCTGCGCCGATGGCAGAACCGCCCATGCCCGCAATCACCACCTGCCTTATGTCCTTCCAACCTGGCAAATCATGCTGCAGACCCAGCTGGTAGGCAGCTCCCAGCTGATCGGGCAGGTTGTCGATCTCGCCGAGCATGTGAAGTGTGTCAAGTTGTTTGAAACGATCGAGGTCATCAAGATCCATCGTGTTACTCCCTTAAGGCATAAATAAACTACGGATGATTCTACAGCAATT
>DASSBC010000052.1:0-50608 GCA_035699125.1 Anaerolineales bacterium
AAGGCTCATCTTTTCCTTGAGCATCTTGCGGAACTCAGGAATGGGAATGCCTTTGTCTTCCGGGTTCTCTTCACGTCGACGCGCGTTCAAGGCCGTTCGCAGAAAGTTCGCGACGGTCACGCCCGGGATGGCAACCGGATACTGGAAGGCAAGGAAAATGCCGAGCCGTGAGCGCTCATCTGGCTCCAGCTCGAGAATGTTCCGCCCTTTAAAAAGGACTTCACCTTCCGTGACTGTGTAACTGGGGTGCCCCATCAATGTATAAGCTAATGTAGATTTGCCGGTCCCGTTCGGACCCATAATTGCCTGGACTTTCCCCTGTTCCACTGTCAGATCAACGCCTTTGAGAATTTCCTTTCCCTCGATGCTGACGTGTAAATTCTTGATTTCAAGTTGCGACATTCCTTCTCCTGAAAAACGCCTAATGGCGGGGTTTACAATCTGCGAAATTATAGCAGGTTGAAGGGGAAAAGTCAATATTTATGATATTTTTCTAGTAAATTACTCATCCTTGTGTAGTTTTTCACCATAATAGCATCACAAATACGAGTTTTCGTTCCCCTACACGCAGCCAAAGTTTTCTTGGGGATTGAAATGCCAAGCAAATAAGAGCATAATGAAAATATCGAACAACACGCTTAGAATGAATCATGTATGCAAAAAGGTTTCTGGTAGCCCTTGGTGGCATGATTGTGGTAATTGCAGTAATTGTTCTTGCTTTGGCGCAAGTCCGTTCCGTTCGTTCTGAAACGCAGCCCACGCCAACACCAACATATGCTCTTACTCCGGTTGGTCCGAGTCTTCTTCCCCCAATGCCAACGGCGATACAACCAGAGGTTGTAGACCTGGCGCCGCAGATCTCCTATGAAGATAAACCATCTGTTGTGGTTCAACATCCTGACGGCAGCCGCACGATGTATCTGGTTGCATCTGATGCACTCGAGGCTTTTCTTGAAAACCTGCCAGCAGGAGATGCATTGAAGTTGGTACTCGCTCCTCCTTCAATGTTAGGTTCTGGTGAGCCACACACGCCTGAATCACCCGCACCCGAGCCAGTCACGTCTGAGCCCTAGGCGGTGGAATTTTTATGATATTTATCTAATATATTGACAAGCCAAAAGGGGACTGTTATACTCTTTTTCATGAAAAGCACGAAAGATAAGATCCTGCAGACACTGCTCCGCCGGCCGCGAATCACCATCAATGAACTTGCCGAGGCTGTGGAAATCAACCCAATCTCCGTCCGACACCATCTGACAAACCTGCAGATGGAGGGTTTGATCGAGGCGGATGAAGTGCGGCATGGTGTGGGACGCCCCAGGCTGGTGTATTCGCTTACCCAAGATGGAATGGAGCGCTTCCCCACGAAATATCTGCGTCTGACTACGCGTCTATTGACGCAGATGAAAGAGACCATGCCCGCGCCGGTAGTGAGTCAGTTGTTCACCCGGGTCGCTGAAGATTTGGCGAAGGAATATTCAAGCCAGATCCAGGGGCTGAGCATGGAAGAGCGGCTTGAATTCGTGAAGGAACTGCTTGCGCAGGAGGGCTTTACGGTAGAATGGGAGAAGAAAGGCAGTGAGTATCAGATCCATGAGATCTCCTGCCCGTACTACCAACTCGGCGTGGCGCACCCTGAAGTGTGCACCGTGGACCAGGCGCTGATCTCCAAAATGCTTGCCCTGCCCGCCAATAAAGTTCAGTGCATTTTGGATGGCGGCGCGCATTGTACGTATGTAGTAGAGACTGCAGTTGTAAAAAACTAAATTTTCGAGGAACTCATGACGGAAGAAACTGTTAACGAAATCCAGTGGACGATCCACACAACCCATCCGGACAAAGTCAAGTCGGCACGAGAGAAACTCTCTGAAGTCGTTGATCCCGAGATCGGAATGAACATTATCCAGTTGGGCTTGGTACGCGATATCGAGATCGAGAACGACATCGCTCGCCTGAAAATGATCTTGACCACGCCGTTTTGTCCCTACGGCCCTGCGATGATCGAGATGACCAAAGCCAAAGCCGTGGAAGGCTTGGACATGCCTGTCACCATTGAGATGGGCATGGACATGTGGGACTTTTCGATGATGGAAGACCCGTCCGCTTTGGATTGGGGCATGTACGCATAGGCTGACATAATCTTACGGACGAGCAGAGCGCCTCTGGTAGGCGCTCTTTTTATTTCGGAACGATGTATACTTGTCCAGTATCCCAAACATAGAAAACGATAGTATGCCGCGAACCCTTTACATTATTCTTCTGATCCTGATCGTTCTCAGTTCATGCTCGCCACGCAATCAGACCGCCGCTTCCGGGCAATCCCTCGATCTGGAAGACTGCGCTCTGACCTCCCCTACTGGAAATCACGTGGACGCGCGCTGCGGGACGTTGACGGTCCCCGAAGATCGCGCCGACCCTGACGGGCGTCAGATCGAATTGTATGTGGCGGTGATCCCTGCGGTCAAACGCAACCCCCAACCTGATGCGCTCTTTTTGCTGGCTGGTGGCCCCGGGCAGTCTGCGGTCGAGACGTTCCCCGCTATGCTTCCGCTGATGTTCTCCATCCATGAAGACCGCGATATTGTGTTGGTTGACCAACGTGGAACTGGGAAATCGAATCCGCTGCGATGCCTGGACCCCGAAGACGAAGCGTTAGCGGATTTGACCGATGAAGAAGTATTGGACAGGCTCAAGGCATGTCCACAGCAGTTGGATGCAGACCTGCGCTTCTACACCACAGAAATCGCCATGACTGATCTGGATGAGGTGCGTGCCGCGCTTGGTTATGAAACGATCAACCTTTATGGTGCTTCCTACGGGACCCGCGCGGCACTGACCTATTTGCGGATGTTCCCTGAACGTGTGAGATCAGTCACATTGGATGCAGTGGTCGAACCGGATTTCGTCATTTTTCTGGATGCCGCCGAAGATGGACAGAGCGCGCTGGATAAATTCTTTGCCCGCTGCGAAACAGACGAAGCCTGTCACGCAGCCTTTCCAAACCTACGAGGGGAATTTACAGACTTGGTGGCGCGGCTGGAAGAGTCGCCTGTGGACATCACCATCCCGCATCCTCTGACGAACAAGCCACTGGACCTGCGCGTGACTCGCCAGATGATCACCACTATGGTCTTCAATATCCTGTATGTGCCACAGCTTGTTGCCACGTTGCCACTTTCAATCCATGCTTCGCAGGCAGATGAAAATTATGCTCCATTGATCTCGCAGGCCTTTCTGGTGAACGCAGGTTTGTATGATGGCATGTTGTATGCAGTCGCGTGCACGGAGGATGCGCCGCTAATCTCCCCGGAAGAAGCCGCGCAACGCAGTGAAGGCAGTGTATTTGGCGATCGCACTGTTGAGCTTGCAGCTATCTGTGCTGAATGGCCGAAAGGGCGCGTCTCGTCCGAATTCCGAGCACCCATCCAATCAGATGTGCCTGTGTTAATTCTTTCCGGCGAAGCAGACCCGATCACCCCACCTCACCACGCGGAAGAGCTCGCCGAGAGCCTGAGCAATGAAATCCATCTGGTCTTTGCAGGCATGGGGCACGGAAACCTCTCCAGCAAATGCAGTATGGATATTTTTCGAGATTTCATCGAGAATCCTGTGCTCGCGGATCTGGATACAACCTGTGTGAAAGAGATCCAGCCGCCGCCCTTCTTTATAGATTTCACCGGACCGCGTCCGTAGAGGCAGAACATCACTATGATCCAGGTACAAGGTCTATCGAAGTCATTTGGCGAAGTAAAAGCCGTTCAGGATGTTTCTTTTTTCGCACCCGACGGGCAGATCACAGGTTTGCTTGGCCCGAACGGCGCGGGGAAAAGCACCACTCTGCGCATGCTGTACACATTGCTGAAACCGGACAGCGGCTCCGCACAGGTCGACGGATTCGATGTGCGCCAGTCTCCCCTCGAGGTGCAGCGCCGGATCGGCGTCCTAGCTGACGCGCGCGGACTGTATCCGCGCCTGACAAGCCGCGAGAATATCCGTTACTATGGACGTTTGCACGGGATAGAGGGCGAGGTTCTCGAAAAGCAAATCGATCGCCTTGCCCGCCTGCTGGACATGCAAGGAATTATGGACCGCAAGGCCGGAGGATTCTCCACCGGTGAAAAACTCAAAGTTGCAATTGCCCGAGCGCTGGTGCACGAGCCTAAAAATGTATTGCTCGATGAACCCACAAACGGGCTCGACGTCATGAGCACCCGCGCCATGCGCCAGTTCATCGTCCGGCTTCGAGAAGAAGGTAAGTGTGTCTTGTTTACCAGTCACATCATGCAGGAGGTTGCTGCGCTGTGTGACCAGATTGTCATTATCGCACGCGGCGTAGTCTCGGCGACAGGCAGTCCCAATGACCTGCGCAAACAGACGGGACAGGAAAACCTGGAAGATGCCTTTGTTGCCGTCATAGGCTCGGAAGAGGGGTTGGAATGATCGCAAAGCTTTTGATCATCTTTCAAAAAGAATTGCTCGACAACTTACGGGATTATCGAAGCTGGATCACTGGTCTGTTTTGGGCGCTCTTTGGACCAATGATCCTCGGCGGGATGATCATGGTGCTGGGTAATACCTTCCGGGACCGAGTAGAAGCGCCCCTGACCCTACCTGTTTCTGGCGCCGAGCATGCCCCGAACCTGATCGCTTTTCTGGAACAGCAGGATATCATCATCGAGCCTGCTCCCGCCGACCCGGAAGCTGCGGTCATTGCGGGGGATATCAACGTAGCGCTGATCATTCCCGAAGAGTATAGTGAAGAGTTTTCTGGCGGGGAAACGGCAACGTTGCAGCTTGTGCTCGACAGCACCCGCCAGTCCGCCAGTCCCGATATCGAGCGGACGGAGGATGCCCTGGAAGCCTACAGCAGCTACATCGGGATCATGCGATTGAGCCTGCGCGGCGTCAGCCCGGAGGTGATACGCGTGATACAGATCGAGGAACGGGATACAGCCACACCGCAAAGCCAGGCATTGATCTTCATCTCCATGCTGCCATACTTCATCATCTTTGCGATCTTCAACGGCGCCTCACCGGTGATCACGGATGCAACCGCAGGCGAGCGCGAACGTGGATCACTGGAGCCATTGCTGATCAACCCATTGCCGCGCGGCTGGTTCGCGATGGGCAAGATGTTGTCGGCGATGCCATTTGCGATCATCAATCTGGTGATCACTCTGGCCGGGTTTGCCGCGATCTTTCGCGTGCTGCCCGTGGAGGATCTGATTGGCGTTCAGATCGGGCTGGACATCAGCTCTTTGGTGGCAATCTTTCTGATTTGTCTGCCGATTGTCTTTTTGGCGTGTGCCATTCAGACTTTGATCGCATCCTTCACTAAGACAACTAAAGAAGCCGGGACCTATTTGCCATTTATTGGACTCATTCCATCCCTGCCTGGGCTAGCCCTCGCCTTCCTCCCCGTCAAACCGGATCTGTGGACCATGCTGATTCCTACGTTCGGGCAACAGATCCTGATCAACCAGTTCCTGCGCTCTGAGCCTATCCTTGCCAGCAATATCTGGATTTCCTCCGTGTTGACGATTTTGCTGGCAATTGCAGTAACTCTTATTGCAATCAAACTCTATGAGGGCGAACGGATCATTAGCGGATAAAGCAAAGTTATATCCAACAGCCAGCATAAAAACAAAAGCGACCCAATTGAGCCGCTTTTGTTTTACCTGGGCTAAGGAGGCTTTAGACTCCTCCCTGATTATTCTTCCGTAATCGTGATCGTCTCAATTGCATCACCCTGGAAATCGGGATTTTGGTCCGGATCCCGGCGTGTGATTCCCTCAACCACATCCATGCCTTCGATGACTTCTCCAAAAATCGTATGCAGCCCATTGAGATGTGGCGTAGGCACGAATGTAATGAAGAATTGACTCCCGTTTGTGTTAGGGCCCGAGTTCGCCATTGCCAGCAAGCCTGGTCGATCGAAGGTCAGATCCGGGCTGATTTCATCCTCAAATTGATAGCCGGGACCACCCATACCGGTGCCGGTTGGATCGCCACCTTGTGCCATGAATCCATCCAAAACGCGATGGAACGTGGTGCCGTCATAGAACCCGTTACGAGCAAGGAACACAAAATTATTGACCGTCTTGGGAGCCTGATCGTCAAAAAGCTCCACGACGAACTCTCCTCCTCTTGCCAGCTTGAACGTGGCAAAATATTGCTTGCTGATGTCAATCGTCATGGGTGGTTCCGCGTTGTATTGGTCTACGCTCCCTTCTGGCGACAATGCGGCTTCCTTGGATCGTCCTCCAGACCAAACCAGCCAGACAATGCCAATGACAATCAATATAAGCACAATTCCCCCAATGACCTGGATCATTCTGTCTGTTTGCTGCTTCTTGCGTGCGCGCTCCCGCGCTTCGATCTGCTTTTTGTTTGCCATATTCAGGTTCTCCTTTGTATCACACTACTCTTCTTTAAATGATTTCAATAGCTCACGCGCTCGCTGGAGGCTTGCTTTCGGAACGTAAACCTTGACCGGTGTAAACGATGTTTGTTGCGTGCCATCTTCTCTTCCCTCAAATCCAGCCCTATTTTACATGATACTGGCATCCAGTCGATGGAGCAGGCTTGCGCGTACTTACAGTCTCCCCATAAGCAAGATATACTTACAGTCGTTCGTAGGTGAGGTAATACGCAGACAACTTGAAAAAGGAGCCCGAAAGGATGGATTTCGACTTAACCGAGGAACAAAAGATTTGGCAAAAAACGGTTCATGATTTCGTAGCGAAGGAAGTGCAGCCAAGAGCCCATGATGTCGATGTAACAGGCGAATTCAACTGGGATGCCGTTCGCAAAATGGGTCCGCTCGGGCTGCTCAGCTTGAATATCCCAGAGGAGTACAGTGGCGCGGGCGTGGACTCGATCAGCGCGGCAATTGCGCTCGAGGAGATTGCATGGGGCTGCGGCTCGACCGCGCTCTCAATTGCCGCGCACAACGGGCTGGGCACTACCCCGCTTATCTCCTTTGGCAGTGAAGTACTCAAAACCAAATGGCTGCCCCTCATAGCGAGCGGAAAGAACAAGCTCGCCGCCTTAGCACTGACAGAGCCCGGCGCAGGCTCCGATCTCCAGGGCGGAGTCGTGACCAGAGCTGTGAAAGACGGAAATGAATGGGTCATCAATGGCGCGAAGATGTGGTGTACGAACGCTTCTATTGCAGAGTACATCATCACCCTCGTTCGCACGGACTCTGCGGGCGGCTCTCGTTCCCTCAGCCAGATCCTCGTCCCCACCGACTCGCGCGGGCTGAGGATTGGTCCGCCGGAAAAGAAGATGGGACTGCATGGCTCCCCCACCCACGCGCTGACTTACGAAGATGTACACGTTCCACTGGAAAACTTAATTGGCGAGGAAGGGAAAGGCTTACAGCAGACTCTAGCCACGCTCGATGGCGGACGGATTGGCATCGGCGCCATTGCGGTTGGGCTGGCGCAGGCGGCATTTGAGCACGCGGTCAACTATGCCAGAGAGCGCCACGCCTTTGGCAAACCAATCGCGGACCAGCAAGCGATCCAATGGATGCTGGCAGACGCCGCGACGGAGATCGAAGCCGCGCGCACTTTGCTTTATAAAACAGCCTGGCTGAAAGAGCAGGGACGCAACTATAACAAGGAAGCTGCCATGGCAAAGATGTTCGCCACCGAAATGGCGGAACGCGTAACACGGAATGCGATCCAGGTCCACGGCGGATACGGCTACTCGAGTGAATACCCTGTCGAACGCATATATCGCGATGCCCGCCTGATGACCATCGGCGAAGGGACCAGCGAGATTCAGAGGTTAGTCATCGCAAGACATATACTGGCGTCGGAGTAATAAAAATGCGACTGCTAGTGCAGTCGCATTTTTATTTGTGTTGTAACAAATTAACGTGTCAGCACCAGCATCATGCCATTTTTTACGATGGACAGCGTATTTCCTTCAATCGAGTAGGCAGTCAAGTCGGACAGCATTTGAGACATTGCCTCTTCCTGTTCCATAATGGGCGTGTCGCATAACATCAGTGTCGAAACCATCTCCTTGAACGCGATCTCATTTCCGTCAACGGAATAGTTGCCACCGAACTCATTACAGCCAGAGGTCCCCACAACAGTGCCATCCTCATTAAACGTCAGGCCCGCTTCCACATCCGCCAGAGCAGGAGATTGCGTTTCTGTCGTCCCGTAGGAAACCAACTTCCACCCGCCAAGGAGGTCAGAGCCTTCCAGCAGTTCGGTGCTTTCTTCTCGGCGGGTCAACACCAGCAGATCGCTATCCTTGGTAATGGTCAGGCGATCACCCTCAATTGTATACGTAGCCGTCCCGGTCATTATTTTATGTGCGAACTCTTCCTGCCGCATGATGGGATCGTCACAAGCCATCAGCGTGGACACAAATTCACCGAATGTGATCTGGTCCCCTTCCACGGTGTAATCACCGCCCAGTCCATTACAACCAGAACTGCCACTTACAGTGCCATCTTTGCTAAATGTGAGGCCTGCATCCACGCCCTCGACTGCAGGCGTCGGCGCGTTTGCAGGACCGTAGGCGGTTAATTTCCAGATGCCGATCAAAGATTCAGGTTCGGAGGGCGGTTCTGTGCTCGGCATGCCGCGTGTGAACACCAGAACGGTGGCATTATTCGTGATCGTCAGGGTATCGCCATCGATCCTATAGGTGGCTGTGCCAGACATCACCTTATGAGTAGCATCTTCTTGTCTCATGATCGGATCGTCACAGGCAATCAGCGTGGAAACAAACTCGCCAAATGTGATCTTGTCACCCTCTACACTGTAATCGCCTCCCAGTCCGTTGCACCCTGAGGTACCGGAGACTGTACCATCCTTATTGAACGTCAGCCCTGCTTCCACACCTTCCACCGCAGGGACGGGCGCATTCGCGGGCCCATAAGCAGTCAATGTCCAGGCACCAAGGAGGGAGTCAGAGTCCTGTGGAGAACTCTGTCCGGGTTCCGCCGTACAGGCAGAGATTGCCAGGGCAGTTAAGAGTAATATCAACAAAAACCGTTTCATACTTTTCTTCTCCATTTCAGTCTTTCTTTAATTGATTGACGAAATGAGCCATGAAAAGTTCCTCACTAACCTTCACAAGGTTTTATAGACGAATAAAAAACCCCAAAGATACTTCTGCTTTGGGCCTCTTTTGATTAGATCCTCGGGCCGGCTTCTACGATCTCAGCAGGCGTATTGTCTGCAAACTTGGCGAAGTTTTCCTGAAATCGCCGGGCAAGGTCCCGATAGCGCCTGTCATATTCTGTCTTATCTGTCCAGGAAGAAGCCGGAGAAAGCACTTCACTGGGCACGCCAAGGCATTCCGTAGGGACCTCAAAGCCGAAAACAGGGTCAGTCGTGTAGCTCACATTGTCCAGCAAGTTAGTCAGGGCAGCATTCAACAGCGCTCGCGTATACCGGATGGAAATACGCTTGCCCACACCATAGGGTCCCCCCACCCACCCGGTGTTCACCAGCCAGCATTGGACGCCGTATCGTTCGATCTTTCGCTTAAGTAGTTCCGCGTATTTAGACGGGTGATGCATCATAAAAGGAGCGCCGAAACAAGCTGAGAACGTAATGGCAGGTTCCTTGCCCAACCCCACCTCTGTCCCGGCCAGCTTGGCGGTATAGCCGGAAATGAACTGGTACAGCGCCTGGTTCGTATTTAGGCGTGCGATGGGAGGCATGACGCCGTTTGCATCACAAGTCAGCAGAATAATATTTTTTGGATGTCCGGCTCTTTTTTCGGGGACCGCATTCGCGATAAATTCCAACGGATACGACGCGCGCGTGTTTTCCGTGATCGAATTATCGTTGAGGTCGACCTGGCGGGTGAGCGGGTCAAAGGGGACGTTCTCGAGGATCGTCCCGAATCGTTTGGTAGTTGCGTAGATTTCCGGTTCCGCCTCCTCAGACAGACCAATCACCTTGGCATAGCAACCGCCCTCGAAATTGAATACGCCGTTATCGCTCCAGCCATGCTCATCATCTCCGATCAGGCGGCGTGAGGGGTCCGCGGAAAGAGTCGTCTTTCCCGTGCCGCTCAAACCAAAAAAGAGTGCTACGTCGTTCGTATTCTGCGGATCCACATTTGCAGAGCAGTGCATCGACAATACACCCTGAAGGGGCAGGAGGTACGTCAGCAGGGTGAAAACGGATTTCTTCATTTCACCGGCATACTCTGTATTTCCGATGATCACAAGCTTTCGCTCCAGATTCAGGATAATGAATGTCTCCGTATTGGTGTTGTCAATCGAAGGAGTAGCTTTAAAGCCGGGCACATCGATCACGGTAAAGTCGGGAACAAAGCTCTTATATTCCTCCAGCGACTGCGGCAGGATGAACATATTACGGATGAACATGCTGTGCCAGGCGCGTTCCGTCACGAAACGGACGGGCAGACGATACTGTTCATCTGCGCCAGTATAGGTATCCTGAACGAAGATGTCGTGGCCTTGCAGGTAACCAAGCAGGCGCTCGTACAGGGCATCGAACTTGTCCATGGAAAATGGACGATTGTGCGACCCCCACCAGATGTTATTTTCCGAGTCTGAGTGGCGCACCGTGAATTTGTCGTTGGCTGAACGTCCCTTATATTTACCTGTATGCGCGATCAGAGGTCCGCCAAGGGAAGTCACGCCTTCGCCGCGAAAGATGGACTCTTCATAAAGCGCCTCCACGGGAAGGTTCCAATACACCTGGCGCACATTCCCAATCCCATGATTGGACAGCTGGTAATCTGCTTGGCGGAGTTGTGCAATAGATTCCGCAGGTGTTTCGACATTGAGCAAATTATTCATGAATTTAATTCCTTTCGAGAGCCGTGAGGTGATTATTGTATCCGGTCTTGCCATTGAACAGTAGGCTTTGAGAAACTGCTAGTCTTATTTACGATTATGCCTTGCATCCATGTCGGACAAAGGAGAAATTTTTACACCCAATCTCTAACCATCTTTTGATCGCCAATGTAAATTTCCGTGGGGCTGGCTGGATCGAGTGCCCACCTGATGCGGGCAATTCCCTCCGATACGTCATTGACCGAGCCTGCAAAAGAGATGCGAATATGCCCTTCCATGCCGAACTCTTTTCCTGGCACCGTTACCACCTTTGCTTTTTTGAGCAGAAACTGGGACACTTCCACCGAGTTGTGGGCGTAGGCACGAATATCTGGCAATGCATAGAATGTGCCGCAGGGCTCGATCAGCCGGGCTCCGTTAAAAGCGCGCAACTCCCGAAGGACGACGTCTCGATTGTTCTGGATGTGCAGCCGCAGCGCCTCGACCACGGTCTGGGGACCATTCAAGGCACCTTCAGCGGCCGCCTGTGCAACGGGCGAAACACAGGACGTGGTCTGGGCAAGCACGTTGTTCATGACGCGCGCCAGCTCACGCGGCGCGATGGTCCAGCCCACGCGAAACCCGGTCATTCCATACAGCTTCGCCACCCCATTGACAACAATGATGTGAGAGTCTTCCAGGTCTTTCTTGGTGAAGCGATAGGCAGGCACAGCCACATTGCCGTCAAACGTCAGCATATGATAGATATCATCACAGATGATGAAGATGGCATTTTTCTCGCACAGGTCCACAATCTTTTCGATTAGCTCGGGCGGATAGATTGCACCCGAGGGGTTATTCGGACTGTTGACAATGATGGCGCGTGTGGAGGAGGTCACAGCCTGCTCGATCTGCTCGAAGCGCGGTGTAAATGTGGCCTCTTCTGGCGTAACGATGATAGGCACACCCATGCACATACGAATCATCTGGTTATAGGATACCCAATAGGGAGCGAGCACAATGACTTCGTCGCCCGGATTCAGGATCGAGTAAAAAATGTTAAAAAGCGACTGCTTCGCCCCATTCGTAATGCTGACATTCTCAGGCGCCGCCAGTCGGTCGTAATGTTTTTCCGTATAGCGGATCACCGCCTTCTTCATGGAAGGTAAACCATCCGGCGGGGTGTATTTCACCTCCCCGCTCGTCAGACGAGCCGCGCCGGCAAGGATCGCGGACATGGGAGTCTTATTCTTGGGTTCGCCAATGCCCAGGTTGATGACAGCCTCGCCACGCTCGCGCAGGACTCGCGCTTCCTCGTTCAATGCAAAGGTGGGAGATTCGGCAATTCCACTGGCAAGTTTGCTTAACCTCATGGCTCTCCTTGAGTACATGTCCTCCAAATAAAATCTGGTCAGAAATCTTCTCTGACCAGATATAGACAATTAACCGCCCGAGGCGGCGCTGACAATACAATTGTCAGACATGGTTGTCATGCTTAAATTATACCCGTAGATGATTTCCAGTAACAACACACTGGTGAAGTGATACAATAGCGGTCTCACCCCAGCCGAGCGAAATGGAGAAAAAGATGAGTGAAGAACAAGAAAAAAAGAGTTTGTTCGATAGAGCCATCGATGCCCTCACAGATCGCGACGAGAAAGAAGCGGCAGCCAAAGCCGCCGTAGAAAAAGCTGCGGCAGAAAAAGCTGCCACCGAAAGAGCCGCTGCCACGAAAGCGGCTGCCCAGAAAGCCGCGGCAGAGAGGAGCGCTGCACTCAGAGCCTCTGTAGAAAAAGCCACAGAGGCGGGCGCACCGAAAAAAGGAGTTGTAACCGTCAGAAGCCTGCGCATTCGCGCCGACCACAACACGACCTCTGAGGTGGTAGGCGGACTGGTCGATGGCAATGAAGTGACCATCCATTCCACCTGGTCTGACGGAAAGGATACCTGGGCGAAACTCGACAACGGTTGGGCTGCCATGATATATGACGGCGAGACATACATTAAGCACGTCTAGCAAATCAAAAGAATCTATATCTTTATAAAGGAGTCTCTATGGCACACACGATTGAAAGTTTGATTGCAATGATCCCGAAAACCCTTCCAGGAGAGAAAGCAAAACGCGCCGACACAGTCATCCAGCTGAATGTGACGGGATCGCAGGCGGGCCAATGGAACGTAGCCATCAAAGATGGAAATGTAAACGTGGCTAAAGGTACTCATGCCACGCCTGAAATCACTGTAACGGCAGATACCGATGACGTCCTTGCGGTTGCTGATGGCAAACTGGACCCCATGCAAGCCTTCATGCAAGGAAAAGCAAAGGTCCAGGGCGATATGTCGGAAGCGATGGAGCTTGCCAGAGCATTCCTGCCAGGCTAAAAACTCGGCATCTGCGAAAACAAGCTTGAAAAGAAAAGCGCCCGAACGGGCGCTTTTCTATAGGATTGGAATTCATGACCTTCGCCGCGCCATGCCGGCAATGGCCTGCAGCAACGCATTCCCCACGAGCTGACCAGACTGCTGCCGATACGACCGCTGCGCCATCGGACCCGCAGACATCAGGGCTGTGAGAGCAGCCTGGACATTATCCTGCCCCTGTTGCTTAGCACTCATAAACGTCAGTCCTGCGCTCAATAGTGCGTTCAGGTCAATGCCCTGAGTTTGCTGTGGCACTTGCTGTCCCCCCAATAATGATCCAAGGAAATCGGTGCCGGCGTCCGCCTGGGGTGAGGACTGGTTACCCCCCAGCAGAGACTGAATGAGGAGCAGCGCGTTATCCGGTGATATCGCCTGCTGGCCTTCCAACTGTTGAGCAGCCTGTGCCAACCCCTGGGCATACACATGCGCAGACCCACTGTTAGCATTTTGCCCCAGATAATCACTGGCGTAGCGAAGCTGCTGGGAGGGCGGTGCGCCCCGCTGCGTTGCCATTGCTTGGGAGATCATTTTGAAAGCCTGGACCATGTTATCTCCATGGTTCTGATTTTCCAAATCGGCTTGATTGAGTGTAGACCGGTTCGCAGCCAGCGTTTTGGCAGCTACGTTAAAGAGCGCAGACAAATCGGTGCCCTGTGCCGGGGCTCGGGAGGGGGTCTTACGCACGGATGCTCGCGAAGATGTACCGATCGATTTTGAGCTTTTGTTCATGCCTGTTCATCCTTTCATACTCATGAAATAGGTTCCAGAAAGTAGCTGGGCTGGTTAAGTTGCATTTCGGCAGACCATCCCTCTGTGCCATCGGGCAGGCGTAGCTGCCACCAGAGATAGGCACGCTTTTCCACGGGCGTACACACGGGGCCGCCGATGATTTCCACTTCGGTATTTGCGGGGTTGGTTTCCAGGATGGGTGCAGTGATGGAGGCTTCACTGCGCATATTGAGTCTCAGAATCACCTTCGCCCGCTGCCCAACACTTAGACGGCTTGGCGCGCTCGTATTGCAGGAGGATCCTTCCCCGGAGGCAGGCGTTGCTACCGTCTTCGTTAATTCAGGTGTGGATGTTGTGTCCGGGGAAACTGTAGGCGTCGACTTTTCGGGAAGAGAGGTTGATGTCTCTAAGCTGGCGGTTTGGGTGGAGGTTGCGGCATCGGTCGAGGGAACAAGCGTTTCGGTAGCAGGCGGAACAGAAACCGTTTCTGTGAAATCAGGCAATGGAGTCAATGTCTCCATGATGTTTGATACTGGCAAAGTCTCCGTCATCTCGGTTGCTATTTCATTTGGAACTGTGTTGGTTGCACATCCACGCAGGAGCATAAGAAGAAGAATTGCTCCGAGAATGAAACTGACGATCATCTTAAATCGATCGAGTCTGGGAGCACTGGCGCGGTTCATTGTCTCACCGATTCCTGCGTGCGAGATCGCGAGCCTGCTGCAACAAAGATTCCTCATTGGCAAGGCGCTCGATGGCAGTGCCTAAAATTTTGCGCAGATCTGCTGGCGTTAAGCTTCCCAATTGCTCAAACGTGTAAACGCCGGCATCGTTCAGCCTGCGTTCGATCACCTTTCCAATCCCCTTTATGACCTTAAGGTCATCGGGCGTCGTTGGAACAACTGGTTCGTGTTCTTCAACCCGAGCTGACGTGGCTTGCTCAGGAATTACATAATCCCGCGGCTCGATCGTTTCTTTGTCTGCATAACGCCTGCGCCAGTAGAAGTAGTCGATCAGCCATTCTATCAACCAGCCAATTAGCAAACCAAGAACGAACGCGAAGAGCCAATTCATATTTCCTCCAATATCAGAATTCGGTTTGATCGGGAATGCTCGCTGCGGCCGTGTACTTTGATTATAACAGTCAATACCATCCCCAACGAAGGCATGAGAAGGGGTCTCTCACAATGGAAGGGAGTCAAGAGTCCATTGCATCTGCTTGCACCTCGTCGAGCGCGTGACGTTCTTAAAGGTTGTGTGTTATAGAAGATGCAACTCTGTAAGACGGGCCACGTTCAAAGAACATGAAACTTCATCTTCGTTTGTCAAAATAAGGAGCATCAAAATGAAACTCTCTGCACCAAAGACGGTTACCTGGTGGGTTGCTGTTGTCC
This sequence comes from Anaerolineales bacterium, assembly GCA_035699125.1. GTDB lineage: Bacteria > Chloroflexota > Anaerolineae > Anaerolineales > Villigracilaceae > Defluviilinea. Next base: position 15,331 of record DASSBC010000052.1, read on the forward strand.
TCGGCGTGCTTGGCTTTCTGGGCAGCTTCATGGCCCTGCCGGTCATCAGTGGACTTAGCTTCTGGTTGTTATTTCTCGGATTTGCGGTCCTGGCGGTTGCCACGTTCGTGGACGGATTCTAGCCTCAACAGGAAGCTCAACCTCTGGCAGATCGGGCCCCTCTGCCAGAGGATGATTCATTCCAGCAAAAATTGTAGTTCTATCTTCCTACGAATCACGAAAGGAGACTGCCATGTCTGTCGCTCGAGTGAGTGAGATCAAAGCATCGTCCACGGAAAGTTTTGACGATGCCATTCGCCAGGGAGTTTCGCGCGCGGCGAAAACACTTCGGAATGTCAAATCTGCCTGGGTTGCCAACCAGGATGTAACCGTCGATGACAATGGCAACATCACCGAGTTCCGTGTGCAATTGAAAGTGACGTTTGTGCTGGATGATTAATCGGCACATGCTACATCAGAAAGCGCCCTCACGGGCGCTTTCTGATTTTTATGTTTTCTTTGTCCATGATTGCAACCGTTTCTGCCGTTAGCCGCACGCAATCGTCTCCACTTCCGGATCACTCGCCAGGCTCCAGACCCGGTCGAACTCCTGCAGATACAAGCGGGCGATATCGGGGTTGTCGATGATGATCACGTTTTCATCGTTATTTTCTTCCGCATTAGTGGAAAAATTAAGGGAGCCCGTGATGACGATACGTTCATCGACCACGATTACTTTGTGATGCAAAAACCCGGGATTCCCATCCTGCTTCACCGGAACGCTTCTACACATTAGCGTGCGAAGCTCAGCAGCTTCCGTCTCGCTGCCCACCTTCTCGAAGACACCTGCCACATCCACGCCGGCCTTGAATCGCTGACTCATCGCATCCGCTAGCGGATAATCAGTGAAGCTGAATGTGAGGAAACGGATGCTCTGTTTCGCGGACTGTACGATGGGGACGATGGCATTTTCGAGTGCCGGGTCTTCTGAAGTAAAGACGACTACGATCCTCGAGCCATTCAACGTAACCACTTGCTGATCCAGGGTAGAAGGCGACTTCGGTCCAAATTGCCCATCCCACATCTCTTGAAATTCGCGTTCATAGATCGTAGCCAGCTCGGGCGACTGGATGACCACAACATTATTATCCTGATCAAAGATTCCATTTTCAGTGACGTTGGTCGAACCGGTCCACACGATCTGACCGTCGAAGATCCAGAACTTGTTGTGCATCAGCGCGGAACGCGTATCCGCCCGGACTTCGATCCCTGCCTCTTGCAGCATCGCAAACTGACCATGCCCGGGCTCTTCATCGGCTTCTATGCCGTGCTCGTTGTCAGTCACCCAGCGCACATCCACGCCGCGCTGTTTGGCAGCAATCAATGCCTCCGCCACAGGTGTCAGATCGAATTCAAAGGAGGCAATGTGAATGCTGTCCTGCGCGGCGTGGATCTTCTCGATCAACCGCCCTTCGACGGAGCTCTGCCAGTCCTCAGGATTGTTTATATTGACGGGGTCGGTGAAATAGACTTCCCACCAGGTGCCACTGGCATTCACGGCGGTAGGAACATTTGCAGCAGGTGATGTTTCAGTAGCGACAACTGCCGTCGGAGTTCCCGAGCCAAAAACGCCTCCGGGGTCCCTGCCTGTAATCGAATAATAGATGCCAAAAATGAACAGAATAATTAATACAAATAAAGTCACTGATGAGTCGGTTCTGGATTTGGCGCGGCGCCTTGGCATGGGTTCTCCTTAACCTCGTTGTTCTAGCAGATCTTGTAACTTCAATATCAACTGGCGAGGAGTATATTTTCTTTCCTCCACCTGGCTTAATAGCTCATCCATCTGTCTGGGAGAGGGCAGCTCTCGTCGTTCCCCAAAAATGGTACGAAAGTGCGCAAGCAATTTGTCCCGCAACTGCAGGCGGCGCTCGGGGTCCGTATATTTACCTGCTGCCCAATTTCCGATGGAACGCATCGCTTGCCGGATCGCTTTCAAACGCGGCAGGATTGCCAGATCAGCAGCGAAGTCATCGAGCTCTCTTGTCTTACTGATGATTGACTTTGCAGCAGCGATCCCCCAGTTCAGCATTTCGGTAGCGGCGTCGGTGTCGAGCATTTGCAGGAGCGCTTCATTACCGCTCATCTCCTCGATCACACGTTCCATGCGAGTGTTCAAGTCAGCCATAGGGAAAGTATAGTCGATTTATAAAAGGGAAAGAGAGTCACAGTCACCTGTCAGGTATTTATTCTGCAAGTGCGACGAAATCTTTCGGGGCGCCCAGCGGATACCGCGCAGCCGCCGCGTCGATTCGTTTGACCATTCCCAACAGAACCTCACCCGCCCCTGCCTCGACGTACGCCTGAATCCCATTCCACTGCATCAACTGCACCGATTCGGTCCAGCGCACGCGCGACTGCATCTGCGCTTTGATATCTGCACGGAGTTCATCGGCGGTCAGCACAAGCTTGGCGTGGACGTTTCCCACAACGGGAATCTGTGGGGTTTCCATGGCGCAGGCATCCACGGCAGAATTCCAATCTTCCTGGATCGATGCCATCAATGGCGAATGCGCGGCGATGCTTACTGCCAGTGGGAGCGCCCGTTTTGCCCCTGCGGCTTTCGCGGCAGTCATTGCGCGTTCCAGCGCGGGCTTATGCCCTGAGATCACCACCTGCCCCGGACAGTTATCGTTCGCAACCTGAACAATCTCCTCTGCAGTACTGGCGTCTGCACAAACTTTATCCAGCGTGGGGATGTCGACCCCCAGGATCGCCGCCATTCCACCGGGATTCAATTCCCCGGCGCGCTTCATCAATTCGCCGCGCGTCCGGACGAGCCTTAGCCCATCTTCAAACGACAAAGCACCTGAGGCGGTCAGCGCGGAGAGCTCGCCGAGAGAATGTCCGGCAACGGCGGCAGGCCGAAAGGCTTGCCCTGAGTCTGCCGAAGGGTCTCGAAAAACAAGCGTGAAGGTTCTCCAGGCGGCAATCGAATGGACGTAGAGAGCAGGTTGTGTATTGATCGTTTCATTTAGTTCTTCCGTAGGGCCATTCCACATTAACTGCGACAGGGAAAAATCCAGAATCGAGTCGGCTTGATCAAAGATCTCTTTTGCGACTGGATAGGTTTCGGCAAGCTCTTTTCCCATGCCAATCGTCTGAGAGCCTTGCCCTGGGAATACGAACGCGGTGGTTTTTGGGTTTAATTTCATGTGTCTCCATATCAGCGGTGAGCTCAAGGCACGGCAGCCGCCACGCCTTACAAACCCATTAAACACAAACGGGTCGTGTTCGTCACGACCCGTTTGCAGTAGCAGGGCATGTGCCCTGATCTACTCAGCCTTTTTCTTTTCTTTCTTCACTTCGACCACTTCACGACCTTCATAATATCCACAATTCGGACAAACGGTGTGGGGAAGGCGCATCGAGCCGCAGTTGGCACAGGCAGTCAGATTACGAGGCTGCAAGGCATCGTGCGCGCGGCGCATGTTGCGGCGGCTTTTCGAGTGTTTGCGCTTAGGATGTGGGGGCATTGAATCTTTCTCCTTAATTACATTTGCACAGCTGGTACGTCCCGCTGGTTTTTTTAGTTGAGCGGGCAGATTATAGCGGCAGGCCAAGGGTGCGTCAAGGATAACAAATAAATCCAATCGAAGTGAACAGGCATTAAAATGCCCGACGTCAGAGTGAGGGGGGCACCCTGACGTCGAGCATGTACATTATATTGGAATTGTTCGATCTGTCAAGCACAATCCTTGATTCTCAGGAAATACTTAGTTAAGGAATCGAGACGTGGACTGATAGTAAAATCGGCGAAGGAATTGACTTCTATGCTAATCGTAGACGCTCACCTCGACCTTGCCTGGAACGCCCTCCAATGGAATCGCAATATTCAGCATTCGGTCTATACGATTCGTACAGTGGAAAGCAACCTCACTGGTCCAGGGCGAGGGCAAGGCACTGTTGCGCTGCCCGAAATGCGCCAGGGACGGATCGCGCTCTGTTTCGCCACCCTGCTGGCTCGATCTACGGGACGCACGATCCAAAACATTGATTATTCGTCTCCTTACCAGGCGTACGCCATTGCCCAGGGTCAACTGGCGTATTACCGGGCGCTCCATGATGCAGGCAAAGTCCGCTTGATCACAGACAGGAAAGATCTGGACGAGCATATCGCCGCGTGGCGTCGCTGGGAGGAGGATACATCTTTGCTGCAGCCGGCGGTTGGGTTGGTAATCAGCATGGAGAGCGCCGACCCCATTCTTCAACCGGATCAGTTACCGGTATGGAAGCAAGCCGGGGTACGCATAATCGGTCCTGCCCACTATGGACCTGGTCGCTATGCAGGGGGGACGTCGACTGAGCTTGGATTGGCATTCGAGGGAAAGCAGCTTCTGCGCGAGATGGAGGGACACACCATTCTCCTCGATCTCACCCATCTCTCGGATGAGGCGTTTTGGGAAGCGATGGAGTATTTCGGTGGTATCGTCCTTGCCAGCCATAACAATTGCCGAGCTTTAGTCCCGCACCAGCGCCAACTTGACAATAAACAGATTCATGCCATCATTACACGCGCAGGGGTGATTGGGGTTGCCTTCGACAACTGGATGCTACGGTCTGATTGGACACGCGGCGCGAGGGATAACGAGCGGGTGATGCTGACCCATGTTGCCGATCACATTGACCACATCTGCCAGCTTGCGGGGAATAGCCAGCACGCCGCGATCGGCAGCGACCTCGACGGAGGCTTTGGTCGCGAACAATCTCCTGCTGATCTGGATACGATTGCCGATCTTCAACACCTGGCGGACATCCTCTCAAAGCGCGGCTACCGTGATCACGATATCGCGGCCGTCATGCACGGCAACTGGTTGCGGCTGCTGCGAGATGCCTGGAAAAATTAAGAGTAGTGGCGACTTCATTCACCATTACAGTGGATGGAACGGCGAAAGCTGTTACTACATCATCATGGAGAGTCATACATGCCTAAGAAACCAATTACAAATTCTGGCGCCTCACCCAACGCATTGTATTCGCCTGGACTGCGTGCCGGAGACTTCCTCTTTGTATCTGGTCAAGTCCCTCGCGATCCTGTCACCGGGCGGATTATTGGAGAAACAATCGAGGAACAGACCAGGCAGGTCCTGGAGAACATCAAAGCAATCCTCCAAGCAGGTGGCGCCACGTTAGACGACGTAGTCAAGGTCAGTGCTCACCTGGCAGACCTGAGTCTTTTCGAAGGCTACAATCAGGTTTACGTAACTTATTTTTCCGATCCGAAACCAACGCGGACAACAGTAGGGAGTCAATTACTTGGTTTCCTAGTGGAGATCGATGTCATTGCGTATGTGGGAGACCAATAGTCTCTCTATGAGCAGGCTCATCCAATGGTGAACCATAACCGTTCTGAACCTCGCTTTGACGTCACTTCGATGGGCGAGATGCTTGTGCGCCTCAGCGTTCCCTCCGGAAAGCGAATTGAAACCGCGACACAATTGGATATGTATCCGGCGGGGGCAGAAGCAAACGTCCTCACAGTACTGGCGCGCTTAGGAAGAAAAACCTGCTGGTTTGGCGCGCTTCCCGATAACCCGCTGGGGCGTTTCGCTTTTCATGCCTTGCGCACAGCAGGCGTGGAAACAACTGGAATCTCTTGGAAAGAAAATGGACGGATGGGGACATATTTCGTTGAGTTTGCTGCGCCGCCGCGCGGGATTCAAGTTACCTATGACCGTGCGAATTCCTGCGCAGCGCAATTGCAGGTGGACGAAATCGATTGGGATTTGTTGCTCGATACACGGCTGCTACACCTAACAGGCATTACACCTGCGCTTTCTGACTCTTGTTCGGAAATCATGCAGGAAGCGATACGGCGAGCAAAAGAGCGCCATATCCCGGTCAGTTTCGATATCAACTACCGCCAGAAACTCTGGTCAGAAGCAGACGCGGCGCAAACCCTTCTGCCTTTGATCCAGCAGGCGGAATTGTTGTTTTGCAGCCAGTTAGACGCGAAGCGGTTATTTCATTGCACGGGTACGATGCAGGAAGTCGCTGGGGAGCTACGCGAGCTTAGCAGGGCGCGCCATGTTGTTGTGACATTTGGAGAGCAGGGTGCTGTGCTTTGGAACGGAAATGAATGGCAGCGTGAGACGGCGCTTCCCACGCACATCATCGACCGCCTGGGTGCGGGCGATGCGCTTGCGGCGGGACTCATTCAGGGATGGCTGGACCATGACCTTTCCGCGGGATTGCGTTATGGCGTCACACTGGCTGCTCTGGCACTCACCCAGGTTGGGGATATGCTGATTACGAACAAACCAGAGTTGCTTGCTCTGTCTCAGGGAAGTTCCAGCCTTACACGGTGAATCTATCAAAATTCAGATGGGGTACACGGAAGCGGCACTTTCCTGCAAGCCCAATAAAATCCCATAGTAAAATGAAGATATGGAAGTTCAGATCGCGGTCGCAAAGGTCAACAAGTACGCCGTCTCGGAAAGCGGTGACACGTTGGAGGTCGTCGAACGACCGAATGGGGGACTCTCTGTGGTGCTCGCCGATGGACAATCGTCGGGGCGCGGCGCCAAAGCGATTTCTCTCCTGGTCGTCCGCAAAGTGATCGGCTTACTGGCGGAAGGGGTACGAGATGGAGCCGCCGCGCGAGCAGCTTCCGATGCCCTCTACACAGACAAGCAAGGCAAAGTCATCAGCACGCTGAATATCGCCTCGGTGGATCTGCGAAGCGGTACGCTGGTGCTGACCCGCAACAACCCTGCGCCGATGTTCATCTGTCGCGGCGAGCGGATCGACCTCCTTGACGAAGAAAGCATCCCTCTGGGCACGTCACGCAATATACGTCCACTCATCACCGAGATCGCCATCGAGCCAGGTCTGATCGTGGTGATATACAGCGACGGTCTGGTGCATGCGGGGAAACGTCGTGGCATGCCCATGGATGTGGGTGCCATGCTCCGTTCCGTGCTGGAAGATCAGGATCCGACGCCGCAAGCATTAGCGGATGCGCTCCTGGCACAGGCTGTCAGCCTGGATGATGAGCGTCCTGCCGATGACATCAGCGTGCTGGTGTTAAAGGTCACAGCGCATATGGGGGATAACGTTCGGCGCATGGCAGTTCGTCTCCCGATCGATGGTGTTGCACAGTTGTCATGAAGCAATTGATGCGGAGTTGGCAGGCGGCATGGCGCGACACTCTGATCCTGTTAAATGAATTTCGCCTGCCGCTGATTCTGTTCAATCTCGTTATCATTGGAGGCGGACTGTATTACAGACTGCTGGCAACGCAGGTGGGAGAACCAATCGAGAGCATTGGGGAGGCGATCTACATCGTCCTGAGCGCCACGTTTTTGCAGGTGGTAGGCGACTTCCCTCAACATCCCGCTTTGCAGATATTTCATTTTCTCATGCCCCTGATCGGCGCGATCATTCTCGCCCAGGGTCTGGCGGACTTCGGCACTCTATTTTTCAATCGCCGCACACGTAGCAAGGAGTGGGAGATGGCTGTAGCATCCACAATAAACAATCACATCGTTCTGGTAGGCTTGGGGCATCTTGGTTACCGTGTCGTGCAGACGTTGCACGACATGGGCAAGCAGGTCGTGGTGATCGAGCAAAATCCCTCCATCGACTCCTTTAAAGCTGTACAGAAAATGGGGATACCTGTCATTCAGGAGGATGGTACCCGGACAGTGGCGTTGGAATCCGCGAACATCGCCCATGCACGTACGATTGTGCTTGCCAGCCAGAACGATGCCGTGAATTTGCAGATCGCGCTGAAAGCACGCAGTCTCAATTCTCGAATCCAGGTCATCATCCGTATTTTTGATGAAGAATTTGCTCACGCCCTGCAAGTCCAGTTTGGATTTGCGGCATTGAGTGCAACGGTCATGGCCGCCCCCGTCTTTGCAGCTGCCGCGGCAGGAGCAGATGTCACAAGCCCAATTTCGATCGAAGGACAACAGCTTAGTCTAGCCCGCATCACCCTCGCGGACTCCTCCAAGCTGGTGAACAAAACAGTTGGCTTCGTGGAGGATAATTATGATCTCAGCATTATTCTGCTTCGACACGGCGCGGAGTCGGATATGCATCCCACCGATACACATGCGCTTTATGCCGGGGATATCCTCGCTGTCCTCGGCGGACCGGCACAATTAAGTAAACTCGTGCAGGATAACCAGTAAGTCGGGTTCCCAACCCGACTTACTCATTTCGTATGGAGCCTCCAGATAAGAGACTAGTCGTTGGTGTTGTGGGTCCCTGTGGTTCGGGAAAGTCCACGTTGGTCGCAGGGCTTGAATCCTATGGGTATGCCTGTCGTCACATCGCGCAGGAACACTCTTACGTGCAAGCCATGTGGCAGAGGATTACCAATCCCGATATTTTGATCTTTCTGGATTCATCCTTTCCCGTCAGCACGGCGCGCCAGAAACTGTCATGGCAGGAAAAAGATTATGAAGAACAATCCCGACGTCTCACGCATGCCCGCCAGCATGCAAATCTCGTGATCGATACCGATCCTTTAACCCCGGAGCAGGTCCTGCGAAAAGTACTGGATTATCTGAAGGAAATCAATTCATGAAGAAACTGTGCGTTCTTTTACTCAGTGCAGGCTTATTCTTCGTTTCTTGCTCCAGTCCTGCTCCGACAACAGCATCTTTAACTGAGACGACTGACCCCAATCTATTCGATACTCCCTGGGAAGATCGCTCCCTGTTCAAAAGCGGCCTGGTCTCCTCCGAGCAATCCGTTCTCAACGAGTTACCGCATGCCAGTGTGTATCACATTGAATTCAATATTGCCGAGGATATCTATCACATCGCAGGGACGGAGGCGGTGCGATATACGAACGCGGAAGCTGCCCCCTTGGAGCAAGTACAATTGCGTCTTTTTCCCAACATCCTTGGCGGAGAAATAACCGTTTCCAACCTGACCGTCGATGGGGAGGGTGTCACGCCCAGGCTGGAACTACAGGACAGTCTCTTGATCGTTCCCTTCTCCACGCCGCTTGCGCCCGGTCAAAGCACCGTCCTCCACATGGATTTTGCGGTGACCGTTCCACAAGGTGTGGATTTGAATTACGGCGTGCTTGCCTATTTCGAGGACGTGCTCGCCCTCGCCCACGCTTATCCTATGATCGCTGTGTACGATGACGAAGGCTGGAACGCTGAGATTCCTCCGCAAAGCGGCGATGTGACCTATGCCGATACCTCATTCTTCCTTGTCAAAATTACAGCCCCAAAAGACTTAAGAATTGTCACTGCCGGGCGGGTGATTTATTCCCACGAAAGCGGCGAGAGGCAAACCGTACACGTGGTGAGCGGCCCAGCGCGGGATTTTTACCTGGCAGCCAGTCCGAACTATACAGAGATCGCACAGACCTTTGGCGAAGTCACCATTCGCAGTTACGCGCCTGGCACAGATAAAGACGGGGCAGAGATGGCATTAGAAGTCGCTGCGCGCGCCCTTGAAGACTTCAGCGCGAGGTATGCACCATTTCCCTACACGGAACTTGACATCGTTTCGACCCCCACGCTTGCCCTGGGCATCGAATACCCGGGCATGATCGCGATCACATCCCGTATTTACAATGTCGACTCAGACTACCGCGGCGCGCCAGCAAGTATCTATATGGAATCGACCGTCGCGCACGAGATCGGACACCAGTGGTTCTACGGGCTTGTCGGAGACGACCAGCTCGACGACCCCTGGCTGGATGAAGCACTGACGCAATTCGTGACGCTTCAATATTATGCCGATGAATATGGTCCCGGGGGGGAGGCAGGCTTCCGCCATTCCTTGGAGGCGCGCTGGGAGGGCGTGAACCGGGCAGAGATTCCAATTGGTCTGCCGGTCGCGAAATACTCCGGGCAGGAATACAGCGCGATCGTCTATGGGCGCGGACCGTTGTTCTTCGTCGCGTTACGGGAGAGAATGGGAGAAAAAGTCTTTAATGCTTTTCTTAAAGACTATACCGAAACGCTTTCCTGGGGGATTGCCACTCCTGAGGGTTTTCAATCGCTCGCCGAAAAACACTGTGCCTGTGACCTTGACGACCTTTTCAAGGAATGGGTGTATCCATGACATAAGAGGAAGGATTAAGGGACTCTTGTAAAACAGGCATCCCTGTCAATGCCGTGGTGGGCAAGGAGCCTATTTAGCATACAATTGATAATTCGTCCTACCCACGCCCTATCAACGCGAGTATAATCATCGCCGCGTGGCGCCCAGTGGTTGAGACGCAAAGTCGCAACCTCGCGCCACATTTTTATGGATGGAGATTCCAACGCATGACCCGAAACCTTTATACCCGTTTGGCGCTCACACTCTTCGTGGCTGCCCTTGCCATCTTGGTAGATGTGAGGAATGAGATCCAAATCACCAATCCTATTAATAATTCAGTTCTTTATAGCCGTAATATTGCACCCCGCCTCGGGCTTGACCTGCAGGGCGGCTTGCAAGTTCTGCTCGAAGCAGATGTGCCCGAAACCACAACTGTGGATGCACAGGAAATGGAAACCGCACGCACCATTGTGGAGAACCGGACGAATGCCCTGGGCGTCAGCGAAAATTTGATTCAGCTGGCAGGAGACCGGCGTATCGTGGGAGAATTCCCGGGCGCAGAAGATACAGATGCCATTCTCGACATTATCCAGCAGACCGGTTTGATGGAGTTCGTTGATACGGGCGATTTCCGACCTGAAGAGGGCACGATCATTCAAACCGACTTCGCCGGTGGGGCGACCGCTGAGCCCACCCCGCCTGCTCCAGACGAGGATGGAACCAACCCCCAACCTATCTTTCATACGATCATGACAGGGAAAGAACTGACGAGTGTCAACGTGGGCGTCAATGCATCTGGACAACCCGCGGTGGACTTTGTGCTTTCCCCGGAAGGTGCCAGGATTTTTTCGCAGCATACCGCCGCTAATATCGGCAAAATTCTGACGATCACCCTCGATAAGCGTGTGGTCTCCGCCCCAGGCATCGAAGGCGCCATCCCGGATGGGCAGGGGCAGATCAGCGGCGCGTTCACCAATGAAAGCGCAAACGCCCTCGCCGTGCAATTACGCTATGGTTCGCTGCCCGTCCCTCTCAAAGTAGTGGAAACCCGCATCATCGGTCCGACGCTTGGGGAAGACTCCCTGCAAAAGAGCCTTCTGGCAGGACTGATCGGCTTGACGATTGTGATTCTCTTTATGGGCATCTATTACCGCCTGCCCGGAATTACCGCAGATATTTCCATCCTGTTATATGCGGCGATTCTCTTCGCAGTTTTCAAATTTTTAGGTGTTACCCTCACGCTGCCCGGCATCGCCGGCATCATGCTCAGCACCGGCTCTGCGTTGGATGCCAACATCCTCGTCTTTGAACGTTTAAAAGAGGAGTTGCGCGGCGGAAGAGTCCTGCGGCAGGCGTTCGACCAGGCATGGACCCGTGCCTGGCCGTCCATTCGTGACTCAAATATTGCAGCTCTGATTACGTCTGCCATTCTATTCTGGTTTGGCAACACCTTCGGCGCCACTATTGTTAAGGGATTCTCTCTGACGCTGGCGATCGGCGTGGTGATCAGTCTGTTCTCTTCACTCTATATCACCCGTACTCTGCTGGCATTCGCCCTGGAGTGGCTCAAACCGAAAAATCTTGAACGCTGGTTCGGCATCTAAAGAGAAGGCTTTTGATTATGAACATCCTTGGTAAACGCTATTTCTTCTTCGGGTTATCTCTCCTGATCATTATTTCAGGGCTGATCCTTTTATTTGTCAACAAGGTCCCGCTGTCGATCGATTTTACCGGCGGGAGTCTGCTTGAAGTTACGTTCCCCGATCAGGCGCCTGCGCCTGGCGAGATCATTGCGGTCTATGATGCTGCGAGCATCCGCGATGCGCAGGTACAGACCAGTGATGCAGGCAGTTACATCGTCCGCTCGGAGTTTCTTGACAACGACCAGCGCGATGCCGTCATCAGCGCGCTGACGGAAAAGATTGGCGAAGTTAACGTCATTCGTTTCGACAGTGTAGGACCAAGCATCGGTGAGCAGGTGACAACGCGCGGCGCGGTGGCGGTGACAGTGTCGTCTCTTCTGGTGGTGCTCTTCATCGCCTGGTCCTTCCGCGGCGTACAAAACGCCTTTCGCTATGGCGTGTGCGCCATCCTGGCGATGATCCACGATGTAGCGATTATCTTCGCCATCACAGGCTTCGGGACCTGGCTGCTGGGTTGGGAAATCGACTCGCTCTTCCTGACCGCCCTGTTGACCGTGATCGGTTTTTCGATGCAGGATACGATCGTGGTATTCGACCGTATTCGTGAAAACGCCAATATCTATCGCCGCCTGGACTATGAGACTCTGGTCAATCATTCCATTGTGCAAACGTTGCAGCGTTCGATCAACACGCAGTTGATGACCGTGGAATTTCTGCTCCTGGCTCTAGCCATGTTCGGCGGCGTGACTCTACAGGAATTTGCCTCCATCCTGCTCATCGGCTTGTTGAGTGGGACCTATTCCTCCATTTTCATCGCCGCGCCCCTGCTGGTGCTGTGGGAAAAAGAGGAGTGGAAGAATTGGTTCGGGCGTCGCGCAACCGCTTAAAAAGCAAAATGACAGTCCACTGATGGCAACCGTCATTCCTCATAGGCAAAGAACTCCCCTTGCGGGAGTTTTTTATCGAAAGAATACTTTTTCCACTCGAATCCATGAGCTTACATACCGCGAAATCAGCGTCAGGAATGAAGAGCGACGCGCCGAAAGCAGATCTACAGGGTACTCTTCTTCCACTTCTTTTAACTTCAGGAGTAAACTTACGATTTCATGGTTCTGATTAATACGGTACATAGCCCGGTCTCACATAGGAATAAGATTGCCTTACACATATTCAAGACGGGATATGGAAGTGGAAGTTACAAACAGATTACAATTTCGGTGGGAAAAGAAAAAATCTTACTTGTAGAGCAACTTCGTGCGGAGCGGAGCGTCCCAGAGGCGCTCCGTTCCGCGAGACAGGCTTTTATCTACCCAGTTCGACGGCTAACACATCGTAATAGGTACCTGCGCCAAAGCCATCGATGAGAATGTGATCGAGCGGCTTTAGATTCGGCAGCTCACGCAGGAAAGCGATCATGTTCGAAGCCGCGCTGACGTTGCCAAACTCGCTCAAAAGCCAGGGCATTGGCAGGACGATTCCCTCATTCTGCAGATGTTTCTCTTTGAGCTTATTGATCTTGTAATTGGCGTGGTGGACAATCGCAACTGCCAGCGACTTGCCAGCCATACCCAGCTCGTCCAGTTTTGTCTGATAAGCAGAATAGACATCTCGCACCACCTGCACGCCGGTGCGAACGAACAATTTGACCATACCCATGGGTCCTGCCATGGCAATCGAAGAGCCGTCCTGCGGCTCATGCATCAAGCCTGCCACGCGGATATTGTTTTTCGACGGTTCAGTCACATCCACATTGGTGACACCGTCCAGCTTCACGCGGGAGTGCGGATAATACATTGCCACCTGCAACACGCCGTCATCGTCAAAGACTTCGCGCGACCTACCTGCCAGGAATTTCATGGTCTGCCCAGGAATTACGCCTACAATTCCGGCTGCGTTGCCGAACATCTGCAAGGCAATCGGGTCATGCGAGGAAATGATAAAACGGCTCAAGCCCTCGATACCGCCCACCAGGACCTTCTTGCCGTACAGGGATTCGGCGATATTCTGGTCGAGCTGTTTGTTTTCCGGAAGTTCCGGGTTAAGGGCAAGGTGCAGGCTGCTGGTCGAGCCGTCGCAAGCCTTGTGGATAGCCACTTTTAGAGCGCTTTCAGGGATCCCTGCGGCTCGAGTAATCTGGTTAAGATAATCTTCCGAAATGGGGGCGCTCATGCCGATGAGTACGGCATCTACCTCCGAGGGCTGCCAGTTACATGCTTTCATCGCCTCGCTCAAAAAGCGGGTGCCGATCTCGATTTCGAGCTTGCTGTGCTGCTCACGAGTCAGATTCAAGGGGAGGTGGTGGCGATTGCTAAAACCCAGATCCGACAGATTCAGCTTCTCGCTCGGCGATAGGGGACGTCCCAGTCGCTGCTCTAAAAACAATGGAAGGGTTTCATTATCGTAACTGTCACCCCAAGTACCATACACACCGCCAATCCCCACAGAAGGATTGGAAACACGCTCCATTCCAAAAGGAATGCTCTGCCCAACCTCAACGACGCCCTTTTCTACGTTGGGGCGATCAAAAAAAGATACTTTTGCGTTCTCACCGATCATTTCATTACTCCTTCTTGTTGCATAGCATCCAAACCCCGTTCCAGCGTGAAAGTTTCGCTTCTCTTTGAGGCGGATCAACGATGCGGGATCATTATAACCGCCCTGGCTGTAACCCTGCATGAGAATTGAGTTAACGGGAACTGACAAAAACGCAATTGTCGCGCTCCCAAAACAGTCAAATCATTGAGCGGAGTGACATTTACAGGTCAGTGGGGATGGCTCTGGCAGCGGAACTTAACTTTGTGGGTTTGCGGCCTTTGATCTCCAACTTTTATGGGTCGTAGAGTGTGTAAATGCCAGGAGCATCCGGTGTATAATGAAGATGAAAGGTTACATCATTCACAGATGAGAAAGAAGTAACCACGTAGACTCAGATGGCTTCCAAAGACGATAATAAAAGCAAGAACAAAAAATCAGACTCATCTCCCAAGCCCACCAGGAAAACAAAGAAGATCGAAGCAAAAGTGCCCGTTGAGCCCTCGAACCGAGAAAAGGGCCTGACGGTCGTTGGCATTGGTGCTTCGGCAGGTGGGCTAGAAGCGCTCAGCGCTTTCTTCAGTGCCTTGCCTTCGGACACAGGTATGGCATTTGTGGTGATTACGCATTTACATCCCGAGCACGAAAGTCACATGGCAGAGTTGCTACAAAGAAATACACGCATGCCTACCATGCAGATTACGGAAAGAACTGCAGTAGAAGCCAATCACGTGTATGTGATTCCACCCAACCGCACCATCCTCATGACAAACTCTCATTTGGATACGAGAGAGTTCGAGCAGCCGCATGGGCACCGTACCCCCATTGACCACTTTTTCCGCAGCATGGCTGCTAGCGGTCATTCGGACCCGGTTGCTGTGATTCTCTCAGGCGGGGGAACAGATGGCTCCGTCGGTGTCAAGGATGTCAAAGAAGTAGGTGGGTTGATCATGGTCCAACATCCTGAAGACGCAGAATACGACAGTATGCCGCGTGCCGCCCTGAGCACCGGACTCGTGGATGTGGTACTGCCAGCGCGTCAATTGGCGGAGAAACTGGCGGATTACGTCCAACATCGGCCGCAATTACCGCATGATCCGGGTCTGCTGACGGAGGCGGAAGCCGAAACATTACAACGCGTCCTGGGACAGGTCCATGCCCGCACCGGGCATGACTTTAGCCAGTACAAGCGCTCGACCATCTTGCGTAGAGTGGAGCGACGCATGCAGTTGAACGGTTTTGGCACTCTGGAATCTTATTTGGCGAACCTTCGTGGGAATCCGGATGAAGCCCAGTCGATGTTCAACGACATCCTGATCGGTGTGACGAACTTCTTCCGCGATCGCGAATCGTGGGAGGCGCTCAACCAACAGGTCATCCCGGAAATCATCCGCCAAAGTGGGAATGGCGAGAGGGAAGCGATTCGTGTCTGGTCGATTGGCTGTGCCACCGGTGAGGAAGCGTACGGGCTTGCCATTCTTTGCTTAGAAGAGGCGGAAAGGCAGTCCGTTCGTCCCAATCTGCAGATCTTTGCCTCCGACCTGGATGAAAGGTCAATCGCTCGTGGGCGCGACGGACTTTACCCTGCTGCAATCGAAGCCGACGTGAGTCCCGAACGCCTGGAGCGGTTCTTTACGCGTGAAGGAGAGTATTACCGGGTGAAGCGTGAACTGCGCGATGTGGTGCTCTTTACAAGTCATAACATCATGCGCGACCCGCCCTTCTCGCGCCAGCAATTGATCGCCTGTCGCAATGTATTGATCTATCTACAACGGACCGCGCAGGATCGAATATTCGATATCTTCCATTACTCACTCCACCCGGATGGTTATCTGTTCCTCGGTTCTTCCGAGTCAGCGGAGCACATGCCCGGCTTGTTTAATGTAGTAGATAAGACTCATCGCCTATATCAAGTCAAGTCGTTTCCCGGGGAGAGACCACTTGTGCCTACAATGCCTTCCCTACGACGAGCTCCTTACAAGACCGAAAACTATACAATCATTCGTCCGCAATTCTCGCGCTCCCTCCAAGAGCCGGAAATCATGGAGGAGCAGCACCAGAGTGCGCTTGAGTCATATGGTCCTCCCAGTCTGCTCGTCAATGAGAGATATGTGATCCTGCACGTTTCGGAACATGCCGGGCGTTATTTGCATCAACCGAAAGGGCCGATTACCGGTGACCTGCTCACACTGGTTCGCCCGGAACTGCAATTGCAATTGCGCACCGTCCTCTTTCATGCTTTTGAAAAAGGCAAAGCGACCGCCAGCCGGCCGGTGAACATCCAGTTCAATGGTCACAAGCGTCGGGTGGTCCTCTGGGTTCGTCCTCGCTCGGATTATTCAAACCCGGAGCGGATCACAGAAAAACAGGCGCTCGTGTTCTTTATCGAAGATGAGGTGGATAGTCCTGATGAAACGACAGGAACGATGGACGCGGTAGTGCCGAGCACAGAGGCAGAGCGGGATCAAATGGTGGCACAATTGCAGTCGGAAATCCAGCGCCTGCGCGAACAACTGCAGATTACGGTCGAGGAATATGAAAGTTCCACAGAAGAGATGAAGGCCGCCAACGAGGAACTCCAGTCCACTAATGAAGAGTATCGCGCTGCTACTGAGGAATTGGAGACCAGCAAAGAAGAGCTTCAATCTGTTAATGAAGAACTGCAGACCGTCAACAGCGAGATCAGGAACAAAGTAGAAGAAGTCTCGCGGGCTCATGAGGAGCTCGAAAACATGATGGGCGCGACCGAGATCGCCACCCTTTACCTGGACCGCACGCTACGCATCCAACGCTTTACCGCCGGCGTTCGGGAACTTTTTAGTGTCATGGATGTGGACCGTGGCCGGCGCATCAGCGACCTCACCCATAAGCTGGGGTTTAGTGAGTTTGTGGAGGATGCAGAGCGAGTCTTGCGAAGGCTGACCTTGGTGGAACGGGAAGTGCAGAGACCGGATGGCAACTGGCTCCTGATCCGATCGCGTCCTTATCACACGATGGATGGTCGAATTGAAGGTGTCGTCACCACCTTTATTGACATCAATAAACTCAAAGAGGTTGAAGAAGAATTGCGGAGTGCGCGGAATTTGCTAGAAAAACGGGTGGCCGAGCGAACGCAAGAACTGGATGAATCCAACAAGCAACTGAGTCAGGCACGAGACCTGTTCTACTCTCTCTTTAATGCCAACCCCATCCCCGCCGCGCTCACACGTATGGAAGATGCTGTCTTTATCAATGTCAACGATGAATTTCTTAATTTCTTTAACCTCGAGCGTGATAAACTTATCGGTCATACTGAAGAAGAATTAGGGCTAGGGCTAGGGTTAGGGGCGCAGACGCGTGAGGATTTCAACGCTCTGATCAAAGAACAGGGCCGGATCGGCACGTATGAAACCGAGATCACACGCCCTTCGGGCGAGGTGCGAAATATCCTGGCTTCGGTTCAATACATCAAGATTGATCACACAGATACGCTCATTACAGCCTTCATCGACATCACGGATCGTGTTCGCGCCGAACAACAGATCCGTTCGCTGGCAGCCGAACTTACCTCTGCCGAACAGGCCGAGCGCCATCGTCTGGCGCAAATCCTGCATGACGATCTGCAACAGCGTATCTTCGCCGTCCAGATGCAGTTATCATTCTTACGAGAGGCGTATGAGAAGAATGACCTGCAGGCATTTCCTGTGAACTTCCAACAACTGGAAGAGTGGCTGTCGGAAGCCATTCAAGTCACACGCAAGCTCAGTATAGATCTCAGCCCACCGATCCTGCACGGCGAAGGTCTGGTAGAAGCGGTGATATGGCTCGCCTCGCAGATGCATGAGCAATACGGATTGAAAGTGGATCTCCAGACCAGTGGCACAGCCGCCCAACTGGATGAGAACGTGCGTGTGCTGGTGTTTAATGCAGTGCGCGAAATCCTATTCAATATTGTGAAGCACGCCGAAACATTGGAAGCCGTCATTCGTTTTGAACATTACGATTCACAACTGCTCGTCGTTGTCCGAGATCAGGGCAAAGGCTTCGACAGTGCACGTGTGCTGCATGATCCTGTCCTCACACATGGCTTGTTGATTATTCGCCATCGGCTCAACCTTCTGGACTGCAGCATAGAAGTCAATTCACAACCAGGGAGCGGCACGGAAGTGATCATCAAGGTCCCTTATGAAAAAAAGGATGCTGGATTATGACTGCGATTCTTATGGTGGAAGATCACCCAATCTTTGCGCAAGCTCTCCAGCGTGTTTTGCGCGAACGAGGCAATATGGACGTTATTGCCATTGCAGAGTCAGCGGAAGAGGCGCTTCAAAAAGTCTCGGAGCTGGAACTGGACTTGGTTTTGGTTGATGTCTCGCTGCCACAAAAGAGCGGCATTAGCCTGGTCCTGGTGCTTCATGAACAATATCCGGAACTTCCCTGTGTGATGCTTTCCGGGCACCTTTCGCAGCATTATGCCCGGACCTCATTAGCAGCCGGCGCCCGTGGGTACCTGATAAAAGACCATGCCAGCGAGATCGTGGTAGGGATCGAGCGTGTGTTGCAAGGCGAAATTTATGTGAGTGAAGACGTACGATGAAACTATCTTTACTGTTTTCAGATTGTATAATAGTAGACGTATGAATATGTCTTCGATCCTGCTTGTGGAAGATCATCCAGGGTTTGCAAAAGCCCTGCTCACCATGCTCGCCCAGAACCCGAGCTTGCGAATCGTGGGGGTAGCAGAAAGCGCAGAGGCGGCACG
The DNA here is from genome assembly GCA_035699125.1 of Anaerolineales bacterium. GTDB lineage: Bacteria > Chloroflexota > Anaerolineae > Anaerolineales > Villigracilaceae > Defluviilinea. The sequence continues at coordinate 34,303 of DASSBC010000052.1, forward strand.
CCGCTATCTGCTCGAATCAAAGGTAGACCTGGTGCTGGTCGATTATTCCCTGCCCGATATGAGCGGCGTGAACCTGGTGGAAGCGCTGCTGACAGAGCATCCAGATCTATACTGTGCCATGCTCTCGGGTCATTTGTCTATCCAACACGCCCGCCGCGCCCTGGAACTCGGCGCCCGCGGGTACATGATCAAAGATAATCCACTGGGGATCCTTCACGGGATTCCACGTATCTTGAAAGGGGAAATTTACGTCAGCGAGGAACTGCGCAGCCTCGGCTCTTCCGATTTGTTGACAGATTTCCGCTAAGGTAGGGGGAGATACCATCCCGCCCTACGCATCAGACCGCGAGCGAGGGTGGACGCGGAGTCACCAGACCCATCTCGCGCGCCTTTTCCACCGCTGCCGTGCGGGAATGGACTCCAAGCCGCAGGTACAGACTGGAGAGCAGGTTGCGCACTGTCGAATTCGAAATGGACATCATCTGTGCCAGATCCGCAGTGCTGGCATCCGGATAGGCGGCGCAGAGAGAGATCACTTCCAACTGGCGCGGGGTCAGGCGCTCCCCGTTATCCATACTATCGGCCTGCATATACAGGCTGTGGGCTTTTTTGCTGAAGAAGATTCCCCCATGAGCCACAGACAAAACGACATTGCCCAGATCTCGAAAGGCAGCCTGGTCATCTTTTAAGACGTACCCGCTGGCACCCGCTTCGATCAGGGACCGCATCAAGCCTGGCTCGGCAAACATCGAAATGACCAGAACGTTGAGGTGCACGTACTTTTGAAGCAGCTTTGGAATGATATGCAGGATAGGAAACGGATTGGGATTCTCAGGTGAGGAACGGACGCTCAAATCCAATAGCAATACATCGACCGGATATTTCACCAATAAAGGTTCAAGTTCCTCCCCGTATGTGGCAGTGGCGACAACTTGAATCTCAGGGATGCTACTGAACTTGTAAATATACCCATCGATAATGCTTGGATGATCATCGAGAATGGCAATGCGAACTTTTTCTGCTGGCATAAGTTCTCCATGAAAATGTTTGAGTCAGACAGCAAAAAGAGTGTGAAAATTTGTATGACAATATTTCTCCAATAATCAGTACAAACATCTAGACAGAATAAGGTTTGCAGCTATTGAACCACAATATATTCTATTTTACAATAATTCTAATTACCATCCCGCGTCGCAGGATGAGAGAACATTAAGCTTGGCAGGTAAGCGTCTTGGCGTTTAACTTTCCGAGCGTAGTATCGAACCGTCCGATACGGAAACAATGCAGAGAAACAAAAACATTATGGTTTTGGAGGCCAGCATGGATATGATCAAAGTTTCTGCCAACTCTCGTACCTCTGCGGTTGCCGGTGCAATCGCCGGCGTGATTCGAGAGCATCACCGCGCCGAAGTGCAAGCCATTGGCGCAGGAGCCGTTAATCAGGCGATCAAGGCGCTTGTTCTCGCCACCGGATATTTGAAGAATGATGGAATCAACGTCAGCTGTGTGCCCGAATTCGCAGATGTGACCATCGAAGACAAGGTCCGGACGGCGATCAAGCTGGTCGTCGAGCCTCAGGAGTAGCCCGCCAGCTCCAATCCAGTTTCCTCTACATCAAGTTGAACAGGGTGGCTGCAATCCGACGCTTCAACACGGAAGCCATGAACGGAGATGAGCGCGATGAAGATAACGGCTCATGGCTTCCGTACATATCAAAAAAGACTCGGTCGCGGGAGTCTTTTTTTGGTTAAGGCAAAGGAAGATTCCCGGCATAGCCCGTGAGCTCCACATATCCATTTCCTGTGACTGGTGCTCCATCGCAGCTCCCATCGAACTGCACGGCTCCTTCCCAATACGTCACGGTTGCGAAGTGAATTTCCTGGTCCGCCATCCAGGGACGGACATTCAATTCACAATGCGGTTTATCGAGCTGGAGTTTCCACGCGGCAGGATATACCCCGCGCGTGTGCGGGCTGCGCCATTCGTCTTCCACTGTGATTTCAAATTCTGTCTTTTGCAAGGACTGCGCTGTCCCATCCGCGCGGATAAACGTTCCACTGGAAGATGCCGAGGTCTTACCGTCGCGCTCGCGCAATTGGAAGAGCATCAGTGCCGAACCATCTTCGAACTGCAGAGAAAACCAATCCCAGCCGATTTGATTTTCATCCAATGCGCTGGTGCTGAATTCATGATCTTTCCATACCAACCCACTGACCAGATACTGATCTTCGTCAATCTGTATCTTGCCCTCGGCGCGCAGGCGCGGCTGGCTGTAGTAATACGAGGCATGAGCAGCTTGTTCGCCCTTGCGGCTGTAGCCATTCTCACCGTGCAACACGACTCCCATTTCATCCGTGAGCATTAAGTCGAGCGCGATATCTCCCTGTGCGGCTTGCAGGTGGTACACCTGCGTAGCACTTTCCTGAATACTCCAATCCTCAATCCAAACGTGGTATGGCGCGGCGTCCGCACCTGCCAAGCCGGGCCCCGGGCGGGCATAACGCTCGAAGGCGTAAAAACGGTCGTTGGTGACGTCGCTCACCGCAAAATGGGCAAAGTACACGCTGCGACCGTACCATTCTGAATCATCAGGCAGGGAAACCGATGGCGGCAGCAAGCTCACACGAAAGACCGTCAATTCAAAACCGAAGTGACGTCTTACAGGGGTTTGCAGGTTGCCGGTGTAATACCACCACTCGGTGCGGAACTCTTCATGCGCGCCAAAGTCCTCCGGAAAGACGAGCGGGCGCGAGCCATCGGCTGTGAGGAAGCCAGCCGCAATCTCGTCCGCAGTAGTCCCCATATCGGGGACCAGGACTTCCGCGGCGGGAACGGCTGAAGGAGTGCACGCGCTCGAAAACATCAGGAAGAGAAAAAACAACGGAAAGCGGGACATTGGTGAGAGATTATACGTCAGCACCATACATCTTTTTCTAATCCATCGAGACTACAATCATTGCCATGACAGTCTTTCTTCGTTTCCATGATTTGACAAAATCCTACTATGAGGGGGATGTGCAGCGGATGGTCCTGCAGAATGCTCATGCGGAATTTCAGCCAGGGGAAATCACGGCGATTGTGGGAAAGAGCGGCAGCGGCAAGAGCACATTGTTGAACCTGGTCAGCGGCATCGATGAGCCGGACAGCGGGCAGATCTGGATCGACGGTCAGGAGCTCTCTGCCCTGCCGGAACGCGAGCGCACCTTCTTCCGCCGCGCCCGGATCGGTTTTGTCTTTCAATTCTTTAACCTGATTCCCACCCTCACCGTCGGCGAAAACGTCAGCCTGCCACTTGAGTTGAACCGTGTCCCGCGTCCGCTTGCGCGGGAAAAGACGCGGGACATGCTCGAAGCGGTGGGTCTACTCGACCGTTGGGACACCTTCCCCGAAAAACTTTCGGGAGGCGAGCAACAACGCGTCACGCTGGCGCGCGCCCTCGTGCATGATCCGCTCCTGATCCTGGCAGATGAGCCAACCGGAAATCTGGATGAAGAAACAGGAGCGCAGGTGCTTTCCATGCTGGCGCAGTTGACTCGCGAACAAAACCGCACCTTGTTGATGGTGACGCACAGCCTGGAGGCCGCCTCTCACGCCGACCGCGTCCTGCGACTCTTCCACGGTCAACTCCTCCCGGAACGCTGATATGCTGCCGCTTCGAACGTTACTCCGGCATCCGATTCAATTCGCAATCATGATATTGGGCATTGCCTTGGGTGTTGCGGTAATGGTCGGTATCGATATTGCCAATGCCAGCGCCGCCCGCGCCTTCGACCTGAGCACGAGCGCCGTCACAGGGCGCGCCACCCACTCTATCGTGGCAGGCGCGCAAGGCATCGACGAAACTCTTTATGTCCGCTTACGCACCGATCCGCAGTGGCGGCATCAAGTGGAGAGTGCGCCGATCGTGATCGCGCATGCCATCAGTCCGCAGCTGGACGAAGTGCCGTTCACGCTGCTGGGCATCGATCCCTTCGCGGAAGCGCCTTTCCGTAGTTATCTGGGGGCTGAGGAGGAACCGCGCATAGAAACGATTGCATCCTTATTAACCGTTCCCGGTTCTGTCCTGCTTTCCGCTCGGACCGCAGAATCTTATGGCGTACAACCTTGTGCTGCCGATGCGATCAACGATTCCTGCCGCCTGCGGATTTCGATCCATGGCGAGACGCGCGATGCCTACCTGACGGGTCTGCTCGAGCCATCGGATGACTTCGCGCGCCGCGCTCTGGATACGCTGATGTTGACGGACATTGCAACGGCGCAAAGCCTGAGCGGCACGCGCGGTAAACTGACTCAAATCGATCTGATCCTGCCCGAGGGGTTTGACATAGAAGCATTCGCATCTGCCCTCCCTCCCGGAACACAACTGATCCCATCTCAACTCCGCAACAGCCAGGTCGCCGAAATGACGGATGCCTTTGAAGTCAATCTGACGGCGCTCAGCCTATTGGCGCTCCTGGTCGGTGTGTTTTTGATCTACAACGCCATGACCTTTTCGGTGCTCCAGAGACGCGCGGTATTTGGCACCCTGCGAACGATCGGCTACACGCGTGAACAGGTCTTTGGTATGGTGTTGAGTGAGGCAGCGCTGGTCGGAGCATTCGGGACCGGGCTGGGCTTAGGTTTGGGAATCCTCCTCGGTCAGGGCGCCGTGCAAATGGTGACCCAGACCATTAACGATCTTTACTTCGTCCTCAACGTTCGTGGCATCCAGATTCCCGCTTCCAGCTTGGTCAAGGGAGGGCTGGCTGGCTTCTTCGCCAGCCTGGTTGCCGCGGCACCTCCTGCCTGGGAAGCGGCGTCCGTCCCGCCGCGCCTGGCACTCTCCCGGGCGGGAGTGGAGAGCAAGGTTCAGTCCATCATCCAACGTGTGGGTGTTCTTGGCGTTTTGGTTGCACTGGCTGGCGCAACAATTCTTGCCATCCCGACGCGAGACCTGGTGATCAGCTTCGGCGGCACATCCGCCGTAGTGATCGGTTTGGCAGCGCTCACGCCGCTTGTGACAGTCACTCTGATGCACATTATAAGCAAGCCGCTTGGGAACGCTTTCGGTCTCCTGGGTCGCCTGGCGCCGCGCAACGTGATCCGCTCGCAGAGCCGCACTGCGGTGGCTGTCGCGGCATTGATGATTGCCGTCTCCGTTGCGATTGGCGTACAAGTGATGATCTCCAGTTTCCGAACGACGGTGACATTGTGGCTGGAGCAGGCAATGCAGGGTGACGTCTACATCGCCGAGCAAAGCGCGGGTGCATCACACCTCGATTCACCTCTTGACCCCCAAGCCCTTCAACGCGCGCGCTCTCACCCGATGGCGCAATCCAGTGTGGCTGTACGGAACGTCACCGTGGAATCAGAGCACGGTCCGGTAGAGCTCATCGCCGCAGAACCGAAACGCCCCATGGACCCGCGGCTGTTTCTGGCGGCGGTAGGAGATCCGGTACAAGCTTTGCAGGATGGCGCGATCCTCATTTCGGAACCGCTCGCCAACCGTCTTGGCATTTCTTCTGTGGGCGAATCCCTTTCTTTGCTGACACCCGCCGGTTGGAAGGCGTTTCTCATTGCTGGAATCTACACCGATTATGCATCCACAAGCGGCACGGTTCGAATGAGCCTGGATGTGTATCGCCGTCTCTGGAACGATGAGGAATTGAACGGTGTGATCCTTTTTCTATATCCCGAGGCGGACTCAGATGCAATCACCGACGAACTGCGTTCCCGATTGAAGGAGTTTCCCACGGTACAAGTCAATCCTCGCAGGGTGCTGCGTGAGCAGGCACTGGTAGTATTCGACCGCACCTTTGCCATTACCGCCGCGATGCAATTGATCACAACGCTGGTAGCGTTTATCGGTGTGTTGAGTTCTCTGCTTGCCCTGCAATTAGAAAAGGCTCGTGAGATGGGTATTCTGCGCGCTTTGGGACTGACCGTCAACGAGATGCGCCGCCTGTCCTTTTGGGAAACCGGGTTGTTGGGCGCATCCGCCGGTCTGCTAGCAATCCCCACCGGTTACATCCTCGCATGGATTCTGATCTTTGTGATCAACCAGCGCTCCTTCGGCTGGACACTGCAAATGCACGCTGAAGTGATGCCCTTCGCGCAGGCATTCCTGCTGGCAATTAGTGCCGCGTGGCTTGCGGCAGTGTATCCCGCCTGGCGCCTAGGAAGGATACAAGTCGCGGCGGCGCTGCGCGGGGAATAATCGCTTGCCAGCCAGGTTTCGATGGGCGGCAATAAGGCGCCCCTATTCCACCAACCGGGCTGTCCACTTTGGTCTACCGGAGTCGACTACAGGGGTTCGATCCGGATTTGGGAAAGCAGGTCCTGATAATCCTGGATTTCAAAGTCCGCTGTGGGCAAGGTCTTGAGGATCGCTCCTGCAAGTGCAAACCCATGCTGTAATCCGTATTCAAATGATTCTTTGCGAAGATAAGCAAGGGCTATTCCCGCGAGCACACCATCCCCGGTACCGGCGACACTCATAACCGGTATAGAAAGCGGATGTATAAAATAAGATTCTTCTGCGAAGACTGCTATTGCACCCTCCGATCCCATCGTGATGATCACATGGCTGCCATATTCATCATACAATTTTCTGGCTGCCCCTTTTATTTCTTGACGAGATGCGGGCACATAGCCTACTAGCTCGCTTAATTCTGTGAGGTTCGGTTTGATGACTTCAGGCCGGCCTCGGATTCCCGCAAGAAGGGAAGGTCCACTGGAATCGAAGATTACAGGCACTTCATGCGCATGCGCCTGGGCAATCGCCTCCGCATAAAACTCAAAAGGCAGGCCAACGGGGAGGCTACCGCCCATGACCACACAGGATGCGCCATCTAAAACCGTTTGATAGCGTGCTGTGAAGTTGGATACCTGCTCCGGCGAAACCATTAGACTGGGAGATGTAATGGTGGACTGTCCCGCATCAGCGATGAGGATGACATTTAACCGCGTCTCTCCCTCCGCCCATACGAAGTCTGTTTCGACGCCCCGTGCGCGCAGCATCTCTTCCATGCGCGCGCCGTTCCTGCCCGCAGCGAAACCGAGCGCCCGCGTGGGGACGCCGAGCTTGCCAAGAATCCAAGAAACATCCGTGGCTTTGCCACCCATCCCCCAGGCAGTATCGATGGCGCGGATGGTCTTATTTAATTGAACGTCTGCGATTTGGAGAGTGTAATCAATCCCGGTATTAGGCGTTAGCGTGATGATCATGGAACGACTGGATCGCCTCACTCAATCTCATGCGCATGGACTCTGGATCCATGGGACCGCCTTCGGGTAACAGACGACTCATGAGAATACAGTATGCATTCGTATCGATTCGCTCAGTTAAGTCGAAGGCGGCATCCAGGTCTTTTGCGGCGACGAACAAACCGTGCCAGGGCACGATCACGGCCGTTGCATAGCGCTGGATATAAGCTTCTTTGCCTCGAAAGCCTTCGGCAACTGCCTCTGCCAATTTCTCAGAATGTGCCGGAGCAAATTTCGTGACCGGGATGGTGTCAAACTTGAGGGTCGCTTCGAACACCGGCTCGATTTGCTGCCCGGAAGCGACAAAGACCATCACGTTGCGAGGATGCGAATGCAGCACGGCTTTGGCGTCGGGAAATTCCTGATAGATCTTGTAATGGACTTTTGCTTCGCGTGATATGTCTCCATCGCCATCCAGCTTGTTCCCCTGCAGGTCACTGACAAGGACCTCATTGGGTTGGAGCTGCCAATGGCGCTTACTCCCGCTGTAGCGTGGCGTGATACAGACCGTATCATCTACCCGTACACTGATGTTTCCGCCTGCGGCATCGGTCAGGTGCCGTTCGAAGACCAGCCTTCCCGTTCCTGCGATCTTTTTTCGAGTTTGAGAAAGCAGGCCGTTAGGAGTAGAAGCACGATTTTGAAGAGTTTTTGTCGTTGCTCCCTCTCTCTCAGCCTCGATCTGCGAAATCATTTCCAAGCGTGAAGCATGGCGGCCGCCTTCAAACTCTGCCTCGAGCCAGGCTTTGACAATCATTCGAGCCAGTTCAGGGCCAATCACACGCGCGCCCAGCGCCAGCACATTGGTATTGTTATGCTGACGTGAGAGCATCGCGGAATATGGCTCGCTGCACACAACAGCACGGATGCCCTTGACCTTGTTTGCCGTGATAGACATTCCCACACCCGTGCCGCAAATCAGAATCCCCAGATCGGCGCTCCCCGAGGAAATTGCTGAGGTGACATCTTTCGCGAACAATGGATAATCGGTGCGCTCCGCGGAATGTGCGCCGAAATCCTGATAGGAATACCCCACTTCATCCAGATATTTTTTTATCTCGTCCTTTAGCGAAACCCCGACATGGTCGCTTCCCATTGCAATGCGTAGTTGAGAATGTATCTGACTGCTCATAAACTTGAATTTCCTTTCTACAAAGGACGATCTATCGTCCTGCACACCGGCGCTTCGCCCACAGCGCAGCGCCGATTAATCCACCATTGATTCCCAGTTCCGCCAAGGCAAATTCCACTTTTTGAATCGGAATTACATGCACGCGCTCGTTGACCGTCTGCACAATCGGCCGCAGCAACAAATCGCCTGCCTGACTGACCCCGCCACTAAAAATCACTTTCTGCGGACTGATGACGCCCAGAATGTTTCCCACTGCAATTCCCAAATACATCCCGGCTCTCTGCAGAATCCCTCTGGCAATGGGGTCGCCCTCCAGCGCTGCCTGGACGATCGTACCCGCGTCAATGCGGTTCAAATCATGATTCACAAGCTCGCCAATCCGCGTGGTGTGTCCGTGCATGACTTCCTTTACGCCCATCGCAGCGATCGCGGGACCCGACGCATAAAGCTCCAGGCAGCCCTTTCCTCCACAGCCACAGGGAAGTCCATCCACCTCTACCACATGATGACCGAATTCTCCTGCCGTTCCGCCAATGCCAAGATGAAACTCTCCGTTCACCACTACACCGCCGCCGATTCCGGTGCCAATCGCCAGACAGGCAACGGTGTGCGCGCCGCGACCCGCGCCGAAGGTCCACTCGCCTAGTGTGATCGCGCGCACATCGTTGATCAGAGCAACCGGAAGCTCTACCTCTTCTTCGATGATCGACTGCAGCGGGACGTTGAGCCACTTACCGGGCAGGTTTGGCAGGAATTGAATGACCCCTGTATCGATATCCGGCGTGCCTGGCACACCGATGCCAACTCCCTGAATCGCACCAGAAGAACCATTGATCTGAGCCAGCTCGCGAATCAGATCTACGATCCGTCCAATCACAGCCTCTTGCCCTTCATTCGCCAGCGTTGGGCGCTTGCGCTGATGGAAGATCTGCCCCGTATCGGTATCGGCAATGGCAGCGCGCAGGTTGGTGCCGCCCAGGTCAATGCCAATGTAATGACTCATTACAGATGACCCTCGCGGTATAACAAGGATAGGGCGAAGCGCATGTTATGGACGGCTCCACGACAGATCTTCCTGATCCAACGCTTCGATCAGATCCGAAACGAGCTGGACGGATTCTGCCAGCTTTTCACCACTGATCCATTCGAATGTATCCGAAAACGTGTGGAACACATCACGCAAGCCTTTACTGGTGAGAGCGACGCTCGGCACGCCGTGGGAATAGAAAATGTAGTGATCGCTGGCGGGCCAGGGTTCTACTCGTATGATTCCGGGATAGGTCTGCATCTTGTCATCCACAAGGCTGTCTAATGCTTGCGAGGCTGCAAAGGTTGCCAGCGTGGTTGTCCCTGTAAAAGGACCAACGCCATCGATATTGATGGCAGCTATTACCTGATCGAACGCATAACCTGACTGGCGCGCGCCACGCGCGTACTCCATATCTCCGAGACCCGCGCCTTCTTCTCCAGTGAAAGCAACACATTCGAGCGTATGTCGATGCGGTCGTCCTGACAGAGTTTGCGCTAACGTCAATAGGACGCCGACGCCGGCTGCATTGTCATAAGCGCCGGGGGTATCAATCTTTGAGTCGTAGTGAGCACAAAGGACGATTCGCGCCGGAATCTCACCGGGGAGTCTGCCGAGTACATTGGATGTATGGCTCGGCATGCGCCGCGCCGCGATTTTCATCTCCACCGTTGCGCGCGGGTTCTTGAGCAGTTTCAACCCGGAGTGGGCGGAAACCGTTACCGAGGGGATGTCGAGATCGAAATCCTCGATGAGTCGCCAGCGAGCGTGCAACGTCGGGTTAATCGTAATAATGCCCGCCGGGCGTCTTTCCTCCAGAATTTGTAAGATCCTTGCGTCGCGCGGTGACACATAAATTCCTCCCTTCGCTGCCAGTTCTCCCTGGGCAAGATCCCCATAGAAGACCAGAACCTTGCCAGTGCACTCAGCCCTTTCAAGCTCCGCCAGCGTGCAAACGGGAATAGTCTCTGCGGAGATGTCACAGGATGGTGAAAATGTATTCGCCGAGGCTTCCAGTGATTCTCCGTCCAAGGAAAGCGATGTATACTCCGCAACCCAATCCGGACAGGGTATGTCCTGAGTCTCCACAGAGAGTCCACTTTGCTTGAACACCTTATGGATATAGTCTGCGGCGGCAAGATTGGCGGGTGATCCAATGGGACGACTCCCGATTTGGACAGCCAGGCGCTCCACGTGCTCCAACGTGCCATCGGCAATTGTTTTCAAACATCACTCCTGGGATCGAGCCAGGACAGGGAGTCTGCACGAGGCTGCATCGATCCATGAACCTGCACCCCCGGCTGAAACTTAAGAAAGTCGTGAGCGTCGTGAAAAGGGATTGACTCCTAATTGTCCATTGGCTATAATGATAAAAACGTTTACGTAAACGTTTACCTATTTCAGTATACCCGATTTTTTCAAGGAAATCTACATATAGATGGCAACCATCCGAGAAGTGGCTGAAAGCGCAGGAGTTTCCTATGCCACAGTATCGCATGTCATAAACAACACCCGGCTTGTTTCCCCGGAAACACGCGAACGAGTCCTGGCGGCGATGGATGCTCTAAACTATCGTCCGAATGCCCTGGCGCGCTCCCTGCGCCAGGGGAAGACCAATACATTAGGACTGGTCCTGCCGGATAGCGCCAATCCCTTTTTCGCCGAGATCAGCCGCAGCATTGAAGACGCAGCCTTCAAAAAAGGGTACAGCGTGTTTCTATGCAACACGGAACGCGACACGCAGCGAGAGCTGTTTTATGTAGATGTCCTGAGCAATCGACAAGTAGATGGCATCATCTTTGTCGCAGCCGGAGATCAGCCTGACTCGCTCGATTTTTTACTTCACCGAAACATGCCTGTCGTGATGATCGACCGCAATCTGTCAGACGTCGAAGTGGACGCGGTATTGACAGACAATCAGCTGGGAGGGTTTCTTGCCACCCGGCATTTACTCGAGCTGGGTCATACCCGGATCGCCTGCATTGCCGGCCCTTCGAGTATTACACCCAGCGCAGAACGGATCATCGGGTATCGCAGAGCGCTGGAAGAAGCAGGGATTTCCTATGAGGAAAACCTGGTCTTGCGCGGGGATTATCATGCGCAGTCTGGGATGGAAATCACAAATTCTATTCTTTCGATGAATCCACGCCCCACAGCTATTTTTGCCCTAAATGATCTAATGGCACTTGGCGCCCTTCGAGCGGCTGCGGAGGCTAATTGTTCAGTACCAGGAGATGTAGCCGTCGTCGGCTACGATGATCTGGAGATTGCACGTTTTTCCAATCCCCCGCTCACAACCATTGCTCAACCGAAGAAAGAGATCGGCATCCAGGCGGTTAATTTGTTAGTCAATCGCATGTCGCAGAAGAATCGTCCACCGTCTCGTCTCGTCCTGCCGCCGGAATTGATCGTCCGTCGCAGTACCCAACTCCTTATGCCGGCGAAGTAGAGGTGCTATGGCCCCGAAGATCGTTGTTGTTGGAAGTGCCAATACAGATTTCGTGCTGACAGTCCCAGCGTTGCCCTCCCACGGCGAGACGGTATTGGGTGAGCAGTTTCGCGTGGTCCAAGGAGGCAAAGGGGCAAACCAGGCTGTCGCAGCGGCACGCCTGGGAGCCGACGTCACGCTCGTTGCCCGGTTGGGTACGGATAGCTTTGGGGATGAATCGCTTGCGGCATATCGGCAAGAAGGGATTCATACAGATTTCGTCGTTCAAGATCCCGATATCCATTCCGGGGTCGCACTCATCATGGTCAATGCACAGGGGGAAAACCTGATCGGCGTCGGACCCGGCGCCAACAGTCACCTGAGCGTGGAAAACGTTCAATCGGCAACGACAGCTATCCAGGAGGCGGATTGTCTTCTTTTGCAACTGGAAGTGCCGCTCGGGGTGGTGCAGGCGGCTGTGGAGATCGCACGTCGCAACGGCATCAAAGTCATTCTCAACCCCGCGCCCGCACGAAAAATTCCGCAGGAAATTCTCGAAGGAGTTGACTTTCTCACACCGAACGAAACCGAGGCGGCGATTCTTGCAGGCAAGAATGCGTCGGATTTAGGATCTGACTCCCTTCCTGCATTGGCTTCGATTTTGGGTGTGCCACATCTGGTGGTCACGCTCGGTTCGCGAGGAGCCTGCATCCTGCAGAATGGACAGAGCACAATGGTCTCTCCTTTTTCCGTTAAACCTGTAGATACGACAGCCTCGGGGGATGCATTCAATGGAGCCCTAGCCGTTGCTTTAGCCAGAGGTCAAAGTCTGCCTCAGGCTGTCCGTTATGCGAACGCGGCTGGCGCAATCACGGCGACTCGGCCGGGCGCCCAGCCTTCCCTCCCCACACGCGAAGAATTGGATCAATTCATGGTTTCATCAGCGCCTGGATCAAACCCGGCAGTCCCGGACGCTGTTGATTCGTTCGATCAAGCAGGAACGCCATCGTAATGCCGGGCATCACATTCTATTCCGAGGAGGAAGAAATGAGAAAGGAACGATCTTTGGTTTGGGCAGTCACAGCACTGCTCGTGGTGATGTCGTTGGTGTTGACCGCTTGCGGTGGGCAGCCTACGGCAGCGCCCACCGAATCGCCGGCACAGGAACCCACAGAAGCGCCGGCAGAACCAACGGATGTTGCGACCGAAGCGCCCACCGGGGAAGCGACTGAAGCCCCCACAGGAGAGGCAACAGAAGATCCTGCCGCAACGGGAGAGCCTGTTGTCATTACAGGCGAGAACTATAGCCCCGATATCCCTGAGCCGGCCGAACCCGTGACCGTTACATGGGCTACCTGGATCAATACGGATACTCCCTTCTGGCAGGCAACGATCGCAGCCTTCCAGGAAGTCCATCCGAATATCACAATTGAAGTCCAGTCAGTTCCCAATGAGGAAATGTTCGACAAGTTTCTGGCACAGATCGCAGCCGGCAACCCACCAGATACCGCTTATGTCTCCGACTGGATGACCGGCGCGCTGGCGCAGAACGATGGTCTGCTTGCGCTGGATGACTATATTGCAAAGAGCACTATTGTCGATATTAATGATTATGTTCCGGCCTACCTCGAACCATCCCGAGTAGGCGATGTCCAATATGGGCTGCCATTCGCCGGCGAGACAACTATGTTGTTCTATCGCACGGACCGCTTTGAAGAAGTGGGGCTTGACCCGAATCATCCGCCCGAGACGTGGGAGGAGTTCCAGGAGTATGCCGAGAAACTGACCGACACAGCCAACTCCAAATACGGTTTTGCCGTGTTTGCTCCCGAAGCTGCTTTCTATTTCTACCCCTGGTTATGGCAGGCTGGCGGAGACCAGTTGAACCCTGACGATCCAAACGATGTGATCTGGGACAGCCCTGAGGGACAGAAAGCTGCTGACTTCTACGCCAATCTGGCGCAGTACTCGCCGCCCGATCTCCTCAATGCTACCTCGTGGGATGGCCGCGTACCATTCGCGAATGGGGATGTTGGCATGTATATGGCAGGCACCTGGTTTGCCGGGACATTGATGACGGAGTTCCCCGACGCAACCGGAAATTGGGCTGCCGCTCCCCTACCTCAGGACCAGCGCTGCGCGACCACGATCGCCGGCGATCACCTTGTGATCTTCAAAGCCGCCAAGAATCCCGACGCGGCATACAAGTGGATCGAATGGCTCTCTGCCCCGCAAAATATGGTTGGATACAACCTGGGCAATCCCTCCGAGCCTGGCACATTACTGCCCCCCAAGACATCCCTTCTGGATGATCCTACACTTTACGAGAACCGGCCTTATCTTCAGGCATCCAAGGACAGCATGGAATGCGCGTACGTCCCTACAGCAGACCAGCCCAATTACTTCATGGCTGAGGAAATCCTGACAGAGTATCTGGGTCAGGCGTTCTACGGCGAGATCTCTGGAGCCGAAGCCGTTCAGCAAGCTGCCGAAGAAGCGGAAGCAACACTGCAAGATCAGTAAGCCTTTGCATTCGTGTTTCAACGTCCTCCCTTTTCAATCCTGAAAAGGGAGGACGAAAGAAAGGAAACGCATGGCCGCCACCGAAATTACTCGATCAAGTCCTTTTTCCGCGCGGTTGCGCGAAACGCTGCGCCAGGTCCGCAAGAACTGGTCTGCCTATCTTTTCATCGCACCCGGTCTCATCCATTTCGCGATCTTCACGCTGTTTGCCGTGGGGTTTGCATTCTATATCAGCTTTCACGAATGGAATATCATTAAACCAGACAAGCCATATGTGGGGTTGGAAAACTATGTAAAGCTGTTTGGAGATCCGCGTTTTCTCCGGGCGGTCAAGAACACACTCACGTTTATGGTTGGCGTGCCTCTCAATCTCCTCGCCGGGTTGTTCGTGGCTCTGTTGCTCAACACCAAGGTCCGTGGACAGGCCATTTACCGCACGTTGTTCTACATCCCGGTTGTCACTCCACTTGTAGTTTCCTCCATTATTTGGAAATGGGTTTACCAGGGTGACTATGGTTTGCTCAATTACTATCTGCTGCAATTAGGCATCATCGATCACAAGATTTCATGGCTCGCCGACCCAAACCTGGCTTTGCCTGCGCTGATCATCATGGGCATCTGGGGTGGCACAGGCGCGACGATGGTGATCTATCTGGCAGGCTTGCAGTCGATTCCCGAAGAGATGTACGATGCGGCGAAAGTGGACGGCGCTAATGCCCTTCAGCGCCTGCTTTTTATCACCATCCCTCTACTGCGCCCAACCACCTTCTTCCTATTCATCACCGCGGTCATCGGCACATTTCAGATCTTTACCGAAGTCTATATCATGACGAATGGGGGTCCGCTGAACCGCACCACAACCATCGGTTACTATCTCTACACAAAGGCTTTCCGCCAGTTAGAGATGGGATACGCCACCGCCATGGCATTTGTCCTGTTCGCGATGATTTTCGTCTTCACCGTAATCCAGTGGAAGTATACGCGCGGCGACGTGGAGTATTAAAAGGAGCAACGAAATGGCGATTACCCAAAGTGAGAAGAGTGTCTCCAAGCCGATCAGTACTCCAGCCGTCCGTCACATCAAGTGGAAGGAAGTGTTTGGCAAGCTGATCGTGTATATACTCCTTACCGCCGGCGCGATCATCTTCATTGCCCCCTGGGCATGGATGGTATCCGCCTCCTTCCAGCCGATTGGCAAGATCTTCGACTGGCCGCCCAATTGGATTCCTGAAACATTTACGCTCGACAACTATCGAAAATTTCTAAGAGCCGAGGGGTTCTTCCGCTGGCTTCTGAATAGCGGATTCCTGGCGATCGCGGTCCTGCTGATCCAGATGTTTCTCAATTCGCTGGCTGCGTATACGTTTGCCAAGCGCAAGTTCCCGGGGCGTGATGCCATCTTTCTGACCATGCTGGGCACATTGATGATTCCCGGGCAACTGTTCCTGATTCCCAATTACATGATTCTGCTGCGGTCACCTCTGTTTGGAGAAAACAACATCCTCGGACAGGGCGGGCATGGCATGTTGGATTCTTACTGGGGCATCCTCATCCCCTACGCGTTCAGCGTCTGGAGCGTGTTCTTCATGCGCCAGTATATGAAGGGTATCCCTGATGATTTACTGGATGCGGCGCGCATGGACGGCGCTTCGGAGTTCCAGATTTACTGGAAGGTTGTTATGCCGTTGTGCGGGCCCGTGCTGGCGGCACAGGCCATCTTCACCTTCACCTTCGTCTGGAATGACTTCTTCTGGCCATTAATCGTCATCAGCGATCCGGACCTTCGCACCCTGCAATTAGGACTCGCGCTGTTCGTCATCAAGAACCGTACGGTATGGGATATCGTCTTTGCGGGCTCTGTGATCTCCACCCTGCCCGTGCTTCTGATCTTCATTTTCTTCCAGAAATATTTTATACGCGGCATTGCCCTGACCGGTATGAAGTAAAGGAT
>DASSBC010000053.1:0-20040 GCA_035699125.1 Anaerolineales bacterium
CCATGTGGATGCAGCATGGTATCCAGGGTATCTGCGATTTGTTGACCGATGCGCTCCTGTACCGCAAAGCGCTTGGAGAAAAGCCGTACCATCCGCGTGAGCTTGGAAATGCCAATAATGTTCTCATGGGCAATATATCCAACGTAAGCCATGCCGTGGAAAGGAAGGGCATGGTGCTCACACAGCGCATAAAAGGGAATTGGTCCCTCAATGACCTGGCTGAGCCTACAGTCAGGCTCGCCGCGGCATTCGGTATCAAAAACCCGCAGAAGCTTGGGATCACCATCGTACCCTTCCGTCGCATCAAACATTGCCTTAATAAAGCGCCGGGGGGTATCTTTCGTTGCTGGCGTATTTAGATCCAAGCCAAATGCGGCAAAGATCTCTGAAGCGTAACCTTCAAACTTGTGAAACTGCTCGTCCGATATCTGGCGCATCTGCAGCTTCATCGCTGTACGATATTCGAGATCATCCGGGTCATCATGAATGTGCATTTTTTTACTCTTTCTTCTCCAGGTGTGAATTCATGAAACAGTATGAACTGCATGCTTTACACAATTTAGAAAACTAGATCGAGAGCAGCGCGGTACTCCATCAGCGCTCAACCTTTGTAGGTCAAGACCCTTCCCCACAGACTCTTGTTACCCCAGATCCCTGCGCGCAGGGATTCCAGCTGGACAATCTGACTGTGATCCACAAACAGGTTCACCTCAGCCCCATAATTCTTGACGTACCAGGCAAAAACCTCCGGATCAGCCGCTTCAAACATGGGTTTATCCAGACCGAGGACCTGGATAATTTTTGCAACCACGTCGGTTCGCCAGGTTTTAACGTTTTCCGTGATTCCCTCTGATTCGATCATGATCATATAAGCGCCTGCATCCACAAAGCGCTTCGCCTGTTGGATAGCCCACTCCGGGTCACGGGTGCCTTCGGCAGCCAATTCCCCTGCAGTCGTGTCGCCGCCAGCCCCAAACTGAATGCCGACCTCGGGCTTTGCTTTTAGCCCCGCCTTTTGTACCTTCTCCACCAGGCGAAGCCAGTCATCTGTAGGAATGGTGATAAAGCCGCTGGATATTTCGATGATATCGAAGCCAATTTCCTTGCACTCCTGGATATACCGATCGACAGCCTCCGGTCCAAGTGTAAGGACATGCTCAATAAATCCACCTGTGGAAACCAGCACATCGTGACGATGGCAAAGGTCCAGGAGCTCCTGGACTGCTCTACGCGGCATCAGGCTGAAAGAACCTCCGGCGAACTTGAGCACATCGATATACGTGCCCATCGTCTCCAGGACATCTTCCAGGTAGCGCTTGCCCATTGGTGTGTAATAGGGTCCGCGGATCTCGGTAACGCCGCGACTGCGTGGCTTCGTTGCGCGTTCATTGACTCTCAGGAAGGCAAACGCTCTCTCGTCAAGCTCGTCTCTTAGTTGGCTTATCATGTCAATCGCTCCTTTGCCAATCATTTAATTTTCCCAGCAGGCTTGTAAGTTCGCTGGCTTGGATATTCTCCAGGTTTGCAACTGCCTCTATGATCTCTCGTTGCAATTGCGGAGAGATATAGGCCTGGGCGAGCTGCTCGAACTTTTTCGTAACAGTATTCCATCCCATAGGACGGGTTAAAAATCCTTCGTAATCCCGTTTCTCTTTGGTCAGAACTTGTCCGTCGTTCAGCGTTATGCGAATACGTGATGGCATCTCCGCCGGAAAACGCCGGCTGAATTCATCCAACGGGCGTACGAGTACTTTCCGCAACAACGTTTGGACATCCTGGCTCTCGATGCGCTCCGGCAGGTATTGCTCCGGCATCACCTGACCATCGAGAATAGCCACAGCTACAAGGTAAGGCAGGCTGTGGTCCGCCTCTTCCTTGGAATGGATCGTTACCTTTTCACCCTCTTCACCGCCACCGATGATGTTATATGCCACATCGAAGATGTCGATGTCGATTCTATGGATGTCCGCTCCGGTAAATGGATACTCCTGCCTGAGTTCCAGTACACCCTCAATCGTGGATTGAGAATGAATCTCGGCGTTGTATTTTTTGACAATCGTCTCTGGTATACGATCCAGGTCTTCCTTTGACCAATCCAGCTCAAAAGGGCCAGCAATCGTATCCATAAAGCCTTTATTTCCTTCAAAGACTTCTCCCGGCCCCGTGATGCCGCGCATTGCCAGGAATGTGGTATGGAGTGCCCCAAAGGCAGTGTTCGGATATGCCAGCCCTTTCCAGTTGGAAAGAGCGCCGGTGCGGGTCACTCGAAGTGCGTTAAGTGCTGTTCCACTGATGGCGATTGCATTGGCTGTTTTCTCCTGGTCGAGATCGAGAGCTCTCGCCACCCCGGCGGCAACAGCATACGATCCCTGCGTCGTATGATCGAATCCTTTCGCGCGCACGGGCGCCACATCGCTCAGCCTGCATTGCACTTGATAAGCGACTGCCAGACTCGTGAGCAGGTCCCTCCCGTTCCGACCGGCATACTCACACGCTGCAAGTATTGCTCCAAGATTATCGCTGGGATGACAGGTTTCGCCCTTCGCCAGGTAACTATCATTGAAATCCAGATAGCGAACCAGGGCGCTATTGTAGAGAGTTGCCCGGTCCGGGGCGGTGCGGCCGCCTCCGATGAGTATACAGAGACCGTCCCCGCCAAATTCTTCGATTTGTGCTCGAATCATTTTTATGGGTTCGCCACCCAGGGCACCGATCGCACAAGCCAGGGCATCCAGGATCCGGATTTTTGCCTGCTGGATAGCCGCTTCAGAGAGATCTTCGTATTTTGTTCCAACGACAAAAGCTGCCAATTGGTCAACCATTGATATAGCAGCTACCTCATTACGGTACACCAGTCTTGTATGTATTAGATTTGGTTTCATTTTGCTCGCAATTCTACGTATCAATAGTCCGTTATCTCGAGTTGCACCTGCTTTAGTGCCCGCTGCCAGGCATCGGAGTGCCATTGAATATGTCAGCGTTTTCGGGACCTTCAGCGATCAGGTAACCTACCAGTCCTCGCTGCATTCTTGCGAGTGCATGGTCAACGAGGAGATAGTTGCCGGGCACTTCTAGCTCGAACTCGACGACGGTCGCGCCACCAGCCGGAACGAGTGTCGTTTGAACATCTGTAAGCGCAGGGGATGTCAGAGAGGCCTGATTATAGACACGATCAAATATCTCTCCGATTACGTGGAAGGACGATGTAAAGTTCGGTCCGCCGACCCCGAAGAATATTCGAACAGTCTCGCCTACATCTGCTTTAAGTGGTTTTTGTGTGGTCAAGCTTCCCACAGCACCATTGAATACCAAATATTCAGGATCTTCGTTAAGCAGTGCCTGTACATTTTCGGTGAGATGACCTGTGGAACCAAATGCTTCCTTGGTATAGACTTCTCCCTGCATCACATAGAACTCTCGATCAACAGGCACTAAGCCCTCTTCCGGTTCTACCAGGATGAGGCCATACATGCCATTCGCGATATGCTGTGCAACCATCGGGGTTGCACAGTGATAAACGTATAAACCAGGCTTAAGCGCTTTGGCAGTAAACATGGTCTCTTCGCCAGGAGCGGTTTGAGACATCTCAGCGCCGCCACCCGGGCCGGTCACGGCGTGAAAGTCCACGGAATGTGTCATCGTGCTATTTGTCAAATTTCTCAGGTGGACTTCGATGGTATCGCCCACGCGTACACGGAAGAATGGTCCCGGCACCTTGCCATTAAATGTCCAATAGGAGAAGGTCGTTCCATCAGCAAGTTGCCCTTCGATTTCCACTGTTTCCAGATCGATACGGACTATTTCTGGCTCTCGAATGGCGAGAGGGGCTGGGATCTCAGTCGGATCGCGCACCACATCCGCCCCTCTCACGGGAGGATTATCGACAACGACCGGCCCGCCCATCGCCGCGTGTTCATTCGACGGAGATGTAGGCTGCACATCGGAAGCTGAACCTCCAGCTACGCTGAAAGTACCCTCCATCCCAGCTTCCCGGTGCCCGGGGAGCGTACAAAAGTAGTCAAATTCACCGCCTTTATCCACCATGAAGGAAAGGGTCACGGTTGCACCTTGCCCGACTACATGCTCAGATGTCGCGTTAAAATCGGGAAACGAGATGTCATGTTCGGTACCATCGCCTGTTGAGAGGGTGATTTTGACCGTATCGCCAACATTCGCGCTCAAAGCAGGATTGCTAACTCCATCAATGTCCCCGCCGATGCCGATGTATACAAACTTACCACCAATCATGCCAGTCGTGAGTGCATACTCTACGATCTTCCCTTCACTTTCATCTTCTCCAGCGCTGACACAAGCAGAGAGAATTATTGCTGAAATCCATAGGATGACGAAATATTTGGATGGTTGGACCATGTTTTATCCTTGCTATTCCCTTTTGTAGATACAAAGCGCTCTAAAGCCATGTGGGAATGCTGCAATTTCTGAGAACAATTTTTCTTTGTCATTCCAGCCCCCAAGGACACTAACCATTATCAGGCTTCGATCATGGTGCGCTCTTAGATGATGAGTAAGACAAAGTACCCGAATGAACCCAAACATCCTCTTGTGAGGATGTCTCTTGCTGACGAGAACGATCAATAAGCGAAGAATAGGATTCTTTTCCGATCAGAATCACCGGTACTGGAGACTCGCGCAGAATGCGATTCGCTACCGCGCCGATCATCCATGGGCTGTGGCCCTGCCCTACCGTTGACATCACGATTAGATCGATTTTTTCTCTCTCTGTAGTACTTAGTATTGCGTCAACAACCGGGCTTTCCCGAACTTCAACAGAAACCTGCGAAACCGTCATTTCCGCGGTTGATGCAAGCCGGTTCAGGTAATCTTCCGCGTCCTTGCAGAAAGCGCCTTTTTCCTTCTGCAATTTATGCCTACTCTCGATGTGATCGCCCGAAGCACTCGAGTCGCATCGCGAATACATCTCGAACGGATATTCCACAACGCGCAATAACGTAATTTCAGCGTTATGGATTCTGGCAAGTTTAATTGCGAGTGGCAGAGCTGATTCCGCTTGCTTTGATCCATCCAGTGGTACTAAAATTCTCTGATACATAGACACTCCCTCAATCTTTCACAGTTGGCCGGCCACTTCCTACTATCTAAAATTGTTCGGTTTTTATATCCACACATCAACTACGTATTTGTACTGCACAATTTAGGGGATGCAATATCCGGCTTATCTTGACCATTCATTCCAGTAGAAGTCCTAAAAGAGAATAACTCAACCCACTCTGAATGTCATCAGCTACGTGTTGAATTATCCTTCCCCATTTTGATGAGTTTTTTTGTCAATCAGATAGAAGACAGAGATCCTACACATCCACCTTTATGCGTACCCGGGTGCGAAAGAAACTCGATTACAATCTGAACTGGCACGAACCGTGCGCTACGAAAGCGTGAAAAGGAGAAGGCAGAACATAAGGGGATACGTTTGCATGGGATCCTCCGGGAGGGAAACATATCATTCGTACGTAAGAGATAATTTATCAACCTGAGGCATCTGGAGATGAGCAGTAGATCGGAGAGTCTTCCTGCTCAGAAGCCTCCACTGTATTTCGTCGTTAATTGTAGAGCCTCGGTTTATACCGAGGCTCTACTTTCACTGGAGGTGGAAAGATCCAGTTCTGACTATGGAACTGCCCTTTTGACTGGAACTCTCACTTCCAGACTGTTTTATTGTTTCCCTTCAAAAGCCAATTATCGGGAATACATCTTGTACTCTTCCGGAACCGGGATGCCCCCTTCCCAGACCACATGTCGAAACTCGTCCGGAGAAGTATTACCTTCCGAATTGATCAATAGCACCTGCGAGTCTGCCCCAAGACCAAGCTGCTCGCGGAGATCCTGCCCGCAGGCATGGCGCATGATGAAGCGAAGCGCACCCAGGGTCACGGCGCCAGACTCGCCGGAGATGACCACCGGATCTCCTCTAACCGGGATACCATAGATCCGCATCCCCATTGCGGCCACATAGTCGGGACAGGTGATGAAATAGTCCGCGCGGCTCTTCAGGATTTCCCAGGCAATGGGGTTCGGCTCGCCGCAGGCCAGACCTGCCATGATCGTATCAAGATCGCCTTCGACCGTATGAGGCTCTCCATCTGCCGAGAGAGCAGAACGGTATAGACAGGCAGCCCTGGTTGGCTCGACCACACAGGTTCGAATACTGTCTCCAAACAGGTTGTGATAGAAGCCAATGGTTGCAGCCGCCAGCGAGCCGACTCCCGCCTGCACAAAGATATGGGTCGGCTGGCTCAATCCCTGTGCCGCTAACTGTTCCTGAGCTTCATTCAGCATCGTGGTGTATCCCTGCATCACCCACTTCGGAATATCTTCATAACCTTCCCAGGAGGTATCCGAGACCACTTCCCAGCCATGACGCTGCGCGTCCTGGTCCACCTGCCGGACCGCATCGTCATAATTCCCATCTACGACGACCACCCGGGCGCCGCTGTTTTCAATCGCCTGGATGCGTCCCTGAGAAGTCAATTTGTGCACATAGATGACCGATTTGAAGCCCATCTGCGAGGCAGCCCATGCCACTCCGCGCCCGTGATTGCCATCCGTCGCCGCAGCAAACGTGATGTCGCCCAGCTTCTCTCGAAGGGTTCCATTCGTCAGATCGGCGAAAGACAATTCCTGGTCTTCAAGACCTAGACGTTTTTGGATGAGTCTATAAATTGCGTAAGCGCCTCCCAACACCTTGAAGGATTGGAGATCCAGGCGCGCTGACTCATCCTTCACCCAGATGCCTCCCAACCCCAGCTTAAGAGCAAGGTTTGAGAGTTCTTTGAGTGGGCTCATACGGTACCCGGGAAGCTGGCGATGAAATCTGCGAATTTTCCGCGGTAGTTCCACAGGCAAGATCCCTTGAATAACAGAGTCTGCCTTCAGGGGGGATTTGAATCGGTTCTTCGTCCACTGGATTGGTGACTCAGCCATGATTGTTGCTGTCTTCAGCCTCTGTTCTCACAAATAGCACGGAGCCGTGTGCGTAATGTACCAGCTTGCGAGAAACACTGCCCCACCACCATCCCCCAATAGCGCTGAGTCCGCGTGACCCGGCTACGATAAGATCTATTCCTCGCATTTGAGAATAGGCGAGGATTTGAGAGGCAGGATCACCATCCAGAATGAACCCTCTTGTCTTGCGATCTGCAACGTCCAGGATCCGTCTTGTCTCGGCAAGAATAGCGCGTCCCTGTTGTTTTTGCATGTCTGCCTGGTGAGATACCGCAGGACTGCCTGCCAGAACTGGCATGGCAGGCGTGAGATAGGCAATGGGGCCCAGACTGTGGGCAACGACCTCCGTTTCCGCCACGAGTGGCTGTGCATGTACAACCTGGATCTCAGCATGAGACGGCAGCGGGAACTGAGCCAGGTACTCAGCCGCCAAGCGGTTGTTCTCTGATCCATCTGCTGCCAGAAGCACACGGTGCAGTCCATGATACGGGGTCCGCGTGACCAAAACGGGCCAGCGGGCATGCTCCATCACCTGGTGCGCCACTCCTCCCAGCAAGATCTTTAGCGTGGCATTCAGCCCCTTCGCTCCAATTATCATCAGATCCGGGCGATGCTCCATGCCGTACTCGATCAATTGTCTGGCGGTATGACCGTACAACAATACAGATTCTGTATCGACTGCTTTTCTGCCCAGGGTTCTTTCCGCCTGATTGAGGACCACGCGCAATTTCGATTCATAAAGCGATTGACCTCGGGGAACGACCCCCAGGATCGTTATACGGCTATGCGGAAGCAAGGATAGATCACTCACAAGTTGCGTGGCGGCCATCGAATCCTCCGAACCATCGACAGCAAGCTGGATATGAAAGGGCGGAAGAATTTTTCTATTCATAGCAAACATAATATACCTTCACGGCCTGGGAATAACAACAATCAAACTGCGTATTTTTCCTACGCAATTCGGCGGATAACACCTGAGAGTCCATGATTGGAGCAAAGATACTATTCGAATCTTCTTTTGGCGCCACTTCGGCAATGCATCAGGCGGTAGAAATCATCATTTTGGGGAGACGAATTAGGCATTTGCTCTGTTAATAGTTTTGGGATTAACGGGTAAAGTTAGTAGCAATAGTAGAAAGGACGGAAATGACAATTACTGATCGAATTCTGGGCGTCGCTCTTCAGCATCCCGTGTCGAACTGGCAGGTCATCAACATAGAGGGAGAACCCATTGAAGTGCTGCCAATCGCTGTAGGACAACAGGTATTCTGCAGCGATGGTCATCCAGGATGGATAACTCACTTGCTCCCAAATACAGATGGATCGATTGGTGCACTTGTGATCCAGACCCGCGGCTGGTGGCGCCGTAAGGTTGTGATCCCGATTGATCGCGTCAATCACATGGACGGAGCAGATGTTTACCTTTCCGTAACAAAAAACGATCTAAAAAAGCTGCCCACCTATCGGCCCGATCATGTTCTCGTGGCTGCCGTCATGCAAGCCTTGTGGGAAGATACCCTACTTCGTCGAACTGAGTATCGACAGATCCATGTAGAGGCAAAGAATGGTATCGCCTACCTGTACGGATATGTGTCCAGCTCATCCATGCGTGCAGGTGCCGAAAAAGCTGCTTAC
Organism: Anaerolineales bacterium; assembly: GCA_035699125.1. Classification (GTDB taxonomy): domain Bacteria; phylum Chloroflexota; class Anaerolineae; order Anaerolineales; family Villigracilaceae; genus Defluviilinea. Next base: position 8,617 of record DASSBC010000053.1, read on the forward strand.
AACGCAGACGGCGTATGGAAAGTGGTAAATCATGTGGCTATCGATAGTGAAATGCAACTCTCTGTATCCCAAGCCATTGCAAATGATCCGCGCACCAGGAATGCCAGGATTTTTGTCGGTGTACATAACGGGTTCGTCACACTGACCGGTCTTGCTCCTGGTCTTGCAGCTCGTTCAGCTGCTCAAGAACAAGCAGCGGCGATACCCAGAGTAAGAGGGGTTCTCAATTCCATTCGCGTACCTGGAGTGGAGATCGACTCAGAGAATCCACGCGCGCTGCAACCAGTCATCGGTGCAACCATCTATGCAACTGACATCATCATAGGAAGCGTGGATAAAGTAATAGTCAATCCAAAGAATCGACTGGTGACGGCAGTGATCTCAAATACCGTCTTTCCTGATTCGGACCAAATGGGTTCGAATTGGCTCTGGAATGAGCACCACTACGCAAAGCGCAGCCTCATCATCCCCATCGAGGCGGTTAGACGTCTAACGTCAACATCCATTTTCCTCAAGGAAAAAGGTGAGGTAGTGGCAGATTTCAATGATTTTGACGCGGCTCTGTATCTCCCGGCACCAGAAGACTGGGAGCCGCCTTATCCCTACAAACATACTGACATACTCTTAGCCGGGCACACTGAAACAGCACATTAAGCAAAGAATCGATCCAAGATATTCCTGGGCAGCCTGTGATCTATAAATCAGCCCGCTCTTACAATATGAGTCCAGCCTTCTGGGGAGTCTTGGAAGAGCTACCTTTCGAGGTAAACAAGAGGGAGTCGTCACTTTTTGACTTAGATACAACTTTGAACGAGCATACCGTTGGGTTAGGGGAAGTAGGGCAATGCCAACAGGTCTATCCCTGTCAGCTTGTGGATCTCGATGGGAATGTCGTATATAGAAATCAAAGGAGAATGAGACAATGGCAGTGGCTAGCAATTTAGGCTATCCCCGTCTGGGCGCAAAGCGTGAATTGAAATGGGCTTTGGAAGGCTACTGGTCGGGAAAAATCAGTGCCGCTGAGCTCATGGAAGCAGGCAAAGAATTACGCCTTGCACACTGGAAAATTCAGCAGGAGGCTGGGATCGATTGCATTCCTTCCAACGACTTTTCATTTTACGACCATGTACTCGACACGACCTGTATGGTTGGCGCCATACCGCAGCGGTACTCCCGGCTCCAAAATCCAACGGACCTTGATCTATATTTTGCGATGGCAAGAGGGTGTCAAGACAGTGATCTCAGTCTTCCCGCCATGGAAATGACAAAGTGGTTCGACACCAACTATCATTATATTGTTCCAGAAATTGATAAGGATCAGATATTTCGTGTTGGGTCCACCAAGGTGATTGATGAATTCCTCGAAGCCAAACGTGTGGGCATTCACACGAGACCCGTATTGTTGGGGCCAGTTTCCTATTTGCTGCTGAGCAAGCCAACTTCGCCTGAGAGTTCCCCACTTGAAGTTTTGCCAAAACTCATTTCAGTCTACGTAGAGGTTTTAGGACGGCTGGTAGCAGCGGGCGCAGGCTGGGTGCAGATGGAAGAGCCTTGCCTTGTGTTGGATCTTACTCAAAAGACCCGGCAGGCGTACATCAGCGCTTACCGTCAATTGGACCAGGTGTCGGGCATTCGCCTGATGGTAGCAACATACTTCGGTGGTCTTGGAGAAAATCTTTCACTGGCAACCCATTTACCCGTGGCTGGTCTACACATAGACCTGGTCCGCACTCCACAGCAGCTTGAAAATGTTTTGGCAGAACTGCCAGCTGAAAAGATCTTATCAATAGGTGTGGTGGATGGGCGCAACATCTGGCGAACTGACCTCGACGCAGCGTTTGCTCAGATTCAACGGGCAATCTCTGTTTTAGGAACAGAGCGGATCCAGATTGCTCCCAGTTGCTCGTTGATGTTCAGTCCACATGATCTGGATTTGGAAACAGGGCTGGATGGTGAATTGCACGCATGGCTGGCATTTGCCCGTCAGAAGTTGCATGAACTTGTCGTACTTAAGCGGGCTATCAACGAGGGGATCGATACCGTAGTTGAGTCGTTTTCAGCGAGTCGCGCCGCAGTAAGAAGCCGCCGCCATTCGCCCCGCACGCATAATGCACAGGTACGCGTGCAAGTAGAGGCCGTCACTCCATCGATGTTGCAGCGCGCGAACGACTACAGTATTCGTAGGATAGCTCAGGATCTGCGACTCTCGCTGCCCCTGTTACCAACGACCACCATCGGTTCCTTCCCACAGACTGCCGAAATAAGAGCTCATCGTTCCGCGCGAAATAAGGGTCACCTAACTCAGGAGAAATACGAGGAGCTCATGAAGAGGGAGATTGCTCAAACCATTCAATGGCAGGAAGAGATTGGTCTCGACGTGCTGGCACATGGAGAATTCGAGCGCACCGACATGGTTGAGTACTTCGGGGAACGTCTCACTGGAATTGCTTTTTCCCAGCATGGCTGGGTACAAAGCTATGGTTCGCGGGGGGTGAGGCCGCCAATTATTTTCGGTGATGTTGCCCGCCCTGGCCCTATGACGGTGAGCTGGTCCGCATATGCCCAATCGCTCACCACCAAACCTGTGAAAGGGATGCTGACGGGTCCAGTCACGATCCTGGAATGGTCATTCGTCAGGGACGATCAGCCACGCGCGTTGACGTGCCGCCAGATCGCGCTAGCCATCCGCGAAGAAGTGCTTGATCTGGAACAGGCTGGGATTCGGATCATCCAGATCGACGAGCCTGCTTTTCGGGAAGGCTTGCCACTTCGTCAAGACGAACAGAAGGACTATCTTCTTTGGGCAACAGAGTGCTTTCGGCTGGCATCGAGCGGAGTACGGGATGAAACACAGATCCATACGCACATGTGCTATGCCGAGTTCAACGACATCATAGGGGCGATTGGTGACCTGGATGCGGATGTGATTTCGGTGGAGGCATCGCGATCAAAGATGGAGCTATTGGGGACATTCGAACAATACCAGTATCCAGGGGATATTGGTCCTGGCATCTATGATATCCATTCACCCAATATACCGTCGCAGTTTGAGATGGAAGCCCTGATCAAAAAAGCCGCCCGGGTTGTGCCAATAGAACGTCTTTGGATCAATCCCGACTGTGGACTAAAAACAAGACAGTGGGAGCAAGTTGTTCCGGCCCTACGGAATATGGTCAACGCTGCTCGCAGTTTCAGACGGAGACAGAATGAGGCGAAAAATCCCCACTGGAGTAAAAAATTGTAATATATATTCACATGGGCTTTTTGGAAATCCTGTGCCATTTAATCGCGATAGAATATCACGAAGTCACCATACTTTCTTTCCTCTAGGAAACCCACGTGAAAATCAAATCTACAAATACCATTCTATACTGCAAAAAATGGGAGGAGACGGTCGAATTTTATAGAACCGGTTTGAAATTACTGGTACTTTCCTCCAATGAGTGGTTTGTGGAATTCAAACTCAACGAAATGTCCCGACTCAGTGTTGCTAACGAAGCTCGAACATCGATTGACAGCAGTGGTGGCAAAGGAATCACCGTAAGCCTGCAAGTCGCTGATATTGAACAAACCCAGGCTGAATTAATTGCAGCGGGGATTAACTCCACACCAATCAAAGAAGTATGGGGAGCCAAGGCCATCTATATCCATGATCCCGAAGGGAACAGGCTTGAATTTTGGTCAGGAAGGGCAAAGGCCTAACGTTTATCAGAATGGCGGTGAAGCCAGTCTCTCCATCGATTGCATGACCTCTCTGGCTGGGACCTCTCTGGCTGGCGAGTTGCAATGCACCGCCCGCCGGCCTGGCAACAATAGCTAGCCGGGTACTTTCTACATGGACTCTGATACTGGCGGGAACAGCTGAACTTAGGACCTCACGGACAAGGGCCTTGTGGACTGTGCAATTTCAGCCCCCTGATTCGTAGCTTATTTAAGTCAACACGGCTAGCCTTTTAGGCTAGCCGTGTTGACTACTGTCGGGGTGCCGAGATTTGAACTCGGGACCTCACGGACCCGAACCGTGCGCTCTACCGGTCTGAGCCACACCCCGTCATAAGCGTGCGAATTATACCACCCGCATGTGTTTTCGCAAGCAGCGGGTCGGACTGTCGTCATCAGGACGCTACGCAACAGATCCAACTTACGGATTTAGCAACACTTCCTGGCTATACACATAGAATAGACCGTCCATCCGGTCATCATCCTGGCGGATCGTCAGCCGTGCTAACGTTGGCTCCGAGACTTTATAGGGCAGCGTGGTTTCAAACAATTGTGGCTGGAGATTCTCAACATTGAGAATTCGCAAGCCCATTGATCTGCCCTCCTCATCTAACAGTTCGAAGATCACAGGGTTGAGATTGAACGGCCACACGTCGCCGCGGATGTTCAAGACTCCTCCTGAAACCTCTTCCTCGTCGAGAGGGCTAAAGACACCCACCGGTTCTGAGGGATTGCCAGATGGGTTAATCTCATTAATGCCTGAGGAAAGCAGCAAAACACGAACTGAATTCAACGATTGTAGTCTTCCCAGGTGATCCGTTGTGCTAACAGTCACGCGGCCGATTTCTGCAGCGGCGCGGATCTCAAACGGAATCCTGATTTGCTGCGGCACACCCAGCCCGGAGGTCGGGACGTTTTTGACATTGCGCGTCAATAAACGTCCATCTTCCCCATACAGATCGATCTGCACCTTTTCGCTTCCCCCCGCGACGATCTTCATCCGTAGCGTGATCGGTGAGACCAGCTTGGACATGGGTCCCGGTGCAAAGATCTGAATCGCGGCGTCGTCATGTCCCGGTATGGTTGTCTGAGTAAATGTCGGTTGCGGCGTAGGACTGAGGGTCGGTCGTGGTGTTCTGGAGGGAAGAACGGGGGGAGTCAAAGCGAGCGCCACCTCCGTTCCCAGGACATTGGCAGCTTCCGCCGTCATTGCGATCACTGTCGGTAGATACTCGGGCGGAAAGGCAGTAGGGATGGCACTTGCCGTCGGCGCGGCGCAGGCAGTTAAGATCCCTAGTAAGGCTAGAAGCAGAACTTTTCTCATGCAATACATAATCTAGAGTAAATAACGCGAACAATCTCCCCAGCATAGAGGAGATTGCTCCGTCGGGGCGGTGAAGCCGCCACTCCTCGCAATTACCAGGAGACTACAACCCATAAATCTCACTGTATTTCTTCGTCAGATAGCGGACATAGGGCGCAGGAGATATCCTCGAACCGGTCACTCGCTCGACGAGTGTCTGCGGCTCATATTTCTGTCCGTGCTGATGGATATTTTTGCGGAGCCAGGCAAGCAGTTCGCTGAAATCACCTTTGCGGATCTGGTCGTCGAGGTTACGAATATCTTTGTTGATCTTTTCCCACAGTTGCACCGACACCAGATTGCCGAGTGCGTAAGTGGAGAAGTATCCAATCATCCCGCCGGACCAATGGATATCCTGCAAGACCCCTCTTGCATCGTCGGGTGGTGTAATGCCGAGATATTCCTGCATCTTGGTGTTCCAAATCTCCGGGAGGTCTTTAACCGCCATAGTGCCTTCAACCATACCGATCTCCAGCTCCAGGCGAAGCATGATATGCAGGTTATAGGTCGCCTCATCCGCATTGACACGAATCAGCGATGGCTCCACTTTGTTGATTGCCTTGTAGAATGTCTTAAGACTCACACCATCCAGTTGAGAAGGGAACCGCTTCTTAAGAGAAGGATAGAAATGTTCCCAAAATGGGAGCGACCGGCCCACGAGGTTTTCCCACATCCGTGACTGGGACTCGTGGATCGCCAGCGATGTTCCACCGGCAAGCGGCGTACGTTCATACCCCGGGTCAATTCCCTGCTCGTACATCGCGTGACCTGCCTCATGCATCGTACTGAACAATGTGGCAAGAGGGTTGTCATCCTCGTAACGGGTCGTGATGCGCACATCGTTCACGCTGAACGTAGTCTCGAAAGGATGCGGCGCTTTGTCCTGCCTGCCACGCGTCCAATCGTAGCCAAAGCGTGTAATGACATCCACGCCGAAGTCTATTAATTTCTTTTCGTTATATTTCCTGAACAGGAAGGTATCTTTGACCTGCTTGCTCGAAGCAATTGCCTTAATGAGTTTCACCTGTTTCGGCCTTAAGCCGTCGAAGATGGCTTTTACCTCGGCAGTTTTCATTCCCGGTTCGAAATCATCGAGCAGCGTATCGTACGGATGATCGCCAGGCGGGAAGAACGAAATGTATGTATGGACCAGCTCCACTACTTTTTCAAGATGAGGCCGAAAGATCGAAAAGTCGGACTTGCTCCTTGCTTCTATCCAGGCTTCAAAGGCTTTGGAGGTGACAATCGCTTGCTCTGCGATAAATGACGGCGGGACACGCTTGGCTTTGTCATAATTGCGCGCTGCAACACGGACGAGAGCGGCTTCGTCGTTATCGGCGCCGTTCAGTTCCTGTTTCAAATCGTCGATGAGCCTGCCGACCTCATCTGTAATGAATTTTTCCTGTGCGATCTTACTGAGTGTCGCGAGCTGGCGACCCCGGGCTTCATGGCCGCCCGGCGGCATATTCACCTGCTGATCCCAGCCTAATACGCTGGCGGCGCGACCGATGTCTTCCACTTCGCCGAGCTTTTCCTTCAGTAGCTCAAGTTTGTCACTCATGGAATCTCCTGTATGATGAGATACTATTTTGACTTAAAAACTCAGGCAACCTTCCAACGCAGTGATTCGCCTCGCAAGGCAGCTAACACCTCATGGGCGATATCTTCCGCCGCGCGAGATTGGGCTTCCGCCGTCTGTGCACCGATGTGAGGCGATGTAATCACGCGCGGGTGCGCAACCAGTTCCGTTAAACCAGGCGGTTCCTTCTCAAAGACATCGAGCGCGGCACCGGCAACCTTGCCGCTGTTCAAAGCATCGAGCAGCGCTGGCTCATCAATGATACCGCCGCGAGCCGTGCTCACGACGCGCACACCGTCCCTCATTTGAGAAAACGCCATGGGACCAAGAAGATCCCGTGTATGCACGGTGAGCGGCAAATGTAACGAGATAAAGTCAGACCAGGCGAGCAAATCCTGAAGCGACGCCGGTTCGGCATTGCCATAGACCAGCTCATGTTCCAGGGCGTTCGGATCATAGATAATGACGCTCATCCCGAAGGCAGCCGCCCGTCTACCGACCTCCTGGCCGATCCTGCCAAAGCCGATAATGCCAAGCGTCTTACCGTTAAGTTCCACGCCTTGAAATTCCTTCTTAGCCCACTTGCCTTGCTTCATGGTTGCGTCAGCACGGGGGATATCACGGGCTAATGCCAGCAGCATGCCAAATGCCAGCTCGGCAACCGCCACTGTCGTGGACGTCGGTGCGTTGACTACGGTTACGTTGTGCTTCTTCGCAGCTTCCAGATCGATGTTATCCACGCCTACGCCTGCACGCCCGATCACTTTCAGCCTGGAGGCGGCATCCAGTACAGCGGGTGTGACACGGGTCTGGCCACGAATTACAAGTGCATCGTATTGCGAGATAATTTGAATCAAGTCCGCTGCGGAGGTACTGTCGCGAGACTCTATGTTCGCCGAAGCACGTAAAATGGACTGACCGCGAGCGTCCAGCCCATCGGAAACAAGGATATTATAGTTCGTCATGGACGATATTTTAACACGGTAGGTCCTCCCTGCAATACATCCGGACTACTCATATCGTAGCGCTTCGACAGGCTCCAGGCTTGCGGCGCGGTTGGCTGGGTAGATCCCGAAGAACAAGCCGACCGCCGCCGAAAAGATGGTTGCGAGCGAAATCGCATCCAGACCGACAACAGGGGTAAACGCCGTGCCACTGGCTGCAGCAAGCTGACCCACGCCGACAGAAATCAACCAACCAAAGAGAATGCCGATAATGCCCCCAATCAGGCTGAGCAACGACGACTCGGTCAGAAACTGGATGAGGATATCCCGCCTGCGCGCCCCGAGCGCCTTCCGCAACCCGATCTCGCGCGTCCGCTCTGTAACGGACACCAGCATGATGTTCATAATGCCGATGCCGCCTACAAGAAGAGAGATTCCCGCGATGCCACCCAGAAACACTGTCAAAATACCGGTGATCGATTGAAACGTCGTGAGCAAATCCTGCTGGGAAAAAATCGTGAAATCGTCTTCCCCTACGGGAGTGCGATGTCGGGTGCGCAGGATTTGGGCGATTTCTTCTGTTGCCTGCGCGACGACATCTCCACTGACTGCCTGCACGAAGATGATGTCGACGCGGTTACTCGTGGTGCGGCGGATCAACCTTGTTTGTGCTGTGGTAAACGGCACGAGTACCTGGTTGTCTTCACTGCCAAACGCACCACCGCCTTTTGATTCCAACACACCCAGCACGCGGAAGGGCTGTCCTTCGATTCGAACAGTCTCTCCCGTAATTCCATCTGCATGGCCAAAAAGATTCACAGCCACTTCGGATCCCAAGATCACCACGGAGGAGCGACCCAGCATATGCTCTTCCGAGATCATCTCCCCTTCCGTCAGGATTAGATTGCGCACCTGGAAGTATTCCGGCGTGATACCAAACAACTGGGGCGTTGTTTGTTCACCTGCAAACGAAACCGTCGCATCTCCCTGCAAGGCAGGAGCCACGGCTGCAATAGATGGCGCCGCAAATTGATCGCGCAATGCATTCGCATCTTCGGTGGTAAGCGGCTTCGGGTTGCGGATATTGTCACCTGGATCCCCGCGAAACACGAATAAAAGGTTCGTCCCGATGCCGCTGATCGAGCCGGTAATGGAGGCTTCCGCGCCTCTGCCTACGGCTAACATTGCAATGACCGCTGCCACACCGATGACAATGCCCAACACGGTCAGACCAGATCGGAGCTTATTTCCGCTTAAACTTTCGAGCGCTTCGAGAAAGGCTTGCCCGAGGCTCATGAGGCACTCTCCAACAATCCGTCGCGCAGGCGGATGACGCGCTGCGTTTGTTCTGCAATCGTCGGGTCGTGCGTGACGATAATCAACGTTGTGCCACTCTCTTTGTTGAGGTTCAGGAGCAGGGACATGATTTCCTTCCCTACTTTGGAGTCCAAGTTTCCTGTGGGCTCATCTGCCATGATAATCGCGGGATTGTTGACAATTGCGCGCGCGATCGCCACTCGCTGTTGCTGTCCACCGGAGAGCTCGTAAGGACGATGGGTCATACGATCGCCAAGCCCCACTGCTTTCAATGCAGCAATGGCTTGCTCGCGGCGACCCTCGGGCTTTCCAGAATAACGTAGCGGCAGCTCCACGTTCGTGATGGCGGTCTGACGGGAAAGCAGGTTGAAGCTCTGAAAGACAAATCCCACCTTGCGGTTGCGGATGCTCGCCAGCTGGTCATCATTGAGCGAAGCGACAGGTTCCCCATCCAGGATGTATTCGCCGGAGGTGGGCCGGTCTAGGCATCCCAGCGTATTCATCAACGTCGATTTGCCCGAGCCGGACGGTCCCATGATGGAAACCACTTCTCCGCGTTTAATTTGAAACGAAACGCCGCGCAATGCTTGCACTTCTACTTCACCCATCTTATAGATCTTGCGCAGGTCATGGGCTTCGATGACATCGTCCATGGGGCTAAAACCCACCGGGGCCACCCGGACCAAACTCAACTGGCGGATTCAGGATGATGACATCACCATCCTGGATATCACCGCCCGCTACGATGCTCATGACGTCAGAAGAAGACCCCAGGCGAATTTCCTTCTTTACGGCCTGTCCATCAACAAGAACATACACGACCCGCTCCCCATCCACCAACCGGACGGCGCGGTTTGGCACGAGAAGCACATCCTGCAATTCCTCCACCACAATATTAACCGCGGCAGTCATGCCGGGTTTCACAGCCGCGTCGGCATCGGTCAGCTCGACCGTCACCGTAAAGCTGACCACGCCCTGATCTATCGTACCAGCTTGCGTAACTTCCACAACTTCACCGTGATATTCCTTCCCCAGGATTGCATCGAACGTCAGTGTGACCGGCTGCCCAATGGATACGCTGTTGATATCCACCTCTGAGACGTTTACATCCACAAGCAAGCTGGACAAATTATCCAAACGGAAGGCCGTCGCTCCCGCACTGACCTGATCCCCGGGCAAAGTATGAGATTCAGTGACCGTACCCGCAAACGGCGAAATCACACGCGCAAGGTTGAGGGTAGCTTGCGCTGCCTCCACCCGCGCCTCCGCAGCAGCGATCTCTGCGGTATTTCCGCTTGTGAGGCGATCATAGGTGCGCTGTGCTTCGTCCAGCTTTGCCTTCTTAAGTGCGAGATCATTTTCTGCTTCAATGATCCAGTCTTCCGGGGCAGGACCTTTGAACGACTTGGTTTTCGTGCGATACTCAAACCCTCGCGGTGTCCGCACCAGATACGTCTGGACAGAGGTCTGCGGTATTCTTCTGGAATTCTGGAGATAGTGCAGGTAATTATCCGCTTTGATATACACTTCGTCCGCCTCGCGTAATGCGATGACTGCCTCGGCGAGAGCTGTATCGGAAGCGAGCAAATCATTGAGCGTCTTCTGTGCATCTGCAAGATCTGCCTCTGCCATGATCACGCTTTGCGGGAGAGACGACTTTTCGAGGAACGCCATTACAAAATCTTCCGGGATGTTATCGCCCACTTTCACATTGACGGTATCGACCGTCCCGGCGGCTTGCCAGATCAGTGTCGCAGTCTGCTTGGCACGGACGGTCCCTGTGGCACCGATTGTCGCGGTCAGAGTGCCGCGCTCGGCAGTTGCCGTTTGAAACTGGCTGGTGGCATCCGGGCTCGAGCCGCGTATGAAGATGAAAGCCGAAGCCGCGAGGATCACGACCAATAATATGATCAATAGATTTCTGTATTTCCTGAAAAACGAACGCATTGTTTCCTCCGCGAGTGGTTGCCTCGCATGACCGACTATTTTAGCTTACAGGGTTTTGTTTATACTTCAAAATTATGAATTCACGATGAATGTAGGCAATGGCAAGCCATTACATCTTCTACGTGGAAGAAGATAGAAAGTGTCAGCCGTTTCTTACCCACTTTGGGGCGATCTGGTGAACTTCCCTACTTCGCCATTCGTGATTTCGTACGGCATATTCTCTGGTTATAATCATCTCATGCTTTATCGAGTATTGCAAATCCTGGACTTCCTGGCGCTTACGTTTGCGATGATCATCGCCGCAACCGGGGATGCCCCGCGCCTGACCGGCACATCAGATCGGGTCCGCTCGTTTACGCGCGAGATCGAGTTCGACTATCCCAACTGGGTCTGGAATGCAGCCTGGACCAAAATCGAACAGGGTACCCTCGGTCTGCCCTATCTATTCGACCGCGGCACGAACAAAGAAATCGTGATCGATTACCTGCGCACGACCCAGAACCTGATGCAGGCGGAACAGCAGATCGAGCAGATTTATGCCAACCCAGACATCC
>DASSBC010000054.1:0-112179 GCA_035699125.1 Anaerolineales bacterium
TCATGGCGAAAGTATCCCTACGGGCATATAACCGCGAAATTGAAGCGATGATTGACCGCAATCATCTGGATGAGGCGATTGCGCATTGCAAGCATATCCTGAAAACCTTCCCAAAACATCTGGACACCTATCGCCTGCTCGGCAAAGCCTATCTGGAATATAAGCGCTACGCCGACGCGGTGGATATCTTTTCGCGCGTGCTGGTGGCGATTCCGAATGATTTTGTGGCAAATGTGGGAATGAGCATCATTCGTGATGAAGAAAACAGGTTCGATGAGGCCATCTGGTACATGGAACGTGCCTTCGAGACCCAGCCTTCGAATGCCGCCATCCAGAGTGAGCTTCAACGTTTGTATAGTCGCCGTGACGGCGTCCAGCTTCCGCGCATCCGCATGACGCATGGAGCGCTGGCGCATATGTATGTAAAGGGTGAGCTTCACGCTCAGGCGATCTCTGAGATCAAAAATGTCTTAAAGGAAGACTCGGGCCGCCTGGATATGCAGAGTTTATTGGCGCGCGCGTATTATCACAGCGGCGCAAAGAATGAGGCGGCAGAGGCTGCCTCCGCCGTGCTACGCAGCGAACCCTACTCTCTGGATGCCAACCGGATTCTGGTAGAGATCCTGGGTGCAGAACATCCTGAAAACGTACAAGCCTATCGCCAGCGGGTCATCGAACTCGACCCTTACGCGGCGCAAGTCTCGGGCTCGATCTTTCAAGCGGATGAAGTGCCAGACGTCGCCGTGACAATCGAACGTCTGGACTGGAACGGTCAGCCTGTGGGATTGCAGCCGGATTGGGAAGCCAAACAAGCGATCTCTTTGGAGAGTGGCGGGCGCTCGGAGGAAGAACCCGAGTGGTTGAAAAATACGTTCCACGAAACTCCGCCGCTGGTCGGGCAACCGCCCTTCGATGTGGCGCCTCCTTCTGCCACGCCTGCACAATCTGCCGACGATATCCCCGACTTCCTGCGCGCGGCAGGGTGGGGCCAGTCCACAGGCGAGTTCGATGAAAGCAAGCCTGCGTTTGCTGAGAGTGAACCTGCCTCGAGTGAGGAAGCCCTCGCTCCCGGCGACCTCCCGGACTGGGTCAAGGCGATGGCGCCAGAGCAGTCTACCGGAAGTCCCGCCGAGGAAGGGGAACTACCCGATTGGATCAACAAGATCGACAAAAGCGTGTTGCCAGCCACTGAATCGACTGACCAGCCGGACTGGATGAGCCAGTTGGAGCAGCCTGCCACCCAGCCTGCCGAAGATCAGCCCGATTGGCTGAAGCAATTTGATTCCGCTGCACAAGGCGCTTCGACGGATGATCAACCAGACTGGCTTAAAGGGTTTGAGAATGAAGTTCCCGACTCTCGTCCTTCTACAGGCGAGCTGGATTGGTTAAGTCATTTGGGGGAAGAAGCCAAGCCTGCCGAAACACCGTTGAATCAATTCGACTCTCTCAATCCACCGAAAGCCGAGGCTGAGTCGCTTGCGGCGAAACTTGATGCCGACGATAAGGAATTGCTTAAAGAGTTCGGGTTTGAATCCGAAGCCACACCTCCCGCTTCCACGACAGATGAGTTTGATTTCCTGAATGAGCTGACCGGAGAGAGCGAGCAATTAGCTCCTGCTTCCGCGTCGGCGTCTGAACCTTCCATGCAGGATAATCTTGGGAAAAGCACCGAGGAACAAGACGACTCATTTGCTTGGCTGGAAAGCCTCGCCGCAAAACAGGGCGCCACCGAGGGCTTATTGACAACACCGGAGGAACGCCGGGAAGAAGAACCAGACTGGGTCAAACAAGCCAAAGGCATAGATGTGCCCGCGGACCAGCCTCTGACCACAAAGCCTGCGGCGAATCAGGCAGAGCTGGGCAAAGGTGAACAGGAACAGGATGATGCGTTTGCCTGGTTGGAAAGCCTGGCTGCAAAACAGGGCGCAACCGAGGGTTTGCTAACCAAACCTGAAGAGCGAAGGGAAGAAGAACCGGACTGGGTCAAACAGGCAAAAGCCACCGGCGATCAGCCGCAAGAAGTCCAACCGGAACAGGCTCCCCAAGAGATGCCTGCCACCGAGCTGGAACCTGCTGCGAATGTCGAAGAACTTGGCAGAAGTGAAGCAGAGCGAGAAGATGCGTTTGCCTGGCTGGAAAGCCTCGCCGCAAAACAAGGCGCGACCGAGGGCTTGCTCACTAAGCCGGAGGAACGCAAAGAAGAAGAACCGGAGTGGGTGAAGCATGCGAAGGACGTCAGCGCCGAACAGCTTTCCACGACAGAACCTCCTTCATCGGTGGAGGATACGGCAGCCTGGCTGCGAAGCCTGGACGAGGATGATGTGTCCGAGAGTCCCGAGGCGGCTTCACCCCGCGATGCAACCGGGACGTGGTTCAAGAATCTGGAGGAACCAGACACACAGGGTTCTCAGCAGCCTGCCCAGCAGTCACAGGCGGATGAATTGCCACCCTGGATGGAAAATCTTGAGGGCGATCGCGCTTCTGAGACCGTATTCAATCTGCCAAGCGAGGATCTAACTCCCAGCGCGCCAGAGGCGAAAGAAGAGGTGGCTCCATCTTCACAAACCGAAGATCTTCCGGAATGGATGCAAGGCATCGAGGAAGATCGAGCTTCCGAGACGTTATTCAACATTTCCGCGCTGGGCACGGGTCCTCAAGCGCCTGAGGCGGAAACAACTCTACCGGAAAAGTCCGTGGATCTCCCGGAATGGATGCAGGGTATTGAAGAAGATGAAGCGCGGGCGACAGACCTAAATCTCCCGGCAATCGAACGGTCTGCAGAGAGAGACGAGAAAGAACCTTCTGGTGTAGATACGGAATGGATGAGCGCCATCGAGCAAGAGTCAGTGATGGAAGCGGCTGCTGTAGAGGAGGATTCCACAAAAACACCTGCGGAGGAGCTTCCCAGCTGGCTCAGTGAATTGGATCAGGCAAGAGAGCAGGCGCTCACCCCAGGTGCCACGGACACTGACCTCCCCTCCTGGATGCGTGACGAAACTGACAAAACTAGCGAGACGGTAACGGAATCCACAAAGATCGAACCGACACACGCCAGCGATTGGCAGCCTGCCGAAACGAAACAACCCGAAGCACAAGCGCCCGAACCCGAGCCTGTAATGCTCCAGCCAGAGACACAAGCGCCTCCGCCTGAGCCTGCCCAATCGCAAGCCGAGATACAAACTCCCGAGCGTGAGGCTGCCGAGGTGGTGAACATTATCGAGGAAAAGATCGCCGCCGTGCAGGGACCGGTCGCGCCTGCCTCCCCTCCCAGACCGCCCAAGCTCAAGGGTACGGGCAGACTCAGCATGCCTCCCGACCCAATCTTAGGCCAGGCGCGCAATGAGCTTTCTGGCAGTAATGTTTCTGGCGCGCTTGAAAACTACTCCAGGCTGATCAAGAAGGGACGCTTTCTGGATGAGGTGATCTTCGACTTACGTGACGCAACCTATCGCTTCCCTGTGGATGTCGATGTCTGGCAATCCCTGGGCGATGCCTACATGCGTGCCAACCGCTTGCAGGACGCGCTGGACGCGTATACAAAAGCAGAAGAATTACTGAGATAAAGCAACTCTTTCTAACACAAAGGACACTGCGGGCACGAAGGTAAAAAGTCCAAAAGCTTTGTGCACTTCGTGCCCTTTGTGTTTAAGGATTTGCAAAACTAAATTTCTGGAGGAAATCTGTGGAACGATCGCTCGTCTTAGTCAAGCCGGATGGCGTGCAGCGCGGTCTGGTGGGAGAGGTAATCTCGCGCCTCGAGCACCGCGGGCTGCGTCTGGTTGCCGCGAAATTCATGCAAGTGAGCACCGAACTGGCGGAAACACACTATGCCATCCATAAAGGCAAACCATTTTATGAAGGACTGATCTCTTATATTAGTTCTGCACCTGTAATGGCGATGGTCTGGGAAGGACCGAACGCCGTCGCCGCGATCCGTCAGACGATGGGATCGACGCGTCCCACGGAAGCTGCGCCCGGTTCCCTGCGCCACGACTTCGCCCTTGAAGTAGGACGCAACCTCACGCACGCCTCAGACAGCGTGGAAAACGGCGCGAACGAAGTCGCGCTGTGGTTCAACCCGGAAGAACTCGTCGACTGGAACCGTGAAGTGGATCGCTGGGTGTTTGAAAGGTAGATTATTCGAAACAAAACATCCCGCAGGGCAACAAGCCTGCGGGATGTTTTTGTTTAAGTTAGAGATTGTCAGTGCGTTACATCGATCGACAAACCTTCCCGACTGGGTGTGACTTGATACGCGGGGTGAAGGTTTTCAATCGTTTGCGAAAACATCTGATTCAGAGTTTCATCATTGTGAGTGGGGTCATGATGGAACGGCGCAAAATGCTTTACAGCAGTTAGTTCTGCGAACTGAAAGGCATGGTGGATGCTGCTGTGCCCAAAGCCGATGCGGTTCCGATATTCGTCGTCGGTGTACTGGGTGTCATGAATCAGAAGGTCTGTCCCTTCGGCGAGCCTGTACCCCGAGGTCCAGGCTTTATCATGCGGGAATGTCCGACCTGCAAGTGCCGGCTCATGATCAGGCAGGTAAGTCACAGCGGTATCTTTGTATTGAATGCGGTAGCCAACAGTCGGGTTCGGATGAATGATCAGCTGCGCATTGACTCTAAATTCCCCGATTTCGATCCCATCATCCGGCAGCTCATGAAAATGCAAATTAGCCGCCAGTTCGCGCACACTGACCGGGAACAGCGGAGGGGATAGATACTTCTGTAAACGGGCATCCAGCGCCAGGGTAGTGCTGGCTGGACCCCAAATGTGGATCTCCACCCCCGGACGGCGCAACGGCGCGAAGAACGGCAGCCCCTGGATGTGATCCATATGAAGGTGTGTCAGCAGGATGTGAACGCGATCAAGAGTGGATGGCAGGCTCTGCCCCAGGTTTCGGATGCCCGTCCCGGCGTCGAGAACGATAAGCGTCCCTTCCTCCCCGTGTACCGATACACAGGATGTATTGCCGCCATAGTGCGCTGTATCCGTGCCTGGCGAAGCCAGCGAGCCGCGCGTTCCCCAGAACGTGACTTTCACTTTGGGCTTTCCCAGAAAATCGCGAGTGCACCCAAAAAACGATCGGCCTGACCGATTAACGGAAAGGCAGTGACCTCAATCTCGCGTAAAACCCCATCCTTGCCATGGATATTAAAAACCTTATGCGCCGGATGATGTTCCTTCAAAGCAATGATAAGAGGCAAATCATCGGGCGAAAGAGGATTTCCCTCCGCGTCGAACGGCTGAAAAATCGTCGACCACTCTTGCGCCGGCATCATACCTGTCTCCGTATAGTTTTGTCCCAGGATTGCCTCAGCAGGCTCATTGTAAAAAATCAAATCGCCCCCGGGATTCACAATAAAAATGGGCATCGCCAGACATTCAGCCAGATGCCTTGAGAGTATAACTTCGATTTCCTGCTGAGACATATCTGCGTTCCTCCGGCAGTGTTATTGACAGCCTGGTAACAGTAGATTTTACGAAAGCAAGCAGTCTATTGCATCCTCAGCAATATTTTTCCGTCGCTCCACAACTCCTCAAGGTCATAATACTCGCGCATATCGGGCGAGAAAAGATGCACAACCACATCCCCATAATCGAGAACAAGCCAGCCTTCCTCCGCCTGGCCCTCTACACGTCCCTTTTTCTTATAATCGTTTTTGGTGGTCTCCAGCACACCTTTGGCTAGGGCATCGAGCATACGGTCGCTTGTACCATTGCAGATGACAAAATAATCCGTGAATGATGCAATGTCCTTGATGTCGAGAAGCAGGATGTCTTCACCCTTTTTGTCCTCCAGGGCTTCGACGATCTTATGGGCAAGTTCGAGTGCGTTCAGATATCACCTCTATCCTCTGTCATTGTGAGCCATCCCTGCAATGACATTAACGTTTTAATGGCGCAGAATACAACCGCGTGTACACCGAGCCAGCGGGTTTTAAATCACTTCTATACAGGTGCACCGAGTCTACTCTGGCAGTGCCCAGCGAGTCAATCCTTGTTTCCTCTAGGGCGCGGCGGATGGTCTGTTGCTCGGCAGTGTTCGCATTTTGCCTGACGCGCCCAATTGTCAGATGCGGAGAGAATCCACGCTCCTCCGATTCGTAGCCCAGCTTGCGTGAGGCGAATTCGATCCCACGCTGGAGTCCCTCCAGTATTGGATGGGCTTGAATGCCGATATAGATCACGCGCGGTCGCTTCAAGTTGGGGAAGGAGCCAAGCCTATGTAAGCGCAGATCGAAACAGGGGCATAGCTCTGCCTCAGCGCGCAGCACCTGCGAGAGCATCTCCACATTCAGAGGGGAAACATCGCCCAGGAATTTCAGGGTCAAATGTACGTTTTTGACGGGAACCCAGCGGACAGCCGAGCCTATCCTTTTTTGCAGAGAAGCCGTCGCGTTGTACACAGCTTCCTGAATATCTGGTGGGATTTCAACCGCTATGAACGCGCGCAGGGGATTCATACTCAGGTCGCTGTGGATTGATTCCCCAGCGCTTGTTCGACGGCTTCCTTCAGCTCAAGAAAGCCAACAGGTTTTGTCAGGTATGTGGAAGCGCCCGCCTCGATGCCGATCCGGATATCCACCGGCATGCTCTTTGCGGAGACCACCACCACCGGGATGGACACAAGCTCGGGGTCCTGGCGCATTTGGCGTAAAATATCAAGGCCCGATACCTCAGGCATCATGATGTCAAGAATAACAATATCCGGTTTTTCCGTAGCGATCAGGTTGAGGGCGGGTGTGCTGGAGGTCGTTTTTAGGACACGAAAACCGCTGACTCGCATCATCTCAGCGAATAATTCAGCGGCATCTGATTCGTCTTCGACGATCAACACGGTTTTTTCGGGCGATGTCATGAATGGATGTTCTTAGAGTAACAATAGCATAAGAGAGACGAATTCGCAAGAGGACGCCCATGTCATGAACGGGCATATCCTCTGTAAGATTATTCGTCCCTCTTCTATCTAGGAGAGAGACGGAATGGAGAACCTATGAGCGACTTAAATGATTTTCGTGCAGAAAAAGACGAGTTTTTTCAGATGCACCACCAGAGCCCACTTACACCGGAACAAAAGCGTACTTTTAACGGCTTAGCATACTTTCCGGAAAATGAGGCACTGCGACTTGAGGTGCAGGTAGAAAAGTTATTCGACCAGCAACCAATGCAGATGCAAACCTCCACAGGAGGCGTGCAGACCTATGTGCGTCATTCGCGTTTCAAGTTTCAGGTCGAAGGGGAGGAGGCAGAATTGACGATCTATCAAAATGAGAATGGGTACTTCCTGCCCTTCGTCGATTCGCTGGCGGGAACAGAAACCTATCCGGCTGGGCGCTATCTCGAGCCGGAAGAGTTACACGGCAACCGCTTCCTGGTCGATTTCAACCTGGCGTATAACCCATATTGCGCCTATAACGAGCTCTGGTCCTGCCCAATCACCCCACCTGAAAATCGATTGAAGGTCCCGATTCGCGCCGGGGAGAAGTTGTTTGAGGACCATTAAGACCGTGAAGGAATTCGTCCAAGTAAAAACAAGCCAGAACTAAGTCTGGCATTTATCGATCTGGCTTATGAGCAAAGTCTTTGGGAGCCTGACCTTAAAAAGAAATGACGGGCGGGAGCTCGTCATTTTTCTTCCTTACTGGTTTTCTTGAGAATATCCAGCAATGCCTGGTATTCCTCGCAGCACTCTGAGCAGATATCCAGGTGTTCACGGATTAGTGGCATCAGTTGTGCCGCATCTTTTTTATCGACTTCCCGTTCGACATATTCGTCGATTCTTGCGTAAATTTCATCGCAGGAAGCGTCTTCTTCCCGGACGCTTTCAAGCACACGCAGAAATCCCAGCACCGCCTCATTCGGAACTTCCTCATGGTGGTTGAAGCTGCTTTTAATCTTTTGGATGATGGCTCGGATGTTCATACTCTTTGTCTTTGATGGTGAACAAATAACTAATCTTACTTTTGCTCGAACAGCGTAAGGACTTCGTTAGGCGTGATATCTTCCATAGAAAGGCGTCGTTTAAGCCGGAGGCGTGCATCGTGCAGCAGTTTATAGAGGGCGTTCCGGTTTGTCTTGAGCCGGCGTGCCGCATCTTCCATCGGCATATCCTGGACTCCAAGCAGGATGAGCGCCTGGCGCTGGCGATCTGTTAGTTCCTCCTCAATAATTCGGCGGACGCGCGCCATCATATCGGCGCGTTCGGCAGAGGTCTCCGGGCTAGCCTGTGGATCAGCCAGCAAGCCGGGAGGGGGAGGCAGATCTTCATTCTCAGTCAGCTCATCCAGCGAGGAGTCACGCCAACGCTTCCGGCGGAGTTCCGTCAGCGCGATACGTACGGCAATCTTATGCACCCAGGTCGTGAACTGGCTACGTCCCTCAAATGTGCTGAGCTGGTCGAGGACACGCAGCAAGGTTTCCTGTGTCACTTCCTCGACGAGGGCATTAAATTGTGGCTGGTCGGGGGAAAGCCAACGGGAAAGCGCATAGGGCAATCCCTTTTGGATGATCTCGCGCAAATCTTCCAGCGCGGCTTCGCGGGCTGGTCCGGGAGTCCCCAGGTCTGCGACCCAGGCTTGGTTGCTTCGTGTGGGCATATCCGTTGAATTATAAGTTATAAGATGGAAATGTTGAAATAAAAAAACGAGCCACGCAATGTTTGTGGCTCGTTATTGTGGGCGCACAGGGACTCGAACCCCGGACTTCTACTGTGTGATAGTAGCGCTCTAACCAACTGAGCTATGCGCCCAAGCGACGCAGATTATAGTATAGGCAATCTGCTTTGGCAAGTACTTTTGAAAAGCCTTGCGAGGTTCCCTGTCTACCAGATACGTTTCTTCATACAACCTTCGCAAGGCTCACAGGCTTCAAAACAATTTCTTACGGCAGCACATCCCATGGATTGACAAAGGAAGAAATTGCACGAATTTCAAAGTGCAGGTGCGAGCCGCTGGAACGCCCGGTATTCCCGATCGCCCCGATCACGTCTCCCTGACCGACGCTCTGTCCGCAGCCTACATTGATTGCGCTTAGGTGCGCATACAAAGACTGGAAATTATTCCCATGGTCAATCATGATCATATTTCCATAACCATAGTTATTTGTACCTGCATAGACCACGACGCCTGCATCTGTTGCGTATACAGCTTCTCCCGTATTGCCTGCAATGTCGACTCCCCAATGGTTGGCATTCGGAGCATAGTCAAACCCCGAAAGATAATGGTTGTTGGATGGCCAAATGAACGCCCCAAACCCAATGGCGCCTCCACTGACCGGATCGCAGGCACCCGGACCTAGTACGCGTGCCGAGGCTGGATTCTCGCGTGTCACGCCAAGAGGCGCGCTCCACGAGATAAACTCACGGTGACCGCCTGGTATGACCAGCCACGTGCCGGGCTCGATATGCGGATTTGTAAAATCACCGATATTGGCGGGATCTAAATTATTGGATGGATAACTGATAATGTCTTCCGGCGAGACACCATAGTATTGAGAAATCCCGTTCAAGCCTTCCCCTTGCTGCCATTCATGATACGTCCCATCTACAGGCAAGATATTCAGCTCCTGATCGGGCTGCAAGGCATGCGGGTCATCCAGCAAAATATAGTAGTTGCCCCACAAGATCGTCTCGGGCTTCAACCCGAATTTTTCGGCGATTCCAAATACAGTATCGCCTTCCAAAACCGTGTATTTGATCACTTCCTGCCGCGGGCGGGAAGGAATGGTAGTATGCACGTCCGCCAGGCGCGGAATACCGCCAAACGCCATCTCCGCCAGGGAAGTGACCTCCGCGATGTTCGGGACGGGAGCCGTCGGTCCAGCTTCCAGGGCATTGACCGCCTCTTGGGCTGGCGGTTGTGCGTAGAATACTCTTAATAACCAGATCACGATACCCAGTAACAGAATCGAAAGTATCGTTGTACCTGCCCGCAACATGGATTCCCCCAATCCGATGCCAACCAGTGTATTTACAAGACGGGAAAAAAAGCCGGGAGCTTCGTTGTCCTGCTTTGAGGGGAGTTTCTTGTCCATCAACTGCGTTCTCCAAAGAGAGCATCATAACACGGGCGAAAAATAGGCGTCAACCCGGGCTTTTCGACGCTAACCTGACGTTAAGGCGACGCGCGCCGTACGTCCGGGCTGACGAGGTGCAACACCCCGATGGATACCAGCGAGACCAAGCCGCCTGCCAGAGCAGCCAGCGGCACGCCCCAATTCTGGGCAAGCCAGCCGATGAGCAGGCTTCCAAAGGGAGCTACCCCCTGCAACGCCCACAAATATACGCTGAAAACACGTCCACGTAATGCATTCGGCACATCCAACTGGACGAGAGTATTCATCGAAACCAGCTGCGTGACGGTTCCCCAACCGATCAGGACGAGCAAGAGCAGAGACACATTCAAGTTGGGCACATACCCAAGAGCGATCAAGGGAAAGATAAAAGCCATCTGCCCAAACAGAACCATTCGCCCCTTATTCTTCGACGAACTCATGTAGGCGGCGAGCACTGCAGCAGTCAGGGCGCCCGCCCCCTGTGCCGCATATAAGAGGCTTGTGCGGGCTGCCACAGATGCCTCGGTATCGCTGGCAGTCCTAAGTACATCCCTCGCAAGGGCGGGGAGTTGCTGGACAAGAGGGAACCCGAAGAATCCGACGATAGCCGCCATGAGGATG
Organism: Anaerolineales bacterium; assembly: GCA_035699125.1. Lineage (GTDB taxonomy): Bacteria > Chloroflexota > Anaerolineae > Anaerolineales > Villigracilaceae > Defluviilinea. Next base: position 10,681 of record DASSBC010000054.1, read on the forward strand.
ATGGTCGCAACAAGTGTATTTTTCCGGATATATCCCATCCCCTCGTGGAATTCCGTCCCCAGGCTCTTTGTCGTTCCTGCCGCGCGCGGCACTCTGTAGCGTGTCTGTATCATGAATAACCCGGCGATCACGAACAGATAGCTGACTCCATTTGCCAGGAACACACTGCCCTCCGTGCCTGTCGAGGTCAGCAGCCAGGAAGCCAGGAGCGGACCAATGACGCGCCCGATATTAAACACCATGGATTGCAAAGCGATGGCGCTTGGAAGAGCCTCGCGTCCGCAGAGTTCCACCAGCATGGCTTGACGTGCCGTGATCTCCACTGCGCTGGCAAGGCCGAACAACAGTGCCAACACGCCGATATGCCAGATCTGAACCCGCCCCGAAAAAGTCAATGCCGCCAGCCCCAGTGCTTGCAATGACATAATCGACTGGAAAACGATCGCAGTCTTCCGCTTGTCCCAACGTTCCACAAGGACGCCAGCCGGTAATGCCAGGAGAAGAGTCGGCAGCGTGGATGCAAAACCGATCAACCCCAGATCGAACGGGCGACCCGAGATCCGGTAGGCTAAATAAGGCTGTGCGGTATTTTGCATCCACGTGCCGATGACGGAGACGAATTGTCCAAGAAGGAAAATGGTGAAGTCGCGTGAAGTCAGAGCGGGAAACCGCCGCGCGATGGACAACCGGGTCTCCTGCATGATCTAGTTGGCAGGAACGACTAATTCGGGCGCATCGTTTGCTGGCGTATTGACCAGCGGGCTGACCGGATAGGCATTCATCAGATCGGCGGGGAAGGGTTTAAGCAGGGGCTTGAGCTGATTGGGCGTCTGCGGGGAAGGATTCAGCCACTTGGCGTAATCGCGCGGGTGCAGGATCACCGGCATGCGGTTGTGGATGAGACCGGTCAGTTCATTCGGTTCGGTAGTGATGATGGTGCAGGATTTAACCAGCGACCCATCCGGGCTGTTCCACGAGTCCCACAGACCGGCAAACGCAAAGGGCTTACGGTCGTTCATATGGATGAAAAATGGCGTTTTCGCTTTTTTTCCTTCGGAGGCTTTCCATTCATAGAATCCATCAGCAAGGATGAGGCAACGTTTGTACTTGAGGCTGCCGCGGAACGCCGGTTTTTCCTCAAGTGTTTCGGCACGGGCGTTGATCATTCGGTTGCCGATGCTGGGGTCCTTTGCCCACATCGGGATCAGACCCCACACGAAAAAATCTGCTGTGTTTTGATCGTCATTGGGGATGGCAAGTACAGGCTGCGTCGGCGCAATGTTGAAGCGGGGCGCAAATTGCTGCGGAAACGTATAGGTGCTGAAGGTTTCCTCTACTTCCGCAGGATTAGCGGTTAATGTAAATCGTCCACACATGGTCACTCCTTATGTCAAAATTATTTTTCAGGTCATGTTTGGTAACGTCTTATTTTACCCAAATTTTTGTATTTCAGCTTCTTATTTCTATTGTAGTGTTCTGAAATCTCCTACACGTGTCGTAACACCGATGGTATCAAGATGTTCGAGGAGCGCCTGCGCGTATTTCCTACTTGTGTTGAAAAGATCGCGTACTTCGCTGAGTGTGATTCTCCCCTTTTGTCGGATTTCCTGTTGAATCGTATTGACCATGACATCGTAATCCTGTCTGCGGAAAAGCACTTCAGAGGAAACAGTCACTAACTGCCCTGATTCCATCAAAGCATTCAGGATCTCTTCATTAAGCGCAGCCTGTACATCCTTTACACTGGGAGGACTATAGGGAGTCTGCTCGAACCTTCGCATCACTACCTGAACCTTTTCCATTTGAACACGATCGAAGCGGACCTCATGTTCAGGCTTTGCGAGAATTGTCGAGGAGTCCAGAAGGTAGCCGTCAGTGATTAATTTGCGGAGGATGGCATGGAAGTCACGCGTGGAGAGCCTTAGCTTGCTTTTGAGTTCTTCGCGCTGGATACCGCGCCGCAGTGGATATTTCTTGTGGTGAGCCTCGACAGTCCGTATGATTTTTTCTTGCAACTCATGCCAATACGGTCGCGGCATGAGGAGAAGGTCGCTGGCACTGGTCGGTTTTTCAGCTTCCAGCGCGATCAGGGACCCCGTATTTAGCAAGTCAGTCAGTGCAGTTTGCGCACTCGCGGACTCAAGCCGTGACCGGGCTGCAATCTCTTTGGCAGTTGCAAGGCGTAGAGCGAGCGCCGCTTCGAGCAATATATCTGCTGGTGTTCCCTGACTCAATGATTCCAGAGATCGCAACACAGTGTCGTCGAAGCGTTTGTGGCGTCCTTTTGGCTGGGGGTCCACAATGACGCCTCCGCCCAGTGTCTCGCCAGGCGAGGGCCGGCGCAGGATGTAGCGATCCCCGCGGACGGCAACGATTGGCTGGCGCAGCTCGAGCTGAATCCAGCCTTCCTCGCCAGGATGAAGTTCTTCTGTCCCGAGCAGCCGTAAGGTCGCAATGGTTTCACTGGCGCCGGCAAAAAACTTCACCTCGGTATTGTGCTTGAGCGCTGACGAAGCATCGTTGAGCAGGCGGAAGCGCGCGTCGATTCTCCTCGTGGCTTGATATTGATTGGGGTGAACAACGACTTCCCCGCGTGGAATGGATTCTATTTCCACGCCCGAAATGTTCACTGCCGTTCGAGAGCCCGGAACAGCTGTTTCCTCCTTTTTCTTGTGGGTCTGGAGTCCCCGTATGCGCCCTCGTTGCCCGGATGGCAAGAGCTGCACTTCGTCGTCAAGGGCAAGGTGCCCATCGAGCAAGGTCCCCGTTACCACTGTTCCGAATCCGATCATGCTAAAGACACGGTCGATGGGGAGGCGAGGGCGACCCAGATCCGGACGGGAGGGTTTGTCTATCAAGAGAGATTGCAGATTGGAGACTAGAGAATCGAGTCCTGTTTTGGTTTTGGCAGAAACGCGGAAGATAGGGGCATCACGAAGGACGGTAGCGCTTACGGTTGCACGGATATCGGTTTCGACGAGATCCAGCCAGGTAGGATCCGGAGCAAGGTCAGTCTTTGTCAGGACGATGAGCCCCGCGGGAATTTGAAGAAGATCCAGAATTGCCAGGTGTTCGCGCGTCTGCGGCATTACGCCTTCGTCGGCGGCGATCACCAGCAAGACTGCGTCGATCCCTCCGATGCCAGATAACATATTCTCGATGAAGTCGCGATGACCGGGCACATCTACAATCCCAACTTCTTCCCCGTTCGGGAGAGTCATCCAGCCAAAACCCAGCTCGATGGTCATCTCGCGCGCCTGTTCTTCTTTGAGACGGTCAGGATGTGTGCCTGTGAGCGCTTCGATTAACGTGGACTTTCCATGATCGACATGACCCGCTGTACCGATAACGCGCATTTTTATTTTTCCTCATTAACCACAAAGACACGGAAACCCGATTCTATAAAACTCGATGGCTCCGTGCCTCTTTGGTGAAACCTGTGGAACTAACTATCTCCCCTTCTTATTATTCACCTTCTTACCATGCCCCATAATACGCTCATACGCCGAGAGCCATTCGTGGGCAACATTCATCAATTCCTGAAGCTGCTGTTCGGTGGCATCGGCAGTCTGATGCAGCTGATCTTGCAAGACTTGGATGGCGTCATCCAGAGGAGGGATACGCTCCTCCAATTTCTGGAGGGCACGATTCAGGTCTTTAGTGCCCTCATTTTGTGAGAGGGTGTAACCGATCCAGCGTTTCTGGTCATCGGCTTTGAACGTCACCCATTCCTGCCGGAGGCGATCTTCCGAAAGCCGCTGCATTTCGGTGACTTCACTGATGCGCCGTTCGAGTTTCACGTTCAGCTCGTTGTAACTCTCCTGGGCGCGCTTGGCGTTCCTTAGCATTTCCTCCAGTGCCTGCACCTGCGTATCAAAGGTTTGCGTCTGCACCGTGATCGAGTCAAAGCGCTGCTTCCATTCCTTGTACATGCGCTCCCGGTCGAAATGGACAAGGGATTGCTGATCGATAAACGCAATTTGCGCGGCTTTCCGATCTGCTTCGGATTGAAGCAGTTCCTTGATTCGCATATCCATGTTCTTCCAGCTATCCGCATTCAAGTCCGCTTTGGATTTCGCCTCTTCAATGCGTTTGCGCACTGCCGCGATCTCCCCCTGAAGGTCAGCGACCCGCTTGGCTTCCTGCTTACGGCTCTCATCGAAGGCGTGCTGTACGATGGTGGCTTCCTCCGCCGCGCGTTTGGCAGCCTCGATGGGAGGTTTCAGCTCCTGAATTTCCTGACGCAGCCGGTTCTCCTCCAGGACGCGGGTTTTGAGATCGCGTTTAATCGGGGGAAATTCACTATCAAGAGTTTGTCTGAATTCATTGAGCGCTTTGAGGATTGGCTCGAAATCTTTTTCATGCCGCTGCGTGATTTCTTTTTCCCGTTTTTGAAATCTTTTCTCGATATCATCGATCGCCTTATTCATATCTTCGCGCTGCTTTTTAAAGATAGCATCAAATTGATTAAGACGCGAAGCAGTATTCGCCACATCTGCAATTTGCTGGGGGAGCGGTTTGACCTGTTTGGTAAGAGTTTCTATTTTTCCGTCCAGCGCCGTAATCCGCTCCTCAAGCGTTTTGATCGAGGCTTTTGTCTTACGGTGTTCTTCATCAAGCCATTCGATGCGATTGACGAGCTGTTCAAAATCCATATCTTCCTCCGGGGTACACTTCGGTTTCACTCAGTGCAAGCCTGGGTTGCATTATACCGCTCCACTCCAGGCGATATTTTAGCGACCGAGATGCTCGAACATGAGGGGCAGGTTCGACAGGAAAAGTTGTACGGTTTGTGGGAATAGGCCGAGCAGAACAAGCCCGATCATTCCCAGCCCCAGCATGGTCAGCTGCGTAAAGCTTTCCCGGGGCGTCCAGCCGGTATGCTCATCTGCCATGCTGATGACGGCTAGCGAGCGAACCGCGCTGGTGAGCAGACCGGCAATTCCGACCGCCATCCACAGCGCCGCGCTGATCGATTCGCGTGATAATCCTTCCCATAGCGCCAGCCGCGAGGGGAAACCAGCCAGCAGTGGAAATGCCCCCGCGGAAAGCGCGGCGACAATCATGCCAGCGCTCGCCAGTGGGGTGACTCTCAAAATGCCACGCGCCGCACTAAACTGCATCGTCTCCACGTTTTCCTTGATGATGGTTAAGGAAAGAGACCAGACCGCCAGCCCCAGAGCGCGCGCCGGGATGAGCAAAAATAGAATCGGGATCCCAAGTCTCAAGTCCAGGCTGAGTGCCAGGAGGGAGAAGCCGGTTTCGGCGATCGAGCCATACGCCATGATTCGCCCCAAATGGCGCTGGAACGCGGCAAAGGCGCCACCTGTCACGACCATTAACAGACCCACGTAGCGAAGCGCCAGGATCAATTGGGACGAAGAACGAAGCCACGAGTAGCGATCCAGGAATCCGGCTCCAAAAATGATCGTAACCGTTGGCAAAATCCACAGGAGAAAGCCGACCAGGTATGGAGAATTCTCTTCGATCAGCAGGGGAATCCAACTGTAAAGGGGGAAGATCGCCAGTAGAAAGGCAAATCCCATGCCAAGCATGGCTGCAGACTGCGCAGCCAGGGCAAGGTCACCGGGACTGGCTTCCACACCTGCCAGGAGCCAACCCGCTAATAGAATGAAGGGCATCGCCAGGGTCTGGTAGATCAGAAACCGCACAACGCCTCTGCCCGGTGGACGATAGATCGATGTGAGCATCGGGATGGAGATCAGGATTGCCATTTCGATAAATAGCGCTGCATATAAAAACGGCTGCACGGCAATAGACGCCACCATCAGCGCAATGATCACGAAGCCGAGAGGCACAAGGCGCGTTGCCGTCTTCGAAGCCTCTGCACCGAAGAACCAGAGTGCTGCCGCGCCATAGATCAGTGCTAATAGCGAGCCTTCTGTCGGCAGGATCACGAGGGAGCGTCCGAGAATAGTGAGTCCTGAGTCGATCCGGAGAGAAAACGATCCCACGCGCAGCGCAACTTCGATGGGGACGAATTGCGCGATCACCGCCAAAATGACGGCGATCGAACCTCCGACCAGACTCAGGAAACGCTGATTGCTGATGAAGAGCAATACGATTCCCAAACTCATGGGAACAAGAATCCAAACCGTTGGCGCGTTCATAAGGACTCGGTCTTTTGCGCGTTGGCTGCAATCAGTAGGTACGCGCCGACGAGAGCGAGCCCCAAGTTAATCACTGCCAGAAGTGCCGCAACCAGCACAGAGCCTTCGACGGCGGAGTAAAGGATCTCAAACCCGGAAAGCACAGTCATCAATCCGATGGCAACTTTCAGGATACGCGCCGTGATCCCAAGATGGAGCAACCCCATCCCGACCAGCAAAAGTCCGCCATTGGTGACCGGAAAACCCGCATCTGCCATGATGGTATCAACGCCAGGCGTTACCACAGCAACGATCAAGACCACTGCCGCGGCAGCAAAAAGATGAAAAAGTCGCCCGTGAGCTCCAAGGCTCTCCTCTACAAACGAACCGTCAGCCAGTCCGGAGCGAGTCATACCGAGAATCGCAGCAGACATCCAGCCGGCAACTACTTTTACAGAAGCCATCCCGATGGGCCAGTGTTGAAGCGTGAGCACGAACATACCCAGGTATTGAACCGCCAGGAGAATGATGTTCCAGCGCCAATCGCGGACAAATAATAAACCGGCGGAGGTAATGACCATCAGTACCACGGCAGTCCATGCAAATGTAAGTTCCATGGCTCAGGGATTCCTTTGTGCGAAGAAGGAAACGAACAATACGAGCACAAGCAATGTCCACATGACGCCGCTTTCGCCTTCCAGCATAGTAGAAACCATGTTGCTTGCCCGCCCTAACTGCCGATAGAGGTACCAGAGCGCCCGGTAGACCCACTCGAGCCAGGATGTACTCGCCGGGCGCACCCAATGCGCACGGACCGGATTGAGGATTTGCAGTCGTGGAGTCAGCCACGTCAAACCGGCAATCAAAATGGAGGTGAGCACGGCGACAAACCAATTTCCGAACTGCAGGGCTCCCTCCCAACCAAATACGCCGAGCAGGACAATCATCACCAATAGAAGCGATATGCCAATCGGGTAAACATTCTTTGCCCAGATCGGTTGGTCTTCGCTGCTGGCTCGTGTCGTCTTGCGCAAGCTGTGACGTATAAACCCCGCGACCAGCATGGCATGTGCGGCGATCAGGACTGGCCATGCCAGCCAACTCAGCAGAGGAGGGACGATTCCGCTATTCCAGCCGGTTGCTGTGAGCGAGAAAGGCAGCCCTGAGATCCCCCAGGCTCCGATAGCTAAAGCGCGCGTAAGCCATTTATTTTGCTCCGAGGACAGAAACAAAGCCCCCCCTGCCAGGATCAGACCACAACTCCAGGCGGCTGCGCCGATCGGATTAGCACGCAGCGCCGCAGCTACAGCGAGCGATCCCATGCCGATCAACCAGAACGGTCTCCCTGCCAACTCGTCTGGGGCACGCAGCCATTGCCAACCTCCGTACACTGCAGCCAGCGAGACAAGAATGGACAAGTAAGGGGTAATAGGAGAGGCAAGGCTGGCGGGTGGAATCCGGGCGAGGAGAATCAGGCTGGAGGCGGCGGAGATCATGCGCAAGCCTGTCCCAAAACCGCGCCGGAGCGCGGACTCTTCAGAGTAGGGAAGATGGAGCGGTAAAACGCCAATCCGCAGGCTTGCTGCGAGAACCAAATACAAACCCGCCTCAGGAGCTGCAGATCGGAAGTCCAGGGTTTGTCCATTGGCGACGCTTACTATATCTGCCCATAGCAGCACGAACGTTCCGGCTGCGCGTGAGGCGAATGCAATGACAGTGCGCTCGCTCAAGACGGGATCTTTGACCACCCGGAGCTGCGCGATCAGCTCTGAAATGTCAATTGCTGCCCAGATCAGCACGAGAGTCAACGGGTTGTCGGCAAGGACGGCAAGGACTCCCAGCGATGTCAGAATCAACGTGCCCATCCAGCTGATAGGCCTCGGGAAACCAATGCGCACGACGGCTGTCACGAGAATGGCAAGAGACAGTGTCGCCAGACTGATCGTATGTGCCCATGCGATTCCATCACCAACAAAGGTTGGGGATTGAGAGAACAGAATTTCAGGTTGCCAGGCAGGGAATTGGACCGCAAGAGGCATTTGCGCCTGCCACACAAACACGCTGATCCATCCCAGGAGCGCCCCGCCGGTGCCAATTAACCAGTTGTAGCGAAAGCTCGGCGCGGTAACTTGCAGGATAAGCAAGGCGATCGCCGTCATTAATAAAATTGTCACAGTTAGGAGAATGAGCATGCGATACTGTCCTTCGACATGACCAATAGGTCAGTCAGGAATAGATTTTATCAGGTTTGCAGGTCCCCCCGTTTGTTGTAGAATTCAGCCCATGCGGCTTCATCGCTTTAAGATATTATCCATTTTATTGATTATTTTTGTTTCTTCCTGTGATATCCAGCCAACCGACGTAGCTTTTCGTGGTATCGCCTCCCCGACTCCCTTTCAACCTCTCACAGAGGACGCCTCAGACTCACCCTTCACAGGCGCAGCTCCAACACCGCTTAACCTGCCTACGTTTACACCCCTGCCGCCCACGCCGACGGAACGCGTCATAGTACCAGAGCTTATGCCTGCCGGCATCAGTGTTCCGGCATTTACTCTCCCAAAAGACTTAAACCCTCTGACGGGCTTGCCACCTTCTGACCCGGCGTTGATGGAACGCCGTCCGCTTGCGATCAAGGTAGCGAACTATCCTCGCTATAACCGTCCCCAGTTCGGGTTGACGCTGGCAGACAATGTCTATGAATATTATATCGAAGGCGGGCTGACGCGCTTTATCGCGGTCTTTTACGGAAATGACTCTGAGTGGGTGGGACCCGTCCGTTCGGGGCGCTACTTCGATGAGCATATCCAGCGGATGTACCATGCTTATCTGGTGTTCAAGTTTGCCGATCCGCGCGTCGAGACTCATTTGGAGACAACCAGCGACGTTGCTCCATTCCTCGTGGTTCCCAGCATTGGTTCGTGCCCGCCATTTCGGTTAAAGCCAGATCGAGATGTAGAGGCCTATAACAATTCCTACTTCAACACGATCTTATGGGCAGACTGTGTCGCCAAGAATGGATTGGAGAACGAGCGCCCACTGATTCGAAATGGGTTCTTCAGTGAGATGTCGCCGACCTCAGAGCTGCAGGGTACACGCATGTACACGTACTATTCCGTCGACTCATATAATTATTGGGACTATGACCCCCAGACCAAGCAATACATCCGTTACCAGGAGTTATCTGATACCCGGAGCGACAAACCCGAGTCGTACGATGTGCTGCTCGATTCGGCCACAGGTGAGGCTGTCCATGCTGCCAACGTTGTCTTCATGCTCGTGCATCATAATTTTTCGAATACGTTTGATGAGGAAGATGAGGTCTACCAAATTGACCTGGTCGACTCAGGGGAAGCCTATGTCTTTCGGGATGGAGTGGGTATCCCGGCGCGCTGGATTCGCACCAACAAAGACCAGCCGCTTCTTTTGACCACAGTGAACGGCGCGCCGATCTACCTTCGTCCGGGCATCACGTTTTATCAAGTTCTCGGCGCAGCCTCGTATGTGGATCAGGATGCGGGCGAATGGAATTTCCATCACTCTACACCGTGAAATGTCAGAAGCGAAGCACTATAGCCCCGCGTGCTTTTGCGGGGATCCCGGTGATACAATAAGCATCCATGACTCTTGACCCTACTTTCGTCAGCAATCTTATTCTGGTGTTGACTGGTTTTGGCGGGGCGTTCCTGGCGGCGCTCTGGATTTCACTTGTCATTTGGACGTATCGCGATATCCGCACGCGCGCCCGTGATCCGCTGGTGCAAACTCTCGCCACGCTGCTCGTGGCTGTGCTCAACCTGCCAGGTATATTGGTCTATTTGATTCTGCGCCCGCCGCGGACGCTGGAAGAGGAATATCAGCGCACCCTTGAAGAGGAAGCTCTTTTGCAGGCGTTAGAAGATCTGCCGTTGTGTCCCGGCTGTGAGCGCCGTGTCAAAGAGGACTGGCAGGTCTGTCCGAACTGTCACACAAAGTTGAAGAAGAACTGCGAGAATTGCGACCGACTCATGGAATTACCCTGGAACATCTGCCCGTATTGCGGGACGCCCGCCGCGGGGATGCGCCGCGATACAAGCACGAGTATGGATGAAGCGCTGCGCGGTCTAAAGCTCGACGATGAACCCGAGGAAGTGAAGATTGAAGAACAAAAATGACAGTCAAAGATGAAAATCGAATCGATCACTCTTCATCATATTTCCATGCCGCTGGTCGCGCCGTTCGAGACCTCCTTTGGGCGGGAGACGGATCGTCAATGTCTACTCATTACAGTGCGCGCCGATGGGCTAACGGGATACGGCGAATGTGTCGCCAGCCGCGATCCCGGTTATAGCTATGAGACCTCGGGAACAGCCTGGCATATTCTTAAGGATTTCATCGCTCCCCTGCTGCTTGGGAAAGACCTGGTCGACGCGCACGATTTCCAAACGCGCGTGCAGGGTATTCGCGGTCATCACCTCGCCAAGGCGGGCGTGGAAATGGCGTTGTGGGATTTGCTTGGAAAGCGCGTTGGCAAATCGTTGAAGCAAATGTTTGGAGGCGCGCGCGACAAAGTGGATGTGGGGGTTTCCATTGGGATACAGGAGTCGGCGTCGGCTTTAGTGCATACCGTCGAGTCGTATCTTGAGAAAGGGTATCGCCGGGTCAAGATCAAGATCAAGCCAGGTCGCGAAGTCGAAGAGACCTCCGCCGTTCGACGCGCCTATCCGGACCTGCGTCTGCAAGTGGACGCAAACTCGGCGTACACGTTGGAGAATGCCGGTGTGTTGAAGCCTCTTGATGAGCTGGATTTGCTCTTGATCGAACAGCCTTTGTACGAAGATGATATTTGGGACCATCGTAAACTGCAGGCAGAGTTGAAAACGCCGATCTGTCTGGATGAGAGTATTGTCTCCCGGCGCCATGCCCGTTACGCGCTGGAAATGGAAGCATGCAGGATCATCAATATCAAGCCAGCACGGGTGGGGGGCTTAAGCCAGGGCGTGTCGATTCATGATGATTGTCTGGAACGAAACGTTCCTGTCTGGTGCGGTGGAATGCTGGAAACAGGGGTGGGACGCGCCTCTAATTTAGCGCTCGCTTCCCTGCCCGGGTTTACCCTGCCAGGTGATATTTCTGCCTCGGATCGTTATTACCAGCGTGATATTACAAACGAGCGCTTTGTCTTGCATGAGGACAGCACAATTGACGTGCCTGACAAGCCAGGCCTGGGAATTACCATTGATAATGAAGCGTTAAAGCAGTTCACGCTTTCCGAAATCTTCCTTAAAGCGGAATAGTATAATCAGGGCGTGATGCCAGTTCAGTATGTCGTTGCGCGGAGGGTATTCGCCCTGATGGAGCAACACCTGCATGATTTGCCAGGCAAATCACGTAAGGTGCAAGTGTTTCCCCCTCTGTTATTGCTTTTCATTATATGTTCTCTGTTGCTTTCTGCTTGCAGAGCGCAGCCAGCGCCAGCGCAAAGCTCTCAAAAATCTCTCCCAAAAAATTCGAGCCTTCAACTCGCCACTGCCACACCTACAACGGAGGGGGTTGTTGTCCATGATTCGGTGACCCTGGTCTATGCCCTTGTTGCGCCATTTCCCACTGTGTCAGAGGGTATTTCTCTAGAAACCTTGAAACGGGCGTGGGTGGATGGGAATGCTCCAGCTCCTTTCGAGGGAAAGGCTTTACTGATGGACGAATCCACGCAGGCCGCCATCCGCGCGCTTTGGGGGGAGCCGGCACCCGGCGCAATGCAGATTTTACCGGGAAGTCAGCTACTCGAAACAGCCTGGTCAGACATGCCGTCGTGGGCGATTGTCCCGTTTGATGCACTGGAACCAAAATGGAAAGTCTTAACGATAGACGGTCAATCTCCTATTCGTAAGGATTTTGATCTATCCAGCTATCCACTGGTTGTAAATCTAATTCTTCAATCGCAAAACGATGTTCAATCCTCTGTCCTCACTCTCCCGCCGCCCAACTACGACCCGAACAAGTTGACAACCGTCATCATGACCGGCGTCACAGCGCTCGTCCGCGCCACGGCACTGACCATGGAAATCAAAGGTACAACCTATCCCGGTGAACGCATTCGCGAATTGATGCGCGAAGCCGATATTGCCCATGTGAGCAATGAGATTCCGTTCTTCACCGGTTGTACGTATCCGAAAGCCAATCAGGTTGCCCTCGTGTTTTGCAGCGACCCAAAATATATGGAGTTGCTCACGGATATTGGGGTCGATGTCGTCGAATTGACGGGCAATCACTTCGCCGATCGCGGGTCAGCCGGCATGCGGGAAACGATCGAGATCTATAAAGAAAAAGGCTTGCCGTATTTTGGCGGCGGCTTGGATTTGAAGGACTCTTTGAAGCCGGCGTTGTTCGAAGTCAATGGGAACAAGATCGCGTTCGTCGGCTGTAATAAACCCGACGTTGGGCGTTTCCCCACAGCAACCGATTTTCAGCCTGGCGCGGCGCCGTGCAAGTTCCCGGAGCTTACCCAGACCATCGCCGAGTTAAAAGCCCAGGGTTTTGTCGTTATTTCTACGTTTCAGTGGAACGAAAGCTATGACTCGCGTCCCAGCCCGCAGCAGAGGGACGACTTTCGTTTGATGGCAGATTCCGGCGCCTCGATCGTTAGCGGCAGCCAGGCACATTATGCCCAGATGATGGAGTTTTATGATAATTCCTTTATTCATTATGGGCTTGGCAATCTGTTCTTTGACCAGATGGGTGACCAGGATTGGATGCCGCCCGGAATTCGCCGCGTGTTTTTAGACCGTTACGTGATCTACAATGGGAAGCTGATCAGCGTCGAACCGATCCCGGCGATGGTGGAAGACTATGCCCGCCCGCGGCTGATGACGGATCAGGAGCGCGCAGGCTTTTTACAGGAATATTTTTTCTACAGCGGATGGGTTCCGTTCAGCCCGACCCCAACCCCCACGATCACGCCGACGCTGACCCCGATGTCTATTCCGGCATTTCCCGGTACGCCAACCTTTGTCCCGACAGGTACACCAACGCCATAATTTTGCTCTAGGCGGCTTGCGCCTTACGGAGATAGGAGTTTGCCATGACCATCTACGATATTTCCCTGACGATCTCCCCGCATCTCCCCACCTGGCCTGGCGACCCGAAACTGGAGCTTGAAAAATTCGAGTCGATGGATCACGGCGCGCACAATAATGTTTCGCGAATGAGCACGAGTGTTCATATGGGCACGCATGTGGATGCGCCCTATCACTTTCTCAACGACGGCATCACGGTGGAGCAACTCTCCCTCGAAATTCTGACAGGCCCGTGCTACGTGTTACAGTTACCCGATGGGATTGAAGCGATCACCGCCGAAGTACTGGATAGGACGGAAATCTCTGCCGAGATGAAACGAGTCCTCTTTGGTACGCGTAATTCTCACCTGTGGGCAAAAGGCGAAATCCAGTTCCAAACAGATTTCGTTGCCATCACTGAAGATGGCGCGCAGTGGCTGGTCGAGCGCGGCGTACAGCTTGTCGGTGTGGATTATCTGTCTGTGGCGCCCTATGGCGACTCGGTTCCAACGCATACCGCGTTGCTCAAAGCTGGCGTTGTGATTGTGGAGGGATTGAATCTTTCGAGCGTCATGCGGGGGTTCTATGATCTGTATTGTCTGCCGCTCAAACTCGAGGGCTGTGATGGCGCCCCAGCGCGGGCAATATTGATTCAATCGTAATGTGAAAACGGACCCCTTAAGGAAGCGATCCGTTTTGTATTTGAAGGGTGGTACACGCTTCAATCAAAATAAATATTCAAATCCGAGCAGTCAAAGCGGTTGCCGCAGTTGGGGCAGGTGACCTTGCAGTTTTTCTCGTACATCTCATGCCCGCATCGGTCACATATGTATTTCTTTTTACCCACTTGACCTTCATCCCAAACGACGGGTTTCAACAGCGAGCTGTCGAATTCTGCCATTCGTTCCATGCCGAGTCTTCTCACCTCCGTGATCGCTGCCTCGGCGTCCCGGCGCAATCGTTCCACGTGGACACCTCTGCAAATATCCGGCCATTCTTTCATCCACCTCTGGCTGCGGGCGTAGACCTTGATCGCCCCGTTGTAATTCCTGCGCGTGATGTGCAGGTAAACAACCGCGATCTGCAAAATGCCGCGATACAGGTCGCGGATCTTCCCCTGTTCTGCGTTCCAGGCATCTTCCAACGCTTCGTGCGCCTCAAAATATTCTCTCGCGTTGAACAGGCGCAGTCCCTGCACGGCTTGTGGATGGAGCGGGGCACGACAGAGGTCATCGAAAGATTCGGTCATAGGGAGGGTATTTGTAATTATAGTCGTAATGGTAAAATTCTCATTTGAGCATGCGTTCCTTATTCGAACATAAACGCCTGGTGTTAGTATTTGCCGTCCTGGCGTTGGGGGCTTTAACGGCGCTCGCCATCAGCTTGAGCGAGGTTCCCTTCCGCGAAGGTCAGCATTTTGTCCGGGAGCAAGTAGAGCAAGCTCCTGTCCCTCCTTCGTTGGTTGCACCAGTTTTCGTGGATATCCCTCTCTGGCAACAGTTGCTGGCATTGATTTTACTGGCGCTCCTGATCGTCCTCATTGCCCTGTTACTCTCACCTGAGCTGCGCAAGCGTATGTTTTTATTGCTTATTCGAGGCGTGCTGACGGCTTTAGGAATTTATTATGTGTTAAAGAATTACCGAGACCAGATTATCCCATTCAATCTTCAAGGGGCGGCAGAAAGCGTGGCAGGGGACGCTACCGCTGTTCCTATGCCAGTGTTTCAACCTCCCTCGGTCTCCCCCGCATTTTCATATTTGATCAGTTTTGCATTTGCCTTAATTGTACTGACGGTGGGCTGGATCGTGTACCGGCACTGGCAGACCAGGTATGGGGTACTCGGGAGAAGCAAGCCTCTGGATGAGATTGCAAGGATTGCGCGATCCTCTTTGCACGATCTTTCCTCCGATCGGAATTCCAGTGATGTGATCATCAACTGTTACCTGCGTATGAGCGATGCGGTCTCTAGCAAGCGCCAGTTACAGCGCGAAGTTGCGATGACGCCTCATGAGTTCGCGGTTCGTCTTGAGCGCGCTGGGTTGCCTGGCGATGCTGTCAACCGACTGACGCGTCTGTTTGAAGGTGTGCGCTATGGCGATCGGCGATCCAATCCCAAAGATGTCAATGAGGCTGTAAGCTGCCTTAAGACGATCCTGCAATACTGTGGAGAAGCCATATGACGCGCACACAACGCGGACTGATCTTTGCGGGAATCATTTTGATCGCTGCGCTGCTGGCGTTCCCTTTGCGAGTAACGATCTACCAAATGATCGTCATTCCCGCCGCCTACATCGCCTGGAATTTTGACCTTCTGTATCGTTCTTTCTCACAAGGTACATGGTGGACCGTGATTGTTTTTGTGGTGCTTTTCCTGTTGGTTTTCAGCCTGGTGCCTCAGCCTAGGTTTCACCGCCGGATGGAACTAAAGGTCAAGCCTTCGCAGGGACAGGTGGAAAATCTGGCGACCTGGCTGCGTAAAGCGGAGAAGGGCGTTTATTTCAAGTGGCTGATTGCAAACAGGCTTGGAAAACTGGCATACCAGATTCTGCTCCAGCGCGAGAGCGGACGCCCGCGCTCGATCTTCGCGCCATTGTTGAGTGACGATTGGGAACCCACCAGGGAACTCCAGCAATATCTCGAAACAGGTTTGCATGGCTCGTTTGCAGATTTTCCAAACACTGGCCGCTTTTCGCCCCGTCAACCAACCCCCCTCGATTTGAATGTGACGGAGGCAGTTGATTTCCTCCAAGCGCAAGTGGAGAATAGACCGAGAATTAGCAGAGCGTTGCGTAGCAATCCGTCCTACACCTCTCATCGGAGTGAGCTTTGAC
Source organism: Anaerolineales bacterium (assembly GCA_035699125.1). Lineage (GTDB taxonomy): Bacteria > Chloroflexota > Anaerolineae > Anaerolineales > Villigracilaceae > Defluviilinea. Next base: position 26,654 of record DASSBC010000054.1, read on the forward strand.
AGAAATTTCCCAAGTTTCATCGCTGAGCAAACAAGTAATTGCTGAGGTAGAACGCGCGGTCGTTGGCAAGCGCGCCCTGCTTGAGATGATGATGTCTTCCATGCTAGCAGGAGGGCACATCCTGCTCGAAGATTTCCCGGGACTCGGCAAGACGCTGGTCGCGCGCAGTTTTGCAAATGTCTTGGGGTTCGCATTCAAGCGTATTCAGTTCACCCCTGACCTTCTGCCTGGTGATATTACCGGCGGATATGTTTTCAATCGCACGAATAATGCGTTCGAGCTCCGCAAAGGTCCTGTTTTTGCCAATATTGTCCTTGCCGATGAGATCAACCGCGCCTCACCGAAGACTCAGTCCGCTCTTCTGGAGGCAATGCAGGAAGGGCAGGTGACCATCGAAGGAGAAACGCTGCCTTTACCCACGCCGTTCCTTGTGCTAGCGACTCAAAACCCGATTGAATATGAAGGGACATTCCCGCTGCCCGAGGCACAGCTTGATCGATTTATGCTCAAGCTTGCAGTGGGCTACCCCAGCCTGGAAGAGGAGAAATTGATCCTTCGGCGGCGGCGCGAACGGCGGCAGGATGAAGTCGTTTTGCGCGAGATCACAGATGCCCGTCAGGTACTGGAGATGCGCGAAGCCGTTGAGACGGTGCACGTGAACGCAGATCTGGAAAACTATATTACGGCATTGGTGCACGCGACGCGGGTCGACCGGCGCGTCTCTGTAGGAGCCAGTCCGCGCGGTTCCCTGGCGTTCCTCAAGATCGCGCGCGCCAATGCTGCGATCGAGGGTCGCGATTTCATCACGCCCGACGATATCAAGCGCTATGCTATCCCCGTGCTGGGGCATCGCGTTGTCCTTCAGCCCGAATATTGGATGTCACGCCAGGTTACCGACGATGTGATTCGCGATACAGTGGACAAGATTCCGGTGCCAGTCGTCAAGTAAATCGCGCTGCGTGGAATGTAGCGAAGTCGAAGCGCTTCGATTCCAAGTTTATACACACGATCTGCTACGCACGCGAAGCACACATATGTCACGTCCTCTATTCTTAAGTCTTCTCACCTATCTACTCCTCCTCACAGGGATTGTCACCGTGCAGGGAGAGTTTCTCGCGCTGGCGTTGCCTCTGGTCACCTTCTTGATTTTGGGATATGTGCAGGCGCCCGAAACGATTAAGCTGGAAGCCACGCGTCACCTGAGCGCAGAGCGCGTCTCCCCATACACAGAAGTGGACATGACCATCACCGTCACCAATCGTGGTGCAAGTCTGGAGGAGGTACTCCTCACGGATCTCTTGCCAGCAGGATTGAGCGTCCGCTCGGGTTTCAATCGTCATCTGGTGCGACTGAAGCAAAACGAAAGCTACATATTTACCTACACTATTTCCGGTCCACGCGGAGCGTATGTGCTGGAGGGAATTGAAGCACGCGTTCACGACCATCTGGCAATTAGCCGTGCCATGGTCCAGGTTGCGGCGAAGGGGCGGCTATTTGTCCTGCCGCCCGTAACGCGCATCCGTCAGGTCGCGATCCGCCCGCGCGGGACACGCGTCTACGCAGGAATGATCCCCGCTCGGGCAGGTGGGTCTGGGACAGATTTTTTTGGCGTGCGCGACTATCAACCGGGCGACTCGCCACGCGCCATCAACTGGCGCACGAGCGCGCGCTATGCAGATAAGCTCTATTCCAATGAATTTCAGCAAGAGCGTGTAGTCGATGTAGGCATTGTGCTCGATGGACGTTTGCGTACGAATGAGTTTGCGGGCGGGCACTCCTTGTTCGAGTATTCCGTGCAAGCCGCAGCTTCGCTCGCGGACGCGCTGTTGAACCAGGGCAACCGGGTTGGTTTGCTGCTGTATGCCTCCTATCTCTCCTGGACCTTTCCCGGCTACGGGAAGATCCAACGCGAGCGGATTTTGCACGCGCTGGCGAATGCTAGAGCTGGAAGTAGCCAGGTATTCTCGGATCTCGAACATATTCCCTCACGGCTGTTTCCGCCGAAGTCCGAGATTCTTCTAGTCTCCCCTTTATTGGAAGATGACTTTAAGCCGCTCATTCACCTGCGTGCGCAGGGGTACGAAGTAATGGTGGTCAGCCCGAATCCGGTACGCTTTGAGTTATCGTATTTGCCAGAGAATGAAATGAATCAACTGGCAGGGCGAGTCATTCATATGGAGCGTATGGTGCTGTTACAGAAGATGGGCCGCGCTGGCATTCATGTGTTAGATTGGGACGTAGCGGAGCCCTTCGATCTCTTTGTTAAGCGGCGGTTGAGCCGTTCACCGTTCTGGCTGCGGGCGGTGGGGAGATAAAATGATTGGCTGTCCGTGGCTCGTGTTCGTTGGGCGTACTCCTACATGAGTTGCTAAACAAATCACGCGCGGTGCCAGTGTCGAGACCAGATTATTTTGTAATCAGTCATTGATAATTAATCGAGGAAAAGTTGACCTTTATTGCACTGATTTTGAGTATTCTTCTGGGAACCGTTTCACTTGGCATCGGATATTCACAGGGAGGAGCGTCAAATTACGCCCTTTGGTTTTTGCTCCTGGGGGGGATCTGGCTCGGGGCGCATTTTCGCAAGTGGTACTGGTTTTCCTCCCTTGCGCTTCTGATAATTTTGTTCAGTGCAGCATACGGTGTGTGGCGTGAATTCCCCACGGTCTGGATGTTGTTGGGTGCACTGGGTGGCTTGCTGGGCTGGGATCTCTCCGACTTTGCACGTCGCCTGGGCTATGCTTCCCCCATGGACGATACGCGCAGCATGGAGCGCCTTCACCTGGAGCGCGTAGGCATCGTGGCGGCACTGGGGTTTGGGCTGGCAATTCTCAGCCTCATCATTCGTGTAGAGCGGCTGGCGTTTGAAGTGGCAGTCGGTTTGGTTTTGCTCGCCGCGCTGGGATTGACGAGGTTGGTCATCGGGTTGAGAAAGTTTTAATTGACTGTTTGATTAAATCGTTCAGCGACGCCGCTCATTTAGATAAGCAGTAAAAAACGAAAGTCCAGCAGCTATAAGTCCACCCGCTATCACCATAATCAAGGTAAGGATGATGGTCTGAGCCCACTCATCAGCTTGGATGGGTCCTAGAAAGGGAACAACCACAATAAATAAAATCCCTTGTAGCAAACCAAGAACTCCTCCGGCAAGGGTGGCTTCCACAAGTCGCTGTGAAGAGTTTTCACTCCGGGAACGAGCCACACACAAATTCCCCACTCGTAAGGCAATGAGCCATGCCATGGGCGTGACGCAGATCACGCCCGGATAGCCCGCCAAGGATACAAGCAGAACCATGGCAAGCCATAGGACAAACTGGCGCAGTGGAGTTTCAAAAACAACCCGAAGATCAAGAGCTTTTGAAGAGATACGGGAGTCCATTATGCCGCGCTGTAGATGTCTCGGATTGTCCTGGCGATCGCTTCGCTAACTTCAAAATGCTGTTCTAGGAAAGTTAAAATCGCAAGCGCCGATTCAGGATTCCTATCATACCCTTGCATCCATGTGTTGACGATGGTTGCTAGTTCCGGAAAACGCTGTTCGAATCGCCTTTCATTGACGAATGGGTCACGATGTGCTTGCTTCGCTTTGCTGATATGTTCCACCAGCTCCAGGCATCGGTCTACCGCATAGCCCTGAATAAAACGGGTGGCAGAGAGCTTTTCGCCGCGTTTATCACGGTTTAATCCCACGTACAGGTTCGTCAATGCCTCACCCAGCAGCCACTCCTTTGCCCGCCTGGCATGTGACGCAGGTTTGGACACGGGTTGGCTGATAGTATTCGAAACGTCTTCCCGCTTCCAGACGATGCGACCGGGGGCAAAGGAAATGTTCTTGAGTTCATCATTCTCAAACACGGCAAACTCACAGAAAATTCCATCCTCAAAGAGCAGCTTAAAACCATCCTCTGTATTTCGAAAGCTATAAACAAGAGGATGAATATCACTGAGCCATTGAAGTGAATCGATATAAGTATGTTTATAACCGTCCTCGACAATGACAAAGAAATCCAGATCAGAGTATGGGTCCAGACGGTCAAGCTCCAAGCCAACGGAACCGAGACCGATCAATGCCAGGGCGTGCTCGCTTCTCTCCAGAGATCGTCCAATTTCATCGAGGCGTTTAATTAGATCTTCGATTTGCATAAATATTCCATTGCTCTGCTTCCGAAATCCCGGTTTTTGTACGGGAGCGCGGATCATCTCACATAAATCGGGTTGCTGAAGATCCAGCCGCGTTTGCGTCCAAGGTAGCTGCGCCAGACCTCCACCCGATACGCGCCCGGTTCGATGGCGCTGTAGGCACAGGCTTGCGAATCTTTCCAGGCGCTGATCATTTTTCCATCTTTGATCAGGCGGATTTCAGCGGGCTGCGGCAAGTGTGCCTGTAACGTCACGCCGCGGCGTGAGGAGATCTCATCGCCCATAATAGCGGATTGCTCCAGCCCCCTGGCTTTGAAGGTAAATCCCCGAGTCGGCGCAGGCAGGTCATACGCGACAAAGCAGTGCCCGGCCGCAAGAGCCTCATAGATCATCTTTTTGTCACTGGGAACATCGCCTGTCAGTGGTTCCGGGATAAACACATGTGTATTGACTGTGCGAAAATGAAACCGGTAGGGAAAAATGACGCGGTGCAGAGGACCCATGTGCATATCCAGGGCATGGGCATCCGAACCGCCCAGGGCGACGACATGCCGTCCTTCTACCAAAAGATCGTCCCAGCGTTGGAGCGTTTCACGAATGGGAGCGTACCCGATAAATTGCGGGAAGAAGGCGTAAAATGCCCCGTGTAATTTCGTGGGAATAACAGTCTTGAGCTCGCTTAGCCCATTCCAAAGCTCGATGCCTGTATAGCCATGCACATCCCATGCTTCCCAGGAGATATCTGTCTCATGGAAGACAGGCGCCTCGGGGTCGTTTGGGTGGGCGATAAACGATAAGCCGCCTGCTTCGGCGACTCCATTGATCAACGTCTGCGGATCATCTGCCAGCGTGGCGACATCTCGCTGGCTGTTGAATACCAGAAGATGATTTTTTTGCGGAACCCGGTCCTGGTCGTGGACCTCCTGTCCTACCAGGAGAAGGACCCGGCTGCGTCCGACCCGGTAATATCCTTCCACGCCCTGCACCAGCACGTTATGATCGGTCACAAGGACTGCATCCAATCCGGCTCTGATAGCGGCTTCTGCGATCTCCTTGTGGGTGCCTGTTCCATCGGAGTAAAGCGTGTGCATGTGAAGGTTAACGATGATTTCGTGCATGGGGGTTAATGTATATAAGTATACAGGTACACAGGGAAACGTGTGACTACTTGTATACCTGTTTTCCTCATTTAGCTCGTTTGACTATTTTCCTTCACCGCAGGTATAATTTGTCCGCTTATTTCAAGGAGGCACATCGTACATGGTGAACTATCTAAATATCGCGTTGATTATAATCTCGGTCCTGCTCATTCTGAGTGTGATCATGCAGAGCAAGGGTGCAGGCCTGGGTGGTCTGACCGGCGCCGACACCGGTAGTATTTTCACTGCCCGGCGCGGCGTTGAGCGCACATTGTTCTGGATTACCATTGTTTTGAGCGTTATTTTCTTTGCTTTAGTTGTAGCGCTATTACTGATTTCCTAAATCAATGGATTGCTTCTGAAAGGCCGTTTGATCCGCGCGGCTCCGTCTGCGGGGTGAACGCGCCTTTCTTTTTTTGTCTATGAAACAATTACGCTGGCAGATTTTGGTTGTCCTGGTCACACTCGCCATTGTGGCTGTGTTGCTGTTCAGCCAGCAATCCCCTACCACTACCGGACCGATTCTTCCTCAGCCGGAACAGGGAGGTGTATATACAGAGGGAATGGTTGGCTCGTTAGGGCGCCTCAATCCGCTGCTGGATTGGAATAACGTTGCCGACCGCTCTGTCGACCGTCTCTTATTTACAGGTCTAGTTCGTTTCGATGAACGCGGCTTGCCGGAAGCCGATCTGGCAGAAGCGTGGGGGGTAGCGCAGGACGGCACCGTCTATAACTTTTCGATACGGCAGAACGCGGTCTGGCATGACGGTACCCCGGTGACCAGCGATGACGTGATTTTCACGATTGACCGGATGAAGAGCGCGGGTTCATTGTATCCGCAGGACATCAAAGATCTATGGGGGAAAATCGAAGTCGAAAAATTGAGCGACAAAGTCCTCAAATTTACGCTGCCGGAGCCGTTTGTCCCATTCATGGATTATCTGACCTTTGGCATCTTGCCGAAGCATTTGCTCGACTCGGTCCCGGCAGAGCAAATGCCAGATGCGGAGTTCAATATCAATCCTGTTGGCACCGGACCCTATAAATTCGACCACTTGATCGTGGATGACGGTCAGATTACCGGTGTGGTCCTGACCGTTTCTGAGACCTATTATGGGACTGCTCCATTCATCGAGCAGGTCGTTTTTCGTTATTACGAATCTTCCGCGGATGCGATGGATGCCTATCAGCAGGGAGATGTTCTTTCGGTGAGCCAGATCTCGTCGGATGTGTTGAGCACAGCTTTGGAAGAACCCAACCTTTCGGTTTACACGAGCCGCCTGCCTCAGATCAGTTTCGTCTTATTCAATCTGAATAACCCTGAAGTTGCCTTTTTGCAGGATCCAAAACTGCGGCATGCGCTGATGTTAAGTATTAATCGACCGTATCTGATCAACACCTTTCTCCAGGGACAGGCGGTGATGGCAGACGGTCCGATCCTGCCAAGCTCGTGGGCATATCACGACGGACTGGAGCATTTTGAATATAACCCGGAAGAAGCGGTCAATATTCTGAAAGCGGAAGGATATGTGATCCCGGCAGAAGGCGGGGATGTGCGCGCCAAAGAAGGGACTTTGCTTTCTTTCACGATGCTGCACCCTGACGACGAAGTCCATACGAAAATCGCGCAGACAATACGAGAGGAATGGGCTGCCGTCGGAGTGGGGATACAGCTTCAAGCAGTCCCATACGAGAAGCTGGCATCCGATTTTCTCGCGACGCGCAAGTACCAGGCAGCTCTTATCGATTTGAATTTAGCGCGTACGCCGGATCCCGATCCGTACCCGTTCTGGCATCAGGCGGAAGCCACCGGTGGACAGAACTACACCCAGTGGGATAACCGTGCCGCCAGTGAATATCTCGAACAAGCCCGCGTCACCGCAGACTATACTCTCCGTACGCGGCTGTATCGTAACTTTCAGGTGGTTTTTTCCAAAGAGTTACCTGCGCTTCCCTTGTTCGCACCCGTCTATTCCTATGGTGTAGACTCGCAGGTACAAGGCGTGCAGGTGGCGCCATTGTATGATCCGAGCGACCGCCTGGCGACGTTCACAAGCTGGTATTTGCTCACACGCCGCGCCCTCGAACAGACAGAAGTCCCTACAACCGCTCCCTAAGATCAGGTGACAGTCATCTTCTAAACAAGAGAGGAAAATCATGAGCGAAGTTCAAAAAGCACTCGATTATGCACAGCAAAACCGTGAACAGTTCCTGAATAATTTGATCGATGGGTTGAAAATTCCATCGATTTCCACCGACGCGGAGTTCAAGGATGAAGTGCGGCGCGCTGCCGAATGGATGGCGGGTCACCTGAAACGGTTGGGTATGGAAAATGTGGAGGTCATGCCAACCGATGGCGGACATCCCGTCGTCTATGGTGACTATATCAAAACCCCGGGTGCCCCTACGGTGCTGGTCTACGGGCATTATGACGTTCAGCCGGCAGATCCTTTAGAGTTGTGGGAATCGGGACCATTTGAGCCGGAAGTGCGTGGTGAACTTCTCTTCGGGCGCGGTTCCTCCGACATGAAGGGACAGGTCCTTGCGACTTTTAGTGCGATCGAATCGGTGCTGAAGAGTGGGGCCATGCCTGTCAATCTAAAATTCCTTTTGGAGGGGGAAGAGGAAATCGGCTCCAAACATCTGGAGCCCTTTTTAAGGAAACACGCTGAGAAATTCAAGGCAGATGTATCACTCAACCCCGATGCCGGGATGATGGGCATCGACATGCCCACCATTACCTATGGCTTACGCGGGCTTGCTTATTTTGAGATCAACGTCTGGGGACCAAAGGCAGATTTGCATTCCGGACTGTTTGGCGGCGCAGTGCACAACCCGGCTCAGGTGCTGACGGAGTTGGTCGCCAAGATGCACGATGACAAAGGACGGATCACGCTGCCCAGCTTCTATGACTCTGTTCGACCGCTTAGCGAGCAGGAGCGCGCTGATTTTGCCCGCCTGCCCAATGACGATGCCCATTACCGGGAAGAATCCGGGGCTCCCGCATTATGGGGCGAAGAAGGATATACGTCCGCCGAGCGTACGGGCGCACGTCCCACACTCGAGGTCAACGGTCTGCTTTCGGGTTGGACCGGACCGGGCTCGAAGACGGTGCTCCCCGCGAAGGCGATGGCAAAGATCTCCTGCCGCCTCGTCCCGGACCAGCAGCCAGCAGAGGTCTACAAACAAATGGTGCGCTTCATGGAGCAGCACGCGCCGAAGACGATCAAGTGGGAAGTGAAAGATCTTACCAGCAGCCCCTTCGCCATTGCGGATTTGAACAATCCAGGCGTGAAGGCCATGCATGAAGCTATGGAAATGGTCTGGGGAACACGTCCCTTCTACCGGCGCGAGGGCGGCTCGATTGGTGCGGTCGCGCTGTTGCAGCAGATCTGTGGCGTAGAATCTGTGTTGGTAGGGATGGGCTTGCCAAGTGACAACGTCCATTCGCCGAACGAGCACATGCACTTACCTACATGGTACAAAGGCATCGACTCGTTTATTCACTTCTTTTACAACCTGGGATCATAAGAGTCCTTGTGAAGGCTGCTCGCCCGTGGGGCGCTCCGCAAGGTTTGAGTTCTATAAGGTGAACATTTATTCATGGAAGATAAAATGATTACATACGGCGGACAAGCGGTCATCGAGGGTGTGATGATGCGCGGGCAAAAGGCATTTGCCATCGCGATGCGCGCGCCCGATGGAAACATTGTCATTCACAGGGAAAACCTTGCCTCGGTGTATCGTTCGAAGCTCACAAAGATTCCCTTTCTGCGCGGGATCATTTTACTTTGGGACGCGTTGGGTTTGGGCATCCGTGCCCTGACTTTATCGGCAAACACACAGACGGGTGAAGATGAAAAGCTTGAAGGTCCTGCGCTCTATCTTACCCTGGGAGTGTCCCTATCGATTGGCATCGGGTTATTCTTCTTGCTACCCGCTGGAATTGGCGGGCTGGGCGAACGATATCTCCACTGGAATCCCTGGGTTGCGAACCTGGTAGAGGGTCTTGTCCGATTAGTTTTGCTGGTCGCCTATATCTGGGCGATCGGGTTTATGCCAGATGTCAGGCGCCTCTTCGGTTATCATGGCGCGGAGCATAAGACGATCAATGCCTACGAGGCAGGCGCGGAACTGACTCCTGAGTCGGTGGCAAAGTTTTCTCTCGAGCATCCGCGTTGCGGCACCGCTTTCATCCTGACACTGGTGTTGATCTCGATCCTGGTTTTCACGGCGCTCGGTCCTCTTTCCATGTTCTGGAGGCTTGCCAGCCGTGTGCTGCTGATTCCCATCCTGGCGGGCATTTCCGTGGAATATATTCGCTGGACGGCCAACCATCTACATTTGCCGCTTGTCCGTTTTCTGATCAAGCCAAACCTTGCCTTGCAAGCCCTGACTACCCGCGAGCCTGACAGTGGCATGCTGGAGGTGGCGATCGAGTCTTTCAAGACCATGCGCAAAGCAGAGCAGGATTTCATCGCGTAGACCTGCGCAACGCAGAGAAGACAAAAATAAGGGCAGCTTCAGCCCTTATTTTTTATTAATTTCCAGGCAATAGAATTCTTTCCATGAACAATAAGATGCTGAAGAGGAGCATTCCCGGTATGTTGCTCTTAATCGGTTTTTGCGTCGGCGGCTATCTACTCTATGACCGAGGTCGCCCGGCGCCGGTATCGATGAAGGAAGAGCTGCATGATGGTGTAACGTATCGCCGTCTCGTACGATACTTACCGCGCCCGATGATTGCGCATGTGTTGACGATTGACACGAAACAGAAGGGAATCGAATTCCTAATCACGCCGCCAGATTCGGAGAGCGAAACACCCCTGAACGCGCGCACGACATCTCAGTTCCTGGAAGAGTTTGGTTTGCAGATTGCGATCAACGGCGGCGGATTTTCTCCGTGGTGGTCGCGCAGTCCAGCAGATTACTATCCACACGCGGGTGATCCGATTGCTCCCTTTGGATTGACGGCATCTGGTGGAACCGTCTACTGGACCGACGCCAACACAGTGGGCATTCCCCCTGCGCTTTTCATCAGCCGCAGAAATGTCCTATCGTTCAACAACAAACCGAACCGGCTCCACAATGCGATTTCCGGCGACCGGATGCTCGTGTTGAAGGGAGAGCTCGCGCCTGAGCTAGGTCGTGGAGAGCTAGAACCGCGCACGGCAGTAGGTACCAACCGCAATGGACGCTATCTCTACCTTGTCGTCGTGGACGGCCGCCAGCCGTTTTATAGTGAAGGGGCGACATTGACCGAGCTGGCTCAAATCCTGATCGACCAGGGTGCATATGTGGCTATGAACCTGGATGGCGGTGGCTCCTCCACGATGGTGATCGAAGGAGATGACGGCAAGCCGAAAATTCTGAATTCCCCCATCGATCACTATATCCCGGGTACGGAACGTCCCGTGGGGACGCATTTGGGGATTTACGTTAAGTAAGGCGGATTGTCAATCGCCTTACTTCAAAATGCGATCTCACCAATCTGTTCGAAATTGACGTCGAACAATTCCTCTGCATCCATCTCTGCTTCTGCCTGCTCGGCATCCCCGGCCTGTATACCGCGTTCGCAATACGATCGGTAGGTGCAAAACAGGCACTTTTGACGGTCTTCCGTCAGCGGGTAGGAGGATGCGGAGGCGACTTCCTCCGAAAGCTTGAGCAGCGTATCCCAATCCCGCTGGAATTGCGCGGACGTATAAGGAAATCGAGCAGGATCATCCGGGAAATCCGGGAACCAGTAGATCATCTCGATCTGTTCCGGCTCGAACCGCTTGCCGCCGTTCAGGTGCGTGCCCGCCTCTATCAGCAGCGCCCGGTAGACACGCGTCTGCATGCGGGCTGCAAGCCACTCGTTACGCGGACGTTTTCGATAGGTCTTCCAATCGTAAATAATGGCTTTTTCATCCTGGAGGGCGATCAAGTCATACTTGGCCAGCAGGCGATACTTACCAAGTGGGGCAGAGAGAGTTGCCTCAGGATACAATTTGGAGAGATCTTTTTTTCCGTTCGAGATGATCTCATGGAGCATGGACAGATCTGGCGATTTTTGAAAATTATCCCACCACCTCTGTAAATCCGCGGTATTCGCGAACTTGGCGATCTGCTCTGCAGGAATCCCGATCAGGTGCTGTTGGATGAGCCGGTGGAAATATTCCCCTTCCTGCTGGTGCTTCTCGTTTTCCAGAGTGGGTTCGGTTTCTGCCGCGGGGTAAGACAAACGATCCAGGTAGCGGAGTTTGAATCGCTGAGCACAGTCCATGTAATCTTGCAGGGAGGACTGTGACAGAGTGGTTAGCTGGAACGTTTGAGTCTTCATGTCGGCTGGGAATTATAGCATGCACACACTAAGGGCCTTGGTCTCAGTAACCCAAGTTCGGTTATACTTCGGACAATTAAATTAAGGAGAAGCATACATGGATTGGATTACCCAACCCGAAGCCTGGATCGCGTTCTTCACGCTTGTAGCGCTGGAGCTCGTGCTGGGCGTAGATAATGTCATTTTTATTTCGATACTGGCGAGCAAATTGCCGCAGGAACAGCAGGCATCGGCTCGCAGGACCGGTATAGCACTGGCTGTGGTGACCCGTATTTTGCTGCTATTGTCGCTGTCTTGGATCATTGGTCTCACGGAACCATTGTTCACCGTGGTTAGCTTTGAGATCTCCGGGCGCGATATCGTTTTGATTGCAGGCGGCCTCTTCCTGATCTGGAAAAGTGTGCACGAGATCCACCAGAAGCTGGAAGGTGAGGAAGGTCAGTCCGCTGTCAAGGTGCGGGCTGCGTTCTGGAGTGTCATCATCCAGATCATGCTCCTCGATATTGTCTTTTCGCTTGACTCTGTGATTACAGCTGTCGGCATGGTGGATGAGCTCACCATTATGATTGCGGCGGTGATCATTGCGGCGGCTGTCATGGTGTTTACTGCCACCCCGCTGGCAAACTTTGTCGATCGCCATCCCACAATTAAGATGCTGGCATTGAGTTTCCTCTTGCTGATCGGTTTCACCCTGATTGTCGAAGGGCTCCACCAGCATATCCCGAAGGGATATATTTACTTTGCCATGGGATTTTCTGTCCTGGTGGAGTTACTCAACCTGCGAATTCGAGGGCAAGGCCAGCCTGTCAGCCTGCATGGGCCCTATCGAAAAGCAGTTACGGGCAGCGTCGCAGCTGCAGTTGCAAACGTCCCGGCGAAAGCGCAAGCGAAAAAGAAAAGTGGCAAGAAACGAAAATAGCTGCACAACGAAAGAGGTGGACCCAAGAAGTCCACCTCTTTTTGTTTAATGCTTTCCGTTCTTTTCCTTTGCCGCTTTGATAAATCCCATAAACAGGGGATGAGGCCTCATAGGCCGGGACAAAAACTCAGGATGGAATTGACTCCCGACCATAAAAGGATGGTCCCGGATCTCCGCGATTTCTACGAGCTTTCCATCCGGCGACATGCCTGAGAACACCATACCAGCCTTTTCAAAATCCTGCTTGAAAGCGTTGTTGAATTCGAAGCGATGACGATGACGCTCATCCACCTTAACTTCTCCATAGGCAGCGGCGGCTTTCGTCCCCTCCTGGAGTTCGCAGGGGTAGAGTCCGAGCCGCATAGTGCCGCCCATATCGGTGATGGCGCGCTGGTCGAGCATCAAGTCGATCACAGGATACTCTGTGCCTCGATCAAACTCTGAAGAGTTGGCATCTTCGTGGTTGAGAACACCGCGCGCAAAGTCAATGCACATCACTTGCATTCCCAGGCATAACCCTAGATACGGAACGTTACGTTCCCGTGCATAACGCGCCGCCATAATCTTCCCTTCGATACCCCGTGAGCCGAATCCGCCAGGCACCAGGATTGCATCCGAGTTTTGAATTACATCCCAGCCTTTGTCTTTTTCCAGGTCTGCAGAGTGCACCCAGCCGATTTCCACTTCCACATCGTTTGCCAGCGCGGCATGCTTAAGTGCCTCACGCACAGACATATACGCGTCCTGCAGCTCCACATACTTTCCGACCAGTGCCACTTTGACGCTGGGTTTCTGTTTGCGTACACGCTCCACCAGTTTTTCCCACGGCTTCATATCGGGCTGGCTGGTGGCTTTCGTGCCTAGTTTGTCGACCAGATAATCACCAACCCCTGCTCGTTCGAGTAAGAGAGGCACTTCATATAGCACATCAGTGGTCACCATTGGAACGACCGCCTGTTTTTCCACATCACAGAATAAAGCGATCTTGTCGCAGAGATCCTTATCCACCGGGTAATCCGAGCGGGCAATGATCATATTGGGCGAGATACCGATCGAGCGTAAGGCCGCGACGGAATGCTGCGTGGGCTTGGTCTTGATTTCGCCCGTCGCCCCGATATAAGGCAGCCAGGTCACATGGATGAAAAAGACGTTCTCGCGCCCGACTTCGTTGCGGAGCTGCCTTAATGCTTCCAGAAACGGCTGTGACTCGATATCCCCGACCGTGCCGCCGATCTCCACGATGACCACATCGGCTTTGGTCTCTCTGGCGATCCCCGCCACGCGGCGCTTGATCTCGTTCGTAATATGCGGGATGACCTGTATGGTGCCACCCAGAAAATCACCGCGGCGTTCCTTACTGATGATTTCTGCATAGACCTGCCCGCTGGTGAAGTTGCTGGAACGAGTCAAACGGATATCGACGAAGCGCTCGTAATGACCGAGGTCGAGGTCTGTCTCCGCGCCGTCGTCGAGGACGAATACTTCGCCATGCTGGTACGGGCTCATCGTGCCCGGGTCCACGTTGATGTAAGGATCAAGCTTCTGCACGGTGACTTTGAACCCGCGCTCCTTTAAAAGAAGTCCGGTTGCGGCGGCAGTCACACCTTTGCCTACCGAGGAGACCACGCCGCCGGTATAGAATAAGTATTTTGTCGCCATACATTTCCTTTCTAATACATAACCCCTCTCCTGATGGAGAGGGGAAGAGGTGAGAGAAACTTATACTGTGAGATATACAAAAGAGATGGGGAGGGCAGTTGAGCCCTCCCCACCGGGAATTCGGTACGTTGTGAGTGTCTGGTAAATCTCGGTCTTCATCCTACCAGTTTTACAAGATCCTCGGCAGCACGCCGCATCTCGAGAAAAATCATACCCAGTTTTGCCTCGTGTCGCGCCATGGCGGTCAGCACGGCTTCGTCGCCAATGGACGTCAGTACGATCGAACCTCTGTCGCCCTTGATGTATACCTGCTCCAGACCCGCTCGCCCCAGCTCATTCGAAATCCGCTCGCCCAGGCTGAGCATGGCTGCGGACATTGCCGAGACGCGGTCTTCCTCCACACCCTGCTGCAAGGCGGACGCCATAATCAAACCGTCGACGGAAACAACAGCAGAGGCTTCGATATCGGGCGCGGCAGCTTGCATGTTTCGCAGGCGCTCTACCATCATGTCAGCGCGATTTCTGGTCATTGGGTTCTCCTGAGTACAGAAGTTCTGCCACAGTTTACCATACTTCAAATTTCTCGTCACTTTTTGCGGGTTGCTCCTGGCGGCACAAGCTGAGAATTTGACCGCCCTCTCAGTTCATGTTAAACTTACACGTTCGATTGATGATGCGATGGCTTTCTCCTCTGCTTGTTTTGTTTCTTATCGCGGCGCAGGATACCCCTCCGCTGGCGATCACCTCGCCCGCGCCGGATGAACTTTTGCGCGGGGAGGTCGCAATCACGGGCAATCTGCAATTTCCCAGCTTTCTTTCTGCCGGCCTGGAGTTCGCCTACGCCTTAGATCCGACGAACACCTGGTTCCTTATCCAGAGCTTTTCGCAGCCGCTGACGGCTTCCATGCTTGCCGTCTGGGATACCACTTCCATTACGGATGGGAATTACGTGCTTCGGTTACGCGTCAATTTTGAGGATGGTACCTTCCAGGAAGTGACAGTTCCTGTTCAGATCGGAAATGACGTCCAACCCACCACAACGCCTGAACCAACCATGACGCCAGAGCCAGAATCGGTTTTCATCCCTACGCCATTCCTTCTGGCTGCCTCGCCCACGTCCACCGAACTGCCCCGCCCGACCCCGACGGCGCTCCCACCAAACCCCGTCTCGCTGGGGCAGACGCAAATCTATGCCAGCCTTGGACGCGGTGCCCTTGTAATCCTTGGATTATTCGCCCTTGCCGGGCTGATCATTCGTGTTCGGCGTTACTAAACTTGAGACCTGAAATATTATGACACCCGAGACCACTTACCTCCTTATCGGCCTTGGCAACCCGGGGCGCGAATACCGAGACACCCGTCACAACGTCGGGTTTATGCTGATCGACCGGTTGATTGTGCGGCTGAATGCGCGCGGGATGAGAGTGCAGTCCAAGGCAATCGTTACGACGGCAACCTACGAAGACCGCAAGCTGATCCTGGCGAAGCCGCAGACGTACATGAATCTATCGGGTCAATCCGCGCAGGCATTGCTGAATTTTTACAAAATTCCGGTCGAAAATATGTTGATCGCGCACGATGACCTCGATATTCCGTTCGGCACGATTCGCATCCGCCCGAAGGGAGGTCCTGGCGGACAGGGTGGTATGGCTTCCACGATCTCACAGCTCGGCACAAAGGATTTCCCGCGCTTGCGCATTGGCATTGGCCGCCCGCCCGGCAGGATGGATCCATCTGCGTATGTCCTGCAGGATTTCTCGCGTGAGGAAATGAAAGTCCTCTCCGAAATTGTGGACCGGGCGGCTGATGCTGCTCTCGAATTCGTGAAGAATGGCTTGAATTCAGCGATGAATAAATATAACGGTGTGATTGAATTGTAAGGCAGGGTTCATCTTTGCCTGGGGCGAGCACACGAACTGCCCTTACAGGATATATGGAACAGATTCTCGATAACATACGTGACCTCTCACAATACCAGCGATTGCTGAAACAACTCCAGTCGGATGGCAAGCAACTGCCCGGACTGGCTTTGCCGCGCGCTGCGCGGTTACCTCTCCTGGCTGCCTTGCATAAAGATCTTGATCGACCCATCCTGCTCATCACCGACCGCGCCGATCATGCGCTTTCCTTGTTCGATGAGCTGAGCTTCTGGGTACAGTCGCCGCGCTATCACTTTGCGGAGCCGAACCCCTTGTTCTATGAACAGGCAGCCTGGGGTATGACGACGCGCCGCGAGCGCCTCCAGACCCTCATGGCGCTGGCTTCCTATCACCTCCCGTTTACACAAAAACCAGAGGTGCCTCCGATCTTCGTGACCTCGGCGCGCTCTCTCATGACGCGTACAATGCCGCGCCGCGACTTTCTCAAGTCTTGCAAGAGGCTCACTTCCGGGCAGAGGATCCAGCCAGACGCGCTGGCGCGCTCCTGGGTGGAGATCGGTTACCAGCGTGTAAACACAGTACTCGAGCCGGGTCAGTTCTCACGCCGCGGCGGCATCATGGACGTCTGGGCGCCTGCGGAAAAGCTGCCCGTCCGCCTGGACTTTTTCGGAGACGAGATCGAAACGCTGCGTCGGTTCGACCCTGCCTCACAGCGCACTGTGGAAAATCTTGAGTCGATCCTCATCACACCCGCGCGTGAATTTTTTGTTCGCTCTTTGGACATCGATCTTCGCACATCTAAAGAAGAATCGGAGAGAGACGATCCCGTATCGAATACTGAGCTTTCCGAGTTCCACATCCCTCTGTTGCATCCACAGCCTGCCAGCCTGCTAGACTACCTCCCGCAAAAAGCCCTGATTCTCCTTGACGATCTTTCGATTGTGGAAAGCATGGTCGCGGAAGTGGAAGAGCAAGCCGTCAAGTTCCGGCAGGATAGCGTTGCTGAGGGGATTCTCCCTGCCGATTTTCCGCTGCCTTATGTCACCTGGCCCGAATTGCTGGATACTCTTCATAACCGAACCTTCTTGGAATTGGGACATTCCACAGCGACAGATGTTAATCACGCAGAGGAGCTTCTCTCCGCCTGCTTTACGCACGATGAACGGTTCGGTGGGCGGCTCAAGCACTTTATCGAATATCTGCATTCGATCGTGGAAAAGGGGGAGCAGGCAATCATTATCTCCCGCCAGGCACCACGCCTTCAGGAGCTCTGGCTTGAGTCAAGCACGGACGACTCCGAACCCGAACCCCCTCAATTCATCGAAGCCTCTGTCTCAGAAGGATTTGTCCTGCAGTGCAAGCCTGTTCTGCATCTGATCTCTGATTCAGAAATCTTTGGCTGGGAGCGACCCCAGCCACGCATCCGCCAACGACCCGTTGCCGAAACGCCTGAGTCCGTTTATGCAGATCTCGAAGTAGGCGATTATGTTGTTCATATCGATCATGGCGTCGGTCGATTCGGTGGACTGGTCCAGCGTGAACTGGATGGGCACACACGTGAATTCCTTGCCGTCGAATATGAAGGTGGAGGGCAATTGTATGTACCTGTCCACCAGGCAGACCGGCTGACGCGGTACGTCGGGGCAGAAGGTGCGGTGCCCGCCCTGGATCGACTCGGTGGGCAGGAGTGGCACGAGAAGAAAGGGCGCGTCAAGCAGGCGGTCCTGGAAGTCGCGCAGGAGATGCTGGATCTGTATGCACGGCGCAACGTTGTACAAGGCTATGCCTTCCAGGCAGATACCACCTGGCAAAAGGAATTGGAAGATTCCTTTCCTTACGTCGAAACGGACGACCAGAAACGCGCCATTGCGGACATCAAGCGCGACATGGAGTCGACGCGCCCGATGGACCGTCTGCTGTGCGGCGACGTCGGGTACGGCAAGACGGAAGTCGCGTTGCGCGCCGCGTTCAAAGCGGTGATGGACGGCAAACAGGTGGCGATCCTGGTGCCGACGACTGTGCTGGCGCAGCAGCATTACGAAACCTTCTTGCAGCGCCTGGCGGCATACCCGGTACAGGTAGAGATGCTTTCGCGCTTCCGCACACCCAGGGAACAATCGTCCATCTTGCACAGGTTATTCAAAGGGGAAATTGACATCGTGATCGGCACACATCGCCTGATCTCTTCCGACGTGCAGTTCAAAGACCTCGGGCTGGTGATCATCGACGAAGAGCAGCGTTTCGGCGTGACCCATAAGGAGCACCTCAAAAAATTGCGCACCGAAGTAGACGTACTGACTCTGACAGCCACACCGATTCCACGTACGTTATACATGGCGCTGACCGGTGTGCGCGATATTTCTAACCTAAACACGCCTCCCGAAGAGCGCCTGCCGATTGTCACCCATGTGGGGCCCTATTCCCCGAAGCTGGTACGCCAGGCAATCCTGCGCGAGCTGGAGCGCGGGGGGCAGACCTTCTTCGTGCACAACCGCGTCAACACCATTGATGCGATGAAATCCCATCTCAACCAGCTTGTCCCCGAAGCGCGCGTGGATATTGGTCATGGGCAGATGCCTGAGCAGGAACTGGCTGCCGTGATGCATCGCTTTAACGCGGGCGAAACTGACGTCCTGCTTTCGACGACGATCATCGAATCAGGGTTGGACATCCCGAACGCCAACACCCTCATCGTGGATCGCGCCGACACGTTCGGTCTGGCGCAGCTCTACCAGCTGCGCGGACGCGTCGGGCGCGGCGCGGCGCGAGCATACTCTTACTTTTTCCGCCATAATAAGCTTACACCAACACAGGAAGGACAACAGAGGCTCGAGGTGATTGCCGAGAACACACAGCTAGGCGCGGGATACTCGATTGCCATGCGCGATCTTGAGATCCGCGGGGCGGGGGAGCTGCTTGGCACGCGCCAGTCCGGGCACATTCAGGCAGTGGGCTTCCATCTTTACACACGCCTATTGGCAGATGCGGTACGGCAAATCCGACGGTTGGAGACTTCGCGTGCAAACGGCGAGAAGAAAGACGGGAAAGGCAAGATTGATATTGCTTTGGCGAGCCTGACCCAGCCCATCTCCATGCCTGTTAACGTGGATCTGCCTCTGGCGGTTGGAATCCCTGCCGATTACATCGCAGACCAGGATCTGCGTCTGCGCCTTTATCGCCGCATTGCAGACCTGCGTGACGAGACAGAGATCGAGGCGCTGTCGTCTGAATTTCAAGACCGCTTCGGCGAATTGCCGGAGATGGCGGAGAACCTGTTCTACCAGATGCGCGTCAAATTGCGAGCTGAGCAGGCGGGTCTATCGGCGATCAATTGGGAAGCAGGACAAATTGTCTTACGATATCCGGCCTCGGGCGAAGACGTAGACGGGAGACGGCTGCCGGACCTCGGTCCCGGTATACGCGTTGGGAAGAATGCCTATTGGTGTTCGTTTGGGAAAGACTCGGACTGGCAGGAAAAACTGCTGGGCGTATTAGACCGATTGCTAAAAGAATAGAAAGAGCGGGTTCCATATAAATGGAACCCGCTCGCTTATCATTTGAGGCTTATCTGGATCGGATTACCTCAACTTATACACCCGAACATAGTCAAATTCAGCAACAAAGCCTGCGCCGCCCATGGACACCAACCCAATCGAGGCATCTTTGCCAAGATCGTGGGTCCAGGTACCGCCGCGCACCCAGTTGACACCATCCAGGCTGGTGTAGGCGGTGTAGTGTTCTTCGCCTGCGCGAGTTTGTTTCACAATGCGCAGGTATACCCACTCTCCGGGCGGACCGACTACAGTGTTCCCATAGCGGGGATATCCGTCTGGCACGGGGAATTCTTCCTTTGCAAATTCAGTCTGGCGCGTTTCCCAGATCGAGACCTCTACGAGTTTGATAAAGTTGTCATCATCTGCATAGATCACCAAACCGGCTTGCACGTAATTGAAACAACAGCCCTCCGCTGGCAGGTTCAATCTCAGGCGCGTTTCAACAACATAGTTACCCTGCGGCACAGCCTCGAGGAGAACCGATGCATTATTACTATCTACAAACAAATCGGCTGCCTGGGTATCGAAGTTAAACGAATCCCCGTCAACCGAGTACGTACCAGCCGCAGGTTCACGGACCCAACTCCATTGTTCGTCTAATGTACCATTGAACTCATCAGAGAGCGATTCGATGAGCTTACCCGGTTCATCAGGTTTTGGAGTCTTGGTCCGATAGTTTGTCTTTGTGCCAGGCTGAGCTGCAGGCGCGTGCACGGGGTTGTCCGATGCTCCGAAACCGCCGCGTACCGTTGGCCAGCCATTAATCCAATCGATCGGGTCCAGTAATACGGGGCGCTTGGTAAAGCCGACTGCGCCTTCAAAATAAGGATCGTTCTGATCGACGGCGTGATAGACCGTCCACCATTGACCGTCAAAATCTTGGAAGACGGAGTTGTGCCCGAGCCCGACCCAGCGATTGCCGTTCATGGTAAGGAAGGGTGTACCGCCCACGCGTCCTGACAGGAGTGAAACACCTTCACGGTCAACGTAGGGGCCGAGGATATCTTCAGAGCGACCAACAAAGACGCTGTAACCGGTCAACGGGCCGTTACAGCAATTCGTCGCAGAGACGAAAAGATACCAGTAGCCATCGCGATAGACGAGTTCGGGACCCTCGTAGCGGTTGGGGATGGTAATTTGAACTTGCGTGGAAGCATCGGATTGCAAACCATCGTCACTCAACTCGCGCGCAGCGATCCCGCCATAGTAACTGCCGAAGAAGATATATTTCTGTCCGTTATCCTCAACAACCTCGGGATCGAATGTCCAAAAGAAATTACAGCCGGGCCCGTTGCGCCGTGGCTCCACAACCACGCCTTGATCCTCCCATGGTCCCAGCGGACTCTGACTAGTGGCTACGCCGATGGCACTATCACCATTGCAGCCTGGTTCCCCACTGACACTGTCGGCAACATCAGGTACGGTGTAATACAAATAATACAGGCCGTCAAAGAAGTCGATTTCAGGTGCCCACATCCCAGATGTCGGATCGAGCCAATCTGGACGCGTCGTGAAGGCATCCCCCACGTACTCCCAATTGACCAGATCGGTCGAACGCAGCATTGGGATGAGGTGAAAATTAAAGTTGTCCCCTGTTTTATCCTCATCATTCAGCGGATCCGTGGTGCAATACATGTACCAATAACTATCCGTTTCACTGTAAATGATCGAGGGGTCGGCACAGCTTTCGACCATGCCGTCGTTTGGAATTTGAATGGGTAGGGGGTTTGTATAAGTACCCTGTTTGGCAGTGACTGAAACCGCAGGCTCCGCGGCCAGGGCTGGACTGCTAAACAGCATAATGATGGCAAGAATGCCCATCCATTTGATGAGTTTGGTTTTCACAGCTTGTTCTCCTTGGCATAAATAATTGCGACCTATTGCGAAAGGCTTCAATGCTGGATCGTCTGTGATGTGGAAGTATAGGAGCTGGCTTTTTTTCGGAGATCCTCCTTCCTGCTTGTGACAATACTTGGAATTTGCGTGTGCAAATTCTACGCCAGCAAATAGAAAAAAGCAATTGACGTCCTAAATGGAAAGGTTACACTTTTTCGTAAGCGAAATAAAGTCTCATGTATAATACCGCCTGCCCAGTAAGATACAAATTACATATTCCTATCGAGGAGGTGCGTCGGACAAACGTGTGGGGCTCGCTTTGCACGAATAATCATCGTTATTGTCTTTGCATAACATAGAGGAGATTTACAATGAAGAAGTCTGTTCGCTTGTTCTCGATTCTCTTGATAGTCTCAATGCTTCTCGTGCCGACTTCCGCATCCGCGCAAAAGGAGGATCCGCCTGGTCAGCTTGTTCAGCTCCAATTGCTGGCATTCAACGACTACCATGGATATCTCGAGGCGGGTGGAAATCCGGGACCTGGGACCATTGGCAGCGACCCAGCCGGTGGAGGAGAGTACCTTTCCACGAAACTGACCCAACTTCGCCTGGGCAAGAAAAACAGTCTCACCGTTGCAGCTGGCGATCTCATCGGTGGTTCACCGTTCCTCTCAGGGCTCTTCCACGATGAGCCGTCAGTGGAGTCGTTGAATACGATGAGGCTTGACGTGTCCAGCGTAGGCAATCATGAGTTCGATGAAGGTGTCGTCGAACTGCTCCGTATGCAGAACGGTGGCTGCCATCCCGTAGATGGTTGTTATTTCCCCAAGCGTCCGTACAAGGGCGCCAAATTCCAGTGGCTTTCGGCAAACGTAGTTAATGAATCTACCGGTGAGACGCTATTGCCACCTTATTGGATCAAGAATATCCAGGGTGTCAAGGTCGCCTTTATCGGCATGACACTTGAAGACACGGACACACTCGTTGCGCAGGCCGGCATTGAAGGCTGGAACTTCCTCGACGAGGCGGAGACAGCGAATGCCCTCGTCCCTGAATTACAGAGCCAGGGTATCCAAGCCATTGTGGTATTGCTGCATGAGGGCGGATCGCAAACGCCTCCTTCGAGCCCTGTCAACACCTGTGTTGGCATCAGCGGACCGATCGTTGACATTAATAGCGCACTTGATCCCGCGATCGACGTGTTAATTACAGGTCATACACACCTGCCCTATAATTGTCTGCTCCCTGATCCCGCTGGCAATCCCAGAATGGTCACAAGCGCCTTCTCGTTCGGGCGCGTGGTATCTGAATTCAATCTGGTGCTCGACAAGCGTACCAAGGATGTTCGCCGTGACCTCAGCACAGCCGTTAACCATCCCGTCATCCAGGCCCAGCTTACACCTGACCCTGCGATCACTGCAATCATCAACAAATGGAGAGTGCTCGCCGACCCGCTTGGCAGCCAGGAAGTTGGCCAGATTACCGGCGATATCAAGCGTGCGTTCATCGGCTCTTCGGAAGATCGAGGCTCGGAGTCAGACGCAGGTAACCTGATCGCAGACGCGCAGCTCTGGGCGACCCTGGTTAACGGCGCGCAGATCGCATTCATGAACCCTGGTGGCATCCGTTCTGACCTGAATTACGCGAGGTCAGGCAACGAAGGGGCGGACGGAATTGTCACGTATGCTGAGGCATTCACCTTCCAGCCATTCAGCAACATTTTGCAGACAATCCCGATGACCGGGGCACAGATTATCGATGTTCTCGAGCAGCAGTGCCAGCCGGCGGGGGTGAGCCGTCCGTTCCTGCACCTTGGTGTGTCAGCAGGCTTCACCTATGATCTTGCCAAAACATTTGGGCCTGTCGATCACGACAATAACCCCAATACCGCGCCGGTCAACTCGTGCACATCGATCTCCGTGACTAATGTGAAGCTAAATGGCGAGAATCTTGACCCGAACGCCACTTATATTGTCACGATCAACAGTTTCCTTGCCGATGGCGGCGATAACTTTACCGTTTTCCGCCAAGTTGACCCGGCGCTGCGCGTCGGCGGCGGCATCGACCTTGACGCCCTCATCGAGTACATGATGTCACAGGACGCGATCAACCCGCCCGGGACAGACCGGGTCCATGAACTGCCGTAAGTTGCTAAAACCTCGGTTGTTCGAAGTCTAGCCAGATTAAGAAAGCAGGGCTCGTAGCAGCCCTGCTTTTTTATTTTTACAAGGGGAAGGGTATTATCAAACTATAAAGTGTAACACGAACTGCATCTGTTCCGCGGCTTCGCGATAAAACCTTTGCAGAAGCTCAAAGAATCCACTTTGATAGGCAAGAATGGCTTGATCGCTTGCAAGATAGGGCGCGGCTGCTTGCCGGAATAGTTCTGCCTGCGAAAGGAACCGTTTGGTTAACTCCGCTTTTGGGTACTCCTGTAATCCGTGCGCAATCGCCGCAACGGCTTCAGGATTCTGATAGGTCGCATACGCGAGGCCCTGACCGTGCTGCGCCCCGGCGAGTTCCTGGGTGTCGCGCCAGGCAACTACAGCGTCACACAGAGCGGTGGGTTCGTAGCGATCCGTCAACAACCAGATCGTGAATTCATCGATGTGAATCGTGCGCGGCGTCAGTACGTCGAAGCGGACAGGACCATTCAAGAGTCTACGGGAATCAAAGAAACCGTCACTGTACAAATCTTCAATGAGATCGATCAGCGTCGTAGGATTCTGTTGCAGCGACTCGAAAGCCGGAGGAGCCAGTCGGATCAATTTTTCTTCAACAGACATATCCTCTTATGCCTTTGAACCCTTGATTGCCCGCGTCGCGATGTAGTTGGGATGATACTTATGTATCGGCGAATCGAGCATAACATCTTCATACAGATCTGTAATGACAAACCCCGCGGCGCACTGTCCGCCAATCAAGTCTGTGAGGCTGTGACCAAACTCGAGCGGCAAACCTTTTTCCAGATAATCTTCCAGGTCTTCTTCGGAAAGGCTGGTTAGATCGGAATACGGGATGGCATGAGCGACTTCCAGCACGCCCTCATCTGCCTTGAATAGATCAAAAATGTAGTGAACAGGGTTCATGAAACCGGTCATTAACACACTGTTGGGACGAAGAACACGGTAACACTCGTTCCACACTGCACGCACATCGGGCATGAAAACGGTCGAAACCGGATTGAAGATCATGTCGAACGATTCCTCGCGGAACAGGGAAAGATCGGCGGCGTCCCCTTCCGCTGTGCGGAGGGAGAGAGATTCCTTCTCGGCGACGAATTGGTCCTGTTTCAGTTGAGCGGGGGAGTTGTCTAAAACGGTCACGTTTGCACCGGCGGCGGCAAGGACCGGTCCCTGTTGTCCGCCTCCGGAAGCCAGACATAAAATATCTGCGCCGACTAACGGGGGAAACCATCTTTTGGGGACGGGAATATTTTCTGTCAACAAGATGGAAAATTCCCCTCGCCTTGCCCTGGCAATGGTTTCAGAATCCACGGGCTGTGACCAGCGGTTCCGGCCGCCCTCTACCTCACGGTTCCAGGCATCACGATTGTATGATCGAACATCCATAGATTCTCCGTAGGGCGGGATGGTAGTCCGCCGATTAATCATAGGCGGGCACCATCCCGCCCTCCCTTAATTGTACAAGGGTAGCAAAGGCTTGTCGAGGCAGAGGCAATCATAGACTCGGCTTAAAAAAGATTGGGACAGGCCTGCGTATGACCTGTCCCAGAGTGAGGAGAAATCCCCGGTGAATCTAATCTGCCGCGGCTGGCTCAGCTGCTGGAGCCGTGGATGGATGCGCCTTGTTGAGAACTATAAAGCCCGCTGTTGCCAGAAGCCCGACAATGCCGCAAAATGCCCAGAGCAAAGAGGGGTTTGCACTGTCAAGGATCAGTCCGGCAAAGTACGGACCAATGGTAAACGAGATACTCCACGAGAGTCCTGAAACTGCCATATAGCGCCCGCGCATATCCTCGGGAGCGAAGCTTGCGACAAGCGATTGCTGGAACGGCGAGACGACCATTTCACCGATTGTGATGACGAGCATGGCAGCCACGAAGAGAGCAAAGGTAGGTACGAACCCGTACATGGCGAAGCCAATCGCATACAGCAGGGAACCAGCTGCCATCATCAACATCGGCTTGTAGTTCTGGAGCCGCCTCGTCACCCAGAACTGGAAGAGCACTACGATGATGGCATTGATGCTGAGTAGCCACCCATAACGGATTTCAGGCAAACCATGCTGGTCACGCAGGTAGACTCCAAGTGTGGAGTTCATATTCATGTAGACGAGGGTCATCATTACGGTCACGGCGATGAAAGCCACAAATGGCGTGTCCCTAAAGACTCGTCCATAGCCAGCGAAGGTCTGTTTCAGGGTTTCGGTCTTGGCATGATCCTGTGCTTGTGGTTTCGTCTCGGGCAGGGCAAACAGGACGATCGCCGCGCTGATCAGACTGATGACCGCGTCCACGAGGAACAGTGTCAGATAGGAATTAGCGATCAATAATCCTGCGATGGGCGGCGCAATGATGACGGCTACATTGAACACCACGCGGATGATGCCATAGCCTTCGGCGCGTTTCTCTTGCGGGAGCAGATCCGCAACGACCGCCTCATGAGCAGGGTGACCGATGCTGGATAGCGTTCCGACAAGCACAACGACTGCGATAAAGATTCCCAGCGTCGGTGCAAAGCCCATCCCCAGCGCGCTGAGCGAGGAGAGGATCAGGCTGAAAATGATGACCGTTTTACGCCCCATGCGGTCTGCGATCGCGCCGCCAAGAGCGCTCCCAACCATCCCTGAGATGGAAAAGACTGCAAAAAGCAAACCCACGGTAGACATGCCTATCTCAAATTTCTGGGTGAGATACAGCGCGAAAAACGGGTAGAGCATGAACCCGCCAAGGCGGTCAATGAACACAATGATGTTATAGATCCAGAACGCACGCGGGTATTCGTGATAGACATTCCTTGCTTGTTGCAAAAATTTACTCATTCGTCTCCATACTTTGTAATAGCCCTTGTTTTTCTAACAAAAGGATCAATGGGCAAAACTTCCGGTCGGCTTCTTACTGCAATCGACGGTTGGAACTTCATAACGCTTGCGCAACTGCTTACCGGTTGAGATCATCCAGTTGGCAACACTGAACATGGTCCGTGCATAGAAGCCAGGGCGATACACGCGAGACTTAAGAGCAATCCGTTCCAAATGGATCTGCTCTGCTTCTTTCAGGATTTCCCGACGGTGATATTCCGCCATAAACTCATTGTGCCAGTTGTTCATTTTTACTCCTTGGCGAAACGGCTTAAGAACGATCCAGTAAAAAGGCGCGGACAGCCTGTAGTGTCTTTTCGATACGATCTCGGTTCAGAATATAGGCTTTTGCTCCGTTGGCTCTCCTTTCCTGTAAGTATCCCGCCGCCGTCAACTGGGACAGGTAGCGTGAGACGCTTGGCTGGCTTAGGTTGATGGCCTCCATGATCTCCTGCGAGCGCATCTCACCCTGCTCGGCGATCATCTTTAGAATCTGAAGCCGCGTATCATCCGCCAGAGCGGAAATTCGCGAGACGATCTCTGCCCGGTCCAGCTCGGGAACTTTGATGTCTGAACCTTCGGGCAGGTGCGCGCCGAAGTAGATATAATACGTGTCCTGAAGTTTGTCCGCGCGCATATACGGACCGATATGCGCGTTCGGGACAAAAATCAACTCGTCTGTTTTCAGCACCTCTTTTCCCCACTTTGACTCCCATTTGGCTTCCGAGCTGACATCCTTGCCGGTCACGAATTCAATGATTTGCAGGCGGGTCATATCACCGAAGTCCACCTGATTGAATGCCCTCGCAGATTCCTCCAACATAGGACGTACGCGGTTCCATTCGGCTTGCAGGTAATTCTTCCAGAACCAGCGGATATGCCCGGTTACCAATTGCTTAAGTGCCGCGGGGTCGATTACGTATTCATGGGCGCGGGTTTCCATCTCTTCATCGGTCGCTTCATCGCCAAAGCGTGATCGCAGAAACTCCACATAATTCTTGGCGGACGTTAGGATCTCATCCCAATTCACGGGCTGGTCTTTACTCTTTTGAGCTTCTTCCGTGTAACAGGCTCCTTCGTAGGCTTTCAGCAGGCGCTCACGGAATTTCGAGGGGGGAGTGGCTTCGAGATCTTCCAGATAAGCTTCAAACGTCATCCCCGAAACCTGTGGCATGATGGCGTAGTGGAACCCAATTGTGACTAATCGATGCCGAAAACGCTCCTCGCCGGACATCTGAGAACGCGTTCTCGTCAACCACTCGTGGAACCCCGGTTCGTCTTCGGCTTTGGCGACAAGCAACATGCTACTAAAGGCATTGAGGGCGGGCTCCAAACGAACCAAAGTACTTTTGATTTTTGTTTTTTCCAGGTCTAGGGCAAATGGTGCCATGTTATTTCTCCAATTATTGAATTATTCATAAAATTGAATAATTCGTATATTTTAATGAATTGTCGATTTTTGTCAAGAGGAAAATAAAAACTCCCTGCCTCTGACAGGGAGTTCGTTACTCTTGGATTAGATAAGATTATGGAGTTGCAGTAACTTCACTGCCTTCTACTGTGACTCCTACCCACGTGAAGACGCGCTTCTCGCTGATCTCACCCGCTGACTCATAAAGAGGCTGTCCCTGCTCGTCCACACCGTTCTGACGCACCGTAGTGACCCACCAGCGCATCACATGCGCCAGGTTGTCATTTGGGCGGAAGGAGGTGGGTACGATAAATTTTGTATCGGTGACATTTTCGGTGATGCGACGCCCTTGCCCCGATGTGACATCCTCGATGATGACCTGGTAGGCTTCGTTCTCCCGCAAAGTTCCAATCGACGCCCATTGCAGTGTCACAACGTCATTGGCAAGGGTAAAGGCGGCCCCATCCGCGGGGAGAAGTAGATTCGGTGCCTGATAGGGAGGCGGGAGAGTCGCGGTGGGTGTGGGTCCCGGAGTCGCAAATCTTTCGCATAGAGGAATGATGAGCGGCTGCCCGAGGAATACAGCATCGGTGGACAAACCGTTGTAGAACTTGATTGCATCCTGTGGCACGTTGTAGTTTGCAGAAATGAGTCCCAGCGTGTCGTTTTCTTGCACGGTATAGGTAATTTTTTCGCAGGCATTTGCTGTTTGGGTGGCTTCGTTGGGAATATCGGTAGGAGGTGGCGCAGGAGTCGATGTCGGATAGGGAATCTTGAGAACCTGTCCCACGGACACAAAGCACTGCGCCGATAGCTGGTTTTGAACAATAATACTTTGGCTGGAAACACCAAATGTAGCAGCGATCAAGCCACAGGTATCTCCGTCTTTCACGGTGTAATCGAAGGGAGGCAAAGGCGTCTCGGTGGGAATACTGGTCGGAGGCTGTGTCTCGGTCGCAGGCAGTGTGGCTGTCGCAGTTTCAGTCGGAGTCCCCTCGGTGGTCGGCTCGGTGATTGTTTGCCCCGTAATACCGCTTCGCAAACTGAAGTAAACAGCCGCCGCGCCGATCAACAGGATGACCGCCAGTGCGCCCAATGCCGCTGGCAGGCTCAACGTGATCTCAGGCATACGGCTGGCTTGCATGCCCGTTTCGGCTTTTTTCGATTTTGCAGAAGCTTTTGCGGTGATTTCGGTGCCACAGACCAGGCACCTGGTGGCGTTTTCGCTCAGTCGCGTGCCACAGGTAGGGCAGATCTGTGATTTTTGAGTGGAAGGTTCTTGGGACATACGGGCGGGAATTATACCATCGAACCCCAGGCGGGGATTTCAAGCCCCAGACGTCCGCCGTCTGCGCAGCGTTCTGATGAAGCGTCAGGAGGCTTTCTGCACGTTTGCCCGAGCTTCAGCCCTCGCCGCGTAATCGCTATACCCGCCGATGGACTCAGTGATCGTTCCCCTCTCCAGTGCGAAGACGTGGTCAACGGTCCGGTCCAGGAAGTAGCGGTCGTGCGAAATGACAAGCACGGTCCCGTTGAAATCGTTTAAGGCGTTTTCCAGCACCTCTGCGGAAGCGATATCCAGGTTATTGGTTGGCTCATCAAGCAGCAGGAAATTCGCGCCAGAGAGAACCAGCAGTGCCAACTGGAGTCTGCTCCGCTCTCCTCCGGAGAGTGACCCAATCCGCTGAGTTGCCTGCTGATACGTGAACAGGTAGCGGATCAGGAACGAAACGGCATTTGATTCACTCATGTTGCCAGCCAGCTGGACCGCATCGATCAGCGTTTGGTTGAAATCCAGTGTGTCATGCTCCTGCGCATAGTAACCTACTTTGACGCTTGGACCGATCTTGATCTCGCCAAAGGTAGGTTGGTCCTTTCCTAGAATCAAACGCAGCAACACAGACTTGCCTGCACCGTTTGCACCGATCAGTCCGACTCGCTCACCATGACGGATGAGAAAGCCAACGTGATTAAGAATCACTCGATCCCTCGGGGAAAGGGTAGATGAATTGTGAAATGATTTACATACATCCACGAACTCCAACACCTGGTTCGACCCGCGCCAGCCGTTCAGAGTCAAGTCCATCCTGCGGCGCTCCAGAATTGGTTTTTCGAACTTATCCATTTTGTCTAGCCGCTTTTGCATGGTCTTGGCTTTCTTGGCAAACTTCTCATTGTCGTATACTTTGCCCCACATGGCGTATCGCTTGATCGCCATTTCCAGCCGGCCGATCTCGCGCCGCTGAACTTGATACAGCTCCTCCTGGCGCGCCAGGCGCTCCTCTTTATCCAGGATATATTCTGTGTAGTTCCCGATGAATGTTGTAATTTTGCCGTCCTCGATCTCAGCAATATGGGTGGCAACCGCATCGAGAATATAGCGGTCATGTGAGATCATGACGACCGCACCTGGATACTCGTTGACGAGTTTCTCCAGATACGCTTTGCCGGGCATATCCAGATGGTTATCCGGTTCGTCTAATAGCAGCACAGACGGGCGCGCCAGCAACAACCGCGCCAGCCCGATCAATTTCTTCTGCCCGCCGCTCAGAGCCCGGATTGGTTTCTCAAAGTCGGTTTCGGGAAGTCCCAGCCCACGCAAAAGCTCTCGTACGCGCGCAACGTAATTCATTCCACCCAGAGATTCATGTTCCTCCAGGAGTCTATTCTGGAGGTCCAGGGTGCGCTCCAACGACTTGGCGTTGTTGTACACTTCGGGCATGCCTAATTTCTCTTCAACCCGCTGTAACTCCCTTTCGATTTCGGCAATGCGTGGGTTGCCTTCTACTGCCAGTTCGATCGCTGTCTTTTCCAGGTCAAATTCTGGATGTTGAGGCAGGTAGCCCACCGTCACACCTTTGGCTTTGATGACAGCGCCACCTTTTTCCGGGAAGTGCTCGCCAATGATCAACTTAAAGAGCGAAGATTTCCCGGCACCATTCGGACCGATGAGACCAATCTTCTGGTCGTGCTGAATCTCCCAGCTCAGATCGCGAAAGATAGTATGCGCGCCAAGGATTAAGATGGCATTTGAAACTGTGATCGAGATCATGTGTACTCCAATACTACAACTTAAACAAAAATGCCGTGACGCAGGGCGCCACGGCGTGAGAAGGCATAAGAAACGTTTACTTCTCTTCAAGCAACAGGCGCGTGAACAGGAACCCCTCATAATCAAATCCACGCACACCGATGCACAGGAAGATCCTGTCTGATCGTTCGTATCGCATAATGGCGAGATTATATCACAGGCTTTTTCCTGCTTGCTGAAATGACAAACAATCTGATAAAATACCTCCCGCACGCCGACCGATTTATCTTGATTAAGTAAAACCCTCGGCCTCCCCGTCGGGGGTTTTTGTGTGTATTGATTACATGTCGTTGCGAGAGTTCTCTGCGAAGCAATCTCCTGTTTGGTATTAGTTGAAGTTGTCACGCCTTCGCTGCGCTTCGGCTCGCAATGACACTTGAAATTAGGTAAAAGAATGCAAATCGAACGAACTGACTTAAGAAATATCGCTATCATCGCGCATGTGGACCACGGCAAGACGACCCTAGTCGATGGCCTCCTGCGCCAATCCCATACGTTCCGCGAAAACCAGCAGGTTGCAGAGCGCGTGATGGATTCCAATGATCTCGAGCGCGAGCGCGGGATTACGATCCTTGCCAAGAATACAGCGATCTCGTTGATCGACCCCAAGACGAACAAGTCGGTCAAGATCAACATTGTGGACACGCCTGGACACGCGGACTTTGGCGGGGAGGTCGAACGCGTCATGAACATGGTGGATGGCGTTCTGCTCCTGGTCGATGCAGCTGAAGGTCCTATGCCACAAACACGCTTTGTCTTAAAAAAAGCCCTCCAGATGGGACACAAGGCGATTGTCGTCATCAACAAGGTCGACCGTAAAGATGCCGAGCCCGCGCGCGTCCTCAACGAGACCTTTGACTTGTTTATCGAGCTGGGTGCTACGGAAGAGCAGGCAGACTTTCCCGTCATCTATGCCCAAGCCACAACCGCGCGCGCCGGACTCACGCCAGACCTCAGTTCTGACTTGGCACCCCTTTTCGATGTGATATTGCGTCACATTCCCGCGCCGAAGGTGGACCTAGATGCGCCGTTGCAGCTACTTGTCACGATGCTTGGTTATGACGATTATCGCGGTGTCACCGCGATCGGGCGCGTTTTTGCCGGGAGGATCAAAGCCGGGCAAAGATTGGCGCGTTTGACCAGCGATGGGCGCAACCTCCCGGAAAGCGCGAAGTACTTATATACCTTCCAGGGGTTGAACAAAATCGAGATCGAGGAGGCAAGCGCCGGTGACATTGTGTCGCTGGCGGGGCTGGAAGGGATTGCGATCGGTGAGACGCTGGCTGATCCTACAAATCCCATTGCGCTGCCTACCATCCGAGTAGAAGAGCCAACTGTCCGCATGACGTTTGGCGTAAACACCTCGCCCTTTGCTGGCAAGGAAGGGAAGTGGGGCACGTCACGCAATCTGCGTGAGCGCCTCTTCGAAGAGCTGCGTACAAACGTGGCATTGCGTGTGGAAGAAACCGAATCGGCGGAAAATTTTCTCGTCTCTGGGCGCGGCGAATTGCATCTCGGCATTCTGATCGAGACGATGCGACGCGAGGGATATGAGTTCCAGGTATCGCGTCCGGAGGTGATCTTTCATAAGGCAGACGATGGTGCGCTGCTCGAGCCGTACGAGGAAGTGCACATCGAGACCAGCAACGAGACGGTCGGCGCGGTGGTGGAAATGCTCGGACCGCGGCGCGGTCAGATGATGGACATGCAGGACGCTGGTCAGGGAATGACGCGCATGATCTATATCGCCCCCACGCGCGGCTTGCTTGGCTTTCGCTATCAGTTCCTGACCTCCACGCGCGGCGCAGGGGTAATGCACACGATCTTTCACGGCTACGACGAAATGGCAGGACCCATGTCCACGCGCACAACCGGCTCGCTGGTCGCTTGGGAAGCCGGCGAAACAACGGCATATGCCCTCAAGAACGCGGAAGAGCGTGGAACCCTTTTCTACGGTCCTGGCGTGTCCGTCTATGAAGGGATGGTGGTCGGCGAGTGCTCGCGTTCGCAGGATATGCCGATCAACGTTTGCAAAAAGAAACACCTCACCAACGTGCGCTCCTCGCGCGGGGATATGGAAATCCGTCTCACGCCGCCGCGGCAGATGTCGTTGGATGAGGCAATCGAATATCTCGCAGACGATGAGCTGCTCGAGGTCACGCCCGAATCTTATCGTATCCGCAAGCGTATTCTCGATACCGAAGGGCGCGGCAAGCAGACGAAGAAGATCAAAGAACAGTTGGAAGAAGCATAATTACAAAGGTCTCGGAAACTCCGAGACCTTTCGTTGCTAGGCGCCACAGCGCATCCGCATGATCGAGCTATTTCCTGTCCCCGCTGGGGCGTGAGCCTGTATGTAATACTCCACGCTTTGATCTCCCGAAATGTTAAATACATCTGTATACGTGGTTGTATTTGCAGGCAACTCCACAATCGCCTCTCCATTCCTGAATATCCTGTAACCCGCCTCGTCATCGGCAGCATCTCTCCAGGTCACTGTAAAATTAAGGGCGCCACCACCGCAGGAGAAATTCCATTCGATGATAACCGGAGCGGCAGGCGGTGCACTGGTTGCCGTTGCCGGTGGTGTGACGCTGGGGACCGCCTCGGAGCTGCCGGTCACATCCACAAACTCACCCCACAACCAGCAGCTTCCGGTAGGGCTTTCGTTGGACTTTACGAGCCAAAAGTTCCCCGGATCATACCGACCGACAATTTCCAATTCCTTTCCCGCTAGATACGTGACGACAATATCGTAGGTCTCGCCGGGCCCTGTGCGGCAGTTCGTCGCTTCGCGTACAGTCGCGATGGGTACAGAAGAGCTGGGAGTAATCGAGGTTGTAAGAGAGACTTCATCCGTAGGCGTCCGCGTGACGCGGGGTGAAGGGGTTCCCGTAGCTGCGGGGCTGGGGGCATTGGATGTAAGGGAGGGCGTCAGGATCGCCTGTAACGTGAGTGCCGCCGCGGTTTGAACCTCGTCTGGCGGCGGAAATTGTTCGAACGGCACATTGCAGGCAAGCATACCAAGAATTAAACCTGCCCCTGCCAGTACCGATCTAAAAGGCTTGGTCATAGTTCTCTATTTTATCATTTTCAGCCCTTTGGCTTCTACGCAAAGACTGGAATCACGCAATCGAAACCCCGCGGCCAACATCAATTTGACCGCGGGGTTTATTTCCTCCATTACAGATTATTAAGGGTTGCAATCGCTTCCATTCCTGAGATTCACCTTCTGGCTTTATGAGAAATTGCTTGGGATAGCAGGTCTACTTAATCTTCTTGTGTGCGCGGCCGCCAATGCGGAAGAATTGCAGTCTACCCTTGTCATCACGAATGAAATCCCCAAGCGCATCTTTGTACGGTTCGTCCAATCCGATGACCTTATCTTTTTCATAGAATGAGAACCGCATGGGCGGCATCGCGGGACCTGGTGGGGTATCCGGTGTCGGAAAGCCGCCCAGAGGGATGTGGTGGTAGATGAGATGCCTGCCTTTCACTTTCAGATCGAAGCATTCGATGCCGATCATATATCTGCCGGTATATTCCTTGAGTTCTCTCGCAGGTTTCTCAATCGGTTTGGGAAGGTTTGTCTTCGCATCGAAATAT
The DNA here is from genome assembly GCA_035699125.1 of Anaerolineales bacterium. GTDB lineage: Bacteria > Chloroflexota > Anaerolineae > Anaerolineales > Villigracilaceae > Defluviilinea. The sequence continues at coordinate 61,257 of DASSBC010000054.1, forward strand.
AGTGCAAGGGCGTAATTGGTGATCCCTGCAGTGATAATGCCACCATCATCACTGTTCGTCAGAATGGCAAGCGCGAAATCCTTGTCGGGGATGAAAAAGAAATAAGCTTGTTGTCCATTGGTGGCGCCGCCGTGGCAGTACAGGGTAATATCGCCGACTTTACGGATAAACCAGGTAATTCCCATCCCGCCGCGCGGACCCGCATCTACCTGCTGAACGCGCATGGCGCGCAGGCTCTTGCCGGTAATTACATTCTTCTTTCCGTAACTCATGTGAAAGCGCGCGTACTTGATCAGATCCCGTACAGTGCTCAAGACTCCTCCCACCCCATTGTTCGCTCGACCAATTGCCCATGGGCGAGCTACCTGAACCCTGTTCTTCACCTTCTGATGTCCAACCACAAAGCGATGCGTGAAAAAGAGGTCGCTTGGATAAAAGAAAGACATCCTTAACCCAAGTGGGTCAAACAACATGTCCTGCACAGCCTTCTCGTATGGTTTCTTGGTTACGATTTCAATGATCCGCGAAGCAATATTGAATCCGGTATTGTTATAGGACCAGATCTTCCCGAGCGGGTGGATCTGCGGTAGCTTTGCTATATCCCTCACCATTTTGTCCAGGGCATCTTCCCCATTGCCGAAATCATTGAAGTAATCGCCGACCCAGCCACCCATATGGGTGAGGAGTTGCCGGACTGTGACATTTGCAGCTACTTTTTTGTCGTTTAGCTTGAATTCCTTAATATACGTGCGAACGGGTGCGTCCAGTTCCACCTTGCCTTCTTCAGCCAATTGCATCATCACTGTCCCTGTGAAGGTCTTGCTAATCGAGCCCGTTTGAAAAAGAGTATCCGCTGTGACGGGCAGTGGGTGTTCCACACTGGTGATGCCGAAGCCCTCGGCGTATTCCTTACCCCTGTGCCAGATACCGATTGCCACGCCCGGCACCTCAAGGCGCTTCATCTCGGACACGATTTTTTGGGCGATCTTTTTGAACGCCGGATCTTTGATGTGTGAGGTGGAAAGATTCATGAAGTGTCTCCGCGAAACGGCGGGCTCACCTATGCGTGCCCGCCGTTTGATTTTTAGTTGAATAGGGTGGCAGTTCGATTTGCCGAGCAAATCGTGCCGGGGCAAGTGTCTGCCTTATTCGCCTGTTCCCTCCAGCCACGTGGACATGTATTCCGGCTTCTCATATTCCAGTGCCTGGGTTGTCAGATTCAGCGGATAAAACGTATCTACCATCACCGCGAGCTCCTTCGTTTCCTTCTTCCCGATAGAGGCTTCCGTCATTCCTGGCTGCGGTCCATGTGGCAAACCGTACGGGTGCATGCTGATGTCGCAGCGATCAATACCTTTGCGTGACATGAAGTCGCCTTCCGCATAGTAAATGATCTCATCCGAATTGACGTTGGAATGGTTATACGGTGCCGGTATACTCTCAGGATGATAATCGAACAGGCGCGGCACGAACGAGCACACCACGAAGTTATGTGCCTGGAACGTTTGGTGCACGGGCGGCGGCTGGTGGACACGCCCCGTGATTGGTTCGAAATCTTCGATGTTGAAGATCCAGGGATATAGATAGCCGTCCCATCCAACCACATCGAAGGGGTGGTAATCCAGAATGTGTTTGCTGAGCCGGTCCCGCACTTTGACACGCACTTCAAACTCACCGCGTTCCGTGTGTGTTTCCAGCTCCTCGGGCAAGCGGATATCCCGTTCGGAATAGGGCGCATGCTCGAGCAGCTGCCCAAATTCGTTGCGATAGCGCTTGGGCGGTTCGATCTGGGACGGGTTTTCGATCGTAAAAAAGCGCGCCTCGCCATCGTTCAGATGCAATTGCCAGGTGGTGCCGAAGGGAATCACGATGTAATCCCCTTTGCGGAACTTAAGATTGCCGAACTGCGATTTGAGTGTCCCGTTTCCTTCGTGCACCCACCAGGTCTCGTAAGCCTGCGCATTACGATAGAAATAATCCATACTTTGGGAGGCGCGCGAAACGCCAAGGATGACGTCGCGGTTGGCGAGCAGCGGAATTCGCGCCGAAACCGGATCTGTTCCCAGCGGCGCGTCCGCGGTGCGGAAGGCGCGGTGCCGGATCGGGCCGAAGTCCACCGTTTCCGGCAGACGCGAGCCGAGATCTTCGACATGCTTGACTCGCGGCGGGATGAAATTGTGATAAAGAATGGAAGCCAGCGAGGAGAAGCCCTCCAGCCCCATCACTTCTTCACGATACAGGCCTCCATCTGATTTCCGAAACTGTGTATGGCGTTTGTGCGGGATTTGTCCGAGCTTGTGATAGAAGGGCATCATACCTCCTTAAGGGGTTGTGAAAACAAACGATTGAAACAAAGCGTCGAGGGCATGGAGTGAGGGCGTGAACGAATCCGGGGGAAGAGAATTTAGTTTCTCGGTGACAGAAAAATAGTAAACCTCATTCGGTCCTACATCGGTGGGAATGGGTACACCGTCTGTGGGAACGGTGGCTTCGGGCTTTTCATCTTCCGGGAGCATCGGTGCTGTGATCGGCAGGATCGCAACGACATAATAATTGCCATCGCTGGACAATCCCTGGAAATGGTAGAACAACTCCTTGTTATTGATCGGCGCGGCGTATTGCGCATACTGCGTCAAGAAGCGGACGCCACCACCATTTTGGAAGGACAGGATCTTAATCTGGGCGGCTATTTGCTGCGCCGCATTGAAGAAGGGAACAACAGGAAGAGTCTCTGCCAGGAGCGGCGCGCCGGTAAGCGCCTTTCTCAGACGGTCGATCTGTTCTGCGGCATTGGGGTTTCTCGCTGCATATTCGCCCGCCGGATAGACGAAGATCCTGGGCTCATGAAATTTGCCCTGCAGTGGATAGTCTGTTAAAGTGAATCTCGAATGCGTGGGCGCAACATCCCAGGGGGCATCCGTATTGGACTCAACGGCTGTCATTCTCTCTGTACTCGCGCCGGTCCCGATTTCACGGGGAATGACAAACGAAACACCTTCAAAGGAAACTGGGGTTCCATCTGCCTGGATCGTAGCCTCGGCGCTGGCAGCTGGCGTGGAGAGACTCTCGGTCGGAGCGGCTGTATGGGTCAGTGTAGCGACGGTAGCCGTTCCAACTTCATCGACTGGAGTGGCCGTTGTGATCGTCCCTGCCGAAAAAGAGCAGCCCCATGTCCCGATGGCTATCCCTATGATCACGAGCCAAGTTCGCGTCTTCATGTCCATCTCATTTCAAGCGCGTAGCGAAGATTGTGCCCATGCGAGACCTGGTCTTTTTTGCAAACCTTCGCAATGCCAGTTCGCTAGGCAATCGTATTTCTCAACACACCAATCCGCTCGATCTCCAGTTCCACGATATCGCCATGGTTGAGCCAGGGACCCTGAAACTTGGTCAGCTCAAGCAAGCAACCCGTGCCCACCGTCCCGGAGCCGATCACATCGCCCGGATGCAGCATCACAGACTCAGAGGCGCGGGCGATGATTTCTCCGAACGACCAGTGAATGTCTTTGAAATTGCCGCGCGAGAATTCCTTGCCGTTGATTCTCGCAGTCATCTCCAGGTCATATACACCCGGGCGATCCGTGGCTTTATCGGCGAGCGATTCGTGCGTGACGATCACCGGTCCGAACGAGGAAGCAAAGTCCTTGCCTTTTGCAGGACCCAGCCCAACGATCATTTCCTTGCGCTGCACATCCCGCGCGGACCAGTCGTTAAATATCGTGTAGCCAAATATGTGGGCGGGCGCACCCTCTGGCTTGATATTCATGCCTCCCTTGCCGATGATCACCGCGATCTCCAACTCATAGTCCATGGCATAGGTGTATGGCGGATAGGGAATAACATCTTCATGTCCGAAGACCGCGTTGGGATTCGTGAAATAGAAGACGGGGAATTGATACCACTCCTCCGGCACGTCGCGCCCGCGGTTGCGATTGGCTGTGACAACATGCTGCTCGAAGGCATACGCATCGCGCAGGGTAGTGGGGTGGATGGGGGAATGAAAATTTACTTCCTCCAAGGAAAGCGATTCTTTGGACGCCCGGCTTGCTGCTTTTTCCGCGCCGACGGCAATGACTGCTTTCATATCGGCATACGGAAGTGTGTGGACGCGATCTTCGATCACAAGCGCCGGCTGAGACGAGGCGCGAAGTGTAGATACGGTTGCGAATTTCATAGGATGGGTTGAAGGTCAAAGGTTGAAAGTTTAAAGCCAAAGTCTAACCTTGAACTTTCAACCTTCAAACCACTTATAGGTTGCCGCGTCGTTCCTGCTCCATCTCGATCGACTCAAACAACGCTCTAAAGTTGCCTTTGCCGAAGCCCTGTGAGCCGTGTCGCTGAATCACTTCGATGAACATCGTGGGGCGGTCCTGGATGGGACGCGTGAAGATCTGCAGGAGATAGCCCTCATCGTCGCGGTCCACGAGGATGCCGAGATCGTGGATGGCTTTCATGTCCTCTTTGATCGAGCCAACGCGGTCGGGGAGCACCTCGTAATAGGTATCGGGCACGCGCAGGAATTCGACGCCGCGTGAGCGAAGCTTCTCTACCGTTTCGAGGATGTTGCCCGTGATGATCGCCAGATGCTGGACGCCGGGCGTGAGGTAATAATCAAGATATTCTTCGATCTGGCTCTTGCGCCGTCCCTCGGCAGGTTCGTTGATGGGGAACTTCACCCGTCCATTTCCGTTCTGCATTACTTTGGACATGAGGGCAGAGTATTCGGTGGAAATATCCTTATCATCGAAATGCAACAACTGGCGGAAACCCATTACCTGATGATAGAAGTTGACCCAATGATTCATCTTACCGAGTGGCACGTTGCCGACCATATGGTCGATGGCAGCCAGCCCGGTTGTCTCGGCTTCATACTGGATTGGTTTGTACGTCGGTGCAAAAACGCCTTTGTAATCCGCTCGGTCCACGAAAACGTGTAAAGTTTCGCCATACGTGTAGATTGCCGATGTCCGATAAATGCCGTGATCGTCCTTCTCTTCGCGCGGGGCCCACGCCGACTTACCGCCGCGGGACGTGGTCTCTTTCCAAGCTTTTTCGACATCGTCCACTTCGAGGGCGATCATCTTGACCCCGTCGCCATGCACCATGTGATGTCCGGCAATCTCATGGGTGGGGGAATAGGCGGCAGAAATAACAAACCGCGCCTGCCCCGATTCTAGTACGTACGAAGCAAAAGCGCGGTTGCCTGTTTCCAGCCCGGAATACGCCACGGGCTTGAACCCAAATGCCTTCCACCAATAATACATGGCATGTTTTGCATTCCCCACATAAAAATGGACGTAATCTACGGATTTAATCTGCAGGAAATCCGCTTCCTCCGTCATGGGGCGGGATGCGGACGCAGCCTCCGCTGCAGGTTTGGATACAGTCGTAGCCATTCAGCCTCCTTTGGTAGTCTTGTTAAAATTGTACGCCAAAGGAGGGCTGAATGCAAACGAAAAGTGGGGCCCTTGATTAAGTCTGAATTAATGTTTACGGCTTCTAAGCCAATCTGAGCCTAGAACAAGGATCAGCGAAAATAATCCCAGAGCCAAGGAGGCGCTATACGCGCCGATATACTGACGTTCATCCAGCGCACGGTAGATGAACAAGGTTGCGGTTTCTGTGCGGCCTTGCACTCCTCCACCGATGACCAGCACTGCTCCAAATTCTCCCAGGGCGCGGGCAAATGTCAGCGTGACCCCGTAGATGAGTCCCCAGCGCAGGGCAGGAAAGGTCACACGCCAAAAGGTCTGCCAGCCGTTTGCGCCGAGAGTTGCCGCAGCGAGTTCCTGCCGCGTATCGAAAGCCTCCAGGACCGGGATCAGCTCCCGGATCATAAAGGGCAAAGTCACAAAAAGAGTTGCCAGTACAATGCCGGGCATGGCAAAGGCAATCTGAATTCCAAATGACTCGAGCACCGGTGCGAGCAAACCATTCCGCCCGAACAACAGCAAAAGCATGTATCCCGCGACCACCGGAGAGATCGCGAACGGCATGTCCACCAGGCCATTGATCAGATCACGCCCTGGAAAGCGATGCCGGACAAATACCCAGGCAACCACTGTCCCAAAAATGACATGGACGGTCACGACAACCAGACTAATCCATAATGTGTTCCAAAATGCTGTAAAGATTTCTGGCTTGTTGAGAGAAGCCAAACTGGCTCCAATGCCTCGTTCAAGAGCTCCAAAGGCTAAGGCTGCAATCGGAGTTACGATCAGGAAACCCACATAGCCAACGACTAGAGTCACCAGTACCCATTGGATCAGCGTTTCCCGTCTTCGATCCAGCCAGCCGGAAAAAGACTTTTCTGGTTTTCGTAACACTGTAGGAACAGAACTGGTGACGCTCATATACGCTCCTTCTGAGAACGGTTCCGCATGGAATTGGCAAGCATCAAGAGTCCGAAAGCAATTGCCACCATCACGATCGAAACAACACTGGCTCCGAGACGGTTCTCTGATTCCACCTCACCAAACACATAGACAGCCGCTGTTTGCGAAAGGAAAGGGATGTTGCCGGCAACAATCACGATCGAACCGAACTCGCCTATAGCACGCGCAAAACTCAGTAAAGCACCGGTGATGACGGGCAAGGTGAGCGGGGGAAGGATAATGCGTCGAAAAATTGTCCATCCGCCTGCGCCAAGGGTGGCGGCTGCTCTTTCTTGCGAGCGATCCAGCTCAAAAAGCACGGGCTGCACCGAGCGAACGACAAAGGGAAAGGTGAGGAACAAGAGCGCCAAAATAATCCCTGGTGGTGCAAACATGACTGAGAAATCAAACCGCGCCTTCAGCCAGGAACCCAACGCTTCCTGCGGTCCAAATAGAATGACCAGCATGACACCTGTGACCAAGGTTGGAATCGCCAGAGGTAGGTCGATGATTCCGTTGAGAATTCGTTTCCCCGGAAAGTCATAGCGCACTAGGACGAAGGCAGTCAGTGTGCCCATGATCGTGTTGATGACCGTCATGAGGGTCGACGTCCAAAGCGTCAGCTTCAATGCAGCCCAGGCCGCAGGCAGGGAGATCTGTCGCCAAAATTCTCCCAATCCTTCCCGGAACCCGTCCTGCAGGATCACCAGCAGAGGAATGATCAGCATAATCGCCAGGTAACTGAAAGCTACAGAACGTATACTCCATTGCCCCCAGGGAAGTGTCGGGGGTTGTTTTTTTCTAAGGAGTGTTAGGGTTGTTTGTAAATTCATCGTTTGACACGGTCAGAGTTGCCTGCACAAATCGGCGCAGGCAACTCTGGCTTCAGTTCTAATTTAGTCGCTGATTTGTATGCCCTGTACCTGAGCAAATACCTCGTAAAAGATACCGTCATCGCCAAAGAAGGTGGGTGTGGCTTCGCCCCAACCGCCAAAGTCATCAATGGTAAAGAGGTCTTCAATAGGAGGATATTGATCAGAGGTCGCTGTGGCAACGTCTGGGTCCGGCGAACGCAGGCCGTGCTTGGCAAAAATTTCTTGTGCCTGCTTGGTGAACAGGAAGTCAACAAACGCTTCGGCAACTTCGCGTGTACCGTGCTTGTCCACGTAGGTATCTACAACCGCGACGGGATTATCGATCCGGATCGTCGATGTGGGAAGGACAAGCTCGTAATTTATGCCAGCCTGTTGACCCACAAGGACCTCATTCTCATACGTAATGGCTACGTCGCCGACACCCTTTTCGAAAGTGGTGATCGATTCACGGGCACCCTTGTCCATTACGGAAACGTTTTTTAATACCTGAAGCAGGAAGTCCTGGGCGCCGGTGTCGTCTGCGCTAATGCCTTCGACATTGCCACGCTTGGCAGCGCCGTACAGAGCGAGAACGTTCCACATGGCGCCACCGCTGGTCTTCGGATTCGGCGTCAGGATCTCCAGGTCTGATTGCGCGAGGTCTGCCCAATCCTGAATGTTCTTTGGATTGCCTTCTCGCACCGCAAAGGCAACAACCGATGTGCTCACAATGCCGCCATAGGATTCACTGCGCCAGTCATGCGTAATCAGCCCGGCGTCTTCGATACGAATTACATCGGCTTCTAACGACAGGGCAACTACATCTGCCTCAAATCCTTCCACCACAGCGCGGGATTGCGCGCCCGACCCCTGATAGGACTCTTCGAACGTCACGGTTTGGCCGGTCTTTTCCTTCCAATCTGCCTGAAAGAGCGGAATAATCTCTGCATACGCTTCACGCGGAGTGGTATATCCGGCAAGCGTCAATTTCATGTCACCATCAGAGGGGGCCTGAGTTGCTTCGTTGCTCGGAGAGCAGCCGGTAGCAATCAGGGTGACAAGTAAAAGAAAACTAACCAGTGGTTTTTGCAATTTAGAAAACATAGGGTTCCTTTCAGTCATTTTCTAATAATCAATTCTTAGAATAGTGGTGGGAGCGCACAATTAACAGCGAGCAATTCCCGGCATTCTTCATCACGTTCTCGACCACCTTGGTGAGGGATACGCGTCCATCCCGGCTGGGTAGAGGAGCGCCGAGAACTACAAGGTCGAATCCGCCCTTCTGTATTTCATCGACAATTTCCGTTGCCGGATTTCCCATTCGTATCTCGCTCTCGGTGGGAACGCCAAACATTTCCAGGCTATGCTTGCCACCCGCCATGAAACGCTCCACATGCTGGCGCTGGTACTCGGTACTGTAGACTGCATTCATCACCGTTAATAACTTGGCCTGTGCGCCCACATGGCGAAGCAGACGACCTGCGAACAGCACATCATCCTTCCCGGGTTCTCCACTCGCTGCACAGACGAGTGCTTTCTCAAGCCGCGCGCCGGGATGAGCTGCCAGCAGCAAATGATGATCCCCAGACTGGAGAATCTGTTCTGCAATCCCCAGTCCTTCCACGGGCCTCCAGCCAACAATGACAAGATCCACAGGGTTTTGCCGGATCGATCTGGCGACTGCGGTCGCGGTGGGGCTGGGATCCGTGCGCACTTGAACGGACGCCATACCATTGCCAAGCTGCTTGCGGGCATCTTGAAGATAGGAGTCCAGCAGCGCTTCATCTTTCCCCACACCAAGCAGTGTCATACGCGCGTGCGACATGCGTGCCAAATGCCCGCCCAAACTCAACGCCGACTGGCTGCGCAGGGAGCCATCGGTCACCACCAGGAAATTCAGACCCGGGTGCGAAAGCGCATGTAATCGCCGGATGCCCACCCAGGCTTTGTCGTTCACGGAGAGAGGGAAGGCGGCGGCTTGCTCAGGAGGACGGGTGGTTTCGATGAGGATGTTCTGGCTTCCAAAGGGAACGGAGGGCGCGATCGCTCGGACGCCGGGAATGGATGGAATCTCCAGGCGGATGCGCTCGGTCGGTCCGTTGAATCCCAGGCTGGTCACCATGCCTTCGCCAAGCGGTGTGCAGTCCAGCTCTTGTTTCGTGCAGGCTAAGGCAACATCTTCCGGACGGAACAGCACCTGGACGCGTCCATCGCTGTTAAATTTGGTTGCCTCTCTTGTTAGCCCGAAGACATGTGGACCGATCTGGATATGCTCCTTCTCATTCTTGCCGAGCAAAATATTTGCAGTTCCCAGGAAGGAGGCGACGAACTCCGTCTGTGGATGCATATAAAGGTCGCGCGGTGTGCCCACTTCGATCAACCGCCCGTAGCTCATCACCCCGATTCGATCCGCCAAATCAAAGGCTTCTTCCTGATCGTGAGTTACCAGGATGGTTGCGACTCCCAGCTGCTGCTGGATGGCTTTGAGGGACCGCCTGAGTTCCGTCCGGATCTTCGCATCCAGCGCGCCGAGAGGCTCATCCAGCAGGAGAACATCCGGCTCCAACGCTAGCGCCCGCGCCAGTGCTACCCGCTGCTGTTGCCCGCCGGAGAGCTGTTTGGGCATTCGTTCCCCTAATCCTACAAGACCTACCAATTCCAGCAGCTCATCGCGTTTCATCTGGCGTTCTTTCTTCGGCACCTTCCGAATCTGAAGACCGAACTCGATATTCTCGGCAACGCTCATATATTCGAACAGAGCGTAATTCTGGAATACAAACCCCACATTGCGTTTCTGTGTGGGAAGATCAGTTACATCGCGGTCGTGCAGCAAGACACGTCCCTCGTCCGCAGGGACCAGTCCGGCGATGATATTCAAGATGGTTGATTTTCCGCTGCCGCTGGAGCCGAGTAGTACAAAAAACTCACCGTCTTCAATCTCCAATGAGACGTTGTTGACGACAGTTTGCTGTCCATAGCGCTTGCTTACGTTTTCGAGAAGAATCGACATTGGCACCTCGCGTATTGATATCGAATATAAGATAAACGCGAGGCGTGACGGGCGTGGTGATAAGCCTGTGACAAACCTGTGACAATAGGTTACGGGTTTTCCCCCATCCAAGAATAGCGACTTTAGTCGCGTTTGCCAGAAACCACACTAAAGTTAGGGTTACAGCCGAAAGGCGGTTATCGTTTCAATCGGAACGCATACCCCAGGCCGGGTACGTTTTGAATGTAAAACGGCTTTGTTGGATCATCCTCGATCTTTGTGCGTAAACGGCGCACCAGCTGCCTGAGCATTTCTGAGTTGCCGCCGCTGGCACCCCAGACGTCGCTGATCAAATCATCTGTTGTAAGGATATGCCCTGTGTTGAGCATCAAGGATTCGAGCAGGCGGCTTTCCAGAGAAGTAAGGCTTTTGGTTTGCCCACTGGCAAGAGATACTTCGCGGAGTTTTGGATTGAAATCCAACTCAGCGATGGACAACCTTGAGGACAGGGATGCTGATTCCCCGCTGCGACCGCGGCGCAAAACAGCCTGGATGCGAGCCACCAATTGACGGGGACTGAAGGGTTTCAAAATGTAATCATCGGCTCCAGCTTCCAGGCCGCGCACGATGTCATTTTCCTCCCCTCGCACCGTGAGTAAGATAATCGGGACATCAGACTGGCTGCGGATGTGCTGGCAGATGGCGAACCCATCCTTCAGTTGCGTAGTCCCCGGCAGGTTAATGTCGAGTAGGATGAGTCCAGGATCGTCTTCCTGCCAGCGGCGCAGGGTGCTCAATGCATCACTCGCCATGATGGCTTCGTAACCGGCGCGCCGGACAGTAAACATTACCAGGTCCGCGACAACTCGATCATCATCCACGACTAGAATCTTCACTCTTCGACTCTTTCACTGACCAAAGGCAGGGTGAGCCAAAAGGACGTGCCGCCCTCTGGTCGCTCGGTAATCCCGACCTCCCCCTGATGTGCTTCCACAATTTCCTTGACAACGGAAAGTCCCAGCCCGGCACCCTGCCTGGCACGTTCGTTGGCTGTCTCAAGATGGGCAAAGCGCCGGAAGAGGTTTCCCCGCTGCCCAAGAGGAACGCCTCCGCCTTCATCGATGACTTCCACCCGAAGCTGACCGCCCATGGCTTCGTTTCTGATATAGATCGAGCCGTGTTCCGGACTATGTTTGACCGCGTTCGAAAGTAGATTGACTAGCGCCTGCACCATGCGGCGTTGATCGGCCATCACCAACAAAGACTCTTCAACTCGTTGGGAAATCAGCTTCAATGCATATTTATCCGCAAGGGGTTGGATAATATCTACTGCTTCCTGCATTATCCTGCCAAACGAGACGGGTTGAAGGGAAACTTTGAATCTTCCCGCTTCGATGCTCGCTGCCTCTATGAGGTTATCGATCAATGTCTGCAAGTTGATAATTCCCAGGTTCAGCGAAACTAACAATTCTTCGATTTCCGCCTGAGATAGGTTGTGCACATTGTCCAGGAGCAGCTCGGTAGAAGCTTCCAGGGCTGCCAAGGGCGTGCGAAATTCGTGGGTGATATTTGCCATAAAGTCACCGAGCAGGCGATGGATGTATTCCTCGTTAGAAACGTCGCGGATGACTAAGGCGCGGTTTGCGTCGCTTGCTTGGGGAGGAATCAACTCTGACTTGGAAATTGATAGTAACCGTTCCTGTCCATTTTTTAGTTTTACGGAGATCCGCCGCTGCTGTCCCGCTGCAGGGAGCTGGCTGCTGAGGTCCACTTCTCCTTCCAGGGGTAAGAAAACATCGTTAATCTTCTGTCCGATGAGCTTGTCTGTGTCAGCGCCTGTTATTTTGCCGATTCCCGCGCTGGCAAAGGTAATCCGGTTTTCGTGATTGAGTGTGAGCATCCCTTCGATGATCGAATTCAGCAAATGCTCGATCCATGCTTTTTCTGCCTGAAGCTGCTGCAGGGAGTGCCGAAGCGCAATACGCCCATCTTCCAGCGTGTTCGTCAACTGATCGATTTCCCGAATGGAGGATTGAATCGAAATCGGTGCATCCAGGTTGCCCTGGCGAAATTCTGCTGCTGCATCTGCCAGATGAACGATTGGACGACTGATTCGGCGAGACAGCCATACCCCCAGGGCAGAGGCAATGAACACAATCAGGAACAACCCAACGATCAGGGTACGGATTAAGTTTTGCTGCACTGCAATTTGGTCATCCACGTTCAAGGCGCTGACCAAATTTAGCTGCCAAGACGGATCTATTTGTTGGTTCGCGAGAATATACCGGCGCCCCGCAATAGGGAAGGATCGCTGCTGCAGGGATTCACCAATATTATCAACGGCTCCCTGTAGCAGCCCCGATGACAAGGTCGGAGTGACCTCGACGCCCGGATCACTTGCAAAGATCGCCTGGTCCTGTCGGAGAAGGAAGTATAAAAGTCCCGTCTCCTTTTGAAGGTCTGTGAGAATGGAAGAGACATATTTGCCCGTGATGACTCGATAAGGCGATTCTCCCCCGAAGGAGACTTCTGCAGTTGCATACATATACACAGTATCACTAGAGGATAGAGCTGCATAGCCAGTCTGTGTATCCAATTGGCAAAGGTCATTTCGATCTTGATCGAAAGCCGTAATCTTTTCCTGACCTGAACAAATCAGAATCAAGTCGACGTTTGCACCCTCCTGCAGCGTATCCAGATATCCTTCGAGAGAGGAAAAGTCCTGCTCGTGCAGGATCCGAATCAGCGTGGGCCGCTGGGAGAACACAAGTGCCAGGCTTTGTAAATCGGCTTTTTCCCGCTCTATAAATACGCGTGCAGCGACCATTGCCTGGTCAAGAAGAAGCTGCGCATGAGAAGAGGCTTGTTGGCTGATCAACAACACAATCGGCACGCCGATGGCAATGCCAATGCCAAGGAAGCCGGCGAGGAAGATCAGCGTTAATTGAGAGCTCAATCGACGTAGACGACGCTTTACCGCTTGCATGATTAATATGTTTACTTTCTATGTGGATTTGCCCATTGCGATTCGGTGATCAAGTTATTCAAGCCAGGCGCCACTCTGGAGAAAGAAGACCATGATTTTTGCAACAATTCGGGCAGCTGGTTACGAGTCACCCTATAAACCTTCGCGACTTCTCTTCAAGTTTTCTTCGATAAACATTTTCCAGATCGGGTAGTCTTCCGTATCCCAGATCTTGTGCATGCCCTCCATGGCACCGTCAGCATTCCAGCCCTGTCGGAGAATTCTATAGAGAGCCATAAACGCGGTCGCTCGAAAATTCGCCTGACAGTGGACAAGGATTTTTTTGCCCTGGTTTTCATCCATGATATCCATAAAGCGAACCAAGCCATCTTTGGTTGGTGTAGTCCAGATTACAGGAATATTGATATATTGCATCCCCAGCGATGTCACTATCGCCGTCTCGTTGGGCAGCGCGTTCAATACTTCATGCGGGGCAAGGTTGATCACCAGTTGCACGCCGCGCTGCGCGGCATCGGCAAGCTGTTCCGGGTTTGGCATGCCGCCCGTCCATACGTTTTCGGAGAGAACCAGAAAATTCGGAATCTCTTCAAGTATCACTTGACACGCACTACCTTTCCCTCTGTCATCCGTTGCAGGTCTTCGGTTTTCAACTCAAAGATGGCGTTGGGCGTCCCTGCCGCCGCCCAGATGGTGGGGTATTGCAGGAAGTCCTCATCGATGTAGGTTTCCATTTTTTGGAGATGACCCACGGGTGGCACGCCTCCGATTGCGAAGCCGGTCACGGCGCGCACGAAATCGGCGTCAGCGCGTCCAATCGCTTCGCTCACGTATTCGCTGATTCGTTTCTCATCCACGCGGTTCGCCCCACTGGTCAGGACAAGGATCGGTTTACCCGACTCCTTCCCCTTGAAGATCAGCGACTTGACAATTTGACCGAGCTCACAACCGGCACGGTCCGCGGCTTCCTGCGCGGTGCGGGTGGACTCGGCGTGTTCGATGACGGTGTAAGCGAAGCCGGAGGATTTCAACTGGTTTTGAAATTTTTGGGCGGAGGGGGAAAGTGGCATAGGGATAGATGAATTTGATGTGAGGATGGGCAGACAAGTAAACACGTAGACAGGCTGATCGATATCTTACCTATCTACAATGCTTAAGGTGGTTTAGATTATATCAAACCAGGTCTTCTACCTGCGCATATAATGAATCTGCCACAGGACCCGCCAGGTTTGCCCGCCGTCGTTGGAGCGCTCCCAGTTCCAGTTGAACTGTTTCTCCTCGATGTCATACCAGATCATGCGCTGCTTGCATTTCTCCCCGCGAACGATTGCATCACGCATCAGTGTCATTTTGCCTTCTTCAAACGTCCCTGTGAAATCAAGGTAAGTGCCGTTGCTGTCCACCCAGGTCTGGCACCAGAGTTTACGTTCGGGGTCATAGGAGGAAAAGCTCATTCCATGAAAGTCCGGTGCGACGAAATTCTCCTGAATGATTTTTTCATCTAATATACGTGTGACTGTATTCGTACCCTTGCCATCTTCACTCCAGCGCGCATCCCATTCGCCCAGCCAGAAGTCAAATTGGTTCTCAGGATTCATCTTCATTTCTCCTTTTTATTGATGTGATTACAAAGTTGGATTCAAAGCTGGACATTCACGCTTCATCGTGCAGCGGCTCGCAAAGGAACCCGGGCTACGGCTGGATTTGCCATGCACCATTTACCTTCTGTACTTCCAGAATGGTTGTCTCCGGTGGATTGTCTGTAACCTGTGCGGTTGCGTAACCGTTTTGGACGTTCAAGGCTAAAACCTCATATCCTGTCTGGGTTGCCGCGCGGACAATATCCAAATATTCCCTTGCGAGTGGATCTTCAAACTTGCCTGTTGACACAACTGCCTGTATGGATTTGATCAACTCTTCTGCCTCCGCATAAGCACCGGCAACAATCGCCTTTTGTGCATTGGCGATGAGGAGCTCAATGGCGATATTGCTCGGGGCGCGAGGCTCACGCATCACCACAGGAAGGTATTCCGAACGCGTAACCGCGCTGACGTCGATTTCCGACAAAAGGAACATGGGACCAGGAGAGTACGTGTCCTGGTATGCGCGCCGCGCATCTTGAAGCTCTATCGTCAGCCGCAAATCGTCAAGCTGCTCGCCGGGATCGTTCTTCTCTAACCAAGCTTGAAATCCACGGTCGAATTCTTCGAGAGGAATCCCGAAGGTCAATGGAATGGCATTTTCCATAGGGAGAAGCTGTCCATCCGGGGTGTTCATGTCTGTGCGGAAGAACTCCCATAGTTTATCTTCTCCATAGGTATCCACAATAAATGTGAGTATCACTGCTGCATGCAGATAGGACAGCTCGTGTTGGGGTATGAATTCCGTGACCGGAACAGAGTGACCTAGATCATAAAGTGCTGCGCCGCGCTGTGCCAGGGGCTCCGGCTTATAATGTCCTCCAGCCAGGTAAACAGCCAGACCTTCGTAGTTGAAGTCCACGCCATCCCCGGCGTCCGCTAGACCGATGTCTGCTGCATGAGAAAACTCGTGGCGTGCCAACGTCTCTAATCCAGCGCCGCCTACTGTGGGGCCATAATATCGATCTGTATAGCATATGACTAACTTGCCATTGCCGCCAAAGCCTCCATTCATCAACATGCGGTCAAGAAGGTAAATGTCCATTTTTGCATGGATTTCCGCATTGAGTATTTCTTCCAACTCATCCGCGCCTTTTTGAAAGTGTTCCGAAATAAAATCAATGTCCCGCGCTGCAGCCGTCTCCGAAAGGTAATGGAAGTTACAGCAATCTATTTCCTTCGCCTGCCAGACTGCACGGATTTCGTTCGTGGGTCGTCGATCAGCCGGCAATACCTCGAAGGAGTAAGTCTCGTGCCGATTGTCGTTTGCGGTGATAAACCTAACGGTGTGATATCCAGACAAGCCTGTCGTGTCAAGTGCCGAAGGCAGGATCACTTCATCAAACCAGAAAAAGGCTCCCGGCACTGCTCTCGGCTCTTGATCGTCGAGAGCCATGGAAACCTCGATTGAATCGTCAAAGCTTGAAGATGGCTTGATTGCAAAGGTAAGGATGTCGCCCGCGTAATGCTCAGGACCAGGATAGACACGCACGCTTCCAACAGGAATAAGCTCGCTTGCGGCATCACCTGTTATAACCGTAGGTGAGGTTTGCGGTGTAGAGAGTGCCGCCTGCGGAGGTACAAAATGATCGGGGCGGTCTGCCATGCCATCATAGTAGGACATATCGAAGCTGAAGACCGCTTTGGAGGTGATTCCGGGCACATGACCCGTGAACTGTAATATGTTCCGGTCCGGACTGACATCCACCTGCACACTCCCGGCTGGCTGACCGGCGGAATTGTAGACAGTTCTGTTCTCGAACAACTGATGGATCGGAACCTGTTCGGGTTCCCCTGGGACCGGGGTCAGCCCATTCTCTGAAGCAGAAGGATTGTCAACCGACGTATTGAGACTGAGATAATAGTCTCCCGGCGGACTTGCAGAATCTGCCTCAGCGGGATCCAGGTAGACATGGATCGTCCACGCGTACTCGATCAGGTTTGTGACTCGCCCGAGATCCGCTATTTCAGGAATATCACGCATCTGCAGGAAGACGTCCAGCGTTTCCGTTTCTTCGTTGACCTCCGCCCTGAAAGTTACAACGTCGAGAAAGCTGATTGCCATATCTTCCGACGCATCGCTATAGCGGCGTCCTACTTGAAAGAAAGAGGAGTCACTGGCGAGCGTTGTCTGCGGTGTATGGGTCGGAGAGAGTGTAGTGGACGGGCTGAGAGAAGGAGTTGGCGCGAGGGCGCAGGAAACCAGGAGGCTTGCGATAAGACAAAACACAAGAGAATTTCTGATAGGAGTTTTCATAGTACCTCAAGAAATTGGCGTGTCTTATAATCTACCAAGCCGCAGATGGATTGACACTACTCTTAAGAACTGATTCTGGAGAACTATGTCCAACGAAAAGCAAAGGCAAATTTATCAGACAGACGGGGATCGTTACGAAGCACTGATCGCACGCGAGGATTATCAAGGCAATATCCCGCGCGTCATCGATGAAATTATCCGTGTCGATGGATTAGACATCCTCGACCTCGGTGCAGGAACGGGGCGACTCACGCTGCTGCTGGCGCCGCGCGCTAAATCTATCCGCGCGTTTGACGCCTCCCCGGAGATGCTGCGTGTGTGCCGAGAACGCTTGACCGCCAGCGGACTCTCCAACTGGCAGGTGGATGTCGCCGATCATCGCCAATTGCCTGTGCCAGATCATTCTGCAGACCTTGTAGTCTCTGGATGGAGTGTCAGTTATCTTGCCGTATGGAATCAGGACAACGGGACAGCCGAGCTTGACAAATGGCTGGAGGAAATGAAACGTGTCCTGCGCAAAGACGGTACGATCATCCTCTTTGAGTCTCTGGGGACGGGAAATGAAGAGCCCATTCGGCTGGAGCATGTGGAGTCTACGTATCAATGGCTGGAGTCGAATGGCTTTGCCGGCAAGTGGATTCGTACTGACTACAAATTTGAATCACTTGAAGAAGCCATTGAACTGGCGCGCTTTTTCTTCGGAGAAGAGCTGGGTGACAAAGTAGAGCGAAATCAATGGGTGGTTTTGCCCGAATGTACCGGTGTGTGGTGGAGAGGAATTTGAAAACAAGTATTTGGCGGGTTGCCCGCCCGCCCGACGAATTATTCTAAGTATCCAGAGGCAGAGTTTTCAGTGGCGCGCCCCGCTTGACTCTGGCGCGTTCATACTCTTCGTACACTCCCCTGTAATCAGATGCTTCATAGCGGCTGAACAGTTCAGTCAATGGATTCGGTAACTTGCGATAGGGGGAAACTTCCAGTTCCTTGAGCAAGATATCAATGTACTGCTGAAAGCGCGTGCTGACTGCGCAGGAACGTGCGTGTTCAAACTTGATATTCTCGCGTTTCCAGGCGCGGACGTTTTCGATGCTGCGCTCCATTTCCTCTGGAGAGGGAAGCTCAAGTTCGCCGCGCAAATAGGCGCACAGCCACTGCGTCCCAATCTCCGCGGTGGGGACATGCATATACCCATGATTGAAACCTGCAAACGCCAAACGTGGGATATGCGGATGGAGCATATGCCGGTACAGCTGCGGTCCATCTTCTTCGCTTTCCAGCCAGGCGCGGTAGGGTTCAGGGAAGAACGGAAATTTCGGCGTGAGATAACCTGTTGAGAGTACGACTACATCACACGGAATGACGATCCTATTTTTCAATTGAACCGAATCATAGGAAAAGCATTCAATCTCAGAACGATAGGGAAAAATCTTTCCCTCTGCCACCAGCGGATAATAATTCTCCGGCCCCAGGGCACCCGAGGAACGGAAGTCCATCAGGATCTTATGTTCCGGGATGAGCGTTTTCAATCGCTCCTGTGCTGCCTGGTCTTTTCCTTTGCCTGTTCGTTTCAGCTGAAAGAGCACAATGGATTGGATGAAATCCCAGAAGCTGGAAATGATAAAACTGAGTTTCTGATGCAGGAAACGCTCCATGGCGGTGGGCTGCGCCCAGCTTGTCATCATCACGTTGCCGAAGCGGGTGAAGAGGGCGTACGTGAAATGCGCGCCCAGAATCCATTCGGGAATCAGCCAGTTCGCTGCGCGGAAGACATGATAGACCTGCATGCTGCGCTCTGCTGCCAGAGTTGCCATGTCGAGCGCGCTTTTGCCATAGCCAACCACGACCACGCGCTTATTGTTGAACACATCCAGCGAGGTGATATCGCGCTCGGTAATAATTTTGCCTCTGAACTGTTCTTGGTCCATGAATCTCGGCGTGTTCTTATCATCTGTATATTGCCCGGCCGCGAGAAGGACGTAGGCAAATGACTCCTCATGAATCCCGTCCTTGTTCCTGTAAGAGAGCCGCCAGCCATCTGCTTCCTCTTTCATCTCCAGAACTTCGTGCTTGAGACGGATATCCAGCTTGAGATGCTGAACGACTTCCGTGAGGTAACGCATCACTTGTTCCCCTGTGGGATGTAAGTCTGGTCTGAACGACCAATCGAAATCAGAGAGGCGGTACTGGGTGTAAATATTTTGTAAATGAACATCGGGATAAGCAGTTGCCCATACGCCCCCGATCTTTTCATGTTTCTCGAACAGAACCGGCACAAACCCGTTCTTTATGAGAACACTTGCCGCGGCAATGCCCGAAATCCCCGCGCCGATGACAGCGATGGGTGAACCCTTCTCGATGACCATAATGTATTCTCCTCTTCGATGTGAGTGGAATCTCCACCATACACCTGCCCGGGCGACGGTGCCATGGGATGCGGACCTCTGCCTCTCTATGGGGAGCTAACGTCCCGAATTCTATAGAGTTTCTGACTTGTCTGCATCCCTCTTCAGGAGTGTCTCTCCCCATAAATAAATCAAGCATTCACAGAAATATGAATGCTTGATTCTCTCTTCACGCGCAGCTTGAGGCGCTCAGGCTCTCGCGAACTCAGCCTGCTTCCTGAAACGGTTCAATGCAGCTCGACCCAGTCCTACCAGCACAAGCCCGATCGTGATTACAAAGAATCCCCATTTGAGCGCGCCAAAGAGCATGGTGAGCCATGCCATGATCTCAGGCCGGGAGGGATACATTGCCAGCATGGAAATGATGCCAGCATTCTCGAGCATGTCAAACAGCCAGGCGCCAACCGGCATCACATTCCATTTCTGTATCTTATTCTCAGGCTTGAAGGCGCGCTGGAATAGCCATGAGAGGAGCAATCCAAAGAACAGGGTATAGATGATCGGGTAAATAATATCGGCGGTTAGCTCGATCCGCAAATATATGGAACGCCCCGCCTCACCGTACTTGTCCATCATTTCGAATGCCTGGGCGGGTGTGTAAAAGAACATCAGATCCAGCGGCATCACGCTATTATTGGCAGCAAATGCCATGATCCCTGCGGCAAGGGGCATGACGTAAAACATCATCAGGGACTCCAGGATGAACAAAATTATGACGCGCCAGCCTGTTGCCCATGTATGAAACTTATGCGAGATTTTGTTGAGCATAGTGCGTGCCTCCTTGGCTGACTTGTTAAACCCTGGCGTGCCGCGAACGCCTCGCCTACCCCGGCCACAGGAGCGGCGCCATCAGCGAAACAATGACAGCGACGATGAGAGTCAGGGGGATGCCTACTTTTACAAAATCTCCGAATTGATATCCGCCGGGTCCATAGATTAATAAATTGCCATGATGCCCGATCGGCGTGAAGAAAGACGTGACCGCTGCCATCGCCACCGTGACCACAAACGGTTCCGGGGGCAGATCCAGGCCTCGCGCCAGCGCAATCGCGATCGGTCCAAAGAGCGCTGTGGTGCCGGAATCGGACATAACCTGGGTCACGATGCCGGTCACCACAAAGAGCGCCAGCAAAATCCAGTGGATTTCCAGCCCGGAGACGAGGCCCTGCAGCCAGCCAGCCAGCAAGTCCGCGGTGCCTGTCTCCTGCATTGCCAGTCCGAGGGGAATGGCACCGGCGATAAAGATATAGATACGCGCGTCGATGGACTGGTATGCCTGTGAGGTCGAGATGCTTCCGCTCAGGATCATTGCCAGCGCACCCGCCAGAAAAACGATCTCCACGGGAAAGATACCCAACGCGGCGATCGCGACCGCCGCGATCATGATCGTACCCGCGATGCGCGCCTTGTGCAGAGGCTTCGGTTCGCCGCGGAAGGGGACCAGCATCAGGAAGGATTTATCCTCCGAGATGCGCTGCAGTGAGTCCGAGTCCCCTGTCAGGACGAGCACATCGCCCTCGCGCAGTTTGACGCGTGACAGCTCTGTCCGCAGCCAGCCCTTCCGCCGCCAGACGCCGACGACCAGGACGCCGTAATTTTCAAGGAAGTCGATCTTGCCGATCGTCCTGCCGATCAGCTCCGAGCGAGGCGCCACCACAGATTGGACAAGACGGGTTGAGAAATCCTCCTTGCTGTTTTCACCGTTCGCGGCGGCAGGAAAGGTCTCTTTGTACTTTTCGAGCGGCTGGATCGCCATCCCGGGTTCTTTCTCGATCGTGGCGATCCGGTCCGGACTGGTGCGTATGACGAGCACATCCCCCGCCTGGGTCTTCTTCGTCCCATACGGTCGGTTGCGCGGGCGCCCATTCCGGTACCATGCCGAGACCTTAAAATCGACCGGCTGTTGCTCTTCGACCTCACGGATCGTCTTACTGATCAGCGTGGAATCGGGTAGCAACAGCAACTCGGTGTAGTAGCCTTCCAACCGGAAGTGATCGACTGCATCTTCCCCTTTGCGGTCGGGGAGGAGGAATCTCCCCACCAGCAGGAAAAAGACTGTTCCGGCAGCGGAGATGACCAGGCCGATCGGCGCAATGGAGAAGATTCCTATGGGAGCCTGCCCTGTCTGACGCAGCAACCCGTTCGCGACCAGAAATGCCGGAGCGCCGATCAGCGCGATCGCCGTACCCAGCGAGGCAGCGAACGCCATGGGAATCAGAAGCTTCGACGGCGCGATCTGATTCTCGCGGGCGAGGTTCAGGATGATCGGGAGCATAATGGCGGTCAGTGCCACATGCCCCACGAAGGCGGAGAGCAGGGCGACAGAAGGCATGACCACCAGAATGATTCGCGCATAATTTTTGCCTGCCAGTATCTTGATCCGGTTGCCAAGCCGTTCCGACAAGCCTGTGTGAAGCAGCGCTCCGCTCAACACGAACATAGACGCCAGGATAATTGCCGGCTCACTGCTGAAGCCGGAAAGCGCCCCCTCCGCATCCAGGACGCCCGTGAGACCGAGCGCCGCGATGATCAGGATGGCGGTCAGGTCAATGCGGATCCATTCGGTGAACAGCAACAGTGCTGCTCCCGCCAGGATCGCAAACAAGAAGATTTGGTTTGTTTCAATCCCATTAACCATGCAAATAGTCCCTATCCTTACGCATAAACTAGTCGAACGAATGGTCAGTGACGAAGCAGCAACTCTTAATTAAAACGATTCCTACCCGCCAGCGTGATGATTATTTTATCCGGGCCTCCGGGCGCTTTTCGAGTGTGTCGACGATCCGTTCCCTGTGCCTGCCAAACATCTCCAAGCGCTCAGTTTGCTCCAGAGTGAAATACCCAAAGTCTGTGGTTTCATTGCTCAACGCTGGTGCGCCGCTGAGGATCTCTGCTTCAAAGTGCAGCGCCACAATGTGCGCCTTATTTCCGTCTGCATAAACCACCAGCTGATCGGGATGACTATACACACCGACTAGGCGCCCGGCGCGGATACGCAAACTGGTTTCCTCCCACACCTCTCGTTCACATGCCTCTGCGGCAGACTCCCCGGCATCCATACCTCCGCCAGGCAGGCACCATTGACCGTTATCCGCGCGGCGCGTAAGAAAGATGCGGCCTTGCTCATCGAAAATAGCAGCGCTGCAACCCAGTCGTAGTTTTCCCTGCCTGCTAATTCGATCTCCGAACAGAACCTGTGTCATGTTACGTTTCCTTCTCCTGTATAGATATTGTGTATGATTATCTCGTAGACTGGGGAAATTTTCCACCTGAACTTTGGAAGAAGGGCATCCAGTAGGAAATTCACAACAGAAGCGGTAAAATTACAACAATCCAATGGCTCAAATTAAAAATGCAAGTGACGCCTTCGTGCGTACTACTAGTGAGAGGGCTCTGTCGGATGAGTCCGATGCGGCTCTGATGACCCAGGTTGCGCGAGGCGACTCTGCGGCGCTCGAGGCGCTTTACAACCGATATGCCGCGCGCGTGCTGGGGATCTCCCTGAAGATTATCGGCGACCAGGCGCTGGCGGAGGATGTTTTACAGGAGACCTTTTGGCGCGTTTGGCAGAGCGCCGCTACGTTTCAGCCTCAGTTGGGCCCATTAACGAGCTGGCTCTTCAGGATCGCGCGCAATCTTGCGATTGATGCCTATCGGCGGCGGAATGTGCGACCGCAGGTTCTTATGGGCGCCAACGGCAGCGACCCCATTCTGGACGCAACGCCAGATCCGGATGCGGATGTGGCGGAACAGGCGCAGTTGATTCTTCAGAGTCAACGGGTGCGCAAAGCACTGGACTCATTGTCCGCGGTGCAGCGCCAGGTGATCGAAATGGCTTATTTTTATGGAATGACGCGGCAGGAGATCGCCGAAGCGACCGGGGAGGCGCTTGGCACCATCCATACCCGCGCCCGTTTGGCATTACAGAAATTACGCGGAGAATTGGAACGAGAAGAGTTTGAAGGATAACATGGACCCACGCATTGAAGAATTGCTTCCCTTTTATGTGCTCGACGCTCTCACCGAGGAGGAAAAGGAACTGGTCGAGTCGTACCTGGCTGAGCACCCTGAGGCCCGCAGTCAGCTTCAGGATCTTCAGCCCGGCGCTTCGGCGTTGCCATATACGGTCAGCGCGGTTGAGCCGCCCCGTCAGGTGAAAGAATCGTTGATGAGACGCGTCACAGCCGATGCACAGGCGCGGCAGCGTTCCTCCACACGCGTTCCCGCAGAGCCTGTCCGAGGCAAATTCCGTTTTGCAGACATCTTCCGCGTCCTAAGTTTGGGCGCTGCGACGATTGCGATCCTGTGGGCATTCGCGCTGAATGGGCAGGTTGCCCGGTTGCAAGGTCAAGTCACTTCCTTGAACGATCAAGTCACGGCGCAGTCCCAGTCACTGGATGATCTGATTCGAAACTTACCGCAAACAGAGCAGTCGGACATCATTTCCGTTTCTTTGAAAAGCACAGAGACGCAGCCCCGCGCCCTGGGGCAGTTGATCGCGAATCCAAATGATCGATCTGCGGTCTTGTTGATCTCCGGGTTGCCTCCACTTGAACCGGGTCAAACATACCAGGTTTGGCTCATTGGAAACGCACCGGTCAGCGCCGGTCTATTGACCGTCGATGAAAATGGGCAAAGCGTCTTGATCATTACCTCTGAGGAAGCGATTGGCTCCTTCAATTCGGTTGGGATCTCTATCGAGCCGGAAGGTGGCAGCATGGAGCCAACAGGAGAAATCGTTGTCTTGAGCGAACTCTAGAGCCTGCGTTGCCACGCGAAAGAGTGTTGAGGGTATGCCCTCAACACTCTTTTTGTTTTCCTGTTAGGAGCCTTGCGAACCTTTGGTCCTACAAAAAGGGAGCTACCTATAAAAACCTTCCCAAGGCGTTTCAGATTCCATAGATGCAAACCTGACAAACCTGCGTATGGCTAAATAGGTATACCCATCCGGATCCGATACATCCCTTAGAGAAGGAGGTTAGCGCAGGAAATAGATCCATGATGCTTTATCTCTGGCAGTAAATAAAAGTAGTTTCCAAGTTTTAGAGGAGTAAAACAATGAAAAAGTTTTCGACAATTCTGGTCTACGGGACTCTGGCGCTGGTGCTTGCCTTTGGTCTCTTTGCCGTACCGGCGAGCGCGGCAGACCACCTGGACGCACCAGGGCTGACTCCGCCGGGCGGCGATACCCGCCTGGATATCACGGATGTCTATGTCTTTCAGTCTCCCAGTAACCCGGAGAACACGGTGCTGATCATGGGCGTCAATCCGCTGGCGGGTGTGCTCAACAACGGCACATTCCGGGGTGGCAACGCCAGTTACGCGTTTAAGATCGATACAGATGGGGATGCCAAGGAAAACCTGACCTTCCGCATTACATTCTCTCAGCCCGATAAATCCCTGGCTCAACGCGTGAACATCGGCTTAAACGGCGATGTGAACAGCGACCTCGGCGGTCCTATGCGCAACCGGATTGGGAAGGGTATGACCAATGAAGTCATCCCTCTGGATGGCGGCGGGATGTTGTTCGCGGGTGTGATGGATGATCCGTTCTTCTTCGACCTGAACGGTTTCCTCAATCTGGACTTTTGTGCGCCTGGTGAGACCCGTCCCAACTTCTTTGCCGGTTTAAACGTCTCTGCCATTGTGGTGGAAGTGCCAAGTGCCTGGTTCGGCACGGACAACATCGGCGTCTGGGCACGCACCGTCTTGAACAGCAATCAAATCGACCGTATGGGGCGACCTGCCATCAACACGGTTTTCATCCCCAACAACCCACTCGAGCCGAAGGGAACGGAACCCTCGATGAAGAACACGTTCAACGGCGCCCTGCCTCGCAACGATCAGAAACGCTTCCGCTCTGAAGTGGTGGATACGCTGAAGATCTTCTATGGCGACGATGATGCGACAGTGAATGCTCTGGCAGATGTACTTCTCCCCGACATCCTGACGGTGGACACCTCCAACCCGGCAGGCTTCCTGAATGGGCGTGGACTGGCAGATGACGTCATCGATGTCGAATACGCGCTGGTGACGAATGGCGCTGTCACGACCGATTGTGTCAGCAATGACTCTGCGTTCACCGATACCTTCCCATACCTTGCACCACCCAACTAAGCGGGGTTAGGACGAACCCGTGGAGGCGGGGTAGCCGCCTCCACGGGAATTCAAACGTCTTTCGCGAAACGAGGAACGGACCATGAACAGAAAAACTATCTTTTTCTTTGTATCGATTGTTCTTATTCTGGTGTTATCGAACCTGCGAGGTGTATTTTCTCATTCATCGGAAACCCTGCCGGATCCCCAGCGCATCCATGGCGATGACCTGGCATCCGTTCCTCCTGTGGAGGAGGCGATCCAATTTTTTCAGGAGCGTATCAAGGCGAACCCACAGGATGCTGTGAGCTATACCCTTCTGGCGGAACAATACGTTCGCCGGGCGCGCGAGACAGGAGACGCCAGCAGTTATCAACGTGCGGAAGCGGCTCTCCGGAAAGCTCTTCAGAGAATCCCTAATTATGGACAGGCAAACGTCTCTCTGGCGTCCGTCTATTATGCTCAACACAACTTCCGCCCCGCGCTCGAGCTGGCGCAGAATGTGTATGAAGAGAATCCTGGTATTAGCGGGGCGCTGGTCACGATCGGGGATGCACAAATGGCGTTGGGAAATTATACGGAAGCCGAAGCTGCCTATAAGGAACTGAGTGAGCAGAGTGCAACTCCTCCCGTCCTGGCGCGTCTGGCGGCACTCGAGGAAGCAACGGGCGATTCTCAGCAGGCATTGGAGCTCATGCGACGTGCTGCAGGGGAAGCGTTACAGGCAGGCGGTACGAAAGAAGGTGTTGCCTGGTATGTATTGCGTGTGGGCGATCTATATTTCAATATGGGTCAGCCGAAGGAGGCAGGTCGTTACTACGAAGCAGCCCTGCGTGTGTTTGATCATTATCATCTGGCGCTGGCAGGTTTGGGAAAGGTCCGTGCGGCGCAAGGCGAATACGACGAAGCCATCTCTTACTATCAGCAAGCGATTGGGATCATCCCCCAGCCGGATTATCTGGCAGCGCTTGGTGATCTGTACACGCTGACAGGTCAGCCCGAGCAGGCACAGCGTCAGTACAGCACGGTGGAATATATCGGCAAGCTTGCCGAGCTCAATCAACAAATCTACAACCGTCAGCTTGCAAACTTTTATTCCGATCACGATCTCCATCTACAGGAGGCGCTGGATCTTGCGCTTACGGAGCTTGACTCCCGCAAAGATATTTATGGATACGACGCTGCCGCCTGGGCGCAGTATAAGAACGGCAATTTCCAAGAAGCACAATCCCTGATGAAGGAAGCGATGAAGTTTAACACGCGCGACGCCCGCCTCTATTATCACGCTGGTATGATCGAACATGCCCGCGGCAACGACCAGGCGGCACGAAGCCTGCTGGAGGAAGCACTGGCGATCAATCCATACTTCTCCCTGCTGCAGATCGACGAGCTGCACACTACCCTGCAAACCCTGCAAGCGACTGCGAAAGGGTAAGAGCAATTCTCTTCTCTCATGAGGCTGACAGGAAATATTATGAAACACATACGACGCACATTTACCATCCTGAGCACGCTGCTCGCCTGCCTGATCTTCGTTCCGGTCGCTCTGGCGCACCCGCTGGGCAACTTTACGGTCAATCACTACGCCGGCTTACAGATCAGCCGCGAGAAGATCGTGATCGATTACGTCATGGACCTGGCGGAAATTCCCGCGTTCCAGGAAATCGAGCTGCTGGACGCCAATGGGAACCGTCAGCCCGACCCTGATGAGATACAGGGGTATCACGCGGTTCGCTGCGCCTCGCTCCAACCCAGCCTGAACCTGAGCATCAACGGAAAGGCATCTGCTCTCTCGCTGGTGTCTTCTTCCATGGATTTTCCTGCGGGTGTGGGTGGCTTGCTGACAATGCGCCTGACCTGTGCGTTTGAGGCTTCGATCGATGCCTCGCAGGACTCCGTTGCCCTGTCGTTCCAGAATAATGTGTTCGCGGACCGGCTGGGCTGGCAGGAGATCGTGGTCACCCCGGACGGTGTAACCGTGCAGGGAGAATATTCATCCACTAGCGTGAGCAACCGCCTGACGAGTTACCCGGATGACCTGCTGACCAGTCCACTCGAACAACGCGCCATCGACCTGGAGATTGCACCTCTTGGGCTTGCGATGCAAAACCAGCCGTCTGTGCCGGTGATGCCAGGGAACGCGTCAAAGCGCGATGACGCTTTCACCCGCTTGATCCTACTCGACGAGATCACGCTTCCCACGCTGCTACTGGCACTGGGGATTTCCTTTCTCTGGGGCGCGGCGCATGCCATGACGCCCGGTCACGGCAAGACGATTGTCGGCGCGTATCTGGTCGGGTCGCGCGGCACGCTGAAGCACGCGCTCTATCTGGGTCTGACGACGACGGTCACGCATACGCTGGGCGTGTTTGCGCTGGGCTTGGTCACGTTGTTTGCCGCGCAGTACATCGTGCCTGAGATGCTGTATCCGTGGATGAGCTTGCTCTCCGGGTTATTTGTCGTTGGGATCGGGATCAACTTGTTCGTCAGCCGGTTTAAGTCTTCCGGGATTGTGCTTCCCAGGATCGAATCAAATGTAAAGAAGTCTGCTCTTTCCCCTGTGTTTGAGCACAGCCACGCAGAACGCTCCGGTCACTCGCACAAATATGTCTTGAACATGTCCGCCTCGAGCGAGCATCTCCACATCCATGATCACGATCATCCCCATGTTCACAGACACGGCGTGCACCCTCATGCTCATGACCACAGTCACGGGGACCACTCGCATATGCCGCCAGACCAGATTACCTGGCGCAATCTGCTGGCGCTCGGTGTTTCGGGTGGATTGATTCCCTGCCCCTCGGCATTAGTTGTGTTGCTCGGCGCGATTGCGCTGAACAAAATCGGCTTTGGCTTAATTCTGGTGTTGGCGTTCAGCCTGGGGTTGGCAGCCACGCTGACCGCGATCGGGATGCTGTTTATCTATGCCGGCCGGTTGTTTCAGCGTTTCCCCACGCAAGGTAGAGTCATTCGCTTGCTGCCTGTGTTGAGCGCCCTGTTCGTTTCTGTCATCGGCGCGGCGCTTATCTGGAAGGCGTTGGGGGAGATGGGGATTACATAATTAAACGATTAAGGGTCGGGCAACTGCCCGACCCTTAATCGTTTATCCTTTGATAAACGTTCCGTTACGTAATTCGTGCAGGGCCTGTTGGATCTCTTCGAGGGTGTTCATCACGAAGGGACCGTAGGGGACAATCGGTTCCTTGAATGACGCGCCCGCCATCAACATAAAGCGAACCGGACTGTTCTCGGTCTTGACGGTAAGGTGGTCGCCGTCGGCAAACCTCACCATTTTCACAGCGTCGATGGTATCGCCCGAAAAGACTCCTTCGCCTTCGAAGACATACGTAATGAGCGTATGCCCGATAGGGATGGGAAACTGCCATTCGAATCCGGGAGCCAACTCCACATCCATGTAGAGCGGAGAGGCGGCGATATCGGTGACAGGACCGGTCACGCCATCCACGTCGCCCGCGACGACACGGATTCGGACCCCATCCTTCTCGTAGGTGGGAATTGTCGCAGCAGTCACTTCTTGGTAGCGCGGCGTAGACATCTTCAGATGTGACGGCAGATTGACCCAGAGCTGGAAGCCGTAGATATTGCCGCTCGGACCGCGGCGGGGCATTTCCTCATGCAGGATGCCTCGCCCTGAGCTCATCCACTGCACGTCGCCGGGACCGATGAGACCCTGGTTGCCGAGGCTGTCGCGATGATGCGTGGCGCCTTCGAGCATATAGGTGACGGTCTCGATGCCGCGGTGCGGGTGGTAGGGAAAGCCGCGCAACGGACCCTCGAGCGGGTCGTTGAAGGCAAAGTGGTCAAAGAGCAGGAAAGGGTCGTATTCGTTGCTGACGCGCGGCGCAATCGAGCGGCGCAGCTTCACGCCCGCCCCTTCGATGGCGATCTGTGGTTCGATAATTTTGGAGACGGTTCTAGGGGTGTTCATGTCGTGTAGATGAGACCAGAGGGTGAGGTATTACCTTCGAGTGTCATTGCGAGCCTTTCGCGCTGCGTGCGACGCAACGGAAGCGGGCGAAGCAATCCCTTCGAATCATGGGCAGCTATATCGTAGCAAGATACCTTAGCAATTCGTGAACTGCTACTTAGCGAGCACCGGCGGCAAGTAAAATCTCAATGATCTGCTGGAATCCGCGCTGACGGGCATGTGCCAGAGGGGTGATGCCGTTGGAGTCGGCGAGATTCACATCTGCACCGGCTGCCACGAGCAGACGAACCACTTCTGTGTGACGCGAACCGCCATCACCCAGGATGATTGCTTCCAGAAGCGCTGTCCATCCCAGGTTATTGACGTGATTCACGTCGATGGCTGTCTTCAATAATTCCTGAATGATCTCGACGTGGCCTCGTTCCGCGGCGCGGATCAAGCCTGTGCCGTTGTAACTATCCTTGCTGTGCACGTCTGCGCCAGCCTGCAGGGTACGAAGGAGCAGGTCGAGATATCCTTCTGAGGTGGCGATCAGGTAGGCGCTCTGTTTGGTGTTGTCCTGGGTGTTGACGTTCGCGCCTGCCTGTATTAACAGATCCGCGATAGGGAGATAGTTTTGATAGGCTGCCGCGATCAATGCCGTCTGCCCCTGTTCATCCTGCGCCGCGACGCTTGCGCCTTGCGCCAGAAGCTGCCTCACCTGTTCGAGATCTCCCTGTTCCGCAGCAAGGATCAGCTCCCGGTCGCGTGTCTGCGCGGCTGTAAGCAGAATTTGCTCAATCTGTGTGAAGTTGCGGGCGCGAGCATGTTCAAGAGGCGTGATACCGTTCGCATCGGGGATGTTGATATTGGCTCCATAGTCCACCAACATCTGGACGATTTGCTGGTGCCTTTCCCCGCCCTCGCTCAGGATGATCGCCTCCAGCAGGGCAGTCCAGCCCAGGTTATTAACGTGGTTGACATCCACGTTGGTACGTGTAAGAAGCTCACGGACGATTTCTACATGCCCGCGTTCCGCCGCCGGAATGAGGGCGGTCCCGCCGAAGCGATTGGTGAGGCGGGTATCGGCTCCTGCCTGAATGGTTAAGTTTACGATATCGAACAATCCTTCTGCGCTGGCATACAGAAAGGGATTATCCGAGCGGTTGTCACGAATGTTGATATCTGCGCCTGCCGCGATCAATGCTCGGACCGTGTCCACTCTGTTGCCATGTGTGGCAGCCATCACAGCCGTGCGACCTCGTTCATCCTGCCCATTGATATCGGCGCCCTGCTGGATGAGAAGTAGCACTTGAGGCGTATCGCCCGCCTCTGCAGCCTGGATCAGGAGGTTCGTCATTGCCTGTCTATCGATAGCGGATACGGCGGTTGGCGTGCTTGTTGGGGTGGCTGTATTTGCTGGCGTCGCCGAGGCCGGATACGCAGAGGGAGTAAATATTGCCGTGAGAGTTGCGATTGGTGTGGTAGGTGATATTCTCCCACAACCCGTCAGCCACAACAAAGAAAAAACCAGTACACAAATGATCTTGTATGAGTCTATCATTATCCTATCTCTCGTAAAGGATGAAGGTTATGACGTGGAAGCAAATGCGATACGAAGCGAGGGTATTCATTGCTTGTTCACATCGTGTAGATGAGGAGAAAGAGAATGGTATTACATCTATGCCAGATCTACGCCGAGCCGGGTTTTGCTTTTTTGTTAGATCACCCCCCATATATGGCAAACATTGTTGTAAGGGGAGGCGTTTTTCGAAGGAGTCTCCTTCGCTCATCCTTCGCTCCTCGCTCGCTCTGCCTTTTTAGTAAGTGCACTTCTATATTTGGGGGTATGCCGAATACCTGCCCTGGCACTGTCCGCAGGGCAGACCAGCGTTCTGTCAGCCCCTACGGAGACGAAATATTCAGCGCAAAGGTTTTGCGCACATCATTGAACCCCGGGCGCCTGATAATAATTTCCAGTTCCCACGGGCCCACCATAGGGAAATAGCTGCCGCGCACCGTATAGCGCACACCGTCGACGGAGGTCGCCTCCACTTGTTGCGTTCCCATGTCCATGCTGGTGGCGGTCAGGCGCAGAAGAACTTCAGGGGGTACATTCGCTGCGCCGGGGCGAGTATCCGTAAATTCAACGCCAATCTCGTTGTCTCCACTTTCTCCTGGCATCACGCGCAACATCATATCCACCCCGTCGACGCTTGCGGTTTCTATAATGCCTTGCTGCTGGTGCGCCTGCAGGGCTTCGAAGGCAGGTGCCACGCCAGACAGGACGCCCACTGCCAGCAACAGTGCAATTCCTAAAGCCATCTCCGTACGGATCGTGCGGGAGAGCCCATACCAGGCACCTTGCACCCCTGCCCGCAGGCGCGGGGATAAGTAGAGAAGATTGATGGCACCAAGCATCAACAAAAAGGCAAAAATTCCGGTTTTGGCAATCAATGCCCGACCATACGTGGTAGCCGTCAGCGCTTCGCCGGTCCTGACAAATATCAGTCCATTATAGAGTCCTGTGGCTGCGATCATCCCAACACTGATCAAAGCAGCTTGCGAGAAGCGGGGAAAGATTGTGGGAGCCATAGCATTTGCCTGCCGCAGGACAAAGAAGAGCATAGGCAGACCTCCCAGCCAAACCGTCATGCCAGCCAGGTGCAGCCAGATCATCACGACGCCGATGACAGAGCCGCGTGCGGCGCTGTGTCCCTGGAGACTGAACGTGAGTAATAAGGCGCTCCCAATCAGAAGGATGCTCCACCATACTATTTTGGAGCCCGTGCCGGGCGAAGGAAGCCGCGCGACCAATACTCCCAGGAGTATCACCAGGATCAAACGCGCCATCAACAGCCTGCCGATATACCCCAGGAACATCTGAGAGAGTGCTGTACCTGATAAACCCCAAACAGGTACCTCTAACGCCTCTGCTGTCTGTATGAGCGCAAAACTAAACGTAGCAATCCCCAGGAGGATCAGGCTCCCCAGCGCGAGCTGCCCCATCCGCCGCCGAACCGCTTCCTCGAACTCTTCCGATTTGTCTGTCTGATTTTGATACGCAGGTCGCCATATCAGAAAACCAAAGCTGAGACTTCCCACTGCTACTGCTGCAGAGAGATACGCCAACCACCTCGCGATCGTCTCCGCATTGGAGGGCACGGCAGCGGCGGGGTCAGGCGTGCCAGGCGGCGGTAAAAGAGAGGCGGGCGCGCTCGCTTCGCCAATGGAAAACCCGACCGCACCATTGGTGATATGCCCATCGACGGCGGAACGCACACGCCAGACGGCACTGTACGCGCCATCCGGGAGCGGATCGACCTCCAGTTGAAGCACGCGCGGCGCATTCGGATCCACGACACCTGGTCCCGCAGCGATGAGCTGCCCACCTGCATCGAACAATTCCACCTTTGCGACACCGGGGTCAATCTCTTCCGTAAATTCAAGGACGATTTCCGGTGGAGATTCCGTTAGCACTTCCCCCGACTGTGGAACGGAACGAACCAGACTGGCATGCGCTTTTACTGGACTGGCGATCCCTAGGGAAATCAGTACCACAATAAGCAGGGGAGGAATAAAGCGTTTCATGTGCCGGAAGCCATAGGAGCGGGCAAACAGGATTAACTTCGCCTTCGCAATCCTAGGAAGCCTATCACGATTCCAATGGCGCCAAGCACAGCACCCAAAATTCCCATAGTCAATGCCAGTTGCGCCTGATCACGCAACTCAGATAACGTTGGCTCGGCAGCGGGGAAGGCATTCTCACTCTTGGGTTCGACGGACCCAAAGGTATCTGGCGAGCTGGTCATCGAGACGTCCACCGGCGTTCCTTCGATGTCACCCCAGATGTGCCAGGTATAGTCGCCCTCCTCCGTAGGGATCACCTGGGCTGTATACGCGCCGTCCTGACCAAATTGCGGTTCTATATCCAATTCTTTCTTCGATGCCCCGTAGATGATCTCCACCTGAAGTGTTTCCTCCAGACCGTTGACCGGTTCATTTGTCGTCATGTTCGTCACGAACAGATCAAGCCCATTCGGCTCACCCTGATAGGCAGGCTCGTTGTGAAAGCCGATCGCCAGCTCATAGTCACCCACCTGAGTCACCCCATGGGCTGAGACGGAGAAAGCAGACAGCAGGGCGAACAGGAACGCCAGTGATACAGCATGCCTTAATTTACGAACCATGACCAGATCTCCTTTTGCACGTAATGAAGTAGGAATACCAAGCAGCTCTTCTCAGAGCAAAGTAAGCGGATAGGAAGATATAGTAGCCTGTATAACTATACGGGTCAAGTTATTTTCCGGATGTGGAAGGTATTACATGTTTCGCTACCAGATCCGCCCTGGCTGACACTCGATGGTTAACCTCGAGTCGAGATCCAATCCTGGCGTTTGGGAAAGCGGTAACACCATGATCCCCCTTTGTTCGGGCGTGGGGATCAATCCCTGTTCGCTCCGCCCTGCCAGCGGACCGCGCCAGGGCTTCCATCCCAGCCGTTGGTAAAACTCCACCCGTTCCGTCTCCAGGCACCCGATGATGTACTCGCTATCGATCCTGCTCGCCAGAGACCGCATTAGCGCGCTGCCATGCCCCTGCCCTTGAAAACTGGGTAAGGTGGCAACCGCATCGATATAAGCTGTCCGTAATTCCGGATGCCCCTCCGGCTGGAGCCAGCGGGTTGTCACCAGGGCATGACTCACCAGTTGCTCGCCGGCGAAGCCAAGGACATGCAAGCCACCTGATGGGACATACGTGAAGAGATTCCGGAAATCCTCTTCCTGGTGTGCTGCCACGCAGAGATCGATGATCGCATTTCTCGCGTTGGTATCTAATTCTTCCGTTTTGAAAAATGTTATTTTGGTTGATTCTCTCATAGCTACTTATTAGGCTCTATCGGAAATAGGATGGCAGTCACTTTACATGGCTGGCTCCAAAATTCCCGGGTGGATTTTATTCCGGGCCGATCTTTCTTTTGCCGGAACCAGTTCTGAGAACGCGTCGCTGCGCAAATGCAGCATGCCGGGCTACGGGTCAGCAATCGAATACGAACCAGCAGATGTCGTTTCGCAACCGCTGATCGTCCAGAACAAGATCACGAATTGCATCCGGCAGCTGCTCACGCTGCCATTGACATTCCAGGCGACCTGCCTTGTCCCGTTCCCTCTCCACAACAGCTGCCCGTACAGCCCTTATTGCATAGGCGGCTGCGCCCAACTCATGTGCCGCAACATGCGCTACTGCAGCAGCCTGTCCGGCGGCATAGGCGGCCTCTCTTGCAGCGCCGCGTAACTCTCTGGCAGCCGCCATGGCGTGACCGGCAGCAGCGCGGGCTTGCGTCATCCGAATTTCGCCGCGCACCCATGCCCGAACCTGCCCGATCGCCTGGCGAGGTCGCGGGTCGGAGGGCTGCGCCGACTCGAACAGGTGCAGGACGTGCTCGGAACACGCCGCCGCCCAGAGAGCGAGCAGCCGATGGTCGGAGTCTGTGAGCGTCCCGCCGCGGCGGAGGGTGATGAACCTGGGGTCCCGCTTCTTTGGTAATATCATCCGTTCGTTTCCTATACGTTCCTTTTGCCTCACCAACGGTGTGCGGTGCGCCTGGCATAAGGCATTACTTTACGATGCGGAACCGGAGATGGGTTACATCGGGAGCTTCTGTTACCTGTATTCTTTCGAGCTCAATCGGCTTGTCTAGATGGTCAAACAGGCGAATGCCTCCACCCAGAAGCATGGGGACCAGGTGTATTTCGATTTCATCGAGCCATCCGGCTTGGATGAACTGCTGGATGACATTTGCTCCACCGATCACCATGACATCGCTGTTGCCCGCTGCAGTTTTCGCCTGCTCGAGAGCGCTTTCGGCGCCATCCGTTACGAAGCTATACGTTGTTCCCCCCTGCTTGACCAGCTTTTCCCTGGAGTTGTGGCTAAGCACGAACACGGGTGCATGAAAGACCGGGTTATCCCCCCAATGCTCGACGCCAAGATCGAACATTCGTCTACCTGCAATAATAGCTCCGGTCGTCCTGAAGAAGCGTTCTTGAAACTCCACAGCTTCGCTCTCGGTCTTGCCATTGAACATCCAGTCATGGAGTTTTTCTCCACCCTCGCCCATAGGGTCGTTAACGCTAACATTTGGACCGGTGGTAAATCCATCCAGTGACATGGACAGGAAAGAAGTAACTTTTGGCATAGATTCTCTCTTTTTCGCTAACGATAAACTTTGACTATGGACCAAGCCACGCATATATCCCTAATTTGTTGTCTTATATTAACACACTTCGCTCAGGTGCCTGTAGTCTTTCACGCCCTTCCAATTAAGAATAAGTCACTGAACGCGGGGTGCCACGTCGCAACACCATAAATAAAAAAGCCGCCTGTCGACGAGGCGGCTCGGACCATGACGGGCTGCATGCAAAGCGTGTTGATCGTCATGGATTCCCCAACGGCAAAGGCTGACTGAAGTCCCAGGCAGTGATAGGCTGTGCTGCGCGAGATGAAGGATCAATACAGTGCGAAGATGACAAAGCACTGGGTTGTTCCAACCGGCCTCTACCTGTTATCCATTATAGGGATGCCCGCCGAACTCGGAAGTTGCGTTCTTCATGAATTCGGATGATATTTGTCATATTGATGCTCATCGCGTTCTTTCAAGGCTGGAATTCCGGGTTGCTGCCTGGTCCCAACGACAGCGCGAGCTGCCCACTCTGCGCGGAGTAGATTTCTACGATGGGGGTGAGATCCTGAAACCCGTCCTCATGGCGCGCCGCGGCGATCAGCGTGCCGGTACGGTCCACGCTAATGCCGTAGAAGAAGCCGGGGATGATCAGACTTTCACTCCCATCCAGCCCGATCATAGACATCTGGGGTCCGGCAACGACCTGACCCGGGCTGGGGCTGTTGAGATTGCAATCGACGACGTTCCCCAGGGCGACGATGCCGTTGCTGGCTGGGCTCCAGGCATAGCTTAAGCCTACGTGGTAATGTTCCTGGTTTGGGTCGATCGCGGCTCGCAGGGAGGGGCTGATGAGCTCCTGACGGTTGCTGCCATCTGCGTTGCTGACGTAATACGCGCCGGGTGAGGCGCAGGCGCTCAGATGGAAGGAAGTGGAGAATGCCAGCCTGGTCCCATCCGGGGAGAACCGCAGGTCATAGGGTAGCCGCACGCCATCCAGTGGAGTCGCCCCAGATAGAGGCATGTGCGCGCCGCTGCCATCCAGAGCCAGGCTTTCCAGGATGAACGACGTATTCCCCTGCGCGCCCATGTTGTTACGGTCCGCGCCGGCGACTATCAGCGAGCTCCCATCCGGCGCGAACGCCGGACGTCCCCAGGCGTAATTGGATTCAAAGGTCAATGGACGGGGGGAAGGATTCTCAATGGATGTGACCGAGATATTGTCGTTTGGAAAGTCGCCGCCTAGGAACGCAATCGACGTGCTGTCCGGCGACCAGGCAGGCGCGCTGCCTGGACCCAGATCGGTGGGGGAGCTTTGACCCAGCGCGAAGATGTAAAAGATATGCGGCGTCCCTGTGGCGACAGAAACGAAGGCTATAAACTCGCCGGAAGGCGACCAGACCAGATCGGTGACCCGATCGCTTTCGCCGGCAACCGTGTATTGCGTGGTGCCGCCCTGCACACCGTTGGTCACATCGGTGACGAAAAGGTGTCCATCGCGGATGTAGGCGAGGAACTGTGCCGGTCCCTGTGGCTCAGCGGTAAGCGTTGCAGTATCCGAAGGCAAGGGCAAGGGTGGCAGGGTTGTCGTTGGCGTTGTCAGCGCTGCGGTGGTTTGCGTCGCGGCATTGTTGAGAGCCTCCTGGGTGGCGGTCGCGTTCAAGTCCGGCCCTCCCGGACTCGTCGGTAAGCAGGCAGCCAGGAGAAATACAGATAAACCCAATAGTATTTTATGTTTCATCATCAACTCCTCCGAAACGGGTCGCCGGGTTTACAAACAAGTAATACACCCCGAGCACAGCACTCACGATGATAATGAAGCTAGCCGCAACCTGTCCGAGGATATGCTCAGGCTGCAGGTTGCCAAACCGGGCAAAGAGCGGTGAGAACAAAACCATGTCATACACCAGGAATCCCAGTAGCGGACCCAGCGCATGAATCCAGTGGGGCTTGAGGACGGCATACAGGTAATAAAACGCCAGCCCCAGAAACACCCATCCATATAATACGGACGATTCGGAGCTGAGGTTCCAGGGCAATGTGTTCGGGACCTGGAGCAACAACAAAACTCCTGCGCCCGCCAGCACAAGAACCTCTGCGATAAAAGCAAGGCGGACG
Source organism: Anaerolineales bacterium (assembly GCA_035699125.1). Classification (GTDB taxonomy): domain Bacteria; phylum Chloroflexota; class Anaerolineae; order Anaerolineales; family Villigracilaceae; genus Defluviilinea. Next base: position 99,079 of record DASSBC010000054.1, read on the forward strand.
ATCTGCGGCGTGGATTTGCTTGCTCGCGCGGTGTGCCGTGTACGGAAAAAGAGAATGATACCAAGCGCTGCCGCGGCGCCGACGACCAATGCAAACCACACCAGTGCAGGTCGCTGCATCCGAAGAGAAAAGAACACGGCTGTCAGCGCCATCCCGGCATACATAATGCCGAAGCTCAGTCCGTACCCTGCCAGGCCAGCCCACTGTTCGGAAAGCCCGATCCAGATCAACGGCGCGGCACCGCCCGCCAGGATGGCGGCAATGAAGGCATAGGAGAGAGGTGTATCTGGCACGGGCCAAAGCGATGTTGCCCAGGATTGTCTGAAAAAGAACCCGGCGGCGAGAATGAGCTGCAGAACACCAACTGCCACGAAAACAGGTTTTAGAAAACGCATTGTCACTCCTTTCGTAAACGCCTTGGAACGTGCAGGTGAGTCTGCAAAGTCTGTGGAAAAAACCTTCGCAAAGCTCCTGCCGTCTATCGAATCCCCAGTGAATTTCTTAGAAAAAATAGGATGGCTGCTCCTACGGTCCAGACGCCGTAACTGATGAGGATCATCGGTGCGAGCCTCATCCCGGCGCGGGCAGCGAGCCAGACAGTGATGAGGAATGCCAGGGTGGGGAGCATTCCCAGCAAGAGGCTCAGGCTGAACTGTGAGACGATATTCTTATCTCCCGCGTTCGCGGTGTATACAATCCAGAGCGCCAGAGGCGTCGCCAGCGGCATCGTGGCGGTCAACGCGGCAAAGAGCTTGCTCTGTTTTTCAAAGATAGCCACTAGGATAATGACAGCAATGGAAAGGAGGACGGGCAGAACGTTTTGTGATTTCATAGGATTTCTTCCTGTGACGGACCCAGAAGCGGCGCTTAGAGCAACGTTTGAATTCTATTGAAAACAGTCTCTACACTTCGCTCATACTCTATGGTTTCCCTGGAGACATCTATTTCCAACACCTGATGGGCTGGAAGAGTTGCGAGCCACTCATCCAGCAGGGCGTTGAAGAGCGTGGTGTCTTCGGCGCGGGCGATGTTGATGCGTTCGCGCGTGGCTAGGCGGCTGGCGACGGTGCTCTCCTGCGCGCACAACCGGACGAAGAGCTCGGGAGGCGGCAAGGTCTCACGCAGCACGTTGTACACACGGCGGCAGAGATCCAGCTCCGCGTCTGTGAGCAGACCGCGCCGGTGAAAGAGGCGGCTGAAGCCATGGAAATCGAGGTCCAGCCCTCCATCCATCAACCCGATTTGCAGGGAGGCGCGCAGTTGTTTTTCCTGTTGCGCGCACTCGAGTAAATAATCGATCTGGTTCGCCAGCGCGTAGCGAGGATCTTGCTTGAAGAGAGCCTGGAAGGGTCGCTCGGCGTGTCCCTCGTAGGCAGTTTGAAATGGAAAGGCTCTGGCGAGCGCGTGTACCAGGCTTGTTTTCCCAACGCCGCTGCCACCGACCACTGCGATGAGTTTTCCCATGGATGAATTATAAGATACGCCAGCAAAGCTGCTGGCGTATCAAGGTTTAGTTGCAAAATGAGGGGGCGTTGAAGAACTCGACGTTGGTGATGAACCAGCTTCCATCCCGTTGTTCGATCGTGATCGTTTGCGGCAGAAGCGAAGGACCCTCGCTGTCCACCAACTGGCTGTCGGATAGTCGATAGGTGTTGGTCGTCCATACTTCACAAGTATCGACTTCGATTCGCGTGTTATTCAACACGCGAATGTCATCGATATAGCTTTCGTAGTAATTGATCTCTGAGATGGAAACCAAGCCCTGCTGGTTGAGGGAATTGATCTCCTCTGCGAGGCTATCTAAAATTGGTCCTCGCATGATGGATGCAGCAATCGACGCGTCTCCGTTCCGATAGGCTTCGATCTGCAACTCAATGGCGCGCGTCAGGAACTCGCTGACCTGGTTTTCCAGGTCTTCCGGCACATCCGCTTGCTCGGGGAAGAACGGGTCCGTGCCCTGGTCCACTTCCTGCCCATCTGGCACGCCGTCTTTATCCATATCGGGATCCAATGGGTTCATGCGATTGGCGACTTCGACACCGTCGACCAAGCCATCGTTATCGCTATCCGGGTTGTTCGCGTCGGTGCCGGTGACTAGGACTTCATCATCGTCGCTGATGCCATCCTGGTCGGAGTCCTGACCGGCGGCAGGAGGCGGCGTTGCACCCTGCGGCGGTGTTTCCGGCGCAGGATCTGGCGCGCTGCCTACGCCGTAGAGAGATTGTACGCCGGCGATATCGTCCTCGCTGAGAAAGCGGCGCGGCCTGCTATAACTGGGGAACATCAGCGCGTCCGGGTCATTGCTGTGCGCCAGACCCAGCGTATGACCGATCTCATGTGCCGCGACCGTCAGCAGGTCTACGTTGCGCGCGTCACTATCCACCCAGCGCTCATCGTCGTCGAAGTGCAGGAACACCTGGCTGTTGTCGTATGGGTTGGGGAACGAGGCGTGCGCCAGTACATCCCCCGGACCGTCGAACGGATCGCCATCCCCGTGATCTCCTACTGCCCAGCCAATCACGATATCGGCGGCGTTACTGGCGGTCTCAGTAAATGTTAAGTCTGTTTGCTCTGCCCAGAGAGTAAAGGCACGGCGGATCAGATCGCGTTCTGTATCCCCCTGTATCTGATTCGTGCCATTAATAAAGGTGTAGGTAATATCCAGTTTATCCCACGTGGAAATAGCTCGATATTCGGAGATCGCCGTGCTTTCGTTGACACGGTTCGGCAGGCCATCGTAACGATACGGGGTTTCCCCTTCGGGCTCCGCGGATGGAACGCCAGGAATAGTCAGAGAACAAGCCAGCAACAGGCTTGCAATACACAGCGAAATCCATAGATGACGAGACGATCCTCTCATAGATTTGCCTCCAGAATCGGATTGTTCACAGTTATAGCATACGCTCCAAGGCTTTACAACACGGCTTGCCCTCTGCACATCATTTTCTTAATCTCTTCTTAGCTGATCAGGGATAGCCGTGTTTATGAATTGCGTCTTGCACCGCGTTTGTGTATGCAAGGATGCTGATCGCTAACGAACGTGCAAAGCTCCACCGTTCATCCTTATGGTAGAATGCCCATTATGAAGATCAGGACTGAACCACTTGTCATTACTTCCAGCGATTCTATTTTAGAAACGCTGGATTTCAAACCCTATCGCAGCAAGGTGGAACGCCGCGTCGTTCCATTTTTCCCCAAGCCGGGGGAGCCGCAAACGCTGGAGATTGACACACCCTGGGGCACGCACCTGACCGCGCGCAAGGGCGATTTTCTCGTCAGCGAAGTTGAAACCCCGGACGATTACTGGGCGATCAATCCGGTGATCTTTGAGGAGAGTTATGTGATCATCCGTCCTGGATATTGTGTCAAGAAAGCGATCACGCTCCTTGTCCCGCTGACCGATATTACCGGTGAGCCGGATCAACAAGTGACCGTAGTGACGCTGGAGGGAGATGAGACGGTGCGAGCAGGAGATTTCTACCTGGCGAAGGGAATCAAAGGCGAAATCTGGCCGTATCCAAAAGAAAAGGTCAAGGATGTGATGATGCCCGTCGACTGATCGACGGGCATTTTGTTTGTAGCAAACTTATTGTCAACCAGGGGCCGGTGCCTGTGTACACCCGAACGCCGCCTCGTCGACTACCGATGTGCTTTTGAAATCAGTAGTCAATCCCTGGATTTCTTTTTCTTTTGCATAGCAGGTTTTTTATCCGTCTTGCCATTTGCTCGCGGATTGTCTTTAACTCGCTGCCTAGAAGCCGTTTTTCTTTTTAACGAATCAGCCGCTCTCCCCGTGCGCACCAGCTTGCTGGGGTTGATCTGCTCGACGATACCACCCATATCGCGCATCAAATCTACCATGTGCTTCACCAGGCGGGCATCCAGATCTCGAGGGACTTCTGCTTTGCCGTCCCACACGGCGATCAGCCGGACCTTGTCTATGCCGCGGCTCAGGGCGGAATACAACGCCCAGCGATTGTTGCGCTCATGGACGTTATCACCTTCCTTGGGCAGTCCCACGCAATCGGGCTGGTAGACTTCACTCACGAGAGGGTCATTGCGCAATTTATAGAATCGCTCTTGCCAGCCATCGCCGCCCGGGCTGACGAACTCTCTCACGTAGGGACCCTCGAATAACGGGAAATATGCCTTGACGGGAACCTCGCGCGCCACACAGCATTCCACAAAAAGAATCTCACTGCCGGCATCCATGCCGGTGGTCACAGCCAGGTCATCGGGACCCGCATCATATTTATCAAGCACCGCCTCGATCGCCGCTTTGATCTCATCTTCCATCTTTGGAGGGAATTGATCGCCCTGCTTACGGTCACTGTTGACCATATAGCCAGTAAACAGAAATACCATGCCTTCCTGTTGTGAGGAGATATGGGATGTGTTGTCTTGCTCTTCTCCATACACCTCCCTGCGGATGCGCTTCAATTCCTCGCGGATCACGTCGATGCCAGCCTCCACGAACTCCGTTCGTATGTCGAGCGCGCGCAGGATCTCCAGTTGTGCAAGCGAGGATTGCAGGCGAAATTGGTTTCCGCGCGCTGCCGTCAGAGCCTTGCGATAGGCGCGCGAGACCTGTTGGGGGATCACCGCTGTGAGGACCAGCAATTCCCCCAGAGAAATGAATGCCCAGTAGTCAGCATTCTCGGCTTTTATTAGGGTCTCCAGTGCAAAGCGAAGGGAACCGCGCAGGTCGTCCAGTAAGTTGCGGACCTCCTGAATCTCGGGGTCTGGCTGGGTCTTTTCTTCAAATTGATCTGCGAGATGAATCAGAACCATGCCAAGGGTGAGAGCATTAATACCGGGATAAATCTCATCCAGGTCCAGGCGGTAACCCCGCAGGTAGGTCTGGAAGGATTTGAGCAGCCAGTGATACGACTCGAAGGCGGTCTGGAGGCGCAGCTCCTTCGCCTCGACCCACTTCCAGGATTCAAGCCACATCTCTTTATAAATGCGGCCGAGATACGCGACGGTCTCTGTATCGCGCGGTGTATCTGCCAGCAGGCTTTCGATCCTGACGATAGCTTCATCTACCTTGCCGAGGCGGTTCAGGCTAAAGGCTTCTTCCCGGCGGAACGTCAGATTGCGGGCATTGACCTCCAGCCCCTTGCGATACTGGGTCAGTGCCAGCTCATAACGACCCATGTTCTTGAGCGCCAGACCAGCTTCACCAATTGCCTCTTCCCGAATCAACGGATTGCGTATCTCTTCGGATAAAAGAAGGATATCGCCGATGCGCTTTTGTCGTTCTGCTACGGCGAGGCGTTCCCTCCACTCATTGTATTCACGCCAGAACCCTGTCGCCAGCGGAGTCTCCAACGACCGGCGGTTCGGTTCCTCCAAGCCATCGAGCAGGTTGAAGATCGGGCTTTGGACCGCATCCAAATCCGATGTCCATGTATCCCGCGTTACGCGCGAGATGACCGCCTTATCTTTTTCTAAAAACGCCGGGTCCGGGACGCCTTCGGTTGTAATGTGATAGGGAGTCGTGCGAACGTTGAAGACATCGAACGGCATGTACGCGCGTCCCGCCTGGATGTGGACAACCCCGCGCTTACGGAAGGCGTGCCGGATGCCCAGCTCGTAAAACACATTGGCGTTGTCGATGCTCATATCCGCGATGCAAAGGTCGGCGAGCAGCAGCTCCTGAAACATATCGGTCAGGATATCGCCGCTGGCGGTTTCCTCGTCGGCGCGAAATGGCTCGAACCCTGCCATCTCGAGCGCCGGTTTGATCAACTGGCTGTAGATGGCATTGAAATCATAGATCGCTCCATCGGCGCCCTTCTTTTTCCCGAAGGGCATGATGACGAACACGTGCGGGCGCACCTCCGGGTGGATCGATGGGGAGGCTGGCTCTGTGTCTGGTTCCAGGGTCTTGACGACAGGCGCAGGCTTCGCACCTTCCTCCATCCCGGAGGAGGATTGCGAAGGAGTCTGAATTGGCGTCTTCGGGTCTTGCGGAGTAGGTTGTGTCACTGGCTACACTTTCTCTGATCTCTGCAAACCTGTGGAGGAACGATTACCCTTTCACATCGTTGGTCTTCGGATACTTGGCAAGGATGGTATTCAATTCTTCCATGGTCGTATCCTTGCTGATTTCCACGTGGGCATATTCCTCTTTGACCTGCGTGATCGAATCGACGAAGGAAGCGGCGCGGTCCTTCACATCCTCGAACGCTTCGGTGATGGCTTCACCCATCGCCTCGAGCTCTTTCCGGACGATCTCTGAGGAGGCTTCCTCGGCGAGAGTACCAAGCACCGCTTTGGCAGCTGTATCGCGAAGTTCTTCGGACTCTGCCAAAGCTTCACGTTGCGTATCGACAATATTCTCAATCAATTCCGCTCGGGCGCGTTCATCAGACTCCACCGACTCTTTGATGAGTTGATTAATGAGTCTCGCCTCTCGTTCCAGGTTGGCCTCCTGAAGCGCATCCTGCATCGACCTGATGTACTCTCTGTTTTGCGCTGCGAGTATACGTTCGCTACTGCGTACCATGAGTTCAAATTCTTTCGCTGTGCGTTCCTCGGGCTCAAGGTTTTGCCAGTGGTTGTACAGGAGTGTTAGCTCCATGACAACTTTGCTGTAGTTTCTTATCGTCTGATCCACATTTCTTAATTCCTGCCAGCCGAGCAGAGCTGCCGCGATCGAGGCGGTGAACGCCACCCAAAGGGCATATTCATTTCCCAGAGCCGCCAACAGAGCTCCGAGGCCGCCCACAACAAGAATATAGATAGTCATCCAACGACGTTCACGTTTGCGTTGGTTTATTCTATTGTTGTGCCAGTCGAGTTGATTTTTGAGTCTGTATTTGACATATTCTTCGCCAGTCAGGTCCTGGAATCCGGGATCGCTCTCTGGATTTCCAGGCTTGTAATTAGAGGGAAGGGGACCTTTATAACCTTCAAAGGCAAATTCTCCCCCGAGACTGCGGAATAATTGGCGTTGGATCTCGCCCAGGCGTCTTTCCAGCTCATCCCTGCGTCTTTTATCTTTTGGCTGGATGGTGCGATACAGGTAAATCTCCTTCTTGATTTCTTCGGCGCCAGCGCGGTAGATTAACCAGGAGCCATCGGAGTAAAATTTGGTGGCAAACGCTGCAAAGATCGAAGCAAGGACAGGTGTTGCAATAAAGAGCACTTTGACAATCACCCCCTGCAACGATTGGGTGTTCTTGAATAATTCGAACTGGGTCATGATAGCAAATAGAGTTGCCAGCACTCCAAGCCAAGCAATTAGTTTGCGGATGTTATAAAATGCCTTCGTGCGGCGGTCTGCTGCAAGATCTAGGTCTGCATGGCGCAGCCAGGCAAGTTCCAGTATGGGGGCAGGTTTGGGTGTCTCAGTTTCCATGGGTGAATCCTCCGTTGCTAATCCAGAGCATCGTTTAGCGCGCAACAAACCAGGCGGCGACCACACCTTCTGCGCCGACCGGGTCCTTGACCTTCAGCCATTGATCGTTCCTGCCAATTTTGGCTGCACCGTTCGACTCCAGGACGGTCAGCTCTGTGCCAAGGGACAGGCGCTTGATCAAGGTCGAATCGCTGACAACTGGTTGTCTTCGTAAGGCAACACCCTCGGCAGCTGCCCGGACTTTCATGGGTCCGCCATTACTCGACATTACCGTTTGTGGAGCAGCCACCTCTTGCGCTGTGGACCCGCTGATATATCGTACAAACCAGGCAGCCACGTAGCCCTCTTTGCCGGAGTCATCCCGTACCCTTAACCATTGCCCCTCGGCACCGACTTTTGGGATGGCTTGCTGGGCAGGTTCCAGGCTGATCAATTGTTCGCCGGTGGAGACGTAACGGATTAATGTTTCGGGTGCCACCCTGGGCGCGCTGCGCAGAGAAAGCTGAGCCGTGGGCACTAGCAGCAAAGCTCCGGGAGGCAGGCTTCCATTGTTGGTTGATGCCGTGGGAACAGCCGCGCTCGTCGATAGGGCAGGCTTCCCCTTTACATCTGAGATGTACCATGCTGCTACATACCCCTGGTCCCCATTGGGGTCCTGCACCTGAATCCACTTCCCGTTAACGCCGAGCTTTGTTTTCGCGGAGGACATTGACTCGAGGCTGATCAGCTCTGTGCCCATCATCAAGCGCTTCCGGAGGAAACCTTGCGTGGATGGCTCCGACCGCAATGCCAGATCATCTTCCGCGACGTAGAGCGTGTACCGTTCCGCAGGGACGGGGACTTTGGTCGTCTTGGGAGGCTCTGCCGGTGCGCCGTATGAGTCAAACCATAAGACGGCGCTGATCTCCGTCTCGAGCCTTGCTCCGTTAAATTTATAGCGCTTTGTCAGCAAGACTTCTTTACCGGGCCCATCCCCCGAATATTTGTAGGGGTCGTAGATGACATAATCGTCCCCCTTTTTTTCTTTGACCAGCACAAAATGCGTCTGGACCCCCACCTGCTGTTGCCAGTCCACCTGAAGGATGACCGGCTTGCCCGCGGCAAGCGCCTGATCGATCTGTGCAATCGGAGCCGGGTAGCTTTCACAGGACTGCATGTCGCGATAGGCGCAATTGGGCCAGAGGTAAGGCAGAACACTGGGGATAAAAAACGCGCCTTGAAACCCACCCGCCTTTTTCATCTTCTCATTCACGGTCTCGGGAGTTTCGTGATACCCGATGCCGTTAAGCATCATTGTGGCAGAGGTCAGCAGGCAGCCCCAGCTGCCAATCGTCTCCGACGAATTGCCAAGCCGGACGTTTTTCCACGTTTCATCATTTTGATAGAGATTTTGAGTCTTAAACATTGCTAACCTCCATAATTGGGCAATGCTCGATGTAGTTGCTGCAGAGAGAGAACCTTAACGATTTTACCCCACATAGAATACTACAAAAATAGCAATTTTGACCGAGTTCCTTTGCCGGAATCAAAAAGCGACAGCGAGCCTCCATACCTGAGTCGCTGTCGCTTTTTCTCCACCAATCTCCCGGGTTATTTCACAAACCGGTCAAAGAACTCGATGGTGCGCTGCATAGCGGTGCTGAAATAATTGGAGATATTGTGGTTGTCGCCATCATATTTGTAAAGTTCCACATATTGGTTGGCATTGATGAGCTCGTAGAATAGCAATTCTGAAAACTCCAGAGGCACATCCTCATCCAACGTGCCGTGGTGGAGCTGCACAGGCCCCGAAATCTCGTTGACATAAGAGTTTGCCGAGATGGACCTCCAGAACTCCGGGTTTTCCTCAGGCGAGCCAAATTGCTGAGCCAGTGAGAAGCGCCACGAGCGTGGGTTCGGGGTCGGTGTGACTGCAGCGTTCGGTCCGCGACGCCAGCGGGTTAAGAGATCAGGGTAGGATGCCACCACGCCAGCCCAGATCACACCGGCTTTGATATCCTTGGTCACGACCATCGAACGCAGGGTGATATACCCGCCCATGGAATGCCCCCACATGCCAATCCGGTTCGGGTCAGCCTCTGGATAACGCTTCATGGAGGCAACCGCGTTGAGCACATCCACAGTATAACCAGGGCTGCTATACGCGCCGCTCGGTTCGCCTTCCGAACGGTCATGACCGCGATAATCGGAGCGGAAGACGATATAGCCGCTGCGCGCAATCAAGTCCACGTAGGCGATGTAGCGCTCCGTAGTCCGGTACACACCTGGTGGGATAAAGCCGTGATTGAAGATGATGACAGGCCAGCCTGTGGGCGGCTTCTCGCCATTTGGCACGGTCATCAGCGCGTAGATTTTTAATCCCTCTGAAAGGTAGGAGACGTAAAAACGCCGGTAATTGACTCCCGGGTCCAGCTCCGTCTCGATCACAATGTCGCTGCCGGGGTACTGCTGCGCGCGCATCGCTTCGATCTGCAACGGGTGCTGCGGAGTCGGTGTTGCCGTGGGGAGGGGAATCGCCGTCTCGGTGGGAAGGATTGTTGCAGTCGGCACCGGAAGTAGAGTCTCTGTCGGCAAGACCGGGGGACTGGTTGGATTTGACACCTCCGCACCGCTCGCACCTGCGCAGGCACTTGCGATGATTGGAATCATCCATAACAACCAGACATACTTTATTTTTTGCATGGGTTTCTCACTTAAACTTCTATGTCGATTAGACTCTGTATCGGACGGTACGCAGAATACCTGGTTATGGATTTACGGGATCTGATGGAAAATAATTCCCCTATTCTAGCGAGAAATCCTTAGAAGAGCTTTAGACTAGATATAAACAATACATCCCTGTTTCTCCAATTTTTCGATCCACTTTGGCACTGTTAGCGATTTGTTCCAGCGCAGATCCAGCTTCTCAAGGTTTTCCAGTTTGCCTATGCCCGCCGGCAGTCCGGTCAAACGATTGGCTCTCAGGTCGAGAAAGCGGAGGGTTTTCAGTCTTCCTAGCGAGGCAGGGATCTTTTTCAGGCGATTGTTTCTCAGATCAAGATCGGTCAGATCATTTAGTTTGCCGATCGAGTCGGGTACAGATTCAAGTTTGTTCCCTTCGAGCATCAGCTTTCTGAGATTCTTTAGCTTGCCAATGGATTCAGGAAGGGACGTCAATCGATTCCCCATCAGGTGCAGCTCGCGAAGGCTTGCTAGTTGTCCGATCGACTCCGGTAACGACCTCAGCCGGTTGTTGTACAGACGCAATTCGAGCAGGCTCGATAGATTTCCAATCTGCCCTGGCAGGGAAGAAAACCGGTTGTCAGTAATGTTCAGATAGAGGAGAGACTTGAGACTCCACAGGGAGGGCGGGATAGAACGGAGTCGATTGTTGCTCAGGTAGAGAAATCGCAAGCGAGTGAGAGCGCCGAACGAATTGGGCAGGGAGCTCAGCTGGTTATGTCCCAGATCGAGCATCGTCAAATAGACGAGTTTGCCGACCTCCCCGGAGACTGACTTAAGTCCGTTATCGGCAAGGTTTAACCATTGCAACTCGACACGTCGCCAGATATCGTTTGGAACTTTTTTGAGACCCTGGTTGTACAGATCCAGGGATGTTTGCGTCACTTCGTCTTTGCTTTGGAGTTCTTAACCGATTTCGTGATCAATTCGTTCAGGACTTTAAGATCCACATCTGCCAGTTTATTGATATATAAACAGCCTTTGCCTGTTTTGTATTTTCCAAGTCGCTGCAGGACTTCGCTGTCAAAGCCGCCCATCGTGTATAACGTCAGATTCTGGACGCGTGGTGAGAAGCCGGTGATGAACCAGTCGCCCTCTCGCCCGGACGCATACACATAACGATAATCGCCAAAGCCAACGATGCTCGTGCCCCACATCTTCGGTTCGGCTTTGGTTGCTTTCTTCATGATCTTCAAAATTTCGTAACAGTCCTGGCGCTTCCTCTCATCCTTGATCCCCTGAAGAAATTTATCAACACTGGCTTTGGTCATCTGAGTCTTGAGTTCTGCCATGATTAACTCCTCTTATATAGACAATAGATACGCTGGCGGCATTATAGCATGTAGAATACCTGTCAAGAATCATTATAGATAATGCAGCCACCATTGCGAGGGATGCGTCTCACGGTAGCGCTGATACCATCTGCAAAGGGGATAGAGCAAAAGGATCACGACCGCCCAGATGATATAGACCGCCCCGAGACTCAACCCAAAGTCAATCAAACTTCCCGACCGGAGTGCGCTGGAAGAAAGGATGTACTCGCTTGGGTCACGTCCCTCATACACGAGCAGGAGCATAGCCAGCGCGTGGATAACATACAGGTGAATTACATAGAAAAAGAAGGGAACTCTTCCAAAGATGGTCACTGGCTGTGGAAGCTGATTTTGGTACCGCTCGATCAGCGATAAGAACATCAGCGCCGGTCCCATCGTCATCAATAGAAAATGCAAAGAAGGCGGGTATTTCGTCGTGTTCAGGAAAGAGAGGAGTGTGAACAAGGCAGAGCCTTGCGATTGCCATTCACGCGGCTCGCCGTACCCGTTGAGGGGACGGAGCAGAAGGAATAGCAATGTAGCGGCAATACCCACGCGCAAAAGCAATCGCTGCCGTTGCTCAGCGGGGAAATCATTTTTATAAAACGTTCCAAATGTGTATCCGAGTGCCATCAGTCCGATCCACGGCAAGACGGGATAGACAAAGTTGACGAGCGAGTCGCCGATCAAGACAGTATCCGGTTGATGTAAGGTGTACCAAATGACAGCGTTCCAAGTCGAGCCCTGGACCGTGATGGAATCCAGCAGGTTGTGTCCTAAGACCAGGATGATGCCGGTGGCGAGAATCCATGTTTCCGGGAGAAAAAGCAGCGCCGACAACGCGACCATACTGATGCCAATTGCCCAAATCACCTGCAGAATACGAAAACTATAAGTGATATCGAACGTCCAGGCAAAGTTGACGATCACGAGCTCGACGAAAATTAACCAAAGGCCGCGAGTGAATAGGAACCAGGCAGTCTCTTTCGGGTTTTGTTTTTTCATGCCATACAGGCGCGCCGAGGTGCCTGCCAGGAAGACAAAGACAGGCGCGCAGAAGTGTGTGATCCAGCGTGTGAAAAAGAGCAGGGGCGTGGTCGTTGCGAGATTGGTTGGCTCTGCGTACCACGTTCCCAGCGCAAAATACATTCGCACATGATCCAGCGCCATGAAAACTATCACAACCCCGCGCAGGAAATCAATGGACTCTATTCGGTTAGAGCTTGCGTTTGTTTGCGGATGGGTCGCGAGCATACGGCACAGCTTACCAATGCTCTCGATGGATGTAATCATCCTCTTTCTTGCGACCGCGTTTCAGGGAGGGGGAAGGGATGTCTGCAGCGCGATACCCGATGGAAATCACGCCAACCGGTGTCACCTCAGCAGGGATCCCCAGCAGTGCCCGAAGCGCGGCCAGATCATGGGAGCCTGCAAATGCCGAGACTAACCCCTCATCGATCGCCGCCAGCAAGGCAATCATGACGGCACAGCCGATGTCCATGAACCAGTATGGGACCGGCCAGTTGATCTCCGAGCCATCTTCGTTTACCTTATCGGCTTCCTGATAGCGACGGTGATACGCGGCTTCACTGGTGCAGGGAATCAGCAGAACGGGCGCTCTGGAAATAAATGGAGCAAAGCCTCTTTGGACATATTCCTCTTCGTCACATGTGGCGGCAATTGCTTTCTTTTTCTCCGAAC
>DASSBC010000055.1:0-49456 GCA_035699125.1 Anaerolineales bacterium
GGGTCGATTTCATTATCGGCTTGCCACAAGATGATGCGTCCGCCGTGCGTTGCCAGGTAGGGTTGAGTGATTTCTGATACAGCTTGCATATAGGGCTTCGCTCGTTCCTGGAAAGCCGGGTCGAGGCGGTGCCGTTGCGCGGCATCGTCCGGTACGCCATTATTGCGCCACTCGCTGTAGATGTAGGGACCCGGACGCAGGATGATCCAGAATCCCTCGTCGGTCAGCAGGTCGAGAAACCCAAGCAGATTGCGGCGCGGGTCCGTTTCGCCGAGAAAGTCATACCGACCTGGTTCGATCTCGTGGAAGTCCCAGCAGACGTAGGTGGCGATGACCTGCAAGCCAATTTCGCGTGACCGTCGCAGGACGGGCTGCCAGTTCGCCGGGTCGAGTCTCCAGTAATGCACCTCTCCACTGATAAGAGGAATACTCAGGTCATCCACCCATATCTGTTTCTCTGCGATACGGACAGTTGCCATTCCTTTAGCCTTCTGCCTTCTCAGATGCTGAGGAAATTGGAGAATTTGACCTGTTGCGATATTCCGCCCAAGAATTGCGGATCAATCGATAGTCTTCTTCGTCCAGCGCTTCGCCGGTCGAATCGATGTGGGTGACGTAATATAAAGAAGGCACGCCCAGCTGCGGCTGCAGACGTGTATACGCGCGCCAGGCAGCTTTATTCGGCATCGGCCAATCGTCAGTGTCTATGCTTAGCTTTGGGCAAGCGATCGCCGCCACTCGGGCGCGGTGCGTCATGGACTCATTGACATCCCGCCCGCCGTTGATATCGTTCAGGCGGATCATATCGACGACGTCCTGTAGGTAAGGGTGCGGGGTATGGGTCATGATCAGAGCGTCCGGCTTGGTGCGCTTGGCTTCGGAGTGGAGAATCGAAAGATAGAGATGCATCAGCTCGAGCCCCCAACTGTCACCATGCATGTTCAAGCCGGGACCGGCAGGAATGCGAGCTGTGAAATCAACCTTGAAACCATCTGCATCATATCCATTCGAAGAGATCATTTGCTGAACCGAAGCTCGTAGGCGACGCTCGTAAGCGGGGTCGGAAGGATCGCATGCAATTGGCAATCCAGCGGCATTGGTAATGCATTCTTCCGCTGGTAAGCCCTCGGGATCCCAGGCTTTTAGCCAGAGGAGCACTTTCCGTCCTCGCGTATGCTGCGCAACAATGAAACCAGGCAAATCATGCCACTTGCTTTCATCGGCGCAGTTTTCTCCGTACGTCGCCTGCCATTTGTCATCGAGCACAACAATACCGGGATCCACGTCTTCAGCTTCCAGCCTCTGAAGAAAATTCTCATAAACATCCTGCCGGGCATAGTCAGGGGCACGTCCGCCCTGCGTAGAAGCCAGGTGGCACTGCGCTCCCCAACCACAGAAGATCGGCATGTGCCACCACTCTGGTTTTGTCTGCGTTGTGTGTTGTGAAGATTGAATAGAAGACCACGCATTGAGATGTTTTTCTAAAGCTATATATTCATCGCTTGCAAAGTCGAAACCAATCGCAGGTAATTGATAGAGTCCATTTACCTGGGTTCGACCATCGTAAGCCAAGGAAAGATAAAACGCAGAAGGCTTGCCATGATACCTGTACTCGGTAAAGCGATTCTGCCCCGGCGAAGTCTCAACGCCCAGGGCGAGCCAACCTTCCTGCCACTGCATGGCAAAGCAAAACGGTGGAGGAGTGAAGAACCAGTCATCCCGGCCAGGAAGTGGTACACCCATTAGGTCTATGGTTGCATTGGATTCCGGTAGGAAATAATTGTTCTCGGCAGTATTCGGTTCCGGATTGAAAACAGACAAGAAGTGCTGCCGGGACCAGAAGAAGCCAGAGCCCCAACGCGGCTGCCCGGAATAGTAGCCACCGAAGTAATTGACTTCTGCCAGTTGCCCATTGCCCTCAATTTCCACTTCATAGGCGAAGCGTTGTGGAAAGCAGCGAATGCGATATCGTTTTTCCTTCCATAAGGAACTTTCCACACGGAGCTCAAAAGTTGTGACGCCGGGCTGTTCGCTGACTTCCCAGGTTCCTGTCTTGACCGTATCGTCACGTCCTTGCAGGGAATGCACGCTCGATAAGAGAAACAACTCCGCCAACCGATTGCCTTGCGCAGACTCTACGCGTACAAACGGCCGGTCATCGAAGAACGTCAAACGATAGGTGTCCGATGCAAACCGGCGAGAATCGTTTTCGCTTCTCGCAATCATCTCAATAGAGTCCTCTGTGAAATCGATAGCCTGTTTTCTTAGCGACCAGCCAATCCAGAGAAGTTAAATCCTTCGATGAAATACCGTTGGAAGGCAATAAAGACTATTAATACCGGCAGCATTACCATCAGGCTGGCTGCCATCAACCAGTGCCATGCGGGGGAACCACCCGCAGCCGCCTCGAACTGGCGCAAGCCTAATTGCAGGGTGTACCACTTCTCACTCTGTAAGTAGAGCAAGGGTCCCATAAAGTCCTGCCAGGCACCCTGAAACGTAAAGATCGCAACGACTGCTAGAGCGGGTTTTGTCATCGGCATAATGATGCTCCACCAGATACGCAGTTCCCCGGCGCCATCGATCCGTGCAGCATCGGTTAGATCTTGTGGTATGCCACGCATGAACTGCCGCAAGAGGAATATGTAGAATGCGCTACCCGTAAAGGCAGGAACGATCAAAGGCAGGAATGTGTTCGTCCAGACCTTGGATCCCATAAAGCCAAACGCTGGCAGGTTTGCAAACAGAACGAACTGAGGAATCATGGTGACCACACTGGGCAGCATCATGGTTGCCAGTACCAAAGAGAATAAAGTGTCACGTCCGCGCCAGCGCAAGCGGGAAAAGGCATACGCCACCAGGGAGGACGAAAACACCTGACCGATCACGGACGAGACTGTGATGATTACCGTGTTGAGAGTCCACTGGGGCCACATACCGAAACTGAATGCATCGACATAATTTTCCCAGGCGAAGCGGGTGGGAATCCAGCGAGTCCCGACCAAATCCTGGGCCTCCTTAAGGGATGTCGAAATCATCCATAGGAGGGGGATTACGAACAGGATGCTGACTCCGATCAAGAGCAGGAGACTGATTACTTTCCCAAGTGACCAGTAAGAACGCTTGAAAAATGCCTGATCTTGGAAAATCGTTTTGCTCGCTTTCACAGCCGAGGTTGTCATGACTGCCTCCTCAACTTTCCTTAATGTTCCGTTTCATAGTGGACCCAGCGTTTGGCTAACCGTAGCTGAACAAAAGTGATCACCAGGATGATAATGAATAGTACCCATGCCATCGCCGAGGCATATCCCATTTGAAAACCGCCCTGCCCGATCTTCCCAAAGGCGCGGTCGTACAAATATAGGACGTAGAACAGCATGGATTGTCCCAGCTCACCCACAGGTGCATTTTTTGAACCGATCAGAATAAAGGCGGTTGTAAATATCTGAAATGTGCCAATGATTCCTGTGACAACTTCGAAGAATATCGTGGGTGAGAGCAATGGCAGGGTAATATATCGGGTCTTCTGCCAGCCGTCGGCACCGTCGATTTCAGCCGCTTCGTAAAGTTCTTTAGGTATGCCCTTCAACCCCGCCAGGAAAATTAAGACATTGCCCCCAATCCACCACATCCCCATTAATACCATTCCGGGCTTCGTCCAGTCTGGATCGACAAACCAGCCCGGACCCCGGATACCGAATGTAGCCAGAGCAGCATTGAACAACCCGTTCGGTGCAAGGATCCATTGCCACAAGAAGATCGCTGCAATCCCCGACAATACATTTGGCAGGTAGATTACCGTCCGGAAGAACTTGCCTCCGGGGATGTCGGTATTGAGCAGCATCGCCAAACTAATGGCGACCACCATCACCAGAGGCGTCTTGACGATCACCATCCAAAAAGTGTTCGACAGAGATTTGTAGAAAAGGGGATCGTCAAAAAATAAATTCTGGTAGTTGTCAAGCCCGATCCACTTGGGGTCCGCGATGATGTTATATTTTGTAAAACTCGTGTAAAGAGAAAACAACATCGGTCCGACCAGGAACAGAAGAAATCCTATGATCCATGGCATGGCGAACAGCCAACCCATCAGCTCTTCTCGAATAGCAGGGCGCAGAAGCGGTCTACGCACGAGCGGTTGATCCACAGCGGAAGCAGCCTTCATGATGCACCTCCAGGTTGTCACGGAAGCGGGGCGACGTGCCAAGCACGTCGCCCCATTGATTTAGCGATGTGAAAGAACTACTGTATGGCGTCTTCCACAGCAGCTTGTGCCTGATCAAGCGCTTCTTGTGGAGACAGTTCACCCGTCCAGACCTGCTCGAGAACCAGATCAAGCTGTTCATTCCAGTTCGGGTATCCGGATAGGTACGTACCACCGGTACTGACTTGTAGGGCTTGATCCACGACTTCCCAACCCGGACTGGCTGACAATACAGGATCCTTCGCCGCGATGAGATTTGTTGGCTGTGCCTGCGTATCCCGTGCCCACGAGGTTTGGCCTTCCGGACCGGTCATGCACTTGATGAATTCCCAGGCTGCTTCGGGATTCTCTGCACCGGCTGGAATGGAAAGCGAGAAACCGCCACTCCAATCTGCTGGAGCCTCATTGTAAGGCAGCATACCGATGCCCCAGTCCATGCGCGGGTCATCCCCGGTGATCTGGCCGTCCCCGTTGGTATCCGCCCGCGGGCGATAGAATTCCAACTGGCTGTTGTACCCAAAAATATCGACGAGCATTGCCACGCCATTGCCCATAAAGAGGTCATTTGGCGGAGCACCAAATTTCGCCTGGTAATCCTTCAAAGCCTGCCAGCCACCATAGCGATCGACCCACATCTTGATCCATTCCAGGGTCTCTGCGGCTTCCGGCGAGTTGATGACCGGGTTGCCCTCGGCGTCGATCAGCGGTGCCCCATTGAGGTATGCCCAGAACGGGTTGAAGCCAGCATTCCACAGGGGGAAGAATGCAATGCGGTCGTAGGTGCCATCGGCATTTTTCTTGTCCAGCGCGTCGGCATATTGCAAGAGCTCATCCCAGGTCGTCGGTGGCTTGTTGGGGTCGAGTCCCGCTTCTTCAAAGAGTTGCTTATTCCAGAACAAGACGCGCACATCGGTCTCGAACGGAATACCATAGGTTTGACCTTCAAATAAGGTCTGGTCCCATGCCCAGTCGTAGAACTGGTCACGGGTGATTCCATCGCGGTCTGCGAATTCCTGCAGGCTCATGTAGACGCCGTCTGCAGCATCTCTCGGCAGAGTCGGGCGATCAGAAACGATCACATCCGGCATACCGGAGCCAGCTGCCACCGCAGCGACATTGGCAGTCCAGATATCACCAAAGGGCTTGACTGTATCGGTTACTGTGATGTTGGGTAATTTCTGTTCACAGATGGCCTTGATACGCTGGACACCATTCCGGCGGACTGGTGACGCCCAGAAATGCCACAGCTCTATGTCACCGGACACATCTGGGTTGTATTGGACAGTCCCTGGCTGGGGTGTGGAGGTGATCTCCACAAAGACGGTCTCCGGGGTCGGGGTATCCGCGGGCTCCTCAGGTTCCGATGTTGCTGGAGCCTGCGTGGCGGCGGGGGCGCCACAGGCCGCCAACAATCCTGTGATGACCAGGATACACATCAGCCCCCATAGGCGATTTTTAAAGCTCTTCATGTTCCTTCTCCTTATTATGGAAATTTGATGGACCACGCTTGCACGGGCTGGCAAAATGCTTATCTGCGAAACCCGGACAATAAAAACTTAATGTATATTTATTTGCAGATCACCTCCTTACACTGTTAAAGCCCGCGCTTGGCTTTGAATGCCTGGTTTGGGTTTGACAGGATTTGACCATAGACGGTTGCGACCGCTCCCATCAGGCTGGCATCATTCAGGTAAGTCGCGACGACGATATCTGCTGCTTCACGCGGCCAGCGCAGAGCCCGTTCCTGCACGGTCTTTTGAATGGCGGGCAGCAAAAATTCATGAGCCTGGGTGACATACCCTCCCAGCACTACTTTCCTTGGATTGAAGGTATTGATTAGACTTGCCAAACCAACACCCAGGTAATACCCGGTTTCCTCAAGGGAATTCAACGCCACCCGATCCCCTTTCCGGGCTGCTTCTACCATGAGGGGAATGGTAATTCTTTCGAATCCATCTCGCACGACCTCTTCCAGCTGGGATTCTTCTCCATCCAGGATCGCTTCACGGGCACGGTGAAATACAGCCAGGGCGCTCACATAGGTTTCCCAACAACCACGGCTTCCGCAATTACATTTTGGTCCATCTGGGTTAATGGTCATATGCCCCACTTCGCCCGCTAAGCCAGACGTCCCTGCCATGATGCGCTGATGCAGGACGATTCCCGCGCCGACACCCGCCGTAATATTGATATACAGTACATACTCGCTATCGCGCGCCGAACCGAAATAACTTTCGGCGAGCGCTGCCATGTTCGCTTTGTTATCTACATAGGTAGGGAGGTCAAATTCATTCTCCAGCCATTGTTTGACCGGCACGTCACTCCAACGCATGTTTGGGGCAAAAAGCAATACACCGCTGGACACATCCACCAGCCCCGGCAAGCTCATGCCCAGACCCAGAACATGACGGTTCGTTTCTCTGGCTTGTTCGCAAGCTTGTCTGATAAGTTGTGCCATACTGATCAAGATTGCCTGCGGCTCGTCATTTTTTCCAAAATCGATTTCCTGACGCCAGAGAACATGCGCAGCAAGGTCGGTGAGGATCACGGAACCAAACTTGACTTCGATCTCCGCCCCAATGATGCAGCCCGCATCCGGGTCTAACTGAAGTAGAATCGAAGGGCGCCCGGCGCGCAAGGATTGCACACCCATCTCCCGCACAAACCCATGCTCGATCAGCTCTCGAACCAAACGGGTGATTGTCGCCCTATTCAAGCCTGTGATCTCTGCCAAGGCGGCGCGTGAGATCGGCGCATTCTGACGTAAATGCGTGAGAACGGTCGAGAGGTTGATCTGCCGCAGAGATTCCTGGTCACCGACAAATTCGTGGTCAGTATGTTTCATGTAATGATAAAATTGTGGAACTTAATTGCTTTCTGCAATCAATTAAATAATACGCTTTTTAAACACTGTTGTCAATAGGCAAAGTGAGGTTGAATGAAGAAATATGATGAAATCCAGCGTTTTCTAATTAAACAGCAGCCCCAACATTTGCAATATTCCCCGGCGCGCCTCCAACCTATTCAGGCGAAGCCCGGCAACCCCAGCGTGGACGTACCGAGACTGGGACAGATTCTGGAGGGAGTCGCCGTCCTGAACGAAACCATCGCCATCCAATCTCCGGAACATTGGCAAAATACTGTCCTGAGTCTGGATGAGACGGTGGATGCTATTTTGCCGGTGAGCATTCCAGCCTACCCCACCGAGGTGTGGAATTCCCATCCGCAGGCGCTGGTGGAGCGCGGTTTGCCGGTCATCTTCTGGTCGCTGCTTGATTACGACGAACCGGATTTCTGGCGTTGGGCAGCGCGAGATATGCTTCACACGTTAGGAGTCGATGTGCATCTTGTTCGAAATAGGCACGAAGGGATCACATTGCTAAGAGCGCTGGCATTGAAGCGTTTTTTGCGCGGGAACCGGATGGTCGTTATCGGCGAGCAAAACTTCCCATGGAACGCGCATGCGGTTGGCAACCGTGTGACCGCCCAGTTGGGAACTGAGGTGATCGTCCGCTCTCTGGCGGACATGCGCAGTCGCTATGCGAAATTCTCGGCTGATGAGATACAACAGGTGCGCAAGGATCGCCTCCCCCACCGCTATGAGGAGGGAGGAGTCCATGCCGAGGCTTTGGATCAAGCCATACTGACTTACCTCGCCATCCGAGACATCTTAGAAGAAGAGAAAGCATTGGGGTTCGGCGTCAATTGTTTCGGAGACTTGATCATCCGCGGCGGGCGCGATGTGCCTTGCCTGGCGCAGTTGCTGTTGCGCGAGGAAGGCTATATCGCCTCTTGTGATGGGGATTTCATTGCCATGACAGGCATGATTCTTGCCAACTTTTTCCTGAATAAACCCGCGATGATGTCAAACCTGTATCCAGTTTCCTACGTAGGTGCCCTGACGGATCACTTCGGCGAACCTCTCTCGCCTGATGAGAAGTACTCGCGTTCTGAGTGGCGGAACTTCGCGCGTCTGGCACACTGCGGCTACGTGGGCGTGGTCTCCCCCGAAATGACCCCGGGCGGAAAGACCTATCTGCGCAGCTGGGGAGGGACCTATGAAATCAAGCGTGATGGACGCGGCTGTGGCGTGGATGGTGACTTAGCAGGCGGGGAGCCGATCACGGTCGTTTCTCTCGCGTCTGATATGAAGCGGCTCATGATTGGGCAGGCACGCGTGGCGGAAACCACACGCCATCCGCACCTACCGCACTGCGAAGCCAGTGGTCTACTCGAATTCCGCGACCTCGCTGGCTTTGAAGAAGCGGTCTCGCGCGATCATGTAGTGGTCATCTATGGTGACCACCAGCGCGATTTCGAGATTTTGGCGGGGGTTCTGGGTTTGGAACCCAAAATTTTCTAAACCATGACAATCGTTATTGGGCTGGACATCGGCGGAACAAAGATCATGGTCGCTGCTGCAGATCATGAGGGAACTATCCTGCAACGCGCGCGAACAGCCACCTCTTCAAGCCTCGAAGAAGATCTGACAAACATCAATACGATGATTAGTGAAGTAGCCGGTGGAGATCAAATCATTGGTATGGGCGCAGCCATTGGTGGACCGCTGGATTGGGAACAGGGAATTGTCTCACCTCTTCACCAGCCTGCATGGCGGAATATTCCGCTCAAAGCCTTGATGGAGGAAAAGTGGGGCTGTCCATTGCATGTGGATGTCGACACGAATGTTGCCGCGGTGGGTGAATACCGTTGGGGAAATGTTTCTGCAAAACGCTTTCTATACCTGACGCTCAGCACCGGCATGGGCGGAGGATTCTTGATTGATGGCAGAATCTATCGCGGGCAGGAAGGCGCGCATCCTGAAGTTGGGCACCAGTCTATCCATTTCCGCTCTGTAAACCCTTCAGCAGTTCACTGTGAATGCGGCGCACCCGATTGCCTGGAGGCGCTGGTCTCGGGCAATGGCATCCGCCGCATCTATCGCAAGCCAGCCGAAAATTTGAGTGCTGAGGAATGGGAAGAGGTCGCGTATAACCTGGGACAGGGACTGCGCAACATGGCGGCGCTTTATGCACCAGATCTCATCCGCATCGGAGGAGGGGTAGCGGTAGGCGGAGGAGAAAACTTTATCATTGCAGCCAAAAGCGTAATGGAAGAACACTTAAAATTAGTGCCGGCTCCTCAAGTGGAGCTGAGTCATCTGGGATATGACACTGCCTTGCGAGGGGCGATCGCAATGGCGCTTCCTGCGAGAGAACGTTGAACACCGCACTTATTCTGGTTGCCACTCGGGCATCAATGACCATTGATGGGCAGACAGACGGCAACAATACTCTGTAAGATTGTCACGTGGCAAAAAACGCTGCTCCTGGCAGCGTACTTTCCAGACGCTCCAACAGAGTAGCCTCCGTGACAACGTGCATCGAATCCAATGCGAGCAAGAGAGCGCCAGCGGCTGGCTCAAAACGGCTTTGGATCGCACGCGCGTCCGGGGCAGTCTCTCGGACGCGCTCGACCAGTGCATCGCGCAGTAATGGGGAAGGATGGCGTAGCACACCACCGGTTAGCACCAATGGAAACGGCTCTCCTAACAACCCAACCCGCCGTGCCGCAACAATTGCATACTCTCCCAAAGCATTGCCATGCGAAAGGATAATTTGTCGTGCCGCACCATCACCGGCATCCGCTGCACCGAACAACGGACGTACTAGCTCACGCCTGTTCTTTGGTCGAGGTAGATCGCGCCCTGTCATCCGGTGCAAGATCTCTTCGACGTTACGCGCCCCGAGCCTCGCCAGAATCTGCTCGGTAAGGAGCGTTGGTGGATCGATCCCCAACTCGGCGCGATACACGGCGCGCAATGCCTGGGAACCCAATTCTTCAGCACCCTGCACTTGCTGCCAGAAACTACTGTGCCAGACGCGACCATCAGGATGTCGCGCACCGACCGCTGCCCCCGTGCCGCAAGCAACGACCACGCCTGTATTGCCTGGTGAACCGGCGCGCAGCGCGCCCATGGCATCATTAACGACTACGATACGCCGACCATAGCCTTGTCCGCGCATCGCGTTTTCGAGCAGCTCAAAATCCTCCGGCCAGTCGGCGCCAGCCAGGCTGAATGCACTGGCACTTAGCTCAGCAGACAGAATACCTGCTTCATTTAATGCATCCCCCACAGCGCGTTTGATCTCAGCTATGGCTGCATCTGCTGACGTAGCACCATAAATATCTCCGCAACCGGCGCGGCCTGTGCCAAGGATCAAGCCATCATCACGCGCGACGAGCGCCAGTGTTTTAGTGTTGCCGCCATCGACTCCAAGCACAAACTTCATTGTCTATTTGTCTTAAGATTAATGGCCATGCCACGCTGCCCGATCTACCAGGACCGTTACGTTCAGCGCTGACTGAAGATAGGATGCCGGCACGTCAGGCGTTTGTGATCCCTCGAGGGTACGATGCAGGATCTTATGTTTGTGTGCGCCTGATACGACGAGGAGAGTCTGGCGCGCGGCCAGGAGCAGGTCCATGCCGCATGTGAGTGCCTGACGCGGTACCTGTTCTTCGCCGCCCCAGTAACGCGCATTACTCTCAATACTCTCCGGCGTTAGATCAACCACCCGCGTAGGAGCATCTGGCGGTGACGGTGGCTCGTTGAACCCCAGGTGACCGTTCGGCCCCAGTCCAAGGATGGAAATATCAAAGCCCCCGACCTCGTACACTGCCGCTTCATAGCGGCGGCAGGCTTCCCATAGATCGGAGGCGTCGCCAGCCAACCGGACGACATTTGCTTCTGCGATACGGAGTGGTTCAATGAAGGAACGGCGCGTCCAATTAAAGAGCGCTCGATGATCGTTGGGTGCAAGACCTACATAAGCATCAAGCTGGAACACGCGCAGTTGTGAGGTATCAAACGGATCGCGTAATCGGCGCTGTGCGAGCTCTATGTACATCCCCATTGGTGTATGACCCGTTGCCGCGACGAGTGCCGCATCTGGCTGTTCTCGGATCGCTTCTATCAGCCAGCGAGCACCAGCGCGGCTAAGCGCATCGTAGTCATCGACAATACTAAGTTCCATGCCTTGACTCACTCATTGCAACAACCGCTCAGGCAGATACGGTCGATGTACCGCAGCCATCTCCTCATAGAGGGTCTCCGCAAGCGGTAGAGAAAAGATCAGAGGGTGGCTGGCAAGCGCTCGGATGGCGTCACGTCGGGTGCCGCTCCATCCTGCTTCTGCAGCCAGCGCCTGATATTCGCCTAACATCTTCACCAATCCTACAACATGACGCGGCATATGTCCCTGCGCGATCGGCTGGATACCGTGCTTATCGACATACCCCGGGACCTCAACAACAAGATCATCGGGGAAATCGGCGATCGCCCCATGACACGGCACGTTTACGGGCCACACTTCCTTCCGATCGTTGAATACGGCATCCATCACGTCGATCGCGAGCTCGAGTTCATGGATACCGCCGCGCGAGCGACGCGGGTCCAGCGCGGGCTCATCGGCAGTAGCCTGTTCTTCATAATGCCTC
Organism: Anaerolineales bacterium; assembly: GCA_035699125.1. GTDB lineage: Bacteria > Chloroflexota > Anaerolineae > Anaerolineales > Villigracilaceae > Defluviilinea. Next base: position 11,705 of record DASSBC010000055.1, read on the forward strand.
CAGTAGTCTGGTACCTTCGCGAGGATATCTTGCGCACGAGTAGTCGGTTTAGCGCGTAGTTCAGCGAGCACTTCTTCTTTGAAATAATAATATTGGAAATAGTCAGCCGGCAGAGATTCCATTGTACAAGCCAGCTCGATCAGGCGTAGATGATGGCGGTTTGCGGTTGGAATTTGGCGCAGACGAAATCGTTCGTGCGCCTCGTGCAGGAATGGCATCAGATCCTGCCCATCATATAAATGACGAACGCTCCAGCAGCCATGGTTCAATCCAATCATGGTGGCATCCACGAGGTCAGGGTTCAGTCCGGCTGCGCGCGCAATCCCGCGTGGAAAGATGATGGGACCTTCACAAAGGGAAACTGTCGAGATAGCACTGTGATGGGTAATTGCCTCGGACACCAGATTAATTGGATTGGTATAGTTGAACAGCTTTGCTCGCGGACAAATCGCTTCCATATCCGCAATAATTCCCTTCATGATATGGATCGAACGCAGCGCCATAAAAAATCCACCGGGACCCTGAGTCTCCTGTCCGATGACGCCATGTTTGAGCGGAATCGCCTCATCGTAGTAACGCGCCTCGAAGCCTCCCGGACGAAAGCTGGTCAGCACCGCGTCGCAATCCTGCAGGCCCGCGCGCCGGTCAGTAGTACAGCTCACGGTCAGATCGATGCCATGAAACCGCGCCATCCTATCAGCGAGGCGCTTCACTAGTGTAAGTTGTGACTCGTTGATGTCAATCAACACGACTTCCGAGCCTTGGAAATTTCGCCCCTGATGAATCAAAGACGCCATTGTCCCGGGTGCGCGGGTGCTGCCGCCTCCAATGTAAGCCAGTTTAATCCGTGCCATGCAAAATACTCCTCTTCTTGAAACGATACGCGCGGTGGGCTGAAAGTCAGACTGACGTTATCTAACTATCCAGTGACCCACCGCGCAACCGTGGTAAATATCGCTATCTTGCCCGGGATTTTACTATATTGCTGAAGCGCCATAATAAAGCCTCACCTTAGAAGCCAGTAGCTGCTTATCGTGCACTTGTTTTTATAGCGATATGAACATGCAGTGGCTCGGCAAAGATCGGCCGTTTGGGTCGATTTATAAGGATATTTCGCGTGTGGAATGCTCCTGTAATGCCTCCTTTCACAGAGGGAATCTGCTTGTAACCTTTGAGCATATTCAACGTCATGAACGTGTAATTAACAGACTTGCAAAGGTTGGACTTTTCAGAGATCAAACTCGAGCAAGAAATACTAAACAATTCTTTGGTAGTGAGGTGTCGAATGCTCAACTGGTATGTGTTCCAGAGCAAGTTTCAAAAAGAAAACCTGGTTTGCCAACAGCTTCGCCTGCATCAGCTCGACACCTTCTTTCCTTGTCTTCATGTCAGACCGGCTAATCCGCGCGCTCGCAGGATAAAACCTTACTTTCCGGGATATGTTTTCGGACGGCTCGACCTAAGCAACGTCAGCAGGTCGATTATAGATTGGATCCCTGGCGCGGTCGGGATTGTGAGCTTCGGGGGCGAACCAGTACCTGTGCCTGATCACTTGATCAGTATGCTTCAGCAACACGTTGAAATCGTCAATGCATCCCAGCGTGACTTATCTGAGAGATTTCAACTAGGTGATTTGGTTGCCATTCAGGGAGGACCGTTTGCCGGATATGAAGCAATTTTCAACTCCCATTTGCCCGGACGTGATCGGGTGGAAGTGTTACTAAAGCTGCTTCAGGGTCCGCAAATACGAGTGCAGCTACCAATACACCAGGTTGCCTTGAAAGATACTTCGTCTGCAAAAATAATCTAAGAAGTTGGTGCTGAGCGAATGCCTGACAAGTTGGTTCACCCTGGTGAGCAGGATTTCATAAAGGCGATACCACAGTTTGTCATTTTTCTTTCTTTGTAGGCTTCAATCAAGAGTGTATGAAGATTAATTTTGTTTAGTATTTGCTTGGAAACTGCGGTCACGCTCCCCTTCACCGAAAGAAACGCCAGTTGTATCGCTCGTAGCTAGGGTACTCATTTTGTCCTAGCTCCTACATGTTAACAATTCCGTTATTCGCATTCGATACCATTCTATGTGTCGTAATGGCGGAGCGCGGGTGAGACTAGAGGAACAGATATGCTTACCGTTGTAAATTCCCCCTTACCTGATCAACAAAACGAGGCAAGGGATATCACTGAAGCCTTTTACCGTCAGATGTATACGATCCGTAAAGTAGAGCAAAATCTGCTCGACTTATTTGCGCAGGGCTATATCACCGGCACCGTGCATACATCAATGGGGCAGGAGGCATGTGACGTCGGAGTAATCAATGCCCTTGACCGGTCAAAAGATATCCTTTTTTCTAATCACCGCGCGCATGGTCAGTTTCTGGCGTATTGTGATGATGTGGAAGGATTGATCGCCGAGATCATGGGTAAAGAGACCGGTGTTTGCATGGGCATCGGCGGAAGCCAACACATACACAAAGGAAATATGTATACCAATGGCGTGCAGGGGGGTATCGTTCCAAATGCGGTTGGGGCAGCACTGGCGGAAAAAACCAAGAGGACTGGCTCAGTTGTCACGGTAGTTTTAGGCGATGGCACAATGGGCGAAGGTGTAGTCTACGAAAGCCTCAACATCGCCTCTTTATGGTCATTGCCAGTTTTATTCCTGCTGATCGATAATGGAATCGCACAAAGCACGCCGAAACAACTGGAACACGCTGGTGATCTGGCAACTCGGGCAATGACATTTTCGATTGATAGTGCCTCCATCGAAGCTGACGATGTTGCCAAGGTCTATTCGACCGCAGCCCAGATTGTGAGTGAAATGCGCGAGCGCTCCAGGCCGTTTTTCCTTCATGTAAGGACGGCACGGCTTGGACCGCACAGCAAAGGGGACGATACTCGACCAAAAGAGGAGATCGAACTGCTGAGGCAGAGAGATCCCTTGTTGAAAATTGCAGCGAATCTACCTGTGGATCTCCGAATGGAGATCGAACAGAAGATCGATTCTCGTATTCAAACAGCAGTTGAAAAAGCAATGCTGGCCAGCCATCCAGGGCTGGAGCAGTTGCGGAGGGCGTAACCATAGCCGGATTAACTTTTTTAGAAGCTTTGCGCGCCGGGCTTTTCCAGGTCATGGAAAAGGACTCAAACGCGGTTGTGCTAGGCGAAGATATTTTAGATCCTTATGGGGGAGCATTTAAAGTAACAAAAGGTCTGTCAACAAATTTCCCGGATCGGGTATTTACGACACCCATCAGCGAAGCCTCTATTGCGGGTCTTGCTGTCGGGATGGCGTTGCGAGGAATGCGTCCCATTGCAGAGTTTATGTTTGGCGACTTTATTACATTGGCAGCGGATCAAATCGTCAACCATGCTGCAAAGTATATAGGGATGTACAGCGATCAAATTAAGCTCTCCTTGGTACTTCGCACACCAGTCGGCGGTGGGCGTGGATATGGACCAACTCATAGCCAATCCTTAGAGAAGATGTTCTTGGGACTACCCATGTTCCACATACTGGCACCCTCTCATTTTGTTCATCCGGGCGAAATCCTGGCCCATGCCATCTCTACGGGCTATCCGACCTTATATCTTGAAAATAAGCTGCTCTATCCGGAAGTGTTGAAGCTCGAACAACAGGACGGGGCTATCCATCGTACCGTGTATTTCGATGAGCATAATTATCCCGTGGTCGCACTCTCAAATTTTCCAGACAATCGTAAAGCAGATATAGCAGTGATTACTTATGGCGGCATCAGCCGATTGCTGGGCTCGATTCTCAACAAACTCGCAGAAGAAGAAATCTGGGTAACCGCGTGTCTACCTGTCTCCTTGAGTCCCTTACCCATTCATCTAATTCGAAGTTTGACAGAAGGCATAAAGAAAATACTTGTGATTGAAGAATCTTCACCTGCATTTGGGTGGGGTTCAGAGGTAACCTCAGCCCTTTATGACGCACATGCGGGAAAGCTCGACGGGCCCATCTTACGAATGGGAGCAGCAAATTCCGTCATCCCAGCTTCCAAACCTCTGGAAGAAAAAGTACTTGTTTCAGAAGAAAAAATCCTGTCAACGGTGTTTGAGGTGATGGCGTGGTAAAAATTCTACCTGTCAAAATGACCAAACTCAGTGCAAATGATGACAACGGTACGATTGTCGAATGGTTGCACACATCCAGTGAGGAGGTGAACAAGGGAGAGATCCTATGCATAGTCGAAACGACAAAGAGCATATTTGAGATCGAGTCACCTTCAAGTGGCTACTTTTTTCCATTGCGAAGTGTCGGAGAAGCAGTTGAGGTCGGTGTAACGATTGGAGCAATCACTGACATACAGGTCACACAGGATGAATTAATTGGTCTTCTCGAAAAGGAAGAACAAACCCAAGAAAATACGGATCTGGTTCCAGAAACCAGCGGATCGACGCTGACCCTCAAAGCTCAATTAATGGCAAAGCGCTTAGGTATCGACCCGACCGAACTCGCTCAAGACGGTAAAAAGATTACCGAAGAAGATGTAAGGAAATACGCCGAAAGTAGAAATACAAGTCGGCAATCGGACCACGCACAAATGGATACGGTCCGGGATCGTTATCCCGACGGGAAAATCGAGAGAGTCATAATCATCGGTGGTGGAGATGGGGCAGTGCAGGTGTTAGACGTCTTGGCAAAAACGCCTGGGCAGGAGGCGGTCGCCATCCTAGATGATAACCCTGAGTTACGTGGGAAAAAGGTAAATGGGGTGCCGGTTACCGGCGGCATTGATATGGATCGTATTGTTGATCTGTATGAACGGGGTGAGTTTGACTCCGCCGTGATTTCTATCAGCACTATCATAAAACTGAGAGCTGAGATTTTCGAGAAGCTTAAAGACCGCGGGATTCCTTTTGCCAATATTATCCATCCTTCGGTTGTTAAAGGGATCAATGTAAAGATGGGGGAAGGGAATGTAATTATGGCGTTTACGCACCTGGGGGCCTGCGCAAGTCTGGGCAACAATAACTTTATCAGCGCCTATTGCAGCATCGAGCACCACAACGAGATGGGAAATCATTGCAGTTTTGGCCCAGGCGTAGTCACATCCAGCCGGGTCATCTTTGGTGATCAAGTGCGTTGTGGGACCGGCATTTTTATCGAACCAAAGCTCAGAATTGGCGCAAAATCTGTAATTGGTTCTGGCTGCATTATCTGGCAGGATGTACCTGAAGGCGTCGTTCTCAAATCCAAGCTCAATTACGTAGAACGTTCAAGGCACTGAGAAATAACCAGAAACGATTTCGAGTGAGACGAGAATATGCAAACAGATATTACCGTAAAAAATGTACCCAGTACGGAGTGGAAACAATCCCCTTATTTCACCCTGCTAAAACCGGCTGTTGATTATTTCGTTGCAATCATTTTACTTATCCTTACCTCTCCTCTGTTTCTGATTTTTGCCATCGGGATTAAGTCCTATTCCCCGGGGCCGGTCTTTTATTATCAGAAACGCATTGGGAAAGACGGTAAACCGTTTCGGATGATCAAATTTCGGTCTATGCGAGTGGATGCAGATACCGCTCCTCACAAAGAATACGTTCAAGCATTGATCAAACAAAACACCCGTCCCAGAGATCTAGGGAGAGAGACTCTTAAACTACAAGCGGACCCACGTGTTACCGGATTGGGCAAAATCTTACGCTCGTTCGGGTTGGATGAACTCCCACAGTTGCTTAATGTGCTAAAGGGAGAGATGAGCATTGTGGGGCCCCGCCCTTCTCTCGATTACGAGGTCGAAGTGTACGAAGAGTGGCATAAGCAGCGTCTGGCTGTTCTTCCCGGAATTACGGGTGTCTGGCAGGTTACTGCACATAACTCTGTCTCCTTCGATGAAATGGTGCAGATCGATCTTGCTTATGTTCAAAAAGCAAACCTCTGGCTGGATCTGAAGGTTATGCTGCTAACACCAATCGAAATGCTGAAGAAAAAAGGGTAGAAAATGGAAATTGACATCATCCCGACAAGCGGACAAACACATCCTATAGCACCGAATGAAGCTACGACACAAACGATTCGCGTGGGTGTGATTGGTTGTGGTTACTGGGGACCCAAGCTAGCCCGCAACTTTCACGATCTCTCCGGAACTTGCCTCGAAGCCATCTCGGACATGCGTCCCGATCGGCTTAATGAGATGAAGCAACTCTATCCGGGAGCGTATACGACCCATAACCACCTTGAGTTGCTGGGCGATGGAATCGATGCTGTTGTTGTCGCTACCCCCGTTCACACGCACTATGCACTTGCGAAGGAAGCGCTTCTGGCTGGAAAACACGTATTTGTCGAGAAGCCGTTAGCATCCTCTTCAAACCAGGCAATCGAGCTTGTGGAGATCGCATCTCAGAATAATCTCACCTTAATGGTAGGGCACACGTTTGTATACAACCCGGCTGTGGAGGCTGTGCGCGAGATCGTTCTCTCCGGGCAGATGGGTAGCATTTATTACCTTAACTCTACACGTGCAAATCTTGGACTGCTTCAGCCAGATATCAACGTCATGTGGGATCTAGCGCCCCACGACATTTCGATGCTCTCTTACATTTTAGATGCGCAACCCTATTCTGTTAGTGCGCGTGGAGCGATCTATGTGAACAAATACCGCAAGCTGCATGAAGTTGTATACCTAAACATTCTGTTCGAGGGAGGAATTATGGCGAACCTGCGTCTGAGCTGGCTGGATCCGGTCAAGCAGCGTAGTGTGACCATTGTGGGCAGCCAAAAGATGCTTGTTTACGATGATATAGCCGAGAACAAGGTCACCATCTTTGACAAGGGTGTCGATGTCCATCCCTATTCCGTAACCGAAGAGCAATTTCGTGCTTCTTATCGGCACGGTGAAGAAACCATTTACCCAATTTCGTGGCGTGAGCCGCTTTTGATTGAGTGCGAGCACTTCGCTGATTGCATACGCCAGCAAAAGCAACCGCGTAGCGGCGGTCAGCAAGGGGTAAATGTAATCAAAGTATTAGAAACCGCCCAGCGTTCGCTTCAGAACGGCGGGGTAGAACTGATTGTGGAGTATTAGAACCATGACTACCGTAGAAAAAATAGCATTTGTTGATCTTTATGCCCAGCACAGCCCCATTCGCGACGAGATCCATGCCGCAGTTAATGAAATACTATCCACCTCTTCGTTTATCGGCGGGGCAGCCGTATCCCAGTTTGAAGCAGACTTTGCCAAATACTTAGGCGTTCAGGAAGTAATTGGGGTTGGAAACGGAACGGACGCAATCTGGCTGGCACTCGTCGCCAACGGAATTGGACCTGGGGATGCTGTGATCACAGTCCCGAATACATTTATTGCGACCGTGGAGGGAATCACCCGAGCTGGCGCCCATCCTCTATTCGTTGACATCGATATTGAAACCGCCAACCTTTCCCCTACCGCGCTGAATGACTTCCTGGCTAATCAATGCGCCGTTGATAATAATGGTCACCTTCGTCATATTCAGACGGGCACCCGAGTAGCTGCTGTGATGCCAGTACACCTCTACGGTCTTCCGGCAGATCTACATGAGATTTCAGAAATTTGCGAGCAACATCAACTTACGCTGATCGAAGATGCTTGCCAGGCGCATGGTGCTAAAATAAGGGTAAAGGGTGAATGGAAACGAGCAGGTACATCGGGCGCTGCCGCAGCCTTCAGTTTCTACCCGGGAAAAAATCTTGGTGCCATCGGCGACGCGGGAGCCGTGGTCACAAACAACCCTGAAGCCGCCGCCAAGATGCGTGAATTGCGCAACCACGGATCCAGTGAGAAATATATCCACACCACTCCCCACGGATGGAATGCTCGCCTCGACACGATCCAGGCAGCTGTGCTCTCGATCAAGCTACGTTATCTGGACGAATGGAATGCGTGCCGCTATCAGGCAGCCCAGTGGTACAAGGAAGGTTTGGCGGGCTTGCCCATTGAATTACCCTATGAACCCGCAGATCAGCAGCCTGTTTATCACTTGTACGTAATACGAACCGAACAACGAGATGAATTGCGAAAAGGTTTACTCGACTACGGAATTGAGACCGGTATTCATTATCCGATTCCTCTCCATCTCCAGCAAGCTTACAATTGGATGAATCTTCCTCTTGGGAGCTTCCCGAATGCCGAACACTCAGCCCGGACAGTGCTTTCTCTGCCGATGCACCCTTACCTTAGTCAACAACAGGTGGAGCATGTATGCCAGGCATGCAAATTAGTGCTATCTGATAATTAAATCAGGAAAGAGAGATTGGTATGGAACGACGATTAATTCTACGATCTATGGCACGGAGATGGTGGATATTCCTGACGGTACTTCTGATTACCGTAGGGGCCACCCTTTATCTGACCCTGCGAGAAACTCCAATATATAGGTCCAAGGCTACCTACGTTACGCGTTTGAGCAGTGAAATTACGGATGCAAAAACGACCTCAACGGTTCTGGATAGCCTAAACAGGTATGTGGAGCTACAGGGAACTTATTCTGAAATCGCTATGAGCCAGATGATCAAGCGACAAGCAGGCAAGAATATTGGCATCACTGGCAGCGAACTACGCAAGCTCTCCGTCAGCAGCCGGACCTTGCCAGGGTCTAGAATACTGGAAATAGCCGTGGAAGGGGAAGATCCGCAACTGATCCGTGACTTCACCACGGCAGTCGGGGAAGAAACGATGACCTATGTCAACAATCTCTACCCCTCCTATGAACTTACACTTTTAGATTCCCCGAATGCCCCGAATTCGCCGACAAGCCCGAAGATACCCTACAATTTGGTTGTCGGCACTCTTCTGGGTGTGGTTTTGGGATCCGTCGCGCTTTTGATTTCCTCTTGGTTGCGCGGTGACTTAAAAAACATCTCCACAATCCCCAGCGTTCAAGAAGAACCAACTGCCCTTGTGCCGTTGAAAAATGAACTGGCGCTTCTCATGCAACAGTGCGAGCTAATCCGCACCGAGCTCAGCGAGACTCGCGAGCTCATCCATACTACCGAGGGTGAAGCGCGAACACTCCGTACTATGTTGAACGACTGGTCAAAAAACGGTAGTTCACAGGGTAGGAGCAAAAAAGTAGAAGTTCACCTGGAAGAGCGGAATGAAACCGGACGCCTGGGATATGAATCCCCCAACGATTGAAGCGATCGAAACAAGCCAGGAAGGCGGGACCTCTCAAAACGAACAGAACATGCTCGTGACAGCCAAGGGCGGTAGCGTGTTGATGTTCGGTCGGCTGGCGACCTACATTGCCCGCTTTGCCATCACCTTTGTTTTGGCGCGTATGATGGGCGCAGAGAATTATGGCTTGTATAACCTGGCCATTTCAGCTGCCATGATCGCCGGTGCGATCTCGGTGTTTGGCTTAGATACGACCATGACGCGTTATATCGCAATTTTGAATGGTCGGAAGGACCGTCGCGGGGTCTGGGGCGCCATTCAATTGGGGATAGGGGGAGCATTCATCCTTAGCGTAGTGACCAGCACCACGCTGTTCGCGCTTTCGTCTCTAATTGCAGAACATGCATTTCATGATGCTCGCCTCGCTCCGCTCCTGCAAATCGCCAGTCTGACCGTCCCCTTTCTTGCGATGAGCGATGTCCTAGCTGGGGCAACGCGCGGGTTCAAGCGCATGTCCGACACGGTCATCGCGCAGAATATTGCCCAACCCCTAATTCGCCTGATCTTGATTATCCTGCTGGCTGTGACGGGATTCAGCACCCCCGTCGCGATTCTGATTTTTGGCGCGTCTGATTTATGTGCTTCGCTGATTCTGCTGTATCTTCTAAATAGACGTTTCCATTTGCGGCGGTCGCTGGCCACTGGAACGCGCAATCCAAGTGAACTATTTGGGTTCACCTTACCACTCGGCCTGTCCGATTTACTGACAACATTTCGCAGTTACCTGCAAACGCTTCTTATTGGCTCTTTAGACACGGTCCGCGGGGTCGGGGTATTTTCCATCGCTAACCAGGTAAACCAACTTGGAAACATGTTTCATGCGTCGATGAATCAATCTGCCCGGCCTTTGATCGCAGAACTCAACGACCAAGGGAAACATCCCCAGGTCGAGCACATCTACCAGACGACCACCCGGTGGATGGTGACTCTAAATATGCCCTTGATCTTAATAGTGACGCTCTTTCCCGTCCAAGTCATTTCCATTTTTGGTAAGAGCTTTGTGGAAGGCGCGCCTGCCTTGGCAATTATGGGGCTCGTGAATCTGGTCAATGTATCGACAGGTATGTGTGGGACAATCCTTGATATGACCGGGCACACGCGTATGAAGCTTTTCAATACAATCATACGGGTTGGTATTGCCATTCTTGCCAATTTCCTGCTGATTCCGCGCTTTGGGGTCACAGGGGCTGCGTTAGCAGCGCTTATCCATGAAGTATTCGCCAATGTCCTGCCCATGATCCAATTGTGGTTTCTTTACCGCATTCTTCCCTACAACCCACATATCCTGAAACCACTCGCGGCTGGCGTCCTTGCAGCCATCGGAGCTCTGATTATGCATGTCTGGTTCCCCGCTTCCGGAGACCTGCTACTCGTAATGCTTCAGATGGTAGTGGTGCTGGCTCTCTATGCGGTAGTGGTTCAACGATTAGGGCTCTCATCGGAAGAAATTATGGTTGTTAACCGAATACGCCGCCGGGTGGGACTGTTGCTTTCGCGGCTCATGCCATCCTAATATTCTATTCCGCCAAAATGTCGGTGATTAATACAAAGAGGTTTGCTTATGATCATCAGCCATAAGTATAAGTATGTGTTTGTCGAATATCCACGCACAGGAACTACAGCTGTCAGCAACGAACTGTGCCAAAATTATTCTGGCGCGCGCATCCTACGCAAGCACAGTACTTATCAGGAGTTCCTGAAAATCGCTTCCCCTGAAGAGAAGAAATACTTTGTCTTCACCAGCGTTCGAAATCCGCTCGATGACGCAGTCAGCCATTATTTCAAGCTCAGAACGGACCACCGCGATCGCTATACTAACCGGAAGAAAGTACGTAACGCAAAACGCCTGGCAGAATATTTTGATGCATATCTCTTTCGATATATCCAAAATCATGATGTCGATTTTCCAACCTACTTCCGTAAGTTTTATGTAATTCCCCACAACACTTGGTCGACCATATCCATCAAACGCTACAACCACATCATGCGCTTCGAGACACTTCCGGAAGATTTTGCGCATGTGTTGAGACTCCTGGGGATCGACTCAATTCGCCCTCTACCGCACCGTAATGTAACTGGCGAGCGGAAGAAGGAGTACTGGATGTACTACACCCCGGAGATCATTCCGCGAGCACGGCGTATCTTTGGACCGTTTATGCAGCAGTGGGGATACGAGTTTCCGAAAGAATGGGGCGAACAGCCTATCTCATTCTTGAACCAAATGGAATATAAATTCTTCACATTATTCCGCCGAGTCTACTGGAGTGTCCTGCGCGAGCACATTTAAAGGATAGCAGAACTATAATGCAAACGCAACAAACGCGAGTTAATATGATCGGAGCCTGGCTATCACAGGTGACTGGGATCGTACGATCCGGTGACCCTGGCAAACCAAATGCCTTATCCACTTGGCTTCCGTTAGTGCTTGGAGGCATTCTGGGTATCCTCGGCGCGTTCCTAGTCATTCAGCACAACTGGGTGGCACTGCTGGGGATCTTACTGATCGTGCCGGTGTTACTGCTATTCTTCTATTATCCCTTCATCAGCGTTATTATGTGGCTGCTGGTGTTCCCATTTTTCCTAGTGGAAGTTCTGCCTGGAGCGCGCACTTTATACTGGCTGCTCCACCGGGCTATGATTCCAGGCGCACTGATAGCGCTAATTGGATTGTCAATCCTTGGGATCCGGAAGATTAAAGATGTTCGATTCGGGCTGGTAGATGGTGTGATGATCGTCTATCTCGCGCTCTGCGTCTGTAATATTCTCCTGCTTACAGCCAGACCAACGGCACAGCTTATCCATCTCTATGACCGGATTTTCGTTCCGTTTTGTATGTACTGGCTGATCCGTGTGATTCGGCCCAGCCAAATAGACTTACAACGGCTTGCGCCAGTGGCTTTCGTCATCATTTTTTCGCAGGGAACCATTGGAATCCTGAGCTGGTTTGCACCTCAAGTCCTGCCGCCGAAATGGTTGGGGCGGTTAGACGAACGCACTGTAGGCACCTTTGGGAATCCGGCGGTTTTCACAACGACCTTACTGTTCGCCGTGGTAATTTTGGTGCAAGCATTGTGGCGCGACTCTTACCAGAAAAAATTGCAGGTGGCTGTGTCTTTTCTAGCAGTGGCATTTGCGTTTTTCCTTGTATTTTTCTCATTCTCACGGGGCAGCTGGCTCGGTGCCATCCCTGTCTGGCTTGGGTTGTACATTCTCCACCCTAAGCTAATGAGGCGGCTGAGCCTGGTTGGATCAATTGCACTCGTTCCTCTACTAGCGCTTGGACCGTTGGCACAATACACCACATTCGCGCAGGAGCGCTTGTTTACACAGACTACCGCAGAGGGTCGTGTGATCGGGGGTGCGGCAACTTTCCGGATGATCAAAGAAAAGCCTGTATTTGGCTGGGGCTATCGCAACCATGAGCTCTACGACGAACAATTCCGCGATCGGGTGCTGGGGCTTGTGGATAGCAAAGAGCAGAGCTCCCATAACACGTACCTGCTGATTGCTGCCGAGATGGGTATCCCCGGACTGATTCTGTACTACCTTCCAACCGCTTTGCTTCTATACTTAACAGTGAAGTACTGGCGGTGGCTACCAAAGACTCGGGTCTGGAGCAGCTCCACGGTAATGCTGCTCTGGCTGTTGATCTTAGACCATGCTACCGTAGGGCTATTCACAGATATGATCCAGTCACCCTTCTTTAACACGGCGATCTGGTGGCTAGTGCTTGGACTAATTGCAAATGCCATCGATGTAGCCATGGATTCTGCAGTTCGATCACAAAATATACAATTGGAAACCATTGGATAGTTTATGACCACTCAAGGGATGATTCTCCGAAATATAGATGACGCCTCCATCGCAGAAACAGAGCAGCCAGCCGCATCGTCTGGTTATGTTTTTATTGTTGGTCTCAGTCGGAGTGGAACAACGCTTATGCGGAATATCCTCAACCAGTCTGACTGGATTGCGATTTCCCGGGAAAACCATTTTTTGGGGCACCTCGTTGGTGCAGAGGGAATGCGTCAGAAGTTCCGCAAGTTTGGCGATCTTTCAAACGATCAAAATGTACAGAACTTGGTGGATCATCTGTACACAGGTGGCTCGGAACGCAGTTCCTGGTTCCGTAGAGCCAGTTCGCATTGGCGTTGGATCACTCGACGGGTCGATCGCAAAGAATTTGCCAGAAAACTATTAGAGACGGATCGCAGCGAGCGCGCTTTTTTTATTCTGTTGATGCAGTTGTTTGCCGACAAAAAGGGGAAGCCGATTATGGGTGAGAAAACACCCGCCCATTTTCGCTATGCGGAAACATTGCTAAACTGGTTTCCGGAGGCAAAGATCATTCATATGATGCGAGATCCACGGGGGATTTTCATTTCCGAATGGCACAGGCGGCAAAAAGAGGCACAGTCGTTCCCCTACCAGCAACTCAAGCGATTGCCGTTTTTGATGAAACTGGTGATCCTCCTCCAGACAACGATCACCTGGAGAGAAGGTGCGAGCCGCTGCCTAGGAAACCAGAAAAAACACCCTCTCAACTACTACACGCAGCGCTTTGAGGATCTGGTCAGCGAGCCGCAAAGGCAAGTGGAAGAACTCTGCGCCTTTATTGGTGTGCCCTTTCAGCCGGCCATGTTGGAACAGACTGTGGTAAGCATGGGTTTTCAAGAAAAACAAACTGGTTTCGACTCTGGCGCTGCAAATCGTTGGAAGAAACATATAACACCTTGGGTGGATGCCTGGTTCCGTTTTTGGCTCCGGGAAGGTATGGAAATCTTCGGGTATTCTAAATGACAGATAAAACTGCCAACGCAAACGCGCAGATGTCACTACAACTTTCAAACTTTCTTCAACCAGAGAACCTGATTCGCGGACCGATTTTTGTTGGTGGATTGGACCGTTGTGGGAAAACCACCATGCAAGCGTTCCTCTCTTCCCATCCTAACATTGCCATTCCGGCTGTGGGATCAAATTTCTGGTCATACTTTTATGGCCAATATGGTGACCTGCGTATCACAGAAAACTTTGAGCGTTGTCTGACGGCATTGATGCATTATAAGCATGCCTTATATCTACAACCTGATCCTGAGCGCATCCGCAAAGAGTTTTTTGAGGGATCCCCCACCTATGCAAGATTGTTTGGTCTGCTTCATCAGCACTATGCAGAGCGAGCAGGCAAAACCCGCTGGGGCGATCAGACTGGACTGATCGAGCGCTACGCGGATCAAGTATTAGCTTCCTATCCTGGGGCTGTAATGATCCACATGATTCGTGATCCGCGCGATCGATATGAAGCGTCAATTGCGATGTGGCCCAACGGCAAAGGCCGTTGTGGAGGAGCAACGGCACGCTGGAAATATTCGGTTGCTCTGATGAGACGAAATGTGTCCCGCTACCCAGGCCGTTACCTGCCTGTACAATATGAAAAGCTCGTTCGACAGCCAGAAGAAACATTGCGTAGCGTTTGCGAATTTATCGGCGAATCCTACACGCCCACAATGTTGACAATGGATGGATCTCCGGGTCATCGAGAAAAACTGCTTCAGAACGCCGAAACCTCTAAGCAGCCCCTTTCCGAAAAATATATTGGCCGTTTCCGGAAACATCTCCCAAAAGCAGAAATCGCCTTTATCCAGCAGTATGCCAAGAATGAAATGCGCCAGTTAGGGTACACATTTGAGCCACTTCGGTTCTCACCGACGGAGCGGCTGAAGTATGAAACATGGGTACGACCAGCCAATCTAGCCCGCATGGTGAGCTGGCTGCTGATTGAGTCTCTGCAGCAGCGTTTTCCGCGCTTGGCTGGCAGGCGACCCTCAGACGCGATGGTTTTGCGATCTGGTAGATCAGGAAAGTCGCAGCCTACTACTTCAGCCCATCAGGGAGAAGGATAAACCCGTGGAGGGTGGACCCATTTTTATCGGTGGGTTGGACCAGTCAGGGAAAACGCCCCTCCGGCGGATGCTCTCTGCACATCCAGAGCTTCTGCTGACTCGCCGAACGTACATGTGGTCACGTTTCTATAACCAGTTCGGTCCCCTGTCCACTCCATCGAATCTGGATCGCTGCCTTTCTGCAATGCTGGCCCAGAAAGCAATCCAAGAAATGCATCCTGATCGTGAGCAGGTCCAGCGCGAATTTCTTCAGGGTCCCCAAACATATGCCCGTCTGTTTGAACTATTTCACCGGCAGAATTTGGAACGTGCCGGGAAACGCCGCTGGGGCGACCAGCTTGGGTTCGTGGAGCGATTTGCCGATGTGATTTTCTCCTCTTACCCAGATGCCAAACTGGTACATATGATTCGCGATCCGCGAGACAGCACGGCAGCCGGCGCGATCAACAAACATCGAGGGCGCGGCAAAAGTGGATGGTTAACGGCGCGCTGGAAGTTTTCGGCTCATCTGGCTCAGCACAATTCCCGGCGCTATCATAAGCAATACTTGGTGGTACGCTATGAGGACCTAATGCAAGACACCGAGAATATACTGCGCAGAATTTGTAACTTCCTGCAGGAAGATTACTTGTCTGTGATGCTCGAAGTTCTTAAGAGTACACACAACAGGGAGGAAGAGGAACGTGCAGAGAACGATGTGTACCACCCGCAGGCTAGTGCAAACAAGATGAAAACACAAGTTACATTTACCCAATTATTTGCTAGGCGTGCCCTGATTGATCTGGGATACACGGTCAAGCCGGTTCCTCTTTCCGCTGGAGAGCGAATTAAGTTCTCCATGATCGATCTGCCAGCCAATCTGGCTGGATTAATCGCCTGGAATCTGACTGAACGGAAACAGTTCCTTCGTTCGGACGCCAAGAAGGAGATTTGACATACCATGGATAGTCGGCCCATTTTTATCGGGGGAGTGGAACGAAGTGGAACCAGTCTGCTTTACGCGCTGCTGGCCTCTCATCCGAATATTGCCATGACACGGCGGACTAACCTGTGGCCGTTTTTCTACCAGCAGTTTGGTGATTTGAACCAGCGCGAAAACCTGGATCGCTGCCTTTCTATAATGAAACAGTATAGGCGCCTCCGGATCATGAACCCGGACTACGAGCGCATCGAACAACAGCTCAGGCAGGACAGTGTAGATTATATAAAGCTATTCACGCTGATCTGGGATCAATATGCTGAAAAAATCGGAAAACCACGCTGGGGTGACAAATCGCTGAATACCGAGCGCTACGCCGATATAATCTTCAAGGCATATCCAGATGCGCGTATCCTCCACATCGTACGCGATCCGCGTGACCGTTATGCCTCTGCTCTCAAGCGCTGGAAGGTGATCCGAGGCGGAGTCGGGTCGGGAGCAGGCATGTGGCTGGACTCCGTGCGTATTGGTTACCGCAACATGCGCAGGTACCCAGGTCAGTACCGTTTTGTCCGCTACGAAAGCCTGGCTGCACAGCCAGAGATGATGATGCGCGAAATTTGTGACTTTATCGGTGAAAAATATGAGCCCGTCATGCTCTCTATGCGCGGCGCCGAGGCATTCCGTGACGACGGCGGCAATAGCTCGTTCGAACAACATGAGCCGGGCTCCATTTCGACGCGCTCCGTCGGGCGCTATCGCAAATACCTGACACCACGCTGGATCGCTTTTATTCAAGCCGCCGCGGGCCGGGAAATGAAAGCACTGGACTACCCCCTGGATGATCTTCACCTTTCTACCCAGGACCGGTTGCTGTTTACCTTAATGGATCTACCGCTGAATACGGCTCGGCTTACGGCCTGGCGCTGGAGAGAATCCTATCTCGACCAAGTCGGCCGCCCAATTCCCGAGTCGCGACTCGTAGCCGATGCAGGACCGGGGCAAGCAGAGGTCATGGGGTTATGACCCAAGAGAGTCTTATGGACAGCCTCGATCACATTTTCATCGTGGGTCATGGGCGAACAGGCTCGACGCTTACTCGCCACATTCTGAATAGCTCAGATTGCATCGGAATGGGAGGCGAGTCGCATTATCTGATCGACAGCGCCACCTTAGGAATCCAGTCCCGTCCCAGCATGCGCAAACAACTCGCGCGGATCGGCAATCTTACCACCGATGAAGGCGCCAAGAAGGTAGTGGATCACGTCTTCACCATTCGTGAGAGACGTTTCATGTTCTGGAATTTCAGCGCAAAACATGTGGACCGGGAAGCGTTCCTGCGCCGGTTACTGGCGATTGATCCCGCAGAGCGAGAGCGTGGGCTGTTTGAGCTGGCAATGGATGTCCATGCGGCCGGCCGGCCCATCCGAGGCGAAAAGACTCCAGCGCACGTCTTTTTCGTACCGCAACTTTTGGAATGGTTCCCCAACGCAAAAATTATACATACATTCCGAGATCCGCGAGCTATTTATGCGTCCCGCAAGAAAAAGGCTGAGAGCGCAGGTCGACGCCCAGGCAAGGTTGGGCTGCGACGGCTGGGTGTGGCATTTCAACTAGTTTCCAGCCTGCACGTTATCGCAAACTGGCGGCGCATAGAAAAGCATCACCAAAGCTATCAAAAGCAATTCCCTGGACGCTACACTTTGTTGAAGTACGAAGATTTGGTGCTTGAGCCACAAGTCACACTCGAGAGGTTGTGCTCCTTCCTTGACCTTCCGCTGACTGAGCCTATGCTCCAGCAAACAGTGATCAATTCGAGCTTCCTGCCCGATGGGGCAGCCGGGTTTGATTCTGGAGCCGTCACACGCTGGCGCAAACATATGGATCCTCTTTTGCAGCGTTGGTTCAAGTTTTGGCTGGGACCTCAATTACGCGAATACGGATATGAGGCGTGAGCAAAACGATTACCGTCGAAACGCCGCTGGTTGAGCGGTCCAATCTATCCGATGTACCAGCCCAATTGTTTGCCGCGCTCAACGAGGCTGGGGTGCGCTACTGCAATTGGAAGAGCAGGATTCGCATTTCCGAGGGGCTGGAGGGCCGCACCGACCTGGATCTACTCGTCGACCCGCGCGATGCTGAGGTGTTACAAAAAATCCTGTCGGCACATGGGGTGAAACACTTTCGCGCCGCGCCTGGAAAGGCATACCCGGGTATTGAGAATTTCCTAGGGTTCGACTGGGGCACTGGCCGGTTATTTCATCTGCACATTCATGACCAGCTTGTTCTGGGCGAGCAGTATGTAAAAAATTATCATTTGCCGATTGAGCAGGATTTTTTGAACGATACTACTTTGCAGAGTAATGTCAAAATACCGCGTCCCGAAGTTGAATTGATTGTTTTTGTTGTGCGCTCCCTTTTGAAATACCGTGATCGGGATGGCATTAAGGAGATCGCACGGTCTGTCTTAAGAAGAAAAAAATCTGGTACCGGCGGTTTCCCCTCGGGGGTTGTTCGAGAGGCTCGCTGGCTATTGGATTTGACTTCATTACAACAGGTGCAGAATCAGCTTCAGCACTGGCAGGGTATGATTCCTGCAGATGTTGTACTGGAACTTTTGCAAAGCCTGAAGAATAAAACGCTGACAGGTTCGCAGATTCTGCGGTTACGCAAGTTACTTCGGAATGCACTGCAAACGCATCAGCGGGAAAGCCGGGAACGGGTAACACTACGGTACTTCCGAGAGGATTGGCGGCGAAAACGGAAGATCTTCAAGCCGCGAATTCAAAAAAAAATGACCCGCCCGCAGGGTGGTATACGACTTGCCTTTATAGGCACCGATGGCGCCGGGAAATCTACCGTCATCCAACAGATTCAAGAATGGCTCTCCTGGCGGATGAGCGTCAGAACCTATTACATGGGAAAGTCAAGGTCACTGTTGGCGACTCGAATTGCCAAAAGCATCACATCGCTTTCGCGCAGCGCTTTTTCTGGTTGCAGCCGCCTATTAGGAAAGAGCAGTTTATTGACTCGGCTCGCTGGGCGACATCAGCGCTTCTGGGAGAACGTTTCTCTTTTGGCCGAAGGGTGGGAGCGGAACCGACAATTTCACCAAAGCATGCTGGAAGCTGAGGCAGGATGTGTAGTGCTGTATGATCGTTATCCTTTGAAAGACGTGCGGATGTTTGATCGACCAGTCGATGGGCCACGAATTGCAGCAGAGTGGGAGGGAAAAGCAAACTGGTTGGAACGCCGCCTTGCCAGAACAGAAGAACGCTTGTATCAGGAAATAATGATCCCTGACCGGATCATTGCTCTGCGGGTCCATCCAGAAACATCCCGCTTACGCAAACCTGACCACGACTATGAGGCCGTTGTTCAAAAAGCAAAGGCGATTGACCAAGCAATATTGGCTTTGCCTGGTCTCATGGTCATCGAAGCCGATGCTCCTATCGAGCAGGTCATCGAGCAGGTGAAAACGATTATTTGGGACTGTCTGTAATGTGGATTGAGTTTCTCGGTGGCGTGGGATCAGGAAAGTCAAGCCTAGCAAATGCACTCCAGGAACGCTTAAAAACGGTTGAATTTCCCGTAAGCTCGCCTCAGCAAGTACTTGATAACGATCTTGCACGATTTCTTCCAAAAGCTGCCGTCTATGGGCCTGTAGGACGTGTGGCAAAACGAGTCTCGCTGACTGGGTATCAGGCGCGCTTCTCTTTGAAACACCCGAAGCTGGTATGGCAAGCGTGGGATGCAAGCCAAAAACTTTGTAACTTACCCAGCTGGCACCGCAAGCTTATCTTCAATCTTTTTTTTGAGGTCGCAGGTCTGTACGAAGCAATGTCTGATAACGTATTGCCGAAACGCCTGATTGTAGTCGACGAAGGACTGGCTCACCGGTCCATTAACTTGTTTGCCTGGCAGAACACCGAGCTGGATACAAGGAAGATTGAGGGGTATATCAAATATCTGCCTGAGGTTCCGCTGACTATCCTGGTATGCGCACCCGTGCAAGTCTGTCTGGAACGGGCGTACCAGCGCGGTCTCCCGATACGTCTCCGCGGAAAAGATCCTGAGACGATTCGCCGATTTGTTGAAAACTCCCATACAATTGCAACGCTTGCCGCAAGCACATTAACCGCGCATGGGAGACTTGTAATTCAAATCGAGAATAATTCGGGACTTGAACATTCTCTTGCAGCGGTTGGCAAGCAGATCACTGAAACATCTATGTTTCAGAAGTACTTCACACGACAGTATCAAACGGTCTTTTCATAAGCTGTCGCGGATGAAACGTAATGCTATGAGTTCAATACCAATTTTCTGGGTCAAACCCGGGCTTCAATTCCCTCGACCAGATCGTCTGAATTTCAAATCTCTTCTTACTCCTGATAAGCTCTCGAGACAGGATGCGCAATGGATTGCGATGATCGTATCCTCCTATGGATTATCGCTTCTCCAACCGGCCAAAAAGGTAGCAACAGACGGGCGGAGCAGCAATTGGGTCTTAACAACAAATGAGGGGAAGAAGATTCTCAAAAAGTATAAGCCATCGGTAGAACCGGAGCAGATCCTTCAAGAGCACGACATACTCTCACAACTTGCCGTGTTTCAATTCCCTGCCCCTCGCCTCAATCAAAATCTTCATGGTGAAACCCTTACTATGATGGAGGATGGCTGGTTTGCATTGTTCGATTATCTGGATGGCTACTTTCAATATCACGAGCAGATTTATTTTCCGAGTCAAACCAGCACATTCATCGAATTAGCAGCGCTGTCACTGGCATCGCTCCATGAAGCTCTTCGCGATTTCACTCCGGTTGGGAAGAATCCGAATGGCTTCATATCAAAAGAAGGCACGCGATGGCTCAGCTTGAGCTGGTATCTGGAACAATTAGCTGCCGACAAACAGCAAACCCAGGACAGATTGAAGGGTAATCTCGACGATGAACTGAATGTAATCTATAGTCGCGAAGCATGGATTGAAGACCGTCTGACTATGCTTGATGAGATGTTAGCGACTGCCCCGCTGGATCGAGTCGTCATACACGGAGATTACGGGCCCTACAATTTGCTCTTTAAGCATGGCAAGCCAGTGGTCATGATTGATTTCGAGCTTGCCCGTCTGGACTGGCGTTTGACAGATCTAGCTACGTCCATGAACACATTTACCAGAAACCGCCTGGGCTTTCAACAAAATAAGATGCGCCGTTTCATTCAAGCGTATCAGCGTGCCTCAAACGTAGGCACCGAACAACTTGATTACCTGCCAGTCGTATGGGAATATTTATCTTTACGACGGCTAATTGTCTGCTGGAGCAGGGTCTTGGAAACTGGTCAAAAGAAATGGCTCGCAGAATCATTAGACCGTATGCAAATCATCGATTGGATCACAACTCATAAAAGTGACATAATGAAACTGGTTAACCGGTGAACAGGAGAGTACAATAAATGAGACAGAGTTTCATTAGTGGAATTTATTCATCGCTCACGCGAACAGATTCTAGAACTGCGAATCAGAGTCTGCTCGAGCAGGCGCGCGCAAAAGCCCGTCTGCTAAAGAGTTATATCAACTCTTATCTTTGGGCTCGCCAAAAGGCAGAACGCTTTCAGGATGTTCAACATTACTGCTTGTTTGTAGGACATGCAAGAAGTGGAGGCAGCCTGCTGGGCGGGTTAGTCGATGCTCACCCGAACGCGGTGATCGCCGATGAAGTTGATATTTTTCCTTATCTGGAGGCGGGGTTCGAGCGTGAGCAAGTGTTTCATATTCTTTTGGAGCGCTCCCAGCATCAGGCCAAGCAAGGACGATCCAAGGCTGGGCGCGAAGCACAACATATGTTTTCTGTACCGGGCCAATGGCAGGGACGCTATCAGACCTTGCAGGTCATTGGCAACCGCAAAGCCGGAATCTCTACCCAGCATCTGCGCCAAAATCCAAATTCGTACAGCCAATTACGTCGTTTTCTAGGCGAGATGACCAACCTGAAGGTCATCTTCTCTGTCCGTAACCCATTCGATACGGTCAGCACGATGAATATACGAAGCGGCCGCGAACTAGTCAATGGCATCGATGTGTATTTTTCTAACTGCGAGACAATTGAGGTACTTCGCAAGGATTTACCGTCTACAGATTTTCTGGCGGTCCGGCATGAAGCGCTTCTGCAAAACCCGGCAAATGAACTTCAGCAGATGTGCCAGTTTTTAGGGCTGCCTGCCTTACCTGATTACATCCAGGCATGTGCAAGCATCCTCTACCGGACTCCGTCGCGCAGTCGGAACAAAGTCGACTGGTCTCCCGAGTTAATAGAAAGCGTGAAAGCCCGTATTGGACAATATGAGTTCTTGCAAGGCTATTCGTTTGAAAATTGATATCACTAGCAATAGGAAGGAATACCATGGGTGATCGTGTATTAATCATTGGATTGGATGGAGCAACCTGGACCGTGCTTTCGCCATGGATCAAAGACGGTTCATTGCCCAACTTGGCACGGCTATGCGCCGAAGGTTCCTGGGGCGAATTAAGATCTACGATTCCGCCACTAACCGCACCGGCATGGAGCACATTTCTAACCGGCAAGAATCCCGGTAAGCATGGAGTGTTCCATTTTATTCCGCTCGATGATGCTGCTGAAACGGAAGGCATGGAACAGAAAGCCGATAAAATCGACGTGGTGGATGCTCGCAGTATTAAGTCTGCCACGTTATGGGATATCCTGGCACACCATGATCGAAAAGTGGGCGCTATAAACGTCCCCATGAGTTATCCTGCCCGCCCGGTGAATGGGTTCATGATCACCTGTCTGCTGACCCCCCCTCAGGCATCCATCTTCACCTATCCCCCGGAACTTTCCAAGCAGCTTACCGATTATCAAATTGACCTCGATCGCTTCATAGAAGAGAAACCCTTTGCGCGCGACGTCAGCGGAGCGCGTAAGAAACGCATTGTCAAACCCTCCCTGCAACTGGTCGAAGAGTTCGAGGAAATGGAAGAGAAGCGCGCCCGAGCTTCTTTGGATCTGATGACGACCCAACCCTGGGATACCTTTATGGTGGTCTTTACGGCGACTGACCGGATGGGTCACTATCTGTGGCCCTATCACCAAAAACCGTCAGAGGGGGCTTCCGAAGAACATCAGACACTCTATCAGGCAGTTCACAAACTTTATAAACGCTTGGATGAACACATTGGAGAACTCATTCAGAAAGCGGGTGAAAATACCACAGTATTTGTGATGTCGGATCATGGGATGGGGCCGATTTATCACAAAAACACGCACTGGAATAACTGGCTGTATAAAAATGGCTTTCTCGCGATAGATCAGCGCAGCAATAAGTCTGTAGACGGCTGGCTTCTGCGATTGCGTATTCCGCGTGATTCGATTCGCAGACTATTGAAGTTGGTACCCGGTCTTTATGGCAGTAAAGTGGTTCAAAAGGCAAAGGAAGCACCCACTGCGCGCATTGATTATGCGCAGTCAAGGGCGCACTATGTGAAGATATTCGATCCCGTGGGCGGCATTTATGTCCATGCAAAAGGCGAGGAGCGTGAGCGTCTTCGTGATGAACTCATCCAAAAGATTCGGGAAGCCTTAGATCCGACCAATGGAAAGCCTATTGTGCGGGAAGTCTATCGGCGCGAAGAGTGTTTTTGGGGCGAGCATGTAAATGAGCTGCCAGATATCATTATCGTAATGCATCCTGAATATGGGAGCAGTGACCGACTGAGCAACTACAGCTCGATCGTCACCGACCGGCCGCAGATCAGCGACCCAGGTGGACATCATATCGAAGGGGTTTTCATCGCCAACGGGCCGAAGCTCGTTCGCAACGCGAATCCTTTAGCAGACTTGAACATTACCGACTTAGCCCCAACAATCCTGTACGCGCTAGGATTGCCCATCCCTGAAGATATGGACGGCAAAGTGATCACGCAGATCTTCGATCCAGCTCGGCTACTGGCTATGCCCATACAGTTCGGACCGGTGCTGAGTCGCTGGCCTTCAGAGGAAGAGGCTCAGCCTATTCTGGAAGAAACGCCAGCAGGAGAAGAGGTCATCCTGGACAGGCTTCGCGCCTTGGGCTACGTGAAATAAGCGCTAGAGTGCAAAGAACACCAGTGAATACAACCCATCGACCCTTACGGGTTATGCAGTTAGTCAACAACCTGGATATTGGTGGTGCACAGGAAGTGGTTCGCACACTGTCCGCTTACTTGATTGAGCGTGGAGCGCCCACCGTTGTTTGCACCCTCCGAGATGGGCCATTGCGAAGTGAGATCGAGGAAATGGGCATTACGGTTGAGGTGCTTCCGGGAAGGACTCATAGCTTTCTTTCCCCTCGACATTTTCTCAAAGAGATCGCAGGCATTCGAAAGGGATTAACCCACTTGGTGCGAAAATATGATATCGACGTCATCCAGACTCATCTGCTTCGCAGCCTTGATTTTCTGGTTGCTTCCCTTAAGCTCAGTTTTCCTCGCCTCCTTGTATTCTGGACAGTGCATAATTACTTATTCGAGCTACGGGCTGACCAATTGCCAGGGCAGCACTGGTTACTGAAACCGAAAAAGCTCCTTCACAACGCACTTTATCGGAAAGTTTCTCACCGCATCAATGGTTTTATTGCCGTCTCTGAAGAGGTAGAACAAGCTATCCAACAAACGATTCGCGTGAACCAGAGCCGCATCACGACCATTAGCAATGGTGTGGATATTCGGCGATACCAGCGAAAGGTTGACAGGACGGCAGTCCGCAGGAGCCTTGGACTGAAAGATCAAGACCAGGTAATGATCCTGGTGGGGACACTCAAAGAGCAAAAAGGCCATCGCTATCTGATCCAGGCAGCAGCACCATTAATCGAGCAAAATAATAAGCTTCATATTCTGTTTCCTGGTGATGGCCCCCTGCGCGACTCATTGCAACAGCAAGTTCAGCAACATGGACTGGTAAAGCACATCCACTTCCTGGGCAGCCGCAAGGATATCCCCGATCTACTGGCAGCCAGCGATTATTTTGTGTTGCCCTCATTATGGGAGGGCTTAGCCATGGCTCTGATCGAAGCCATGGCAAGTGGTCTCCCGGTGATTGCCACTTGCGTTTCAGGCAGTCAACAGGTCGTTATTCCAGGAGAAACTGGCTTGCTTGTGCCACCGGGAGATGTGGATCAATTGCGCCAGGCTATAGCTGAGATGATAGCAAACCCTGAGCGCGCAAAGAAAATGGGACTGGCAGGCAACGCTCGTGCCGAAGCCGTCTTCGGAGCTGGCAAACAGGCAGATGAACATCTATCCTTATTTCAAAAGGAATGGAGAAAAATAGTCCGTGAAGGGTGAAACGGCAAAAACACGCTTTGTAATCCTGACCTCTCAACGTAGCGGGTCCACCTGGCTAGTAAGCCTGCTCAACCAACTTAATGCTACTACGACATACGGGGAACTCTTTTTACCTAGAAAGCACGTGGAAAATTGGGATGCTGACTTTGCCTATCCTCGTTTTGAGGAGGCCAGAGGTCAAATAGCAGGTATGCGTCCCTTAAAGGTTTTTCGTTACCTCGATAGCATCTATCAGAAGCGTGGCGCAGTTGGATTCAAACTGATGTACGCACATCTGTACCGATATCCCGAGATATTAATCTACTTTTGGACTCATCAAGTTCAGGTAATTCACCTGGTCCGGAAGAACGCGCTCGATTTTGTAATCTCCCAGGCATTGAAACGCAAGATCCAAAAGGCACACCAGCTGGCTGGGACCCCTCCACTCGAAGACGTGCAGATCGAGCTCGACCCTAAAACATTGATCCGGCGACTACAGATCAGACAACGCAAAATTAAACGCGGGCAAACGATATTGCGATTCTCGGGGTTGCGATCGATTGAAATTGGCTACGAAGATCTGCAAAAGGACCCATCCGTTTTTCAGTCGTTATGTCGCTTCCTCTCGATTGACACAGATAGTGTCATACCACAGTCTCGTTTTCAAAAAATTCGCAGCAAAAGCCAGGAGCAGATCATAAAAAACTATGCCGAGGTAAAAAGAGTGTTGGAAGGTACCCACTTTGTCTCTTATCTAGAATAGCTCGTACCTTCTATTTTTAATGATAAACGGGATTTCTTTAGGAGTAATGTTATGAAAAGGAGTTCGTTTCTGTATCACTGGGCAATCTTTTTTGTCATCATCGCGCTGGTTACTGCCAGCCTCCCTGCAGCGCAAAGAGTATATGCGCAATCCGACAATTCTTATGTATATCTAGTTCGGGAAATCGAGCTTGCAGAGCTTGGTGTGACGGGGCTGGAAGGACTTGCCTATTCATCTCAGGCTGATGCTCTGCTTGCTATTCAGAGCCAGACCCAAAGTGGTACCCGTCCGGTTGCCGTAATCGATCGTACCGAAGAACTACGCGGGATGTCTGAACTGCAAGGGCAATCTTTCAATGCATTGAATATTGCTTTTAATGGCAAAGCCAACAGTCTGTTCACATTGGACGCTTCAACCCAGGAACTAACTGCAACAAGAGTAGAACCAGACGGAAAGCTATCCCCATCAGCGGCATCTTCAGCACGATTTAACGTGCGCATGGGAATACAAAAGGCTCAGGGTATCGATTTCGATCCTGCCACCGGACGATTGTTTATACTGGATCCCGCTGGGAAGCATTTGTGGGTCATAACACCAGATGAATCTGGGAACTATGATGCTAGTCAGGCTCAACGTGACAATCGTGTGAAGCGTATTAATTTAAGAGGGATCGAAAATGGTAAGCTGAACGGGTTAGCTTATAACCCTAACTCAGGTAACCTCTTTACCCTTAACGAAACGCATGACACATTGTATGAAATCACTGAAAACGGCGAGATAGTCAGTACTCGTAATATCTCCGCGTTTGAATTAAATAGCCCCGCCGGAATGGTTTTTGCACCCAGTGGAGATACGACAGATAACCCGGAAACGAAAAGTTTATACATTGCCGATCCTTCTGCGAATTCAATTGCTGAAGTTTCCATTACTGCAGTTGAAGTCATGGCACTGCCACCTGCCAGCCCAATCTCACTAGTCAACACTATATTTACCAATACATGGAATCCCCCTAGCCCTGACCCCTCTGGTATTGATTACAACAATCTGACAAATAGACTCGTTGTTTCAGATAGTGAAGTCGAAGAAATGCCTATTTATCAGGAGAAAAATGTCTTCAGTTCTACGTTGAGCGGGAACTTACAATCAACGTGTGACACCACAGACTTCACGAAAGAGCCCGCTGGTTTGGCAATCAATCCGTCCAATGGGAGCATCTTCTTCTCCAATGATGGCAAAAAGAAATTGTATGAAGTGGTCCTGGGCGCGGATGGGCAATATTGTACGGCTGACGATCAAGTGCGAGTGACAGATATGGCTACATATGGATCTCAAGATCCGGAAGGCCTTGGTTTTGGAGAAGGGAAATTATTCATCGCAGATGGGACAAATGCTGAGGTATGGGTAGTTTCTCCCGGACCCAATGATTTCTTCAATGGTGCAGGGTCCAGCGGTGATGATGTTGTCCTCGGCCACTTTGATACAGCCGGAATCGGTTTACGTGACCCAGAGGGAATCGACTACCATCCGACGCGTGGCACGCTCTTCATTGTCAGCCGAGGCGATAGCAGACTGGTTGAAACCACTCTCACGGGCCAGGTCGTGCGCGTATTTGACCTCGGGTTTTTCAATCCTGACGAACCTGCCGGGATTGGGATCGGACCCGGAAGTAACAATCCCAGCACCCAAAATATCTATCTTGTGGCTCGCGGACTCGACAACAATGATCATCCCAGCGAGAACGATGGGAGGATCTATGAACTAAACATTGGTGATGGTAGCGGACCTACAGTTACTCCAATCCCAACTACACGGACCCCCACCGCAACACCGACAACACCTACCCCACCGACCTCTGACCTGATCTTCGCCGATAGCTTCGAGTCTGGCAACCTCTCAGCTTGGTCGTTGAGCGCAAACGGCGGTGGCGACTTAAGTGTGAGCACCGCGGCCGCCCTGGTAGGCACTCGCGGCATGCAGGCAGCGATTAACGACAACACCGCAATCTACGTCACCGACGACGCGCCTTCAGCTGAGTCTCGCTACCGTGCCCGCTTCTACTTTGACCCGAACTCGATCTCGATGGCAAGCGGCGATAATCACTTCATCTTCTACGCAATCTCGGGTACATCCAAGGCGGTAGCGAGAATACAATTCCGCTTCACCAACCGCGATGGTTACCAAGTGCGTGTCCAGGTCCTTAACAACAGTTCGTCCTGGACAAACAGCGCCTGGTTTGCCATTAGCGATACTCCCCACGCGCTGGAAATCGACTGGATGGCAGCCGCGAATGGAGGGTTGACGTTATGGATCGATGGCACCCAACGAGCCGCGCTCACCGGCATCGCCAATAGTAACTACCGGATCGACCGCGTTCGCCTCGGTGCAGTCAATGGGGTTGACAGGGGCACCCGAGGAACAACCTACTTCGACGCATTCGAATCGCGCAGGCAGACCTTTATTGGGCCGTAATCATGTACTAAAGATATGGAGATAATGAACGATAAACTTCCCTCATTAACCTACATCATAGGAACCTATCCTGGGCTGACAACAACCTTTATCGATCGCGAGGTGATGGTGCTGCGCAACATGGGTGTCCAGCTGAAGATCCTTTCCATCCGGCAGCCCTGGACAAAGCTATCTGCAGAGCAGGAAGCACTGCGTAATGATGTCACCTACCTGTTACCGATCAAGTGGCTCCCTTTAATTATCAGCCATATAAGGTATGCACTCACGAAGCCGAACCCTTTCTTTTCCACTCTCGTGTATCTCCTGACCCGACCGCACTCCTCCTTTAAGACCCGGTTAATGACTTTGATACATTTTATGGAGGGCGTTTATGCAGCCTATACGCTGCGTCGCGCGCCAGGTCAGCACCTCCATGCTCATTTTATCGATCGTGCGGCGACGGTCGCACTCGTTGCAAGCCGATTACTGGGTATTCCATATAGTGTTACTGCTCATGCTTCTGACATCTACGTGAATCCAGTTTTACTAAGAGAAAAGCTCGCGAACGCCAAGTTCGTTTCGACCTGTACCGCGTATAACCGCAGCTACCTTAGCCAGTTTGGCAAAGACCTTTTCAACCACAAATTGTTGTGTATCTATCATGGGCTTGAGCTAGAACGCTACGTGAACGTACAGCGTACGAAACTCGGCCGTCCGGTCATTCTTTCAGTAGGGCAGCTGCAAGAAAGAAAGGGCTTAAGTTATCTCGTGGATGCATGCGGCATCCTGCAGGATCGGGGGATTCAATTCGAATGTCGTATCGTCGGCGAAGGACCTCTGCGCCAAACCCTACAAGATCAGATCCATCGGCTCGGCCTGGACAATTCTGTCCGGCTGCTCGGTGCCCTGCCCCATGAAGAAGTCATTGCTCAGTATCAGGAGGCGACTGTTTTCGCATTACCTGCTATTCTCGGTAAAGATGGTGATCGAGACGGTATTCCAAATGTGATTCTCGAAGCGTTATCAATGGGACTTCCAGTGGTTTCTACTGCTCACTCAGGCATCCCTGAGGTCATAGAGGAGGGTACTAACGGCCTGCTGGTTCCTCCCGAGGATGGGGAAGCGCTGTCTTCGGCTCTGGCGCGACTCATTTGCGACCCGGAGATGCAGATCGCTTTTGGGAAAGCCGGTAGGCAAATCGTAGCCGATCGCTTTAACCCAGAGAAAAATGCTCGTCGTTTGCTGGAAGCCTTTATTGCCTAGTACCCTATCAAAACTGTAACCTTTTGAAGTCTTGCGACGTCATGGAAACGTTATGGAAGCGATTACTCCAGTTGCAAGACGCAAGATCACCGAAGGTGAGGTTATTTTCCTGGTTTGGGCTGCTCCGACGTTTGGGAGCGGTCGGAGCAGGTTGCTGGCTAAAGAACTTCAAATGCCAGCTCCAATTCACTTCTATTTCACACGGTGGAAGGGTGCGTGGACGGCTCCATTAAGGTATGTAGTTCATGGAGTGCAGACGTTGCGGTTGCTGTTTCAGAAACGTCCACGGGTGGTAATTGTCCAAAGTCCACCAAGCTTCGCTGTTCTGTTTGTAGCTTTATATTGCAAAATGACTAATAGTCGCTATGTGATCGATGCACACAGCGATGCCTTTCAACGCGGTATATGGACCCGCCCTACATGGTTGTATGACTGGGTCACGCGCAATGCAGCGCTAACGCTGGTGACTGATCATTTTTTCCGCACCATGATCGAGCAAAAAGGTGGACAGGCTATGGTGTTGCGCGATCCGGTAGAGTCCACCCCGCTTTCTCCTGTTCAACGAAAAGAACAATTTAGCGTGACGGTAGTCAATACCTTTGCGCGGGATGAACCTCTGGATGCGGTGCTACAGGCTGCGGCCGATCTGCCTGACGTCCGCTTTTCCGTCACTGGAAAACGCAGCAGAGCCAACCCAGATCTGCTGCAACAGGCACCTAGCAATGTCGTCTTCACCGATTTCTTGCCGGACGAAGCCTATTATCAGCTTTTGCGCTCCAGCCACGCGGTGATGAGCCTGACCACTCGCGACCATACGCTACAGTGTGGAGCTTGCGAAGCGCTCTCACTTGAACGACCGATCATCACCTCAGACTGGCCACTATTGCGGGAATATTTCTGCCGCGGCACGGTGCATGTTGATAACACTCCAGACGGAATTCGCCGGGGTATTGAGTCCTTGAAACAGGACTACAAGCGATATGAAGAGGGAGTAGTCGAATTGCGCCAGATGCGCCGTCAGGAATGGCAACAACAGTCTGCAGAGCTGGCTGATTTGATTTACCCATCTCGATGATACGTCAGCACAAGGAGAATAACATTTTTTCACTTAATTTATTCCACAAGGAGCGGAGATAGCTTATGGCAACCATAAGTGTTTTTGGCCTGGGATATGTCGGTTGTGTACTGGCAGCATGCCTGGCAGAGCGGGGCCATGATGTGATTGGCGTCGATGTCAATACGATGAAGGTAGAGATGGTGAACCGTGGAGAAAGCCCGTTAATCGAGCCTGGACTGGGAGAACTCATCCACAAAAACGTGAGCGCTGGCAGATTAAGGACTACCCAAGATACCGAATGGGCAGTTCTCAATAGTGACCTGTCATTTATTTGTGTTGGTACACCAAGCAATGCTAACGGCAGTTTGAATACCGATTATGTTACCCGTGTGTGTGAGGACATTGGAAACGGACTTGCCAAGAAGAACACATTCCATATTGTCGTTGTGCGTAGTACGTTATTACCAGGCACGACGGAAGAAATGCTGCAACCCATTCTGGAAAACAGTTCGGGCAAAACCGCCGGGATCGAGTTTGGCATTGGCTACAATCCAGAATTTCTGCGTGAAGGCACATCTATTAAGGATTTCTTCGACCCTCCCTACACAGTGATCGGTGCGGACGATGAAAAAGTCGTAGCTGCAGTTAAGCAAGTCTATTCCATGCTCGACGCTCCGGTGATCGAGGTTCCCGTCAAAGTTGCAGAGATGGTCAAGTATGTAAATAATGCCTTCCACGCCTTAAAAGTCACCTTCGCCAATGAGATTGGTTCAGTCTGCAAACAACAGAACATCGACAGCCATCAGGTGATGGAAATCTTCTGCATGGATCGGAAATTAAACCTTTCTCCCTATTATCTCAAGCCTGGCTTTGCATTTGGTGGCTCGTGCCTTCCCAAAGATTTGCGTGCTCTTCTTTATCATGGCCGCAAATTAGATATGCACTTGCCTGTTTTGGAAGCGATTTTGCCATCCAATGATTTACAAGTTGCTCATGCCTACCAGCTCATTCGCCAGACGGGCTGTAAGAAGGTTGGCGTATTGGGGCTTAGCTTCAAAGAAGGTACAGATGATCTGCGCGAGAGTCCCATGGTCGAATTGATTGAGCATCTGGTTGGCAAGGGCTATCAGGTGATGGTATACGACCGAAACGTGTCGCTGTCCAAGCTGCATGGCGCGAATCGAGCATATATTGAGCATGAGATTCCACACATCTCGCAGTTAATGAGTGAATCGATCGACGATGTGATTGAAAACAGTGATGTTGTAGTGGTGGGGAATAAAGCTGAAGGATACTTAAAGATCTCCGAAAAGTTGCGTGAAGATCATAAAGTGATTGACTTAGTACGTGTAAAAGACGGACCCTATACGTCTAACGGACATTATCAAGGAATAGGATGGTGAACGATGCGACATTGTATGGTTGTTCATTCTCATTACCCTATTGGAGAACCGCGCGTTGAGCGTCAAGCCAAAGCGTTGATACAGCGCGGTTACCAAGTGGATGTAATCTGTCTGCGAAGTGAGCAGGAAAAGCCGTTCGAACGGGTGGATGGCGTGGACATTTTTCGCCTGCCTGTACAGCGCCACAGGGGGCGCGGTCCAGCATTCCAGATGCTCGAATACTTGCTATTTTTTATCCTCGCATTTTTTCGGCTCAGTCAGCTTTACCTGAAGAGGCGATACGAGAGCGTGCAGATTCATAACCTTCCGGACTTCTTGGTCTTTGCAGCGCTCGTGCCGAAGCTTGGCGGAGCGCGCGTTATTCTTGATCTTCATGACCTGATGCCTGAGTTTTTCGCCTCATCTTTTAAGACGGGGATGGAAAGCCTGGCTGTACGTTTACTCTTGATACAGGAAAAGCTCTCCTGCTGGTTTGCAAATCATGTCATCACGGTTACAGAACTCTGGCGGAAATCACTCATCGGAAGAGGCGTCTCTGCGGAGAAAGTTAGTGTTGTGATGAATGTTGCCGACGACGCAATTTTTCAGCGGCTCCCCATTCCAGTCACAGGTGGTGAAGAAAAGCCTACTAACAGGTTCAATCTAATCTACCACGGTACCCTAGCTCACCGCTATGGGATTGACATGTTGGTTGAGGCGCTTGCAAAAGTCTATCCACAAATACCAGAGATTCACCTTGTGATCCATGGTAGAGGTGACTTTATGGAAGAGTTGCGCCGCCAGGCAAAAGAATTAAATGTTGAATCATTGATAACGTTCAGTAGTCGCTACCTACCGATGACAGACATCCCCCGAATGATCCAGGAGGCTGATCTCGGGATTGTGCCCTACCGACGAGATATTTTCACGGATGGCATACTTCCAACCAAGCTGATGGAATATGTAGCCTTGGGTGTTCCCGTTCTGGCAGCGGATACGCCGATTATTCGTCAATATTTTGACGAAACAATGGTCCAGTATTTTCAGGCTGGAGACGCGAACGACTTGGCAAGAAACATTCTATGGCTTTATCAGCATCGTGATCGATTGGCAGAGCTGGCACAAAATGCAGATCAGTTCAACCTGCAATACAGCTGGAACAGGGTCGCAGACAGCTATGCCCAAACCTTAGACCGGTTATCCGGACAATATAATCCCGTTTAACCTACAACAAAATAAGAGAGGTGATTTTATGTTAGAGCAACAGAACGTCGGACGGCTGATCTCCCCTTATGGCGGAGAGTTGGTCAATCTCATAGTGAATGGAGAAGAACGACAGGAATGGATCGAAAAATCGACCCGTTTACCAGTCGTTCAAATAAGCCCTCGCTCATTATGTGATCTGGAATTACTAGCAACGGGTGCTTTCTCCCCCTTGACACGGTTTATGGGTAAGGCAGATTATCAACGCGTAATCAGTGAAATGCGCTTGGAAAATGGAACATTGTTTCCCATGCCTGTTACGCTTCCTTTAGATCCCAAAATACTCGAGGGAGGAGTTGAGCAGGTTGTCCTGAGCGATGCGCGCAACAACCGGCTTGCCGTCATGCAAATTGAGGAAGTATATGAATGGGATACAGATGAAGAGGCTCAATTGGTTTTGGGGACAACTGATCTTCGCCATCCATTGGTCGCTGAGATGAAACGCTGGGGGAAGGTTTATGTTTCCGGAGCAATCAAGATGTTGGAGCTGCCCCGGTATCATGATTTCGTTAACCTGCGCCGAACGCCCGCTGAAGTGCGTAAGATTCTCTCCGAGATGGGGCATGAAAATGTAGTGGCATTCCAAACCCGTAACCCCATGCATCGCATCCACGAAGAATTGACCAAGCGCGCGGCGGAAGAAGTAAGCGGGAGTCTGCTTATCCACCCGGTAGTCGGAATGACCAAGCCAGGCGACGTCGATCACTTTACCCGCGTCCGTATTTACCGAGCGCTTGTTGAAAACTATTACGATCAAAAACGCACGCTGCTTAGCCTCTTGCCGTTAGCCATGCGCATGGCTGGTCCGCGTGAAGCCGTTTGGCATGCAATTATCCGTCGCAATTTTGGTGCGACACACTTCATTATTGGACGCGATCATGCTGGACCAGGGAAGGACAGCAATGGCAAGCCCTTCTATGGACCTTATGAGGCACAAATGTTACTCGCTCAGCATGCACCGGAAATTGGCATGCAGCCAGTGAAGTTCAAGGAATTATCCTACCTGCCAGATTCTGACCGCTACGAGGAAGCAAATAAGATCCCAGAAGGAACAAAGATTTTCTCCATCTCAGGAACACAAGTGCGTGATGATTACCTTGCCAAAGGCAGACAGCTTCCCGAATGGTTCACTCGCAAAGAGACTTCTGATATTCTGCAGCAGATGTATCCACCTCGCGATCAGCAAGGCATCTGCATTTGGTTTACTGGTCTTTCGGGGGCTGGCAAATCAACAACAGCAGAAATTCTGGTATCGATGTTGCTCGAACGTGGCAGGCAGATCACTCTCCTTGATGGAGATGTCGTGCGCACACACCTTTCGAAAGGTCTGGGGTTCTCACGTGAAGATCGCGATGCAAATATTCTGCGCATTGGTTATGTGAGCAGTGAGATCGCTCGCCATGGCGGACTGGTCATCACCGCTGCGATCAGCCCCTACCTCTCCACACGTACGGAAGTCCGCAAGCTGGTGGGAGATGAGCATTTCATTGAAGTGTTTGTCGACACTCCAATTGAAGTATGCGAGGAGCGCGACGTCAAAGGTATGTATGCTAAAGCTCGCCAAGGGTTAATTACCGGCTTTACCGGAGTAGATGACCCCTATGAGCCGCCGGTCAATCCGGAAATTACGCTGGATACAGTAAATTTCACTCCCGAGCAGAATGCATCGAATATTATTCGCTATCTAGAAGCAAACGGTTATTTGCCATTAGTTAACCCGCCGACTGGTTTAGGTAACGTAAACTGACATACATAAGGATATCGAACAGACACATTAGGAGCGTTTCGGCAACAGGCTGACATTGCATGTCTACGTGCCATCCTGTTGCTTGAGGATAGGAGATTTCCATGCCCTTTCGTTTTTACAAACGCAATACCACCGCCGCTGATTTCGTAACGGTAGTTTCAGGTTTGCCCAGGTCTGGGACATCCATGATGATGCGCATGCTTGAGACAGGCGGCCTGTCAGTCATGACTGATCATCTCCGCATTCCTGATGAGAGTAATCCCAAAGGCTATTATGAGCTTGAGCGGGTGAAGCAACTTCAAGATGGCAACACGGGATGGATTGCGGAAGGCAAGGGGAAGGTAGTCAAAATCATCTCTGCGCTGCTTGAATACTTACCGCCCGAGCATGAATATCGAATTGTGTTTATGAAGCGTAACATGGACGAGATTCTTGCCTCTCAGCGGGAAATGCTGATTCGACGGGGTGAGCCAACAGACCGGATTAGCGATCAGCACCTCACTGGTTTTTACCAGGACCACCTCACGCACATTGCAGGTTGGCTTGCGAAGCAGGAAAATATGAAAGTAATTTACCTTCACTATAACCAGATCATGCAAAATCCCCAAGAACCAATTACCCACCTCCGTCAATTTCTGCAACCCTTGCCTCTGAATCCAAATAAAATGTTGTCTGTGGTTGAGTCTGCTCTTTACCGGCAACGCGCATTGCCAGCGGGAGAACCGGTTCAGCAAAGCTAAACTTACTGATGTTCGTTCTGGGTAGAATCAGGAATTAAGAGAGGTTGCTCTGTGAAGCAACCTCTCTTTGTTTCTGTATATTGATAGATAAAAACTCTTACTGGCAAATTTCAGCTTGAGTTGGATTTGTCTGATTCAAATATTCCTCTATGTCTGTATATCCATCTCGATCATAATCGCCCCTTGATTTTTCCCATGAACCTCGGCTTTGATGCCCAAAATAATGCTGTTCCCATGGATCGGGCATTCCATCCAGATCTTCATCAATCGCCGCGATGCCGCCTTTTAGTTCGGGCCACGAAATCGCCTGATAACCTAATACACGATCATAATCTACACCATTGTAAAAAGATCCTTTGCGGTTTAATACGTTATTGATGATTCGCTGGTCGACGCTGTCTCGAAGCTTTCGGAAATCTCCCATCGTTGTGCTTACCTGAAGATTCGCCCCCGCTTCCTGCAATACCTCGTCGTATGCAATATCAGGAGAATCTTCCTTTGACATGGAATATGGTGTAAAGCGTGTGTCGGCATACACTTGCGACGGGCCCTTGCGACGGCTCCAGAACCCTTCCATTACATTGCCGGTCTCATACACAGAGTTATCATGCAACTTTCCTCCATCCTCCACAGATGGCATCCATATAAAAAAAGCGGAGACTCTCGAAGTCATTGGACCGCGAATGTATACGTTATTGATTAAGTTTAAGCTACGAGGATTCCCCTGCGAGGAGGAATATTTCCAGTTGTAAATTACGTTGTTCACAATATCAATGTTTTTGCCACCAATGATCCTTGGGTTACGGTCAGCAGAGGTAGTCAACAGGTTATGATGAACTGTGATTCGTCTTGGCGGAACCGATGAATCAAGCTCGGTGATGTTCATTGACATCGAATGTCCACTGGAAGCTAGGTTTGCTTCAGGATGATGTGAGAGATACAACCCCTCGCCCATAATTGAGTAGGACACCGTTGCGTCATGCGTGCCATTTAGAAAACTCAGCCCGCCGATGTCAGGTCCCCAGATCATGGTGGAATGATCGATCACGATGTTATAAGCCTGATCTGAATTATTTACAGTGATTGCATCACGATTCTCTTCTGTACTAGAGTTCTCTAAATCCCCACTTCGCACTTTCAAATAGCGAATAATGACGTCATGTGTCTCAATTCGAATGTGAGCGCCTCGAATTTGTACTCCCTCCCCAGGAGCGGTTTGCCCAGCGATCGTCAGATAAGGCTCTTTGATACGGATATCTTCTTTCAGTGTGATAGTGCCTGATATTCGGAATAAGACCAAGCGCCGTCCTGATGCAGTCAAAGCACTGCGGAGGCTGCCATCCCCTGAATCGTTCAGATTCGTTACATAAATAATTTGCCCCCCTCTTCCCCCAGGCGTATCTGTTCCAAACCCGATTGCATGTGGAAACGCTTTCACCTCGCAGATGGTTAGTGTATTGGTACTGCCATAGGTTGACACAGGAGGGATGGTATATATAAACAGTAAAAAAAGTAAAGAAACCAGCTTTCTCATCAATACCTCACAATAAAAAGGATAAATCCCGTTGCCCACCTTTAAATATACTACATCTTTGTAGAGTGAGTATTCATAGAAATTCAGCCTAGACTAAACACAGGTAGCTGCGGCGGGTAGTGCGGCAGCTACCTGTGTAGTTGGCGAGGAGACGATTACCGTGCGGTAGGATCTGTTTCGTTCAAATATTCTTCCAGATCGGTATATCCATCTGCATCGAAGTCGCTTCTCGAGTCGGTCG
>DASSBC010000056.1:0-5511 GCA_035699125.1 Anaerolineales bacterium
TGCACATTAACAAACAAATATCTCTCGCACCGCGCGGCGCGCTTGACAGGAGTTGTATAATGGATGTGAGCGGCGAGCCCGTAAAATGGCGTTATGCGCCATCTCCTACGTGGAGTTCACACAAATTTGTGTTTGGGACGCCGCTCACTTTCTTTGTGCCAGTTTGCTGGGGGGCAGCTTGAAGCTCTTGGTGCCCCAGGGGACCACCAGCACATTCTGCCCGATGCCGAGTCGATCCATCTGGGAACGGGTGAACTGCAAGGCGCTCATGCCATTCGGCAAGTTCTTCACCCGCACGCGATGGGCAAAGGCGAACATCGAGCACGCCACCTGGACGGGGTTGGCGAATTTGTCTGTCGCACCCTTTGCCAGCAAATGCCAGACCACCACCAGCAGTTTCCTGGCAATTGCCACCATCGCCTTCTTTTTCCCAATGCTTTTGCACAGCCTCTCATATTCGACCTTGAAATGGGGATGATCCTGCACGGCATGATGCGCAGCTTCGACCATCGCCCAGCGTAATTCCTTGCGTCCGGCTTTGGTGATGCGTCCTGTGGCAAAGGTTTCGCCGCTGGCATGGACTCTGGCACCTAAACCAGCATAGCCCACCAACTGCTTGGCAGAAGGAAAGCGTGAAATCTCTCCAATCGCAGACAGAATGGTGATGGCAGTGAGCAAGCCAATGCCCGTGATCTGCACCAGCAGAGGAATGCGCTCGTCTTTTGCCGCGATCTCCTTGATGGCGTTCTCGATGAACTCGACCTGGCTTTTGGCAAAGTCCAACGTTGCCAGGTCTGAGGTGAGACAATGCTTTTCCAGTGGGCTGACCTTGACATGCTCCCACCAGCTGCGCATCTCCTCCGAGAACGGCTCCCAGCCTTCCGGTAACTCGATGTCATGGCGATGGGTGAGGGCATGGAGTCTGCATTTCGCAATGCTGGACAGCTTGACCATCTTGCGGCGATGCGCAATGAGCGCACGCAGCTCGCGTACTTCGACGGGTGGGATCCACACACCTGGCAGGAGACCTGCGGCGTGCAGTTGTGCCAGATTGAGAGCGGCTTTCTTATCTGTCTTCACTTGCGCTCGTACGATGAGCGCCACATGCGGTGGATGCACGACCGTGACCGAATGAACGAGTGGTTTGAGCGTATCGTACACCACATACGTATTCGTGGTCATTTCCACCACGATCGCATCTTCGCAGGTGAGATTCTTCTTTGCCCATCGTTCGAGATACCGCATCGGCGCTTCATGGGGACCGAGCACTTGATTCAATTTTGGGTCCACGCCTGCGGCGACGAAGTACTTCTTGTGAATATCCAACCCGATGAACCGTTTGGGAACTGCTTGTGTGAGCATATCTGCCTCCTGAGAACACGTTTGCTGGTAAAAAAGACCCTGGCCAGCGCGGGTCCGGCTGCGTTCTTTTGGGAGCAGGACATC
The DNA here is from genome assembly GCA_035699125.1 of Anaerolineales bacterium. Lineage (GTDB taxonomy): Bacteria > Chloroflexota > Anaerolineae > Anaerolineales > Villigracilaceae > Defluviilinea. The sequence goes on from DASSBC010000056.1 coordinate 1,447, forward strand.
ACACATGGATCCGAGCTTGCTCGCAAAGAGCGTCTCAGGTGAGCGGATTCGAACGGAGCAGCCAAACACGCGCGCGGGCTCTGCGAAGCGTCCCATAAGCATACCCGGCTGGTCCCAACGTCACGCTCCGGTGAACAACGTTCCGTTCACTCACCGAAACCATTATCCACCAGAACCGCTTGCCCCGCTAGCCCGCCCGGTGGCCAGGGTGTTCATATGCTAACATGTTGCCTGATTTTATAGACCGCTATAACTTCCAGCGCCGCTTGGAACCGGAGGGCAATATCGTGCTGCACGGCGCCGGCCAGGACCCTGGTGTGGGGAATCGCTATGACCCCAAACCCTTTCATGACTACTGGCAGGCAATGGACGAAAGGCAGCGACCTGCCATCTACATGAGCTATGTCTCTCTCAAAGCCGATATGCTTGTGTATTTTCAGCACCTCCGCCAGGCGCTGTCTGCTTATCAACCGTATCCCGTGATGCCGCAAATCGGTTTGTATATGAACGGCGAGGGAGAACATGGACTCGGGGAACCTCCTTATGAGGAGGGCGTAGCACAGGGACAGTTTGACACCCAAATTCGAGCATTTTGTGAAGGACTTCGGGAGCTCGCTCTTCCATCGTTCGTGCGGATTGGGTTTGAGTTCAATGGTCCATGGAATGGCTACCAACCGGACACGTATATTGCCGCGTGGCAGCGTATTGTCACTGCGTTTCGAGAGAACCACGTGATGAATGCTGCGGCAGTCTGGTGCTACTGTCCGCTCCCAAGCACGCGCGAACAACCAGATGTCGGACGGATCGACCGAGATTACCGGGCTTTTTATCCCGGCGATGATTGGGTCGACTGGTGGAGCATCGATCTGTTTAGCCCCGAAATGTTTGAGCTGGACAATACAAAGTGGTTTCTAGAGGACGCGGCAGCCCACCGCTTTCCGGTCATGATTGGCGAAAGCACGCCACGCTGGGTCGGTGGTGTGCAGCAGGGAGACGAAGCCTGGGACAAGTGGTTTCATCCCTTTTTTCGTTTCATCCGCCTGCAGCCAACGATCAAAGCCTTTTGTTATATCAACTGGGCTTGGGATCATTATGCAGAATTTCAGGGATGGGGCGATGCGCGGATCCGAGAAAACCCACTCCTTCTCGAGCGTTATCGAAGGGAACTTGCCCAGCCATGGTATGAACATGCGCGAATAGATCCTAAATAAGATAGTGTCAAATCCTCGGACAAGCCCACGTAATTTGACACTCTGCATCGATTTTGTGTGTTTCACGGTTTGTTAAATCCTGCTACAATCTGCCACAATATCCACGGAAACTCGACAAGCACATCCCTGTATTTCTCTTTGTGCTCCTTCGTGTTAAAAGGAGTTCTATGAACCAAACCTACGATGCCATCATCATTGGCGCCGGTGTGATGGGCGCCAGCATAGCCTTCCACCTCGCTGAACGCGGAGTCAAAACCGCCATCCTCGAGCGCAGGGTCAGCGCAGCCGGCGCGACCGGACACTCCAGCGGGCTCGTCCGGATGCACTACGACCTCGCCGCTGAATCCGAGCTGACATTTGTCAGCTATATAAATTATTTTAGCAACTGGAAAGAACGTGTGGGTGGAGACTGCGGGTTTATCCAAACAGGCTTTATGCAGATCGCCAAACGCGAGCATGAGGATAAACTACGCGGCAACGTCGCCAACCAGCAGCGGATCGGCATCAATACTTCGGTCATCTCTGCGGCAGAGGTGAAGGAGCTCTTCCCCGATTTCGTCACGGACCACTTTGATTACGCCGCCTACGAACCCGACTCGGGCTACGCCGACGCGACCCTCACCACGAACTCCTTTTTGGAGGCAGCCAAACGCAACGGCGCGACACTCGTCCAAAACTGTGAAGTGACCGCCCTGCGCACGTCGGGCGGGCGCGTGACTGGAGTCAGCACTTCCAAAGGGGATTTCGACGCACCGATTGTCGTCAACGCCGCGGGAGCGTGGGCAAAACAGGTTGCCAGTCTCGCCGGGATCGACGTCCCGCTCGAGACGTGGACGCACGACGTCGCGTTCCTGCACCGCCCTCCCTCCCTGGGCAGAATCCCGGCCGCGATCGACGACGTGATCAACTGCTACTTTCGCCCCGAGGGCAGCGCCCTCATCCTGGCGGCTGGCGAAGACGAATCCCTGCGCGGAGAACCACCTGACGCCGAGGACCAAATGCCCACAGACACTTTCCTCGAAAAGCTGATCGACAACATGGTGCAGCGCATCCCCAAAATTGAAGAGAGTGGATTACACTCCATCCACGTCGGGCGGGATGGCATCACCCCGGACCAGCGCGCCATCTACAGCCGCTCCGGATTGGATGGTTTTTATCTCGCCTGCGGGCTGAGCGGCACAGGCTTCAAGACCTCCCCTGCGGCGGGCGCCAGCCTGGTGGAACTGATCCTCGACGGCGCGCCCAAAACCGTGGACATTACGCCATTCCGCTTCGAGCGCTTCGCCGAAGGGAAAATGATCGAAGGCGAATACGGGTACGGGCTTCTCTGGAAGTAAGGAGGCTGATTCCAATGATAACTCCAACCGTATACGAGTGGGCAGGCGGTCAGGGCGCCTTTGAGAAATTGACCGCGGTCTTCTACGCTAAAGTGCTTAACGATGACTTGCTCGGCGATCTGTTCGGCGCGATGTCCGAGGACCATTCGAAATATGTTGCGCGTTTTCTTTCGGAGGTCCTGGGTGGACCCAAACTCTATACCGGAGAAAGCAAACGGAGTCATGCTCATATGATCTCCCGGCATGTGGGCAGGAAGCTCGACGAAACGCAAAGGAAACGCTGGGTGCAGCTGTTCCTCGAATCGGCGGATGAGGTGGGTATGCCGGACGACCCTGAGTTCCGCTCGGCGCTGGTGGGGTATCTGGAATGGGGCAGTCGTATGGCGGTCAAGAATTCGCAGGCGGACGAGAATCCGATCGATGAAAACACACCTATGCCCAAATGGGGATGGGGGGAACCTGGCGAGCCATATCGACCCAGATCGAAAGATTCTGAATAAAGATGTCTTGCCCGCCCACAGGTTAAGCTGTGTGCGTTGACCGAAGCTGAATACAGCAGAAGAAAATTGGCGGCGAACGAAATGTTCGCCGCCAATTTCTATATGCCATTGGTGACAGATTGTATCAGGCGTTGCCTAGCATGATACGTTTGGAATAGCGAACATGCGTTCTGATATACTATAGTATCGATATGCTGAGCGAACCCCAGGTCCTTGAGTACCAGGCTGTCTGCATCGACGAAGTGATGCGCTATATCCGTGCCCACATCGGCGAGCCGCTCGACCGGGAAACCCTGGCGGATGTGGCGGGATTTTCGGTGCCCCATTTCCACCGCGTCTTTACAGCGCACGTCGGTGAGAGCGCCATCAGTTACGTCCGCCGCATCCGGCTGGAACGCGCCGCCCGTAAACTGCGAATGGGCGCCGTGGATATCACCGAGGTAGCGCTTGCGGCAGGCTATGATTCCCACGCGGCGTTTGGCAAGGCATTCAAGCAGCAGTTTGGTCTCAGCCCCAGTGAGTTTCGTCAGCTCAACTGCTGGGTCGCCACACAACTTCTGAGGAAAGGATAAAAGACCATGAAAATCAAACTGACCAGCATATCGATCGACGACTATGACAAGGCACTCAAGTTTTACACGGAGATTATGGGGTTTGTAAAAAAGCAGGATATTCCACTGGGAGAAGGCGCCCGCTGGATCACTGTCGTCTCCCCGGAGGAACCCAACGGGACCGAGCTGCTCCTGGAACCGAACGCCGGCTATCCTGCTATGAAGGCACTCAAGGAATCACTCGTCAAGGATGGCATCCCGTTCACAGCCTTCCTTGTGGACAATGTGCAGGAGGAATATGAGCGCATGAAGGATCTGGGGGTGGAGTTCACCATGGAGCCAACGAATATGGGCTTTACCAGCGCCGCCATATTTGACGATACCTGTGGCAACTTGATCGAGATCTACCAGCTCAATAACTAATTTCAACCACTGAGACTCTAAAACAGAGGCGGGTGCGCAGCCG
>DASSBC010000057.1:0-60103 GCA_035699125.1 Anaerolineales bacterium
TTTGCAAACTCATCCCATTGAACTACTTGTTTCCATACGGCATCCGCAATATTCTCTGCCGTCTGCAAAATTCTTAAATCCTCAAGTTCCGCTGCCATTGTATACCTCTAACAGTCTCTAGTCTCCAGTCTCTTTTACAACTCGTACTTCTCCGCAAACGCCACCAGCGCATCCTCAAAGATCTTCAGCGGCGGTCGTACTAGCCCTGCTCCCACCTGTCCAACGCCTGCATTTTTATGGGCAATCCCTGTGTTGATGCGAGGTGTGATTCCCAGCTCAACGACCTTACGAAGATCAATCCCAGTCGGGGTGCCACGGAAGTCAAGGGGGGGCATGGTGAAGAACTTACTTTCAGCAAAGGTGATTTCATACATCTCAAGGGTGGCGTTCATTGCATCCTGGGGTGTGCCGCCGACGAACGTAACAATCGCGGGCGCGGTTGCCATGGCAAAGCCGCCGATGCCAGCCGTTTCTGTAATGGCGCTATCGCCGATGTCCGGATTTGCATCCTCCTGCGTAAAGCCTGTGAAAAACAAGCCAACGGGAATTTCTGCCGGCGCTGTAAACCATTGTTTCTCGCCCAGCCCGCTGACGCGGATTCCAAAATCTGTTCCGTTGCGCGCCATGGTCGTGACGATCGTGCTGCCTTCCACGCCATGCGCGGCGTCGGTCATTGCCTTGCAGGCTGCCATTACGGGGTTCAATACACTCAAGGCATTATCACCGAGGAATTGCAGCACTTCCGATTCCACAGCATCATTCTTTACCACTTTGGCGATCAGCGGGGAGAGAAGTTTCAAATAAAGGAGCGAGCCAGCCTTGTTGCGGTTATGTCCTTCGTCACCCATGTGCAAGGCTTCCGCCATCAGGGCACGCAGGTCAATGCCGTTGGATTGCGCGAGAGCATCCGCAAGAGCCGTGCCAAGAACGTCGTTCATCCAGTGCAGCCGCTTCAACACATCATCACTATACGCACCATAGCGCAGGACTTTGCCGTAGCCCTCATTGAGATTCGAAAACGATTTATTCCCATGCTCCACATTTTCGACGACATAGACTTTCATCGACGCGGAGGTAACTCCCGCCATCGGACCGACTGCGCCGTGATGATGACAGGAATCGAACTCGACTTCTCCTCGCTCCGCCATTGCGGTGGCTTCTTTTTCGTCGGCCGCCAACCCCTCGAACAGCATCGCGCCGACGATCGCCCCCCGCAGCGGACCCGACATCCGCGTCCATTCGATTGGTGGACCTGCATGGAGGAACAGGTGATCCTTCATACCAGGGATCACATCCCGTGCGGTGGCAACACTTTTCAAAATGGGACGGGCTTCCATCAGGCGGTTAACGGCGGTGGCATTGGCGGAATCTATATCCATGTTTATCTCCGGGTAATGTGTAATTGGTCAATGGTCGTTACAAATGACTACTTACAATTACTTTTTACTTCTTCATCTTCGCCAAAAGTGACGCGAGTCTCTCATTCCCACCCGCAGGCGGACGCCATTCCACATGGACAGCTCTTGCGCCCTGGGAGGCCAGGCTTTCGTAAAACGACTCGAGTCCGACGTTAATGGCAGCGAGAGGTTGGGTCAACTGTTCAAGATTTACAGCTGTATTTTTGTTTGATGTAGAGTTATTGAAACGCAAACTGATATATTCCACTGCTTCTGCCGCCGTGCGAAAAACAATCGCGCCCGCTTCTTTCAATCTCTCGATCTGAGATTCGAGGTTCTGCGGATCATCTTCCGTGCCAATGACCATGGTTACAAATTCAAGCCCTGCTCTCTGATGCCTAATCTCTTGTATCACTGGAACCAACTCGCTTGCCGGGTCGGGGTGTGAGCCTTCCCCGAGGACAACGTCGAGCAGAATCATCCCAACTTCTGGGTCAGCGGCTTCTTGCTTTATCCGTCGAATGCGCAGGTCGTTATCTATCATGGGATGCAGACGCCCGACCATGAAGAACTCATCGCCAAGATCGATGATGGTATGTGCTTCGCTGTGAAGGGGGTCGTTTAGTAATTGGTAATTGGTAATTGGGGCGTTGGAGTAGATTGGAGAAAGACTTGCTTGTAAACCAAGCAAGGTTTCGTACGCAAGAGTTCCACCGGAGAACAAACCGCGTAGATAGTAATTAGTCATTGGTAATTTAGTATGACTTACTACTTCCCAATTACCATTTACTGCAAGTTCTGCCGCTTCACTCAAACTGATCGCAAAATGCAAATTGCCAATCTTCCTAGCTGGGGGAGGGTAACCGATGAAATATACGACAACGGGTTTGCCAACGTTTTGTGCTGCAGAAATAAGACTCGTAGCAACGTCCGGTGACGGAGGCTTCGAGACCAGAACAATGACCTTTGTTTCTTCGTCGCGCGCCAGCAGGTCCAGAGCCTGATGCGCCGTGATTGCCCCGACCTCAGACTTGAGGTCCCGCCCGCCAGTGCCGATGGCGTGGGAGATCCCACCACCGAGGTTGTGAATATGAACGGTCACAGCCTGGGTACCAGTCCCGGACGCGCCGACCAGGCCGATTGGTCCGCGACGAACGCGGTTGGCAAACCCCAGGCCGATTCCGTTGATGATCGCCGTCCCGCAGTCGGGTCCCATCACCAGCAGTCCCTTTTCCCGGGCGGTTTTCTTCAGGGCAATTTCATCCTCCAGGGAGACATTATCACTATAAAGGAAAACATGTTTGCCAAGATCAAGTGCCTCGCGCGCAACACCTGCCGCGTAACGACCCGGCACCGAGACCAGCACCCAATTCGCCTCCGGTAATTGTTTCACTGCGCTGCTCAGGCTGCGCGGGCGGAAATCCTGTGAAATGGAGGAACGTTTCTTGGCAAGGAGTGAATCAACTTGATGGATAGCATCAGTGGCGGATGGCTCATCCTCCGCCTCGACGACGATCAGCAGGTCATCTGGGCTGGCAGTGATGGCTTCAGGCAGAAGGTTGTTCGCCGCCAGCAGGTCGCAATTGGCGGGTGTTGCCATGACCACGCCTGCATCCCGGATTCCGGGCAAACCGATCAACCCGCGCTGGAGCTGCATCAGCACCACTGAGTCATAATAGGCGCCGCGGCGAACATCATACTTTGTGATGGTCATAGGGTTCTCAAAACCTTCTCCAGATCTTTTGCCCAGAACAATAAGGATTCATCCTTGTACCAGTTTCCCACAATCTGCAGACCCAGCGGCAATCCCTCCTGGCTTTTCCCTGCGGGAAGATTCATCGCGGGCAGACCTGCCTGCGTCCACGGAAGGTTCATAACCGGGTCGCCGGTGCTATCCAGCCCCTTTGGCGCAGGACCAGTCGTCGAGGGTGCGATCCAGATGTCGATGTTGTGATCGAGGAATGTCCGCCTCATATCTGCGCGGAAGGTGTCGCGCTCAGCGAGGGCAGTTTGCAACTGGCTGTGCGTCACGGATTGACCGCGCCGTATCAAGTCCGTAAGTTTGGAGGAATACAGATCTTCATGTTCGCCAAACCAGTCTGCATGGACCGCTGCCGCCTCTGCGGAGAGAATTACATCGTGGCGAGACTGTATTTCCTTGAAACCCGGCATCGCCTGGATGCGCTGCAGCTCATAGCCAGCTTCCTCCAGCAGCTTGTACACACGTTCAAAGTGAGCCAGGCTATCTTGAGAAACGCTTTGCATATAAGGACCTTCCGGGATTCCCAGGCGGGGTTTCTTTAACGGCTGTGTGGGCTCATCCCAGTCGGTATAGAGAACTCGCGCGCCATTAACAGCACTCTCTACATCGGGAACAAAAAAACCGACGTGATCGAGCGATGGCGAGAGCGGGATCACCCCGGCGCGCGAGATACGGTCATACGTAGGCTTCACACCGACCACGCCGCAAAAGGAGGCAGGGCGAATGATCGAACCAATGGTCTGCGTTCCCAGCGCGATATGGCAAAACCCTGCGGCTACTGCCGCAGCCGACCCGCTGCTCGACCCACCCGGGGTATGCTCAGAATCGTGAGGATTGCGCGTGGGGCCCGGTGAAAAGTAAGCAAACTCGGTTGTGACTGTTTTTCCAAAAAATAACGCGCCCGCATCCAGTAATCTGGATACGCTTTTCGCTTCCGTTCCCTGGAAAACTTCGCTTGGCAAGCGGCTGCCTGCCTGCGTGGAGAATCCTTCCACATGGAAAATATCCTTTACACCAAGGAGCGCTCCGAACATTAAAGGCCGCTGGATCAGATCCGGATAGGCAAGGATAAGCGCCTCTGCCTCGTCATACAGGCGATCAAAGCGTTTCTCATCGGGCAGGAACGCAAGAACGGAAGGCTCCTGCTGTATAAAGCGCGCTTCCACCTGTGCTAGGAAATCGGGAACCAATAACTGCCCCGAGCGCAACTCTTCAATCAAATCACGACCGATCATATTTCCTGACTTTCGATTACTTCATCTTCTCGGCTGCCAGCTTGACCGCGTCGACGATATGTTGATAGCCGGTACAGCGGCAAAGATTGCCCGATAGCGCATGGCGGATCGCTTCTTCCGATGGATCCGGGGTTTGTTTTAGGAATGGGACAAGCGTCATCAAAATCCCCGGTGTGCAATAGCCGCACTGCAAACCATGCGCTTCCCAGAATGCCTGCTGAATAGGGTGGAGGTTGTCCTCACTGGGTGCCAGCCCCTCAATAGTGGTAATCTGATGCCCATCTGCCTGGACCGCAAACATCAGGCATGAGCGTGCCGACTCGCCGTCGAACAGAATTGTGCAGGCGCCGCAGACGCCGTGTTCGCAGCCAACATGCGTACCCGTCAACCCCAGTTCGTGACGCAGAAAGTCGCTGAGTAGCATACGCGGCTCCACCTGGCGCTGATACACTTTCTCGTTCACGGTAACGGTGACGGGTAATGTCTCTGTCATGATTCCTCTGTAGCGCGCTGGATGGCGATCTTCAAAGCTTTTTTTGTCAACACCTTTGCCAGATGACGCTGGTACTCCACCGAAGCATGGATATTCCCGAACGGATTGATTTCGGTTTCGCTCGCTACGTCTGCCGCCGATTTAATTAACTCATCATTGACAGATTCGCCCTGCAGGAGCTGCGCGGCTTCCAGGGCATCCATCGGACCATCACCGGCGTTCAAGTACACCAGTTTCGCCGCCTGACACTTCCCCTCTTCATCCAATGTGATGAGGACGGCAACACCCATCATCGCATAATCGCCAGCGCGCGGAGCGACCTCAAGAAAGGACCATCCCGTCCTCGGCGGCATAAAGGGGATTTCGATCTCCACCAGGATTTCATCAGGTTCCAGCGCTGTGGTGAACATGCCGACAAAAAAATCACGGGCATCGATCCAGCGCTCTGCCGAATCATTGCGCGCCTTGAGCCGCGCCCGGGAAGCAAGCATTAAAACTGGCAGCTCGGCAGCCGGGTCTGCATTGACGATGCTGCCACCGATCGTGCCCCGGTTGCGGATCTGCGGGTGAGCAATATGAGGAGCCGCCTCGTGCAGCAAAGGTGTCCGCTTAATAATGGACAGATCGAACTCTAAGTGTCGTTCCCTCGTCATAGCGCCGATACGCAAATGTTCGTTATTCTCATGGACGTATCCCAGCTCGGGCACGCGATTCAAATCGATCAACACCGAAGGCTGTACGATGCGAAAGTTCATGGCAGGCACGAGGCTCTGACCCCCTGCAAGGATTTTTGCCTCGCTCGCGGAGTTGTGCAGAATAAATAATGCCTCGTCGAGGGAGTCCGGAGCATGGTACGCAAATGGAGCTGGCTTCATTTCTTTACTTCCCCCTGGATCTGCTGCCCAGCCTGCCGTTGGCTATTCGCAAATTCCCAGATCGTTTTCTGGAGCGCAGGAATCGTTACATCACCTATTAAGATCATTAAACTCTCCTCTACGCTGAGATAGCGACTACGGCAATCCAAGCACCGGCAAAATATGATGGTCATGATGTATAGAAAACAGATCTGCTTATATGAAATTATATCTTAAGCAGTGACGACGTTTACGCAGAGGTGCAGACAACAAGCTCAAATAAGCCTTTCCCTATTCGGGTCAAACTGCGTGTCTTTCGCCGCGGGTCGGGGTTATGTACTGTAACATATGCCTGGCACAAATCCCATTTATTTTCGCCGTTTCGGGATCCTCCGAGGTGAGCCGCCTAAGGGGTTTGTGCAATGTTTCGTCCCGCGCTTCGCGGGATGATTTTTATTGGGAGGTGCACGCACGCGAAGCCAACGAATCATCCCCCGTCACCCGATCCCGAATTGAACGATTGAATCAAAAGAGGAGTAATGCAATGGCTAAGTCTAGAAATAAATCCACCAAGTCCAGAAACGCCGTGGCAAAAAGTGGCATCATAGGCTACCTGCCCAATGATGCGCCGCCACCCGTCCAGCAGGCGCTGTTAGGGTTCCAGCATGTGTTGACGATGTTCCCGGCAACCGTCCTGGTTGCGGCGCTGTGCGGGTTCCACATAGGCACTGTGCTGACCATTTCTGGCATTGGCACGATCGTTGCCCTGGTGCTTTCCAAATGGCAGATCGGTAAGTTCATCCCGCTGTTCTATGGATCCAGTTTCAGCTATATCGCCGCCTACTTGGCAATCGCGCAGCAAATGACCGGCGCCGTGCCGCAGTTTGGTGTGCCTCTGCCGGATGAAGTCATCAGCACTATGCAAGCCGGTATTGTCGTCACCGGTTTGTTGAACATCCTGATGGGCTTCCTGATCCGCGCCGTTGGCAAAGACAGAATCGATATGGTCCTGCCTCCTATTGTCACAGGTTCCGTCGCGGCGATCATCGGCTTTGGCCTGGCGTTCGCCGCTCTTGGACAGATGGCAAATGCGAACTTCCTTGTGGCGTTTGTCACGCTGCTCGTGACCATCCTGTTCTCTGTCTATCTGCAAAACAAGGGCTTCCTGGGCATGATCCCGGTGCTGCTCGGCGCGATTTTTGGCTATGTCTTCTCCGCCATCGTTGCCCCCAGCGCGGAGCAGTTCGCACCTCTCGTCAATGCGCCGTGGTTTGCAGTCCCGCATATCACCCTCCCGAGCTTTAGCGGACCTTTGGTTGGGACGGCCATCTTCAGTATCGCGGTTATGGCAATCGCGACGATCCCTGAATCGACTGCCCACCTCTACCAGATCAGTTTGTACGTAGACCGCCTGGCAGATGATATGGGTCGCGAACGCTATAACCTGGATAAGAATATCGGCTTCAACCTGATCCTCGACGGTATCGACGATTTTCTCAAAGGTCTGTTCGGATCGACCGCCGGGACGAATTATGGCGAGAACAACTCCCTGATGGCGATTACACGGAACTATTCTGGTCCGGCGCTGATCGCCGCAGGCGTCATTGCGGTCCTGCTCGGATTTGTCGGAAAACTTGCAGGTCTCGTGCAGACGGTTCCGCTGGCGGTCAGCGGCGGATTAGCAATCTACTTGTTCGGTGTGATCGGGATGCAGGGCATTGCCCTCATGCAGGAGCACAAGGTCAGCATGTTCGATCCTCGGAACCTGGCAATCGGCGCGGTCATTATGATCGTGGGCATCGGCGGGAATATCGGCTTCGAAGGAGGCTTCATCCCGATTACCGTTCCAGGCATTTTCCCGAACGGTTTGCCAGCCATCGCGACGGCGGCAGTGCTGGGTATCTTCATCAATTTAATCTTCCTGCTCTTCAAGCCTGCCGCAGTCTCCGAAGCTGCGGAAGAAGCTATGGCAGCGGCAGATTAAGGTTTCAGTTCCTTTTAACGAAACAGGATGGCTCGCTTGAGCCATCCTGTTTCGTTATTCAGGACACAAGATAGTTTCCCGGTACTACAGAAAACTATCAAGAGTCAAAATGAACGAAGTTTCTATTAATACCGTATACTGGGTACAATTACTGCTACTCGCTTCGTGCCAATTCGTCTATTATTTGAACCGCTCTGCCTGATGTGCGGTTTTGCATTTTAGCGCCGACCTATAGATACAAAACCTGTTTTTGTGCGTAACCATAATTACAAAGTGCCGCTTCCCGCGGTAAATCCAACGAGGAGAAGAGAATGAAGCACAAGTCCTATTTCCTTTTAAGCAGCCTGGTACTTATCAGCCTGCTCCTGGCGGCATGTGGAGCTCCCGCTGCGACCGAACCACCCTTGCCAACAGAAACAGAAGCGCCAGGAGTCACTGAATCGCCGACAGAACCCGCCACAGAGCCGCCCACCGAAGCGCCAACGGCAACGGCGGAACCTACGGGTCCCCTGACAGTCCTGATCGACAATGACGAAGGTCCCATTACCCCTGCTAATTTCAACACCTTTATCGGATTCTGGCTGATTGGCTGGGTATACGACTCACTCTATATTCGCACCCCGGAGCTCGAACCGATTCCTGCCCTTGCAACGTCAGCGACTCCCAGTGAGGACGGACTCACATGGGATGTCACGCTGCGAGAAGGCGTGAAATGGCACGATGGCGAGGACTTCAACGTGGAGGATGTGATCTTCAGCTACAACTTCCTGATCGAGGCAGGACGTGCCAACAACCTGGCTGAAATTGAAAGTATGGAAGCGAACGGGGATTACGGTCTGACGATCCACCTCAAATCGCCGCAGCCGTTTTTCCTCAATGAAGGGTTAGCAGGCACCTATATCATGCCCGAGCATATTTGGAAGGACCAGACGCCCGTCAGCGGCGAACTGAGCCAGTTCCAGGGGTTCATCGGCACCGGCGCATATAAGCTCGTCGAAGTCGAACCGTCGCAATATTATCGGTTTGAAGCAAATCCCGATTACTATCGCGGCGAGCCGGTAGTGCCAGAAATCCTGGCGAAGATCGTCAAGGATCGCACACAGCAATTCAATCAGCTTCGTTCGGGGGAAGCTGACGCTGTGCTTTCCTCTGTGCCGCCTGCGTTTGTTGCAGAGCTCGAAAGCAATCCGGACATCGAGATTGCCAAGGGTTCTGATTTCTTCAACTATATTTTCTATACCAATGGCTCGCGCGAGCCATTTGACGATCCTGCCGTACGGCAGGCCATTGCCAAAGCAATCGACACCCAAACTCTTGTGGATGTCGTCCTGCTCGGGCAGGGTGTCCAATTGCCCCTCAACTGGTATCACCCCGACCTTGCCTGGTCCATCAATATTCCCCACGTATTTGACCCCGAGGCTGCCACAGCCGAACTGGAGGCTGCAGGGTTGGTCGACTCGGATGGCGATGGCATCCGCGAGCTCAATGGCACAAACACAGACTTTGGCATTCTGTGCGATGTCAACAACCCGGTGGAGGTCCGCGCCACCGAATTGATCGCAGGCTGGCTCAACGATGTGGGAGTCGGCGCGCATCAGAATTGTCTCGATATCGACTCTTCCGTCGCCTTGATCTGGCCCAACTTCGTAGCCGTGCCCGAACCGGATTACGACATGGGCATCTGGGGCTGGTCCTCGGGTCCGCAGTTCCAACGCGGTTTTATCAAATTCCTTACGAATTGTGAATTTGGCACCGTCGGCTGGGGCAACCTGACCGGCATTTGTGACCCTGAGCTGGATGATCTCGTCGGACAGCTCGTCTCCAGCACCGATCCTGCGCAGACCGAAGATTTGTCCAAGCAGCTTCAGGAGCGCTTCGCGGAAAACATGCCCTACATCCCGCTGATGTCGCCGGGTGGTAACTTTGCATTTCGTCCTGCCGCGTATGACGGCTGGGTGTATATGAAAGGCACAGGCATCATGACCATCTGGTCCTTCCTCCCGGCGGGAGCGCAGGACATTCCGTAAATCAAAGCGGACTAAACAGGAAGTACACAAAGGAATCAAGACAAACAATCCCATACTTTTCCTTTGTGTACTTCGTGGTGAAACTTCTCATCGTGCCAATCTACGAACCGAACCTTGATCTGCTCAGGCAGGTATTTGGAAATAGCATCCAGGACTGCCATGCAGAATTAATAAAGGTTGCGCTGGGGTGGAGCCGCGTATACCGAGTGACCCTGACCCGCAAGGAACAGGGTCATGCGCGGCGAGATTTAGTTGTAGTGAAAACGGCTGATCCTCACGGCAGCGCCACACCACTGGCAGCCATGCGTGAGCTACGCTATTACGAAGACCTGCATCCAAAACTTTCTATCACCAAGCCTGAGGTCTATTTCCTGACCACCGACGTAGCGACTGGGTTCCATGTGATCGTCATGGAAGATCTATCTGCCACGCACCGCATCCCCGCGCATCCCTATCAGTGGACGTATGAGGAATTAAGATCTGTTCTGCGCGCGTATGCATATCTTCATACAAGTGTCATGGAACCTCTGAATGACACGTGGCTGGCTCCGCGGCATGAGAGCGCCCTCGACTTTGAACAAATCCTCGAACAGGTGTCTGCTGTCCAGCGCGCAGGAATTTGGGCTGAATTGCCCGGGCTTGCCAATCTCATCGCCTATGCGCGTGAGAGCTGCGATAAATATGCAAATGCACAGGTCACTCTCCTGCACGGTGACACGACGCCCGCGAATGCCCCGCTTCCCCATGACTTAACCACAATGCCTGCAACCCTGATCGACTGGCAGGATGTTGGCGTTGGCATGCCAGAATTTGACCTCGCCTACATCGATTTGCAGCCGTTCGAGAGCGGACGAGGCATTCCCCGCGCGGAGCTGCTAGACCTTTACTGGTGCCTTCGCAGCGAGATCGACCCGCAAATCCCATCTCCTCAGGAACGACGCCTGCGCCAACTCCACGCGGATATAGTATTCACGCTCTGGTTGACGGCTTCAGCCAGTCGCGTCGCACGTCGCCCCTATCCCGAAGGGACGTATCCTCATATGCACTGGTCCTCTCAGTTTGGCATTGTGTACAATCGCTTGAAAGCATTGATGCAAGAAATTAGCAAGCAAACAAGTCTCTAGTCTCTAATTAAGAAGAATCATGTCCTCAGCTACCTCAACACGAATGAGAATTCAACCATCATGACTTTCCTCTCCCGCCGCGCGCTTGAATTTCTCCTCACATTCTTCCTCGCAATCTCGATCAACTTTTTCTTGCCGCGCATGGTGCCCGGCGACCCGATCAAGTTGATTGCAGGGAATGCCGCGCCTCAACTGGGAAAGGAACGCCTCGAAGCCCTTCGCGCCCAATACGGACTCGATAAACCGCTTTCCGAACAATATGGGATCTATCTCAAACAACTGGCACGCGGCGACCTCGGCATGTCCTATCGTTACAGCGGCGGCAGGACGGTGGTGGAAGTTCTGGGTGAAAACTTTCGCTGGACTCTTTTGTTGGTTGGCACCAGTCTCATCCTTGCGTTAGTGACTGGTTCAGCATTAGGGATTTGGTCCGCGACCCGACGCGGTGACGCCGTTGACCTGGGCTTGCTGAGTGGTGTTTATGTGTTGCGCTCCATCCCACCGTTCTGGCTGGCGATGGTATTGATCCCCGTCTTCGCCATCCAGCTGCGATACTTTCCCGTCGGGGATTCGTATTCCGTGCCTCGTCCGGAAGGATGGGAAAACATCAAAGATGTCGCACGCCACGCGTTCCTGCCCATAGTGATACTAACCCTTGCCTATCTGCCGACCGCCTTTGTGGTCATGCGTGCTGCCATGTTCGGCATCATGGAATCGGATTTCATCCGTACGGCGCGCGCCAAGGGTGTGCCAAACGTTTCAGTTGTCATGAAACATGGGTTGAGCAACGCCCTTCTACCGGTGCTGACGTCCTTCATGGTGGATCTCGGGCAGATGCTCGGCGGCGTGACCGTGATTGAAGCGGTCTTCAATTATCGCGGCATCGGCAACATGATGTTCGAAGCAGTCAAGTCGCGCGATTATCCGCTACTGCAAGGGGGATTTTTATTATTTACTGTGACAATATTAGCCCTGAACATCATCACTGAATTGCTGTACCCGTATCTGGACCCGCGTTTGCGCAGGGGAACAGCATGACCACGCAGATTCAAGTGGACTCGACCCCACACTTTCGCGCTTTGCGCGAGCGGCCATTTCCTCCAAAGCGTACAACTCTGCGTCTGGCGCGCGTGGTGGGATGGATGGGCGCTTTTGTCTTGGCACTCATGCTCGTCTTCGCTTTTTTCCCCGATGTGGCGGCTCCCTACGATGCAACAGAACGCGTGGCGCTGCCTCTTCAGAAGCCAAGTGCGGAAAATATTTTAGGCACCAATGACCTGGGGCAGGATTTATTCAGCGAACTCATCGCGGGTACGCGTGCATCCCTCCTTACGGGTCTTATCGTCGCTGTGATTTCGGTGCTGGTGGGCACGATTGTAGGTCTTGTCAGTGGGTATCTGGGAGGCTGGATCGATTCAGTCCTCATGCGCCTTACGGACCTCATCCTGGTCCTGCCCTTCCTGCCGCTGGTTATTCTGATCAGCGTCTATCTGGGTCCCAGTCAGAGAAATATCATCCTCGTCCTGGCAATCTTCTTCTGGGCAGGACCAGCGCGTTTGATTCGGGCACGCGTGTTGAGCACACGCACAGATACTTATATTGAAGCGGCACGGGCTCTCGGTGCGAATCCGCTGCAGATCATGGCAGGACATTTATGGTCCAGTGTAAGACCGCTGGCATTAGTGCAAGTTGTTCTCGTCGCCTCGGCTTCTATTCTCGCTGAGTCGAGCCTCAGCTTTTTAGGCTTGGGCGATCCCTCCGGCAAAAGCTGGGGAACGATGTTGTACTTCGCGCGTGCCAGCGGCGCCTTCCTTTCGGATGCCTGGAAGTGGTGGGTACTACCCACAGGGTTGATGATCACATTGACGGTGCTGAGCCTCGGCTTGATCGGGTATAGCCTCGAACAAAGAATGGTGCGTTCCACCTGATGAACTTCAAAACGACTCTCTCTCTTGAAGAAGGACTGGCCTATGCGTTTGCACTTCACTGGCGTGATGAAAAGTATCGCCCTGATCTGCAAAATATAGATTGGCTGCGTTTTGCGAACATCCTCACGCATAATCGTATGGCTGTGCTGGCTGGACAGGTATTTGCACGAGTCCAACCTTCTATTCCGCCAGATGCAAAAAAATTGCTGCAAGAACAAACGGAGAAGTATGAACGCTCTGCTTCGAAGTTGGGCGAGGCGCTGACCACCTATCTTAAATCTGCAGAGACTCGCCATATTCCCACAATCGTGCTGAAAGGCTTATGGTTGTGTGAAAAGATCTACCATCTCCCTTCGATGCGCCCGGGAGGCGACATTGACATCCTGGTGCGCCGCAGCGACGTGGATGCCTGTCTCAAGCTCTTAGCCGAACAGGGCATCGATGAGTTTTGGCCCAACCTTTTGAAGGACGAATACTTCACACGTCATCATTTGCACCAGCAGCGTTCCACACAGGATTTAAACGTCTGGTTCGAGATTCACTGGGCATTGGACCATCCGTATACGCTGCTGACCGTGGACTACGAAAGCATCTTCCAGCGCGCCAAGTCATCGCAACTACTCGGCGCGCCCATCCAGGAGATGGCGGTGCCTGATCTGCTTCTCAGCCTGGCAATTCACCTTGTGAAGCACGCGGTCTATTTACCGAGCCTGGTGGATCGCGAAGACCTCCCACGCATCATTCTTGCAGATGGCATGTTAATGTATTATCTCGACGTGACCGAAGTGATCAAACAATATCGAGATATCGATTGGGACTTGATGGTTACGCTTGCGCGCCAGGGGGGCGCAGTGGATATTCTAGGCTCCGTGTTGCGTGTGTGCAAACGCTATTTCGACGCGCCTGTACCGGGCAAAGTCTTTGATGCGCTTCCTCTCTCTCGACCCCGGACGGTCACGCGCGAACTGATGTCACGCGCCGCCGAACAGGAGCTGGCTGCGTACGAGGGGCGGCAGGGCAGCCGATTCTGGAAACTCCTGCTTGCATCCAACGGCGCATTCATCCTGCGTCCCATCCGGTTGCTGGAAACCCTCAACTACTTTCTGCCTCCAGCGGATTTCCTGCAGCGCTGCTACGGAAAAGCAAACTCTTTTACGAGAGCCAAGCATTTCTTTCGGGCGTTCGGGCTGACGCTGCGCTTCGGCTGGGATACGTTCTACTTTGGTATGGAACGATACTTCCGGCTGAAGCGGCAAGGGAAGAGCGCATCTCTGTTCAACAAGCTGGAAACTCATCTTTGAAAGAAGCATTGGGTTTTCCGCAAATTCAATCCAAGCCCGGGTTTCAAACCTCCGCTTTGTTTCTCCTCGATGGTCTGGCAAATGCTATCGATTTTACCTTCCACTTCTGGCTCGGACGTCTGCTGATTCCTGCTGATTTTGCTGTCCTACAAACACTGAACTCCGTTGCGTTGGTGTATACAACTGCCAGCGGAGTCTTTCAGCCGGTGGTCAGCCGCTTTATCGCCGAGGCACGCGGCAAAGGGCAAAGCGCCTCGGCGCCCGCCATCTTTCAATCGTTTCTGCGCGCAGCATTCTGGCTGGGATTGATCTTGAGTTTACTGGTTTTTATGTTTGCAAGAGGCGTTGGTCAATTGCTTAACCTGCCCGCCTGGACGATCCAGATTAGCGCGGCAGTGATTCTTTTTAGCAGTCTCCGCCCCATTGCCGCGGGGTCACTGCAAGGCAGTGAGAATTTTATAGCGTTTGGGCTTGTTCGTTTAGCTCTTTCGATGGGACGCATTCTGCTGCTACTTATTTTTGTTAAAGTCGGAATGGGTTTTACAGGTGCAGTCATTGCTCTGCCATTTGGGTGGCTGGTCAGTGTGCTTTGCGGGTTTCTCCTGCTTGGCAGGTCTTTCTGGAAAAGAAGCAAACTTTCCACAATCCAGCTTTTGCGCGAAGGATGGAAACTTTCGTTTTACGCGTTGCTTGCCTATCTTGCCTATATGACCTTAACGAGTCTGGATCTGATCTGGGTTAATCAAAATCTCACCGGCGAACTAGCAGGTGCCTATGCGGGATTGGTGTTGATGCGACGCATCGTCGCACTTCTGCCAGGCGTCGCCGTTACCGTGATGTTCCCGCGTGTTGTCCGATCGTTAGCCGAAGGGAAGCTGCCCACGCGGATTCTGGCTCGAACGGCTGCGGTTATTCTTGCGGTGAGTGGTACTCTATCCCTCCTTTATTTTATTTTCGGTACGCAGCTCATCAGGGTCATTTTCGGCAATGACTATCAAGCCGCTTCTCCACTCCTGGGCTGGATGGGAGTCGCGATGATCGGAATCTCGTTGAGCTCAATATGGCTGAATTACTATCTTGCAGAAAGACCGCGCAATTTTGTAATTCTGTTAGGAATTTCCGTCGGACTTGAGTGGATACTTTTGAATTTACTTCCGCTTTCCATGCAGAGCGCGGTCCTTGCTTTCGGAGCAATTGGCTGGTTATTGAGTATCGCAGGGCTCGCGCTTTATATTTTGAACTTCGGGAGATTGCCACGACCGGACGCTACGCATCCAGTCTCGCGATGACATGCAATGCCAGATTTCAACGAACTGTATCGCCAGCATCAACACCGCATGGAAGACTTCTGGTCTCGCCGCGGAAACGCGCCCAAATACGAAAAGACGATTCATATTTTCGGTCATCCTGTAATATTCGATGGAAACCATGAAGGCGTATTGGAGTCTGCCACCTTCGCCGAACAGATGTATTCCACGTCAGCTTTGCAGGATGACTCTAGCTGGCACGTTCATTTAACGGTCCACGATCCAGACCCTCTGCCTCCCCCGCCGCCGGAGCGCCTGATCGACATCATCCACTACGCAGGCGCTGAAGATTGGCTTTCGATTGACCTGCGCGAGTGGGGGCAGTGCTTTGTCGATATGAAACGCGGGAAGGCATTTGCGGTCGTATCGTCCAGCCTTGCAGAAAACCCGGAACAGGTTTGCCTGGTATTGATCAATACCATCCTGACCAATTTCATTACACGGCACAAGCACAGTATGTTACACGCCAGCGCACTCGTAAAAGATGGACATATCCTTCTCTTACAGGCGCCGCACGGGACCGGGAAATCGACGACGGCATTGCGCTTGCTATTGAATGGATATCAATTACTTTCAGACAGTATGGTCTATATTGGAGAGCGCGCCGGAAATTTATGGATGGGAGGATTCCCGGTAGGAAGGATCAAGCTCCGTACGGACATGCTTCCTCTGTTCCCAACCCTCGCGTCGAGGGCGCAGGTGGAGCCGGTCCGCAACGAGACCAAGCACCGAGTCGATTTGACTCAAGTAAATCCGTCCCTGGCACGCCGGGACATGGTCCGCGTGAATCGTGTTGAGTTCTGCCTGCTGGAGCGCTGGGATCGACCCGAAAGCAGGATTGAACCGTTATCCGAAGAAGAACTCTGGCCGGAGATCATGGTCAATAGCTTGCATTACGATCATGCCGGGTTATGGAAGGAAAACCTCGACAGGATCGAGCGATTATTGCGTAAGTCGAATCTCCATCGCCTCCACATTGGGACTTCAGAAGCTGAGATTATCAAGACAGTGAACCAGTTATGGTAAATGAACGCCGCTGGCTGATTTTGATCTTTGCCTTGTACCTTTTACTGGGAGTTGGATACAGCCTGCTCATGCCTATCTGGGAGGCGCCGGATGAGCCTGCCCATTATCACCTTTCCTGGCATCTGGAGACCTATCATGAATATCCTTCGCATGAGCTTAACTATGAAAACCATCAGCCGCGCCCGTTGTACTACTTCAACTCCTGGATCCTCCGTGCCCTAGACACAATAGACCCCGAATTGACAAGGTTTCGGCGACCCAAGGAATACGTCTTTAACATCCGCAAGCCCGAGCGCAGATTCGATTGGACGGATGAAAACTACACGTTTTATTGGGGCGTCTATGTGCTGCGCTGGGTCAACTTGATCGCCGGCGCTGGCGCCCTATGGCTGAACTGGAAAGCATTCAGGCAGATCGCTCCATCGACCCTGGCACTGGCGGCACTTGCCCTCGCCGCGCTGACACCCCAATACCTGCACATTACCTCGTCGGTCAATAACGACGCGCTGGGCGCGCTGGCGGGCGCGTTCCTTTTGTATCTGGCGATTCGGTTCCTACGAGAGCCATCCTCCGGGTTGGGATTGCTTTTGATTCCTCTGGCCATTCTGCTGCCCCTCTTTACGAAACTCACCGTACTACCTGTCAGTGCAGCACTCTTAATCGTTCTGGCATGGAAGTGGCTTTTTGAGTTTCCGCAAAAACGCTGGCTTCTCTATTCTGCGTTATTCATCGTATTGGGAGCAGGAATTTTTTATGTCCTATTTCCTGAAACGGTTCACTCTGCCATCGGTGAAATCCAGTGGCGGCTCTTCAGTCTTCGCAAGAATGCCCTAACAGCGAAATACATCAAAGCCGTTTCCAGCCAGATCCTGTGGACGTACTGGGGAAAGGTGGGATGGCTAGCCGTGGGCCTGCCGATATGGATCATCCAGCTGATGACAGGTCTGGGCGTGATCGGCATGATCCTCCACATCTATTCCTTATTTAAGTTACGGGTTCGCGGATTGCAACTAAGTCTGTGGATCGCTGTCTGGCTGGTGGCTCTCCTCACAGTGCTGGCCGTCTTCCGGAATGGATTAACAACCTTCGCAACCCAGGGCCGTTTGTTATTTCCCGCGATCGGCGCGCTGTCCCTTCTCATGGTTGCAGGCTGGCATTCCACGTTTCCAGAGCGGAGTCAACAGTACCTGCCCTGGCTTGTCATCGCGCTGTTGCTATTTTGCAATCTCGTTCTGTGGATTACGGGGATTATACCTACCTATTACCAGCCCTTCTTCGATTAAAAATCTTGCGGAAGAACATGGCAAGTAGTAGCCCCAGCAACGAGCCGGAAGAGACGTCGCCCGGGTAGTGATCGCCGAGATAAATACGAGAGAACGCCACCATGCTCGCGAGGACATATCTCAATTGCCACCGGGGCGCAAACGTACGGTTGAGCAGCCAGGCGCCACCGAACGCCGAAGCAGAATGACCCGAGGGGAAGGACCAAGTACCAGGCTTCTTCCCAATGACAATCGCCTGAATGATCGTGATGAACGGACGCCGCCGCCGGAAGTAGGACTTGATCGGAAACTCGACCAGCGCGGTGCTAATCGTGAGTGGCACAGCAATCTCACGAAAATACTCCCCGATTCTGCGAGGGTTATGCAGCGCGGCAATCACCAACGTGACATACCAGAACGCACCACCGTTGAATGCGACTGTGAGACTGTAAAATATCTTGTTGAGAAGAGGGGTGTGCGGCAAGTGATTGACGAACAAAAACAAATTGGCATCCAGCGCGTCGACGGGTTTGAGTCTTTTAAGAACCGCCCCACGTAAATATTCACGTTCCTGCTCATTCGCGACGGACGGCGGAGCACCCTGCTGTTCGGGATTGAGGACCTCCTGCACCGCCTCGGAAACCACTTCCCGTTGGTGCTTATCTCCAGAAGCCAGCACCTTGGCGGTTGTCTTCAGCACCTTTTCTGTCTTTTTTCCATCGGATGCGGTCTCGGCAGCTTTTTGCACCTCACGCGCGGCGGAGGCAGGAGTAGCCGCTGGAAGCTGCGTTTGCTCCACATCCTTGATCGTCTGGTTCGCGGCGGAAGCTTCCAGCTTTTCGATCACCTCATCCGCTTTTTCAGGTGAGTCCACCTTGGCGACAGCATCCTTTAACGCGCGGCGAATCGGCTTGGCTTGTTCCTTTTCTTCCGGTGTCGGCATCTCCCAGGGTGGGACCGGTGTATCCCCCAGCTTCTGTTCGGGCAGCTTGCTCGATTTCGGTTTTTCGTCCTTCTCGTCTGAAGTAGCCATACTATCTTTTACCTCGCAGTTTTGTTTGCGGCCTCTCTGTGAGACCGTTAATCTATAGGTATGGGTTTAAGCCACCGATTAAGCAAACTGTGCGGCACTATGTAAAACGACAAACTGCCAAAAATGATATTACAGACAAGTCGATGAATTATTTATTTTCCTTTGCCAGCCGGATCGTTTCCCGCGTCGCAGTAGTGAGAAAGAAAGAGAATAAGAGCCCTGCAATGGCTGCAACAAACACGTCATACGGGCTGACGGTCACCTGGCTAAGAAAGCCGGTGCTTACCGATAGAGTTTGCACGCCTCCAAAATACATAGCTGTATTTAACAGAATGGCGAAGAGGCGAATTTCTGTCGGACCCAATTTGCCATAGGAGATTTTGAACTCACCGACGGCGCTGGTACGCACAAATACCAGCACGCACAGCAACAGGTACGAGATAAGCATCAGGCAGGCGATATTGAAGCTCACGTACGGCGTCAGTCCCAACCCCAGCACAATGACGGATACACTGAATGCATCAATCGTATGGTCAACAAAAAAACCATAGACTGGGCGCTCGATCTGCCGGTAACGCGCCAGCGTCCCATCCAGGCTGTCGCCCAGCCAGTTGACCACAAATCCCAGCGATGACCACCAAAGGAAATTCCTGTCATAGATCGTCAGGACGTAACTGGCAGCGACCCCTAAAGATCCTACTACTCCAACCATCGTACACGTATCGGGCGTGACCCAGACGGGCATGTGCGCGGCCAGCCATTTGAGAGTCGGCCGTTCGAGCGGACCCAGCAAAATGTCATTCACCCTCCGGTGATTATTAATCTCGCTCATGCCATTCTCCTGAACCTCCAAAATTGAATCCGAACTTAGTGTGGAACCAGATCCACGATTTCAGGCCAAACAGGCAATGGCACCGACCATTGCTGTGGAGCCCTTTGAATAAAAGTTTCCGCGATCGCGAGAACCTTTTCTGCATTTCGGAGGCTTCGTTCCGCAGGATCGGGATGAAGCTCCATTTCGATCGGGTGGGAAGCAAAGACATGATATTTCCCATCCGACTGCAGATAGGTAGCTGTGATGACGACCGGAACGCATGCTTTGTTCGCGAGGAAGATGTGATGGATGGGAAGCGCCGCCGGTCGCCCGAAGAAACGCGGACTAACTTGTGGTTTGTCGATCGGACGGTCGATTCCAGTCAGCACCATGCCGCCTCGCTGCAGATGCTTCAGCGCCTGTTTGAGGGCGCCGACAGAAGCGGGGATCAGGTTCATCCCCGTTCGTTTGCGAATCTCGTATTCCATCCGACGTCCACCCCGGGGGTCGGGAATCGTCAGCACCAGGGGTTTCAACCCATTCCTGCAAAGCCACTGCAGAATAAGATCAAAATTGCTCAGGTGCAGTCCGGCGACCACAAGCCCATGCCCCTCAAATTCCGATCGGCGGGCAATGACATCAAAGGAGGAATCGAAAGCAATCGATTGCCGCGTCGCTTCGAAATCGTGACTGTAATGATAGAGGTCGAAGAGGGAATGGGCTGTGTAGCGCAGAGTCTCGCGAACAGCTTGATCCAGGCTCTCCCCCTGCAAGGATGCCCGGCTTGCCATCCATTGATTGGTGCGAATCGCTCGGACCAACCCTGAATTCCGATGCCGGGCGATTTGTTCTGCAAGACCATACGCAATGCGATGTCCCCACGGCGGCGGCAGGCTCCTTGCCAGCGAAGAAGCAAGGCGGAGGCTTAGCGAGCTATAGATGACTTGCTGAAGGTCAATGGTCATACCTGCCCCGGGGCGGTCTCGAATCGTACGGCCACGCGCAAACAATCAATTGTTAGAATCTTACCATGTATTTAAGGTGAATGTTTGTATCCCCGCCCTGCTCCTCGCTCCGTTTCCTGCAGCTTGAGCAAAGTTAAGAAGATTCTTGATTCAAAGTAAAGAAAGCAACGGTTTGCCAATTGTCCTTCGGTTGAAACCACCAACGTACATGTGCCTTTCCCAGATAGAGATGGTCATCTAACTGCACTACTTCATCCAGAACCCGTCGCACGGTCAGGGATGGGTTTTCGCTGAGGTTATAGTCGATCTTTAATACGGTCAAATCGGTATCAAACAAGCCGGGCGCGGTGTAGGTGCGAAAGGCAAAGCCTCGATAGGTTCCAGAAGTATCGTTGATAAAGCCGTGATACAGAGGATTGAACAGCCGTGCCAACCCATATGAATCTTTGGTAAAGATGTTATCTCCTCGCTGGCTCGAAGAGTCAAAGGTTTTTCCAAGCCACGGCATCCATTTATTTGTAATCCATTGAAAAAACGGTGTCAGACTGGGTGTGAGATCAATCACAACCAGTTCGCCTGCATAGCGACCATCGAGCAACGAGTCCGGCACAGTTCCGGCTCGAAAAAGATCATTTAGCGCCGCGAACCCCTTTGAACGGTTGACTCTTAGGAGATCAGATGCTGCTCGTAAAAGAGTTTCGGGCTTTTTCATTAAGTTCGTTTGATAATCCAACATGGGGAACCTTCTTTCCTAATTAACTTAACGACCCTTGCCTTCCATTGTTAATGGCTTCCTTCAGCGCCCTATACCCCTCATACAGTGCTTCTTCTTCTTTCACCAGCAATAGACTACCTTCTGGCTTGCCCTCATTCACCCACAAGTCGGAGTAAAGCATTCCCAGTGCTCTGTAATAAGCAGCCTCTTTGAACTTGTTAGACTCTGCGCCATAGATCTCTTCATA
The DNA here is from genome assembly GCA_035699125.1 of Anaerolineales bacterium. GTDB lineage: Bacteria > Chloroflexota > Anaerolineae > Anaerolineales > Villigracilaceae > Defluviilinea. The sequence continues at coordinate 21,475 of DASSBC010000057.1, forward strand.
CAGGCAGGTAAGCGCGTCGACTAGCTCCCCGTTTTCATAGCTGCCAAACACCTTGCGGTGAATGCTCCACCAGCTCACTTCCAGTTTAACGGCTTGGTCGACATTAAAGTCCTCCCGGTGTACCCTTTGGATAAACTGATAGAAACGTCTCACATAGGCTTCTGTGAGAGGAATGTCATTCTTGGGGAAGGGAGCAAACGCCACTTCTGCTCGTGCAATCAGATAGGCACCATAGATGGCTTGCATCCACGAAAGACCGAATGCTTCTTTTACCATCCCTACAGACACTCGTAGGAGTTTTAGCCAGTCCTTTTGATAGTACGCCACATAGTTTTCTTTTTCATAGCGTGCCAGTTTGCGGGGATCAAGGTTGCGTATGGGATTATCGGGTCTCATGGGTCAAGTCACCTTTCCAGCACGAAATTCTTAACCGTTCGCTCCGCTTGTGATTTGCTGCGCAATTTCAAGAAAAGAATGGCTGCCAGTATTAATGTTTCGAGGGTGGAGGAGATAGCAAAAGCGGCAGGGATCGCGACCACATCCAAACCGGGAAGCAAAATGGAGATCAGCAGAATGCGAGCAACGAGCTGCCCGCTATTCGTGAATAGCGGCGTGCGCGTGTCACGCAGAGAGATCAAGCCGCGGGTAATGACTTCCGTCGCGACATAAGCCGGTAAAGCAATCGCGTACGCCACGAGCACGCGAAACGTCAGGTCGCCTGCCGCGCTGGTAAATTCGCCGCGCTCGAACAGGATGCGGATGGTTGGACGCCCCAGAATCAGCAGAGCCCCAATAGCCGGTAACGCCAGCCCGATAGATGTTCTCAGAGAGCGCAGCAGGACGCGGCGCATTTCGACCCAGTTCCCCGCTTCCGCCTGGGCTGCCAGCCGAGGAAAGGCTGCTTGCCCGATTGCCTGCCCCAGCAATGCTATGGGCAGCCCTACCAGCAGGAAGGCGTTGTAGATTGCTGCTAAGCCTGCCGGGTCGGCTGCGCGCGTCGCAAAGGATGTATCCACAATAAACCCGGCGTAATTCACGCTGACAGACAGCCCATTCGGGATGAGGAGCCGCACCACCTCTCGCAGACGCTGGTTCGCCAGCTCAAACCTCAACCCCACCCCAAAGCCGTCCCCGCGCAAGCCCGGCGAAAGGATAAGTGCTTGCAGGAGCGCGCCGCCGATAACACCTGCCGTCGGAGCGTAGATGCCCAGATCTGGGAACAGCTTAAGAGCCAGGATGGATGTGATCAAACTGATGTTGTGACTGACGATCGAAAGCCCGGTCAGCAGGAATTGATTGCGGCTGTTCAACACCGCTGTCGCTACACTGCCAAGCAGCAGGATCATTGGCTGGATCAGCATAATGCGGGTGAGTGTGACGGTGAGATCGGACGTTGCCATGTCAAAACCTGGCGCGAGGACGCGTGTCACTAAAGCCGGTGTGAAGATCTCTACCGCAACGATGAGCAAGGCGAAAACCGATAATAAAGCAGTCAGCACAACGCTGATCAACCGCCAGCCTGAGGCTTCTCCCTCCTTCTGGCGTGCATTCAGCAGGACGGGAATCATCGCGCTCGAAAGAGCTCCTCCGGCGATCAGGCTAAACAATGTATCTGGCAGGCGGAAGGCGGCGTAATATGCGTTCGCCTCCGGGCTGACCCCGAACTGTGCGTTGAAAAGCACCTGCCGCACCGCACCCAGCGCCGCAGACAAGAAAAACGATGCCATCAGGATGAAGCTAGCCTCCCCGACACTGTATTCACGAGTCAGCAGATTTTTCAGGCTGATGTCACGCGGGATCGCCGGACGGATGACTTGAATCCGGCGCAGGATTCCTGTGGGAGCCATGCGTACCTGCTCCAAGACATCCGAGGCGAGGGCGAAGCCCATCCAGGCACTCTGTGCGAGGGCAGTCACACTGCCTAATAAAACCTTTTGCGGTTTGTTTGTCTCTGAAGAAGGAAGGGTCATTTCAGTGGTCATGGCCTTTGTCTCCAAATCGAAGTAGAACGTATTCCTGTAAAAAAGAACTTTTTATTACTCTGCTAACTTCAGCGTTTCTAGCACCCGGTTTGATTCCTTTGCAAAAACTTCGAAATCTGCGGGCGGGGCATCGATTTCTATCAACAATAACCCCTCACCAACATGTAGAACGATAAAACGAAGCCTCGATTCTGCCGACGAGGTTGTCCAAAGAAAGCTGGGTGTGAAGTACTTGTTGATAGCAGGCAGAAACTGCACGCCGGGTGGAACTTCCGCAGCCCTGTCGCCCTCATAGCCTGGATTCGGTTTTGCAGAAACACCCACCTGCATACCGGAGAAACCAGCGATCGTGGCCGGAGTAATTTCCCCTTCCGCAATGAGCTCGCGTGAGTTCCGGATCGCGGTGAGGATCTGCTCAGGATCCCCATCCGGGATTGTAATAAAAACGAGCGCGTGTGTAGGGTCCTGGAATTCACTGCGGCCCTTGCCCAGCATGAACAGCCGTGCCGCCCCTTCGTTGATCTGGCGCCAGTCTTCGCCTACCTTTAGCGTAAGCGGAATATCCATCCAGGATGGCAACTCATATTCTCCAGACTCAACAGGGCTTCCATCACAACATCTGCTTTGGGAGAAAGATTGGAATGACGATTTCACTGTGAACGTGAGTGTTGGTTCCGCCGTAGGCGCAGGTGTCTGCGAGAGGGCAGGTGGGTTGGCTGGCTCTTGGGTCATCGAGGCAGGCAAATTGCCACAAGCGACAAGTACAAGCAATTCCATAATGCTGAAGATGCTTCTTCTGTTCATGACTTTTTCTCCAGGCCTGGCCACCAATCCATTCACCACCATGGTCAATGCGTTAATGATGATTTACCCGGCGAGGAAAATGGTATTACGCCAAGCTTCACCAGGATATTCTCTACCTCTGCCACAGTAGCGTGGATATTGAACGAATAGGATTCCTGCCAGAGCGCTCGCTCGACCATCAGGCTGAAGCGATTTAAGGTGAGCGGGTCTTTGAAGACACCGGCGCGCACCAGTGCATGGAACATACTTGGAGCATCCCAGGGATCTGTTCTTTCTACAAATAATTCACAACGTTTGTGCCTGGCGATGTAATAGTGCATCCCAAATAGGACCGCGTCATATAATGCCGCAATGCCTGCTTTTGAATATCCTGTAAGAAGACGGCGTTTGCCGTTTCTCAAATACAAACGGGCACATATCAATGCCGTTCGTGCATCTGTGATCTTTGCGCTATCCGTCAACTTGTAAGGCATCATAAGGATCCTTTTGTTGTGTTGGAAAGCACGTTCCGTCATGCCTAACTTTCTCCTGACGGTTCACGCCTGCGGAGCCCCTTCGACGATGTTCTACCCGAGTGGGGTGGCAGTAGCGCCCTGATGGGCAGTTTGCGGTTCATCTCTCTGGACAGCGGTATTGGAGTAAAGATTCCAGCCGAGCCATGCCCACGAACTGACCGCGAGCACTGCAAAAATGGGACGCGTAAACGCCAGTGGTCCTGCCAGTTGCTGAATTAAAGCCGTCAGAATGAGAAGCACACCGGCATATCTCGGAAATACCTGGGCGCGGTAGACCGATATCCCAAAGAGAATGAGCCCTGCGGTCCAAAACCAGGGAAATATAGAATTCGCAAGCGAATAGGCGGGTACCTGCATGGTTTGTTCATTCGAAATCACGCCAGCGGCCACTCCCAAACCAACGGCAGAGCTCCCGACAAAATACAGGATAGACAACACGAGAGAAACATAGCCAACGAATCCCAAGATACCACCCCGTTGGGACTGCCGTGCAAACAGAGCACCCAGTCCTAACACCAGGAACATGTCCCCAAAGATTTCAAGCCAAAGCGCCGGCGCTGTCGGGGCGTCTGGCTGCCCGGAGAGAAAATACATGATGTTGCTAATAGCCGCCAGACTCGCGGAGAGAAGCACAGCGAGCCCGCCGAGCTGAAATAACGTTGTCGTTTTCATGAGAATCTCCTTTTCCGTCGTATGTTTATCTACTTCTGCTTGCATGCCATCTTCATGATTTGGACTGAGAAAAGCGGGTACTAGTCATTCGCACGAACTGGTACCCGCTAGGGCTTCAGGACGGAATCACACCCAATTGCTGCATCAAGCCCATCTGATTAAAGATCTCCCAATGCTCCACGGACTGCCCATTCTCGAAGCGATCGATCGCGATCCCACCAACCGAGACCTGTTTTCCTGTAGGCGGAATCCCCATCATCTCGCCCTGGTGCGTGCCCCGAACCGACCAGCGCGTCACGAGCTTATCCCCCTCCGCGAATACATCCTCCAGCTGGACCTGCATATCGGGAAACGCCGCCAGCATCGCGGAATAGAACATCTTACGCCCTTCGAACCCTTCGGGGACACCCGGCGGAAGCGCATGGTCTTTCAGGTCCGTGCTGAAATAAGCGTCGAATGCGCTGCCATCTTTCTGGTTAAGTCCCTTTTCGATCAGGTTTCGTGCTGCAGTTTTGTACTGTTCAGACATGATTAATCTCCTTGTAAGATTTAAGATGTTAAGTGGGGACAACACCCAGTTGCTGCATCATCGCCATCACATCGGTCTCGCCCCAGTGCTCAGCAGCTTTGCCATCTTCGAAGCGAATAATGTCGATGGAGCTCACCTGGACACGTTTTCCGGTAGGAGGAATCCCCAGCATCTCACCCTGGTGCGTACCAGAAATCATGAGACGCGCCGCGACCCTGTCCCCTTCAGCAATCAAATCCTCAATGACAATCTGAAGATCAGGGAAAGCAGATCGGTAGAACCGGGCAATTTGCCTGACCAGTTCTGGTCCCGCGGCGTCCGGCGCAACACCGGGCTGCAGCTGGTGCTCGACGACATTTGCCCCAATCAATTCGTCGGCAACGTCGAAGTTTCCCTGATTGAATACTTCGTCGTAGAGACGTTTGAAGCTGGTTTTGTTTTGGTCTGTCATGATGGTTTACTCCTTGTCGAATGAATTTGGTTTGTGATGATTCCTACTATACAGCAACAGGATGTTCATGTTCCAGTCCATTTATTGCTCAATTTCTGTCCACTACAGCTCTGGTAAAAGCCGCATGTGACGGAGCATCCCCGCCAGGTCCCAGATATATTGACCGCGCACCACCAGTCCCTCCTCCACGTCGATAATCGAGACCCCTCGGACTGCTATCCGGTGCCCCGTCGGTGGAATGTTCAGGATCGTTCCCTGATGCGTTCCCTCTGCGATCCAGACCATCGCTACGCGTGAATCCTGTATGACGATGTCCGTCATGGTGAATTCCAGATCCGGGAATGCCTGCCAGTAATTCTCCAGCATGGCGCGGATCCCCCCGTGCCCGCGCAGCAGGAACGCTTGCCCCACATCTTCGCCGATGTACTGTGAAGAATAGAAATCAAGAACCTGTTCCATTTCGTGAGAATTCCAGGCTTCGTTAATGGATTCTGCAAGAGTAGCGAGATCTGCGATCATAATTCCTCACTTTATAACTGTCCCTTTCGTTGGTAAGCAATCGTCCCAACAACGGTCACAAACAAAGAGGCAGCAGCGATCACAACTGTGATGAGCACAGGCTCGCCGCTGAACAGCGCGACCAGGCTGGCGAGGAAGCTGAAGCCATTGAACACCAGCGCCATGATCAACGGCAATCGGATTTCCTTCCACGCGCCTGTGCGGATGGCTACAAGGCACATCACAGCATATCCCAGAGACGCCGCGCCTCCCTGGCGGATCAGGAACATGTCTGTGCCCCGGAAGCCTGTGAGAGTCGCCCCGAGCACGGGAATCAGCAAGGGCAGCAGCCCGAACGCACCAGAGAGGACTGCCCCCAGCACCAGAAAGCGGATATACCAAACCGATACATCTGCCTCGGTTTGCGCTTCGCGGGGGTGCCGGTTCAAAAGCCAGAGCGTGATCGCTGTGATCGCAATCGATGTGCCGAAAATCAAATAAACAAAGAGATTCTGATCGCCCGCCATCAGATGGACAATACAGGCGTAAATGGATGCAAGGTTGAACGTCAACGTGCCGATGACCACAAGCCGTAAGGGCGCCCAGTCACCCTGCCGCAACCCCAGGAGGAGAGCGACCGCGTACCCAAACGTCGCTGCGCCGGCGAGACGATAGATGAAGCTATCGTTTCCGGGAAATCCCAGGGCGGAACCGAATGCCCCTCCCAACAAAAGAGGCAGCACACCAAAGACCAATCCGCCTGCTGTGGGAAGAAGCAACAGGAGACGTTCGAGGGTATTGAGTTTTGTTCGATCTTCTCTGGAAATGATCTTGCCTTGCGTTTGGGAAATACTGCTGTTCATGTTCTCTCCTTCGGTAGTTTATGATCTTGTTGGTACCAGTCTAGTCTTAATGAATGTTCATTTTCCAGCCCATCCGTTGCTCAGTTTTTGTTCAACTTTCTCAGGCTTGATCGAATTTATTGCTGGCAGGCGTCGATTGCAAGGCTGCGCGCCATCCGAAATAGCCAGGCAGTGAACACTCTGTCTCCGGATGGATAGGCGTCCGCCCGTTGCCACACTTGCCAGAAGGTTTCCTGCAGCACAGCCTCCGCCAAATCCTGGTCGTCGGTTATTTTGAGTGCGATCCCCAAAACCATGGCTGCATGGCGGTCATACAACGTTTCGAGCGCGCGGACATCACCCTGCACAACGCATGCCGCCAGGAGATCATCACTCCGTTGCCGATAAGGCAGTTCCGTGGAACCCAAAGCCATAATCACTTCGAATCACCTATAAGAGTCAACAACGATAGTGTAGGCTTCTGAGGTGTCCATTTTCCAGCTCAAAAACTGCTCAATCCCTGTTCAGTTTCTGCAAACAAAAAACTCTTCCCGAACGAATATCTGGAAGAGTTTTGGTTTTCTAAAACAGGATCTTATCGCTCGCCGATTTCCTGCTGCCAGAGCATCTCTGACAGCCGCTGGATACCGGCCGTCAGATGACGGCGGTAGGTACTGAATGGTAGATCAAGCTGTTCGGCGGCGATCTCCTGCGTGGAGGCGGGATGAAAGTAAGTGTGATCCAAGGCGCGATACAGCTTTTCATCGCGTGGGTTCGATTGAAGCTTTGAGGCTGTCTCTTTGAGGAGAAGGCGCAGCGCCTCGATGCGAATACCGGGCTTAGCGTCGGCGTCGACACGCTCTGCCACAAGCCGTGAACGAAGCAGCGGGTTAGACGCCAGCAGGTTTGGACGAGTGAAATCGTGCAGGGCTTGCCGCACTGCGCCACTGAATTCGGGCGCGCTGAGGACGATTACGGGTTCGGCAGGGGCTGGCTTGTTCTCCACCGGAATCCCAACTTCCTTATCTGCCAAAATCGACAGCCAGCGCGCCGGCGACTCGGCGCGCCAATTATGACCATAGACGCCGAAGTGCCGCCCTCCTACATGAAAATCGGCTTCCGGCAGGCGAATGAGATTCGCGTACCCGAGCATGGGCGCCCAGAACTCCGGGCTCGCACAGCTGAAAAAGCTAAACGCCAGGCGCGGCGTTGTCAGGTAATACTTGACGACCGCCAGGAAAATCAGACTTTGCACGGAGGAGACAGACTGGTATGTTTCTTCTGCCATCCAAAAGCGAAAATGCAGAGATGCCTCGTCAGTACGCAGGGGCGCATGTGTATCAAGATAATTTCGCGCGGCTTGGATTGCCGGATCTGTCACCCGATCTGTATCTTCCGTTTGGTGGAGCGCAACAGTAACCAGAAAGCCAGCGATATGCCCATCTGCTGCGCGCCAGACGGTGACTCCCTGTGGCTGTCGTGCAAGCCAATGAGCAGCCAGCCGTGCAGACTCTGCCCCTTCATTGACTCTAATCATCTCAAGGATCGTTTCCCCATCCTCGGGCTGCATCGACTCGGGCAGCATGCCTCCCTGAAATTCAAAGAACGAGCGAATGACAGGATTCTCGCGGTGCAGGTATACCAGGTCCAGCAGGGCGCGCTGCTGTGCCATGCCACTACTCTTTTCAATATTTGCTGTGTAATAAGCGCGCGCACGATGATGGAGCTCACCGTACCAGTCCGGGTTACGCCAGTGCAGGTCCGCCACAATCGCCTCCCGCGCCAGATCATGCGGGAAGAGTCCCTCCGCGCTGGACTGCATAAACGATAACCCGCGCAGCCAGTCGAAGAGCTCGCGCCCTCCACTCGAAGGCCCGGAAACAGGGGAATGCATATCGAGCATTTGATCTAACAGGGATTCGGTCATCACCCGCGCCAGAGCGCAGGCTTCGAGCGCGGCGCGGTGCGCTGGACCCGGCACCTGCTGGATAAAACGCTCCAGCAGAGTCTTGACCACATCCGGGGATTCCTCCGGGGTGAATCCAACTTTGCCGCGCTGCGAGAACAGATCGGCGATCAGCGAGAGCGCCAACGGGTGACCGTGCGTAAATTTGAACGCGCCCTCCTGCTGGTCGGGCGGGATGCCGCAGCGGTCCAGGTATTCACGTCCTTCATCGGGACTAAGGTTGCGCAGCGGGATCGTCTGAAGCAGGCTATGCCAGCCTGGGTCTGCGCGCCAGGAAGGACCCGGAGGGTTACGTCCTGCTAGAACCGTTAGGGCTGTCTCCGGGAGTTCCGGGAGAAAGGAGGTGCGTAGCCAATCCTCAAGCGGACTCAATGTTTCATAGGTATCGAAAAGAAGGACCCACTTTTGCCCATGGCTCGAAAGATGGTTGGAAATGGAGGCATCTGGCGGAATGTTTAAGGTCATGCGCAAGGCATGCAAGAATGGCTCTGGGGCAGGCTCCACATGACGCACATCGAGATACGTGGTGCGCGCGTTCTGGCTCTCACAAATGCGGATAAATTCCTGCAGCAAGGTTGTTTTCCCAACGCCCCCCGGACCAAAGATGTGGAGCACAAAAAACGGCAGATGCTCCGTGCGCACGGCGGAGGAAAAAAGGTTCAATTCGCCCTCACGCCCCACGAAGCGAGCGTGACGCGCCTGCTTCAGGTGCTCAGCCAGGCTGGGAGACATACACCCTCCGTACTACGATGGACATCAGCTGAAATGGTTTATAGAACGTCCTGACGAGCAGCAGATTCAATACTTTAATAGACATGGAACAATAACGATGGAAACAAAATACAATCCGGTGGATAGACAGGGGTATTGTAATACTTCTTCTGTGGAGTTGGAATGGAATTTACTCCCGCGCTCTGACAACTGCATCCTGATGATGCCGTCGAGATCTACAAGGCAGCCCGTGAGTGACAAGACGAATTCATAAATTTTTTGCAGCCCAGCACGCTACACCGATGACACCTGCATTATCCCCAAGTTGAGATGGCACCACTTCTACCCGTTCGATTGGAATCACCGTCACTCGTTCATGAAGGGTGCGGCGCAGCGGCTCGAGCAGAAGATCTCCCACCTGCGCCACGCCACCACCGATGATGATGCGGCGCGGCCCTACGGCGACGCAAACGTTCGCTGCGGCAATACCCAGATAGAACCCGGCGCGCTCGTAAATCTCCGCCGCAATGGGGTCACCCGCCCGGGCAGCCTGCGCGATGAGTTCGGGTGTGATGCGGTTGAGGTCATATCCGCACATGTCCCCGATGCGCGTGGTCAGCCCCTGGGTCACAGCCTTCATCCCCATGGCCGCAATCGCGGGTCCAGAGGCGAACGCTTCCAGGCAGCCTGTATTGCCGCATCCGCAAGTAGGTCCGCTATAGTCGATTGTCATATGACCCAGCTCGCCGCCGGTTCCGCCGATGCCAAGATGCAGTTGACCGTTGATCACCAATCCGCCTCCGATGCCCGTACCGACCGCGAAGACAGCTACCGTATCCACTCCTTGCCCCGCACCAAAGAGCCATTCGCCATGTGTAATCGAACGTACATCGTTGAGCAATACGGTGGGCAGACCGGTTTGACCGGTGATCGTAGCCGCCAGAGGGACATTCGGCCAGGTGCCGGGCAGATTGGGCAGGAAGAGAGTTTCGCCTTTTTCCAGGTCCAGCACACCCGGGACGCCGATGCCAATGCCGCCGATATCTTCCTTCTTCAATCCCGCCCATTCGATCATTTGCAGAAATAACCCTGCCATGCGCTTCATGAGAGCGTCGTGTCCATCACGCGCCTGGGTAGGAATGCTCATCTGGTGAATGACAGAACCATTTTCCACATCCACTATCGCAGCGCGCAGATTGGTGCCCCCGAGGTCACAACCGATATATTTCTTCATGAATTACCTCCTGTTGGGCGACAGTCCAGACATTGCCGCCGGCACGGTTTGCCACGAATTGCCAGGAAATGCTATCGCATTTCAAAATTCAAAATCAATCCCCTGCGAAACAACCGACCAACATCACCCCCGATTCGTGATGGAGGATTCGAACTCACGGCCTTCACGTTCAATGCTGACCACCTAATCGTAACCTACATCTTTCAGCGCGGCAATGAATTTGGACCCATCGACTTGCCATTACGTTTCAATTTGCATTCAGCACCTCCGCGCCTTTTCCTTGTTGAATGAGCGGCACGTAGATTTCGAGTTCTTTTTGCACCGCCGGATCGGTGAGATCGATCGTCTTCTTACGCTCGGCAGCCATGTAGGCAGCCATGCAGAGCTTGGTGATTTCGAGGCCGTAGCTCAACGGCAGCATTCCATCGCGTCCCGCAAGAAACGCGTCGGCTGCATCTTCGTTCTCGTCGGTGTAGCCGTACAAATCCGGTTCGTTGTATTGCACCGCGAGCAGGCCGCGCGAAGCGGTGGCTTTTTCCAATGCCGACTCCGCATCGGCAACAGCTTCGGCAGCGGCATCGCCGATAAAAATTTGCAGCGAGGAATTAAGTGTATTCACTTCAAACGCATAACCGGGACCCATGCCATCCATGAACAAACGCAAGCCCTGTTTCTCAAACATCCACGAATCGGTGAATTGCGCTTTGACGATTTGCCCGGTTTCGGGATTTTTGAACGTCACCATGCCAGTGGCAAAATCTTCTGCCGGCGTTTTGCTGTAGTCTACGCCCATTTCTTGCATCAGTTTTTCGCGCCACTGTTTTTGTCCCCATTTCAACAACGAGCAATCCGCGGAAATGGAGAGCGGCTGCAAAAATGTCGGCGGCTTGCCGAGTGGCGTGAGACAGTACCATCCGGCGGCAATGCTGTGGCAACCCATGTCCGACAGGACGCCGCCGCCTTGCCGCGTTGGATCCCAGAACCACGGCTCGTGCGGGCCGCCATGTTCTTCGGCAGAGCGGACGAGCACAAGCGGGCCCATGGTTTTCTGCTGCGGCGCGAGTTGCTGCAATTGCGTACGAATCGGCTTCATGAAAATTTGATTTTCGAAGTAAGCAGTTTTAAGTTTGGCTTCATTCACAAGATCGACGATGCGTCGCGCTTCCTTCACGTTGCGCGCCAATGGCTTTTCGACGATCAGTCCTTTCAATGCAGCGCCTTTCCTGACAGCCTCGACAATCTGCTCAACGATCTCGACCCGTGTGAAATTGGGCGAATAGACGGCAATGGCATCCACATGTTTTGCCATTTCAGCGACGTCGGAATACACCGTTCCCTCGCCGAGTCCGTGATCTTTGATCATCTTCGAGAAAGACTGGGCGGAAGCCGCCGTTCTGGAAACAACGCCGGCAATTTCGATGTTTCGCACTTGCAGGATGGCGCGGGCATGAAACTTCGCAATGAAACCTGCGCCAATCATTCCGAGCTTGAGAATTTTTTGCATTTCCATTCCTCTCATTTAAGTTTTATTCAGCTTTCTCTTTGATGCTTCCCAGCAAGCCCAATACTCGAACTTCTGTAGCACGACACTGCGTAGCGTGTCGCACCACAAATTGACCCTATTGCCTTAAGGCACGCTGGCGACCATAAATGGAGATCAAGATCAACAACGTCCCGCCCAGCACCATTTGCCGGACCGACTCGGGCATTTGCATCGTGGTGAGCAGACTGGTGATGAGCGTCAGCGTAATGGCACCCGCCATCGTGCCCCAGTAGCTGCCTTTCCCACCGGAAAGCAGCGTGCCGCCTACCGCCACCGCTGCAATGGATGGGAAGAGGAAGGGTTGTCCTAATTGAAGATGCACGACCCCGGTGTTGCCAACCAGCAGGAAACCGCCAAAGCCAGCGAGCGCGCCCGCCAGGGAATAGGTCAGGAGATTCATCCCTGTCACATTCACACCGGAAAGCTTCGCCGTAACGCGGTTCACGCCGATCGCAAACAGGTTCCTGCCGAAGGTGGTGCGCTCTAGGAGAAGCCACATCAGGATCCCGAACAGAATCCAGATCAGGATCGCGTTGGGAATCTGGAGGCTGGGAGAGAGCGGACGAGCGATCAGGCGGGTCATGATCGGGGCAACCTTACCGGTGACGCTCCCATGGGTAATGACAATGATCGCGCCCGTCACGACGCCCGCCATCCCCAGCGTCATGACAAAGGGAGAAACCCTGAGAAAGGTAATGCCTATACCGTTGATCAATCCTACGAGACCGCCGACCGCCAGCGCCACCAGCAGCGCCGGCAAGACTCGCACATCTGCGCCATTCACAATAATATAGGTGAGGATCGCTGTCAGTGTGACCACAGCCCCGGCGGAAAGATCGATCCCCTCGCCGCCGCTAATGATTACCAGCGTTTGGCCCGCAGCAATCACCCCGAGAAACACAGCCAGGCGGACGATGTTGGTTGCCTGTGCTCGCGCCACGTCCATATCACTGCCAAACCCGTTTGGTAATAACCCCGACAACGCAAATAACACCACTGCCAAAAGGAGGGCAGCCACCGGAGGAGAGATGGAGACCCGTTTCATAAGAGTCTCCTTCGGAATAAATTGACAAGACCGGGCGCAGCCAGTGCCACAACAATGATCGTTGCTCTCACAAACGTTTCCCACCAGGTATTGATATCGGCGAACGAAATAATATTTTGAATGATCCCGAGTGTGATCGCCCCCATCACAGGACCTGCCACACCGCCCATCCCTCCACTGAGAGCGTTGCCGCCGATCACGACCGCCGTGATCGAATTGAGCGTCATCGGGCTGCCGATATCGGCGTTGCCGGAGCCGCTCAGCATCGTGATGGCAACACCGGAAAGGGCAGCCATCAGCCCGGAGACGACATAGGTGCTGAACTGCACCCAATTGACCGGCACGGCTGTTTCATACGCGGCTTGCGCCCTCCCACCCACTGCATATAAAAAATTACCATAACGGGTGGAGCGCAGATACCACCAGAGCAGGAGAACAATCGCAATCACGTAAAACGCCAGAGGCAGACCGAAGGGTGTAGAGCTTCGATATAAACCTGCAATATCTCCGGGAATGCCACCTCCCGGATTTGGCAGAACATAAAGCGCAAACCCTCCATACAAAAAACTCGTTGCATATGTCGTGATGATGGGCTGCAAGCGCAAATAAGAAATAAAGAATCCATTGATCCCGCCCGCCAGCAAACCGATCAATAACGAAACAAGGACATACGTCCACATGTCCCCGGGCGACCCGTCCAGGCCGACGCGGGTAGCCAGCACCGCATTCACAATCGAAGCAATGCCGCCCACCGAGATATCAATGCCACCGCCAAGAATCACAATGGCTTGCCCAACTGCCATGAGGATGATCGGCAGGAACACGCGCATATTGCTGTTCAAGGTTTCGCGGGCAAACATATTTGGCTGCACAATCAGATTGATAGCGACCGATAAGACAAGTAGGATCAGAGCGAATAGCGCTGGTTGGCGTCCTGTCAAAGACTCCCATCCGGATGATCTCATGCCACTTCTCCATGAGGTTGCGTCGCTCCCAGGCTGGCAGCAATCAGGTTTGTTTTGGTCAGGGTGGTCCCCGATAACTCGGTGCGGATCATGCCATCATACATCACCAGCACGCGGTCACACAAGCCGATCAATTCTTCATCATCACTGCTGTAGAAAAGGATCGTCTTACCTTGCTCACTCAAGCCTGTCAACAGCGAGTAAAACTCTGCCTTCGAACCGACATCCACGCCTTTCGTCGGGTCATCCAATAGCAGCACCTGCGGGTTTCGCATCAGCCATTTGCCGATGACCACTTTCTGCGCATTGCCGCCGGAGAGACTGCTGACAGGTGCATCCAGGCCAGCCATCTTGAGGTTCAAGCTCAAGCCTGTCTGTGCCGCGTCCTTTCGTGCAGTACTGACCTTCAACGGCATCCCGTAACGCCGCCACGACGGGAGCAGCATATTGTCGAGGATCGAGCGGATATAGAGCAATCCTTCTCGTGCACGGTCACCGGGTACAAGCGCAAACCCGCCTCGCATCGCTTCACGCGGATGTTTGAATCGTACCTCTTTATGGAAGAGTTTCACCGTCCCGACATAGGGAATGTCACCGAACAATGAGTGCAGCAGGTGATACTGTCCCTGGCCCTGCAGACCACCGATCCCAAGCAGCTCCCCTTTATGTACTCGGAAGCTTACATCGCGCAGCGCGCTGCTGGTGAGGTTCTGCACTTCCAGGGATACCTCTTTTTCAATTTTCTCGCCGGACTTCGCTTCCCCGCGTAAGAATCCCAGCACTGATTCTTTTTCGATCATCAATTTGATTAGTTGTTGTTCATTGATATCTTTAATACTCCCCGCACCTACCGTCCTGCCGTTGCGCAAGACCGTGTATGTATCTGCAATGCGGAAAATTTCCTCCATACGATGTGAGACGAAGACAATTGCCTTGCCTTGTTCCTTCCATTTTGCGACCAGGTCAAATAAACGCTGCACCTGGCGGTTGTCGAGGCTGGCAGTGGCTTCGTCGAGGATGATCAGCCAGGGGTCGAAGCTGATCGCCTTCAGGATTTCGATGATCTGTCTTTCGTCAGGCGGCAGCGAGACAATGGGTGAGTCCGGGTGAAGAGTGGTCTTGTATGTACCTTCAAATAGTGCCAGCAGCTCTTCTGTCCGGGTTTTGACAGCTTTTCGGTCCACGACGCCAAAACCGTTTAATGGTTCGCGCGTCAGCCAGATGTTTTCTGCCACGGTCATTTGCGGGATCAGGCTGAGCTCCTGAAAGACCGTGGAAATGCCGGCGTTCTTGGCAGCCTGCGGCGATGGGAAATGAACAGGCTTCCCATCAAGGAGTAGCTGCCCTCCGTCGAGGACAACTACTCCATTGATGACCTTGCTCATCGTGCTTTTGCCGCTCCCGTTCGCTCCGATCAATGCCACGACTTCGCGTGCATGCACATCCAGATTTCCATCGGAAAGGGCGACGACCCCGCCGTAGCGCTTGACAATGTTTCGGGCAGAAAGCGACTCAGCCATGAGCTTTTACTGGAAGAACTCCTGTACTTCTTCTTCCGTCAGGATCTGATCGAGCAAATACGCATCGGGCTTGCCTTCGCACATCGCCAGACCTTCATCGAGGTTGTCAGATGTGATGACCGCAGCCACAGGCAGAACGAAGGACAAACCATTCGCGCCGCCGAGCTTGCTGGTATCCACTTGCTTGCCCTGCAACATGTTGACCGCGATGCGCAGACCGGTGGGAGCTACACCCGGGTGGTTGGCTACAGCAATGCTGTCGAAATCAGGGTTCAGTTCCTTGGCTTCTTCCCACAGATGCAGATATTGGCAGCGGCCTTCGCCCACGCCCTGGGGCCATTGCGCCGGGTTGGCTGACATCACAGCCTGCAACGCGCCGATCGCCATACCGTCTTGTGTCCAGTAGCCATCGAGGTTGGGGTATGAGGCAAGGAAGTTAGACATCACCTGCTGACCGGTGGCTTCGTCCCAGCGGCCGGTATCGGTCGCGAGGACGTTGATGCCCGGATACTGCTCAAAGACTTCGGCGACGCCTTCCATGCGGGCGACGTTGGCAGGGTGACCCGGGAAGCCTTCGATCTGGACGATATCGCCTTCGCCGCCGAGTTTGTCAGCCAGCCACTGCGCCGAGGTCTTCGCCCATTCCTTCTGGTCGATGCCTACATTGTACACGCCGGGAACGTCGAGCTCCTGGTCCACAGAGATCACGATGATGCCAGCATCGAGCGCTTCCTGCAGGGTGGCGTTCAAGCCGCTGACATCACCAGGGTTCACGAGAATCGCATCCACATCCTGGGCGATCAGGTTCTGCAGCTGCTGGATCTGACCAGCGACATCGGTGTCGGCGCTCTCGATCGCGAGCTCGGTCGTAAGGCCCTGATCCATGTATTCCTGGTTGACAGCGATCAATTCCTCGATCATCTGCGTGCGGTATTCACTGCTGATGAAGGGGTTGGAGATGCCGATGGTGAACGGTGCGCCTTCTGCACCTGGGGCTTCAGTTGCTTCTCCCGTCGCGGGTGCTTCTGTGGGTGACTCAGTTGCTGGCATCTCAGTTGGTGCTTCGGTAGCAGGTTCCTGCGTAGCGGCGGGGGGTTCGGTTTGCGGTGCACCACAGGCGGCGATCATGGATGCGATGGTGAGCAACACAGTCACCAACAAAATATACTTCTTGCTTTTGCTAGACATATTCATCTTCTCCTGATTTTAATGAGAGTTTACCTATTTTACGAGCAAACGTGAATGGACGTCGTACACCTCCTTTAGAGCAGACTGTATAGATTATCTTCTATCGCGAACAGATAATCCAGCGCCAGAGAAATCGTTCCCATAACGCCTACGTTCGAACCCACACGCGAAAATTTGGTGGATAAATGTGTGGTCGCCAGTGGCAAGGAGCGGTGCAGCACCGCCCGGCGGATCGCCACCAGCAAATGATTGCCAAAGCTTGTGATGCTCCTCCAGCGAAAGTAAGGCATATAGTATATAAATGAAGAACGAAAGTGGGCTGATTTCATTATAGTGGTTCCTATTTGTAAATTCAATAACCAAACATAGTACAAAAGTTAAGAACTTCGTTCAGATTGTAAACGAAGTTCTTAAACTTAAAGAGCCTGATAACAAAGAATGTATTGATTTGGCTGAGCTTTTTTTGTACAATCTTAATGGCACAAAAGGAGTATCCAATGCAAAGATGGGACTATCTACATATCGTGTGTGAAGAGGGGCGTCCACGATTCGTAAACGGGCTGGAAATCCCGAATTGGCAGCAAGGTCCAACCCTCTTTGTCGCTGTGAACCACCTGTTTCAGAAAGGTTGGGAACTCGTTGATAATCCTCTCGCTCCTAACCCATTATGGCGCGCCTATCACCCGGGGATTCCCCACCATTTCAGGCGACCTAAAAGGGCTTTGAGATAGGTTGTCCTGCTTGATAATTTGTCTAGGGCAGAAAAGATCAGGAAAAAGACGCGACACAGAGGATTTATTTTAGTGCTGTCTGATTTCCGAGTTGATAGTTAAGTGTAAAGTCCAAGCCAGCCAGATCGACGTACAATGGAAGAGCTTGTTGTACGGAGTATACCGGGGGGATCATCCCAGCAAGAGACTCTCATTCCGGTTCGGGGGAACGAAACCGCTGAAATCGTACGATATGTATCCGCCCACCGCCACCCAAAATCCACCTGGAGCCTATAGCGAGGATATAGACCCGATATAGCTATCATATACCTTAAGACCGTCACCAGTGGATCACAAGACGGAGAATGACCCGTTGTAGCAAGGCCATCTCATCCCCGCTCGGCGTGAGTCTGTGACCCCGCCGAGACATGACCGCAGGTCTCCTCTCCTCTAAGCTGGATCCAAAGCCTTGGACTATGCGCGGTCTCGAAACCTCTCCCATACCCAGGCGGCAGCCGTAAAAAGCAACCAATACCCCACAAAGAGGATCATCACCCAGAGGACAAACCCTGCGATCCCCCGACCATTTATCGTTAGACATGCCTGTATGACAGCAAGAATGGCTGCCGCGACAGCAAACAGTTTCCATGACGGGGAACGCCGCTTGCCTGGTCGACTTTTCTCTGGGTTTTCTTTCATAGCATTACCTTCTTCTCACGCCGCGCAAGCTACTGAATTATCTGCGAGATCTTGCCTGTCTGCTTATCCTTCAGGATCATCTTCAACTTACCATCAGGCATTTTCTCTTCTTTGATCAGAAAGTGCTTGTCATCATAATCCTTCAACGCTGCATTTTCCTGGTTGACCGCGCCGGCGCGCCAGTCCTGGATCTCAATTGGCTCCCACGTTCTACTTCCCACAGATGTATAGGCAGCATCCATGATTGCATTGACGATATATCCATCGTAGAACGTCTCCATCGGCGCGACGCCTTTATCCATTGCATTCAGCATATCCATGAACATCGCCAGATACCCAAGCGAGCCGACCTCGTCCCCTACTGGGAAGAGCCAGCCTGTATCTCCTTCCGCCTTCTCTGCCACATAGCCGCCCTGACCCACCCCCGTGAACATCTCAAAGCCCGTCCGCATCCAATGATTCAGCCAGACTGTCCCATCGGTCCCAGAGACCTCATCACGCAAGTCCATGCCACCGCGGAACGTCCAGCTCACTTCGAACTGCCCGATGGCGCCGTTCTCATAACGGACCAACCCCACCGCATGATCTTCTGCTTCGATGGGGTGGACTTGCGTGTCCGCCCAGCACATCACTTCCACCGGCCGGATTCCCTTACCAATGAAATTGCGCGCGATCTCGATACAGTGGCAGCCCAGATCCACGATCGCACCGCCGCCCGAGAATTCCTTCGTCCAGAACCAGTCGCTGTGCGGACCGCCGTGCGTCTCGCGCGAACGCGCCCATAACACTTTTCCGAGCGCGCCCCTGCGCGCAGCTTCCACGGCCTTCAGCGTCTTGGGCGTGTACGCCAGATCCTCCAGGTAGCCATGGAACACCCCTGCCTTCTCGACCGCTTCCAACATTTCCCAGGCTTCCGGTCCGCTGATGGCAAGCGGCTTGGTGCACAATACCGCTTTCCCCGCTTCCGCCGCCAGCAGTACAGCCTGTTTATGCAGGTAATTGGGAATTCCCACGATCACCGTATCGATTTCGGGGTCACGAATTGCCTCCGCCATATCGTCCGTCCAGCGCGGGATGCTGAACTCCTCCGCGAACTTTTGTGCATTGTCCAATTTCCCCGAGCAGACGGTTTTGACCTCGTCCTTCCCCCGAAAGTTTTGCAGGCTCATCGTATAAAAGCGGCCGATGAGACCCGTTCCCAGCATGGCAATCTTGTGCATAATGGTCTCCTTGCGAAAGATACGTAATCCAAGTCGCGCCTCGAGCTTGATTTTGAACGTTCGAGACGAGGAGTTCGCCGAGTTTTATCAGGGTTTC
Source organism: Anaerolineales bacterium (assembly GCA_035699125.1). Taxonomy (GTDB): domain Bacteria; phylum Chloroflexota; class Anaerolineae; order Anaerolineales; family Villigracilaceae; genus Defluviilinea. The sequence goes on from DASSBC010000057.1 coordinate 40,666, forward strand.
TCTGCCACTCCGCGGTGAAGTTCCGGAGAGGGTGGCAACGTGAATTGTATAAGATTATATGGTGGCACTTTTGCGGCGTCAATTCTTGCAGGCAATCGCAGGAGGCGATAGAATGATTTTTACTAAGGACTCCAATATGACAAATGCCTCTCTTGATTATATAACCCAAGCAAAAGCGATTCTCGACCGAATCGAGTCGACTCAACTGGACGCCATCAAACGCGCCGCCGAAATCTGCGCGCAAACGATTGCCGGTGACGGACTCGTGCATCTGTTCGGTACCGGACACTCACGCATCTTCATCGAAGAAATGTTCCCCCGGCACGGGAGTTTCCCCGGGTTTCATCCGATCGTCGAGCTGTCACTCACCTTTCACAACGTCGTCGTTGGCTCGAACGGTCAGCGGCAGGCGATGTTCCTCGAGCATGTGGAAGGCTTCGGTCAGGTCATACTCCGGAATTTTGTATTCAGTGCCCCCGATTGCTTCTTGATCTTTTCCAATAGCGGCGTCAATGAAGTCGTGGTCGATGTGGCGCTCGAAGCCAAACGACTCCATCTGCCCGTGATCGCAGTCGTTTCGGTGGAACACTGCAGCGCGTCGCCTGCCAATCACTCGAGCGGAAAGAAACTGATCGACGTGGCGGATATCGTCATCGATAATTGCACGCCAGGCGGCGATGCACTGGTCCGAATCCCGAATCTCGAAGACCCAGTCGGTCCCGGCTCCACGATAGGCGCGGCGGCAGTAACCAACGCTCTCAAATGCCGCATCGCCGAAAAACTGACGGAGTGGGGTAAACCTCCCATCGTGCTCACCAGCAGCTACTTCATCGGGAGCGAAGCCAGCAAGCAGCGCTTCGACGAATGCTATGATGATTACCGCGCCCGCGTCCAAAAAGTGTACGGCTGCCGATGAACCGGCTTCCGGGTAAAGTTGCCATCGTGACCGGCGGCGCAAGCGGCATTGGCTTGGCGACTGCGCAATTATTTACACAGGAGGGCGCCCGTGTGGTTGTCTTTGATCTCGACCCCTCGACTATAGAGGCGCGTCGCGTGGATGTGACCTCTGCATCCGAAGTCGAATCGGCGCTGAGAGGTGTCTTAAGCCAATACGGTCGAATTGACATTCTCGTCAACGTCGTGGGCGGGAGCGGGCGCAAATGGGGCGATGGACCTGCCGATTCGTGTACGCTCGAAGGCTGGGACAAAACTCTGGCTTTGAATCTGGACAGTGTTTTTTATTGCTGTAAATATGCGCTGCAAGTCATGTTGGAGCAGGGTCACGGCGTGATTGTCAATGTTTCGTCGGTGCTTGGCATAGTGGGCGGCGATGAAGACTTTGCCACTCACGCCTACGCCTCCAGCAAGGGTGCGGTGATCAGCCTGACGCGTTCGATTGCATCCTATTATGCGCCACGCGGTATCCGTGCCAATGTCATCTGCCCGAGCCTGATCGCGACGCCGATGAGCCAGCGTGCCCAGGAAAGCGAGCACATCCGTGCGCGCCTCCCCCGGCTTCAGCCGCTCACAGGTGACTTCGGCTCGCCAAAAGATGTGGCACACGCCGCCTTATATCTCGCGTCGGATGAATCTTCGTTTGTCACCGGCTCTGTCCTCACCGTGGATGGCGGCTGGACGGTGAGGTAATTTTTGATTGACGATTTTTGATTGAGAAACAGTGCAACCCTCTATCTTTACTAATTTTTATACCATTGGCATAATTCCGGTCCTCGAAATCGAATCAGCAAGGAGCGCCAAGCCATTGGCTGAGGCATTGCTTGCAGGTGGGTTACCTATCGCCGAGATCACCCTCCGCACCGGAGCGGCACTTGAGTCAATGCGAAGGATTGCGCGCGAGGTCCCCGAAGTGATCGTTGGCGCGGGGACTGTGATTAATCGAGATCAAGCAGAGGCGGCACGAGAGGCGGGCGCGCAGTTCCTCGTCTCGCCGGGAATCGTAGAGGAGGTTATCGTTTGGGCGCAGGAACATCACGTCCTGATCCTTCCGGGCGCCGTGACCCCCACCGAGATGATTCGCGCCATCGACCTGGGTCTGAACCTCCTGAAATTCTTCCCCGCCGAAGCCCTAGGCGGTCTCAGCACCATCCAAGCCATGTCGGACCCCTTTCCACAATTGCGATTTATCCCCACGGGCGGTATTAAGCTGGAAAACGCTGCACAGTATTTAGGAAATCCCAGAATCCACGCCGTCGGCGGCTCGTGGATGGCAAAACGTCAGATGATTACCGACGGAAAATTCGACCAGATCCAGCGAATGGCGCAGGAAGCCAGCGAGATTGTGAAACAAATTAGAAAGTAAATCTGTAAACTACGGTCACGAAGGAAGTTTGATCTTCAAGCTAAACCTTTGTGCACTTCGTGTCCTTTGTGGTAAAGAATCTGCAACAGGAGAGTTCATGAAAGAACAGCCCTTGCGCACAACTGTGATCGGCAGCTATCCCTTCCCGTCCTGGCTCGAGTTTGCCACCCAGCACCTTGCAACATTCGGGACGAACGAATTCACTGAGCTGCAAGAGGATGCGGTTATTGTGGCGATCTACGACCAGAGGGAAGCAGGCCTGGACGTCATCACCGATGGTGAACAGTCGCGGCTGGATTTCAATTTATCGTTCTATGGCTATTTACAGGGCATCCAGCCGGAGGAAAAGCCGCTGCGTGTGTTCGGTCCGCCGGCGCATGACCAGCGCGGGAAACACGACATCATCGGCGAGCTCATCGCCCCACGCGGACTCGGTGTGGTGGAGGAGTATCAGCGTCTGGTAAGACTTGCACCCAAAGGTCCAATCCTAAAAGCGAGTGTACCGGGTCCCTATACCTTGAGCGGCAGGTTGAATCCCAATAGACAATATTCTGACCGATACGCCATCACAGAAGCTTTGCTTCCGATCGTGCGTGCCGAACTGGAAGCGCTGGTCCACGCTGGCTGCAAAGAAATCACCGTAGATGAACCATCCATGAGCTGCTATGCCTACAAAGAAGACACAAAGCGCTTCGTGGATATTTTCAACCGCACGGTCGAAAGCGTGTATGGGAAGACGCATCTGTCTACACACTTGTGTTTTGGTAATTTCAAAGCGCGGGCTGTCGGTCCGCGGCAATATGCGCCAATGTTCCCTGATTTTATGGACATGAATGTGGACGAGATCCATCTCGAGATGGCGAGCCGTGAATTTTCCGAGCTGGAAATCACCGAAGAGATCGCCAAAGTGAAAGACGTAGCCGTGGGCGTCGTGGATGTGAAATCCTACTACATCGAGACGCCCGAAGACATCGCTCGCCGCGTGCGTCACTGCCTGAAATATGCGCCGCCCGAACGCCTGTCTTTTGCGCCAGATTGCGGGCTGAGTCAGACGGCGCGCTGGGCAGCGCGACTGAAGTTGCAAAATATGGTAAAAGGCGTGAAGATGGTGAGGGAAGAATTGCGCATAAATTAGATATCATTGCGGGTACAGCGAAGCAACCTCCCATGGACAAAGGAGACAAACTGAGGAGCTTTTCCTCTTAAGAGGCGTCACAGGCGCCGGCACGCAGTGCTGGTTGCTCCGTTACTATGTTCCTCGCAAGGACAGAAGAGGAGTATGTATGATCAAACCCGTTTTACAGGGCAATGCGTTTCTTAAAGATGTACTCCGCGCAAAACACGATACAGAGCAACTGCATCTCTGGTGGCTGGGACAGAGCGGGTTCCTGATTCAATGGCGGGGTCGTCATCTCCTGATGGATCCCTATCTATCGGACTCCCTCACGAGAAAATATGAGAATACAGCCAAGCCTCATGTGCGAATGACCGAGCAGGTCATTGCGCCCGAGCGTCTGGACTTTGTGGACATTGTCACCTCCAGCCACAACCACACCGATCACCTTGACTCGGAAACTTTGATCCCATTATGGCAAGTCAATCCAAGGCTGAGAGTCATCGTCTCACGCGCCAACCTGAATTTCGCGGCGGAACGATTGCGCGTTTCTCCCGCACGATTGACTCCCATCCACGCGGACGGCGAAGTCATTCCGATGGATCCGTTTACATTTCATGCTATCCCCTCCGCGCACGAGACACTCGAACAGGATGAGCATGGGGATCACCGTTATATCGGTTTCCTTGTACAAGTCGGTAAATGGACGATCTATCACAGCGGCGACTGTGTCTTTTATGACGGTTTGCTGGAACGGCTACAACGCTGGGAGATCGACATTGCCCTGCTCCCCATCAACGGCCGCGACCCGCGGCGAGGCGTGGCAGGCAACTTTAGTACGGAAGAAGCCGCACAACTGGGAAAGCAAATCGGCGTAGGGTTGGTAATTCCCTGCCATTATGAAATGTTCGAATTCAATACAGTCTCCCCGAAAGCATTCGTAAGAGCCGCGGAAGAGATTGAGCAGAACTATCGACTTTTACAGTGCGGCGAGCGATTGGATCTATGAACAAGTCATCTTCAAATATGACAAAAATCGTCTAAATAGATGAGTAATGTAACTTCCACTGATGGCAGAAATCCCTATAATTACAGGAAGTAGGGCGGGCTGAAACAACGAAATACATGGCACTCATCGGACTACATCGAGCTTTCCACGTTGCACAATGCTCTCCATCGCTAGTAGGAAACACTGACCCGCCTGTACTTTGGGGAGAGGATGGCAATCAATATCATTTCAATGCCACCTGTCATCTTCGGAGCCGTCCTCATGGACGGCTCTCTTGTTTAATATTCCATTCGCTGGATAATTTCCTGCACAATCTCGTCAACGCTCAGCGATACATCAAATGTCCATGCATTCTGTGGCTCTTCCAGAGCTTCAAACTGGCTTTGCAGCATGGCAGGTTTCATGTAGTGACCCTTTCTGCTGGAGATGCGCGACCAGATGAGGTCATAGCTGCCCTTGAGATACACAACTTGCACCGTTGCCTTACCCACAATCAACTGCTCGCGGTAGCTTTTCTTGAGCGCCGAGCAGGCTAATACAGCGGATCGGTTTTCTTTCAGAGAGGTAGAGACCAGGGCATGAAGTGCAGCCAGCCACGGGGCGCGGTCTGCATCGTTCAGGGGAGTTCCGTTCGCCATTTTCGTGATGTTCTCAGCCGGGTGGAACGCGTCGGCATCATAAAAATTCCATCCCAGGCGCTGCGCGAGGGCTTCGCCCACGGTCGTCTTACCGGAGCCCGCCACTCCCATTACGATGATGAAGCCCGGTTTCATCCGATGCGCAGTTCCTCGGAGCGGCAAACGCACCATGAGCTATGCAAGTAATGGTACAAACTAGAGAGCATCTGATGCATCGCTAGACCAATTCTGCCCCCTTACTGGCAGCACAAACATAAATTTCCGGCAGGAAGCCTGTTTCCATTTCATATCCGAGGGCGAGAGCGTTGGAAAATGCAGCTGCCTGTGCGCGCGCCACCAGGTTGACTGTGCAGCCACCGAAGCCTGCCCCTGTGAGTCGCGCACCGTAACAGCCCGTCAGATTCTGGGCGATCTCTACCATGGCGTCCAGCTCGGGAATCGATACTTCGTACAAATCCCGCAAACTTGCATGGCATTGATTCAGCAAGCCGCCAAATGCAACCATATCTCCCTGTTCGAGCAGAGGGATCGCGCGCTGCGTTCGCTCGATCTCTTCCACCACGTGACGCGCCCGCTTTTCGACGCGCTCCGGCAATTGAGAGGCATACAGGTTGAATGTCTCCGCGGGCACATCGCGCAAAGATTGGATATCCGGCAATTTTTCACGCAGGATGCGCACCGCTTCCTCACAATCCGCGCGGCGCTTGTTGTATTCGCCTGAGGTCAACGTCCGGCGCATCTTCGTGTCCGCGATAATGATGGCGACGTCGTTCGGCAGCGGCAGAGTATGCCATTCGAGAGAGCGACAGTCGAGATGCAGGAGACGGTCCTGCGCCCCGCAGGCGCTCGCAAACTGGTCCATGATGCCACTGTTAACGCCGACATATTTGTTTTCCGCTTTTTGGCCGAGCAAAGCGCGCTCCATGGGCGGGAGCTTCCATCCGCCGAGGGTTTGCCAGGCTAACACAAAAGCCATCTCCACCGAAGCGGATGAGCTTAGCCCTGCGCCACGCGGCACATCGGAGGCGTAGAGTCCCTGGAGAGCCGGGATCGCGAGTCCCGCTTCCTTCAATGCCCACATCACTCCGGCTGGATACAACCCCCACGACGGCAATGGCTTGCCTTCTGAGTCCCTTTTGGCGGAAAGCGTTTCGGACATAAACGAAACCTCCTCCGATAGATCTGCCGCGCGAAGCGTGGTCCGATTGGTGTCACTGGGGGAGAACGCCAGCCAGGTCGCCTGATCGATTGCGATCGGCAGGACAAATCCGTCGTTGTAATCTACATGCTCACCCAGCAGATTCACCCGTCCCGGCGCGCGGACGACATGGGCAGGGACTTTGCCAAATCGTTCGCGAAATTTTGTGACGACGGTTTCGTGGAGACTCATATGCGCTCTCTTAACTTACGGGAGTATGTTCAGAAAGAAATCGGGCAGGCTTCATTTCTATTTGTCCCAGCCTGGGGCAATGGGCGCGATGAAACGAGACCAGCACCTTTTCACGGGCGGGGAGGCTCAGGTAGTGGTAGGAGCTGTCGAACATGAAAGTGACTCTTTCGTTGGGGAATTGGCTGTGACGTGGATAGAACCTGTGTAGATATGATACACGATAAATGATTCTTTTACATGGAAACACACTGCATTACTTCTCCTGCCAAGAACTCAGTAGGCATGGGATGCATAACAAATGTTAAAATAGGTTTCTTCATTGCCGGAACGATGGCTGAAAACCGAAATGATGTAAGGATGTAGAGAATTATAAGTATGCTTACGCACTACAAGAACCCTGTGTTTGATCAATATTTGGCGGATCCATTTGTTTTACAGTATGAAGGCAATTACTATGCTTACGGAACTGGCTCTCTCTCCCCGGAGGGATGGCCGTTTCCCATTTTGCGGTCGGCTGATCTTGTGAGCTGGGAGCAGCATGGCTGGTCCCTCCTTCCGCCAGGAGGGGATGAATTTTGGGCACCGGAAGTTGTGTATCGGGATGGCATATTTTATATGTATTATTCAGCGCATGGCATCGATGGGAAGGACCACCAGCTGCGGGTGGCTACCCACACAAGCCCCCTGGGCCCTTTTCAGGACGCGGGAAAAGTGTTGGTGCCTGACCAACCTTTCACGATCGATGGTCATCCCTTTCAGGATAAAGATGGCAAGTGGTACCTCTTCTATTCGCAGGATTTTTTGACACTGGATGACCCATACCGTGTCGGTACAGGAATTGTCGTCGACCGGCTGCTGGACATGTTCACGCTGGCTGGTGAGCCTCGTATAGTGATACGGCCTCATGCAGACTGGCAGCTTTTCAAGGCACAGCGCCCAATGTATGGTGCTGTCTACGATTGGTACACGATTGAAGGCGCTGCCGTGCGTTTTCACAACGATCGCTATTACTGTTTTTTTAGCGGCGGCGCCTGGGAGCATGATAACTATGGCATTTCGTACGTGGTTGCAGATTATGTTCTCGGCCCCTACTCTTTGCCATCGGTTGACCCTCATGTGCTGTTACGCTCTGTGCCGGAGTACGTCATTGGGCCCGGACACAACTCTTTTACAAAGTCGCCCACTAGTGATCAGGAATATATCGTCTACCATGCCTGGGACCCCGGCATGACAGCTCGCCGGATGTGTATCGATAAGCTGGACTGGGTCAACGGGAAGCCTATTGTCCAAGGTCCCACGTGGACGCCGCAAGCTATAACTTAGTAGATAGAGTAGCGGAATAATCAAAAACAATCCCCAGCATAGATTTAGCCGGGGATTGTTCTAGTACGGATAATGCATCTCCGTTCGCTTTCTCGTAAATTCCTTAACTCGAACGCGCCTTACTGTGTAAGGATCGAATCCTCCTGCAAAATTTCCCGAAACACAGCTGCATAGTCCTCGTTGAGAACGCGTTGGAGTAGGCCCTGCTCGTCTGGGACAAGGTCCCATAACCCGCTGTTATGCCAGTGATCGAGATTATCCCAATCGGGCCGGTCAATGATCGGATAAATAGTTATGCCTTCTACAGGTACGCCTTGGACAATGGCATGCCTGACTTCCTCAGCGACTTCACGGAGCCAGGGTCCTCTTCCCACACCAAAATGGCTGGTTTCCGCAATGAAAAGCGGACGTTGATAGCGGTCGTAAACTTCGGCAAGCAATTGATGTAACGGAACCCAGCGATCGTCGCGCGGATGATCTTCCCAACGCAGCCGCACATCTGGGTGTTCCCACTGATTCGAGTGATAATAATTGAGTCCCATAATATCGAGGTATTTCGGTTGACCACCTAGCCCAGGCTCTACCCGACCGATCATCATGTCCCAGGCTTCAAATTGGCCAGCACGCTGCGCGGCGGCACGCTCTGCCAGGTCAGGACGATTGCGCGGAGAAACTACATGAATGACCGGCTCCACTTGTACGATACGCGCTTTTGGATTTACCTGCCAGATCGCTTCGATCCCTGCAATAGCCGCCCGAATCAACTGACGCTTTAATTCCAGCCCGCGCCCCACCCCAAAGGGGTGGATATATCCTACATCGCCCGCCGCCCAGGCAAGAAAAGAAATTTCATTGATAGGTGTATAAAAAGGGATCCGATCTGTATGGTCATCGATGTAGTGTGCCAGGGCAGTGCAATATCTCACAAAACGATTCACGAAGGAGGGCGAAAAGATATCTATATCGTTGGGGCAGCCGTAATGAAGCACATTCCAAATCACTTGCATATGCTGTCGATTGGCAGCTTCCACCATCGGGGCAAGGGACGAAAAATCAAACGTGCCCGCTCGTTCAATCAGCGGCCAGCACGTCCCATCACGTACGGTACGGATGTTGAAACTTCGCAGCAGTTCATAATCACTGGACACTTGACAATCGTGCTGTGTGCACTGCAACATATTCAGGCGCCGCCCAGACCGGTTAATGTGACAGGCAGACTCAAAACCTGCCAGGAAAAACGAATCAAATAGACTCAAAACTCTCTCCGTAACAAATGTTGGTTATCCGCAATTTCTGTAGGAATAATTATAAGAGAGGAGAAAGTGCTCTATTAATTACTAATGTTCTTTTTATTTATGGTCAATCGCATGAAATGCGAAATCACTGTTCCTTGCATTACTTCCAACGATATCTTTCTCTGCAAGGACTCGGTCCTCCTGTGCATCAAGCAGAACGACGAAGCCTCATAGCAAGCCGGGACTGAATCCCTGTGCATTCAATCCCGGCTTGGTCTTCCAAAGACAAGCAAACCATATTGATTTTGGTTACACCCCGAGGGAAGATGATCCTTTCTTCCCTGTTTCCGACAGTTTTACCGGCACGTACTGCAACGTATATTCGTTGGTGGCTTTCGTCCGTTCCAGGCCCTGGAGTTTGCTGTATAGTGTCAGCGCCTGCGCTACGACCTGGTCCATATTGTAGTACTTGTAGGTTGCCAGCCGACCGGCAAAATGAACGCCTTGCTTTTGCGCTGCCAGCGCCTGATAACGGGCATATAATTGAGCGTTCTCCGGTCGCGGGATGGGATAATACGGATCGCCATTGGCGGTCGGATATTCATAGACGAGGGTGGTCTTCGCATGGCTTTGACCAGTTAGATGTTTGAATTCCGTAACACGCGTGTAGGAATATTCATTGGGATAGTTGATTACAGCGACTGGCTGATGCTGTTCTTCATTGAGGGTTTGAAATTGGAACTGAAGCGAGCGATAAGGAAGTTTGCCATAGACAAATCCAAAATATTCATCTACGGGACCTGTGAACACCACTTCTCGATACGAAACCATATCCATGATTTCCTGATAGTCCGTGTTGAGCATGATCTTGATGTTCGGGTGGTCGAGCATTTGTTCGAATAAGCGCGTGTACCCTTGCTGCGGCATCACCTGATAGATGTCGCTGAAGTAGCGATCGTCGCGGTTATAGCGTATCGGTACACGCGATGTGACGGACGCATCCAGCTCAGACGGATCTAAATCCCACTGTTTGCGAGTGTAGTTGCGAAAGAACTTTTCATAAAGCTCGCGCCCAACTTTACTGACGACAACATCTTCTGAGGTGACAATCTTCTCCCGCGGCTCGGCAACGTTTTGGAAGAAATCTTTCAATTCAAAGGCGCTGAGGTTGAGCCCATACAGCTTGTTGATCGTATCGAGATTAATGGGTAATGGTAAAAGCTGCCCGTCGACGCTGGCTAAGACCCGGTGCTGATATTGACGCCACTCTGTAAACCTCGACAGGTAATTAAAGACCTCATGAGAATTGGTGTGGAAAATGTGAGGTCCATACTTGTGGATCAGAATGCCATCTTCATTGTGGTAATCATAGGCATTCCCAGCAATATGAGGACGCCGGTCAATGATTAGAACTTTTTTACCAGACCCCGCTGCCAGGCGCTCTGCCAGCACGCTACCAGCAAAGCCAGCGCCAACAATGAGATAGTCAAAGGGCTGAACACTTTTACTTCTAGCTCCGTTTCCGTTTCCGGTTTTTTTTTCCAAATCCAAGTAGACGGGAATACTGGGCATGCTTGCCGGCTGCTTAAGGACGGTTTTGTTTTTTTTATCCTCCTCCACCTTGGCAGCTATGCTCGATTCAATCAACGTCATCATGCGCTTCCAGGTATAGTTCCAGGAGTTTTGTGACAACTGTTGATCCACGCTCGTCAGCCATTTGGCTACTTCCTCCTTTTTCATGTGCAGAATCTGTTCAGTAGCTTGTACAAATTCTTCTGCGGTGGCTGCAATCAAAACCAGGTTTTCCTTGCCATAAGGCTGAATTACATCGCGGATGGGCGTGGAGACCACTAGTTTCCCGCCAGCCAGGTATTCAGGAATTTTTGTCGGGCTGATGAAGCGAGTGGAGTCATTCAAGGCGAAGGGCAGCAAGGCAACGTCCCAATTCGCAAGATATTGCGGGAGTTGCTCATACGTCTTCATCCCCAAATAGTGAATGTTCGACAGCTTCGGCAAGCTTTCGTGCTCAATCTTGACGACCGGGCCGAGCATCACAAAATGCCAGTCTGGGCGGGCCTCTGCCAGTTTGCCAAGCAGATCAAGATCCATTCGTTCGTCGATTACACCAAAGAACCCCAGGCGCGGATGTGGAATGTTAACCTGATCCTCCGGGTCAGCTTGTGGTTTGCGGGCTTGTTCAAAATGAGGCGCATCGATGCTGCTGGGAAACAGATAGACGTTGTCATGACCGTTGCGCTTGCTTTCGTACAACGTCTGTCCACCGGTGAACATCAGGTCGGCGCGGCGGATTAACTCCTCTTCGAGCGCCTGCAGTTTGGCAGGCGCGCCCTTGAACAGCGATAGCTCATCCATACAGTCATAGACCGTCAGCGCGGGCACCAGATGCCGGGAAAAGTTTAGTGCCATCGGCGTGTAATACCAGAGGATAAAGTCATTGACTTCTTCCTCAAAAAGCTGATTCACCAGTTTTTCCATCGCGACATCTGTTTCTTCTTCATTGAGTCCTGGTGTCAGGAAGGGTTTGACGATTATTACACCCGAAGGATCCTTTTCCATTTCCAAGTGGGGGGGGCCATCGAAAGGTACCGGCTCTTCCACATAAAATACTCTTCTCTCGCGTGCGCAGCGACTCATCAGATGCTGGGGTCGCTGATACACAAAGTTCCAACGTAAATGAGAAAAGCATACAAGATCAAGCGTCCCTGGCTTCGGACTTTGTAAATCTTGATTTACGTGTTTATCTGTCATCTCTCTCTCCTATAAGTATTCGGGCATGTATCCGAAAGATTACAAGGCAGGAAAAGGTTTAAGCACAATCTTGCCATACGATCAATCGCCAGCCCGAGAATGGTTTCACATACCGTTCTATTGTTCTAACGTCGAAGGACCGGTCAGCCTCCGCGTTGATCGGTTGGATGATTTATGTTGTGGACTTTGCTTTAGGAAGCCAGGCTTCCTCAGCCAAGTCACGCAATTACAGCATTGGGTCTAAATGAGTCGTCGATGATCCACCTGAGCGTTAGTCGGACCCCTGCGTGGCTGGAATGATAAAAGCATCATTTCAACACAACAATGGGGGAATCACCTAATACGCAAATCGGGTATGCCTGTGCCGAAAGAACCGAGCCGGGTATCTATCTACGGTTAGATTCGCGTGAATCTTAGGGGTTCCTTAAAAGACAAACTTCTAAGGGTTTACAGTTTTACAAGCGATACTTTCAGGTTTGAAAGTCAATTTTCCGCGCCTATAGCTGTAACATGGAAACCAACCAGCCGTCTTGAAGGCAAGCAAAACACTCGTAAGAAACACTGCACGTATCATCGAATTTAGGAGATTTCAATGAACTTACCCCCGCGTTGGTCAGCCGAACAAGCGAATGAATGGTATGCACGTCAGCCCTGGCTCGTGGGCTGCAATTTTATCCCCAGCAATGCGATCAACCAGCTAGAGATGTGGCAGGCAGAAACCTTCGACCCCATTACTGTTGACAGGGAGCTCGGCTGGGCGGCTACTATAGGATTTAATACTGTGCGTACGTTCTTACATGATCTAGCCTGGGAAGCGGATCCGAACGGATTTAAGCAGCGCATCAGCCAATTTCTGGAGATCGCCTCCCGGCATGGGATTCGCCCCATGCTGGTTATCTTCGACGATTGCTGGAACGCCGATCCTAAAATTGGTCGGCAACCTGTGCCCAGGCTCGGAGTCCACAATTCTGGGTGGGTGCAAAGCCCGGGCGTGGCTGTTGCCAACCTCGGCGAATCGGCCTGGGGGCGGCTGGAAACGTATGTCATAGATATCCTCAGCACCTTTGCAGACGATGAACGCGTCCTGCTCTGGGATTTGTACAATGAGCCTGGCAATAGCGGCAATAAAGAAAAATCGTTGCCACTGGTCAAAGCCGTTTTTGAATGGGCGCGGTCCGTCAACCCGTCTCAGCCCTTGACCGTGGGCGTCTGGTTCGATAACGAAGCGCTGAATACGTTCCAGCTCGCCGCATCAGACGTGATCACGTTTCACCATTACTGGGAACCGGACAAGCTCGAGCACGAGATCCGAAATCTTAAGGTCTATGGGCGTCCTGTAATTTGCACCGAGTGGTTGGCGCGCACAACGGGCAGCCTAGTCAAAACCAACTTGCCCGTGTTTGCCCGTGAGAATGTAGGGTGTTTTAACTGGGGACTGGTCGCCGGGAAGACCAATACGATTTACCAATGGAAAGAATTAAACCCAGCACAAGAAATGATGGACCGCCAGATCGTGCCGAAAGTTTGGTTCCATGACTTATTCTCCACCGATGGAACCCCTTATGACCAGACTGAAATCGAAATCTTCAAAAAGCTTACAGGCGCTCGTCGACTTTCCTCTGGACTCACTTTTGCCCAGCCTGCGCTTGGCTGAGGAAAAACCCGCAAAGCAGTTCCGTTCTCCGAGTACCCCAAAATGAACCCCTAGGATTCTAGGGGTTCATTTCCTTCAACAAGCTTGGGGAGCGCTTCAAATTATTTGTGTTTTCTGGGGCTTTCAACGACGCCATCAGCTCCGCAAATAAATACATGGCAAGAGGATTTGTCTCTAGATTCTTAGAAAGCCGGAACGTGGAGACGAACACTTCTCCCTGGCCGGCTCGCCTTCTGGCAATAGTGGGCACGGGCTTATGCAGCCATCCAACAAATAGACCGGCATACACGTTGAGCGCGAAATCACGGGATGAAAAGCCGCCAATTACATATTCAGGAGTAAGACCAGCAAACGCAAAATTGACTGTTTTATCCGTGGGTATGTTATCGAAGCGATGCCAGCCAAAACTGCTCGCCCAATCGCCTTCCCAGGGGCTGCCCTCTCGTTTCTTGATCTTCAGACCCGGGATGTGCATTTGAAGAGCATCGTCATTTTCGGCAAGCAGAAGGACCTGTCCGCCACGGAGAATGAAATCACGAAGGCGATCGTCAAGGACTGTTACGACTGCTATGTTCGTCTCAGTTAAGTCATCTGTCACTGCGTATCCCAGCGTTTCAAGGGGAGTTCGGAACTCTGGAGAAAAAATCAGTTGTCCTTTCCCGAAAGGTGAGAGCTTTGGAAACACATAAATTTCCTGATCGATGTCGGCAATACAACGCTCTTCGCTATACAGCTTTAGTTCCAGCCGCGCTTTCGTTGGCTGCTGGACCTGTGGTGTTTCAAAACTGATAAAGCCTAATTCTGTGACGTCAAAGGGTGATGGCTTTAAGGCGGGTAATTTCACGCCGCTTGCAGTGAACCCAGCACTGGTCACTTCCCACTCCATCACAACGTCTTCGATCTCAAGCGATGAGTAATGGGAGAATAATACTTTCATTCCACAGATTTCGCCCCCTGAGTAGGCGAGCCGATCCCAAAGCAGAATGAGCACGTCATCCGCGTTGAACGTCTTTAGCTGTGAATAGTGAACCTTCGGATTGCGGTACATATCCAAAAGCCCATTCGCTTCCCAATATACGTCGGTTAACTCGGTGATGACGTATCCCTGGAGGCTGGCATGGGCGCGCATGTTCTCAATCTGAAACTTAAGCGCTTCAAACTGGAGTCGCTGGCTGGCTTCCGTCAATGCCGTTAGTGAGGGAAAGACGCGGCTTAGGTGATACTCATTGAATCGCTGCTCGATTCCGCGCGGGTACACAATCCCATCGTTCCAGTCAAGCCCGGTATCGAACCACCACGGCGCGGTCCCACCATTCCCTTCATAGAGTTTAGTGAGATCGGGTAACCCCCAATTCCCAAACTCTGAGACGAGTAGTGGCTCATCCCCTGTGGGTTGCGCATCGGGAGCCAGGGGTCGTTCATCGCCGTGCCACGGATCGATGAGAAACTCACGCCATACAGCATGTTCTGTGTATTCGTGTGCAAATAACCACCAGGGACGGCCCGCGTACTTGGCTGTCCATCTCTGCCATTTTTCGAAATTATCTGGCATGGCATAGTAACTGTGAAAATCGGCGATGTCCGTGATCACGTGAAAATTGCTCCAACAGGCGGAGTTTCCTATGACAAGCCGGGTCGGGTCGAGTTCCTTGAACCAACGGTAGGTCTCCGACAGCCAGGCACGCTGGGATGGGTCTGTCAGGTCAATGCCCCAGCTTTCATTCATGATGGTCCAAATTCCTATGCTGGGATGGTTCCCATCACGTTCCAGCATTCCTGCCAATGTTTCACGGGCGCGGCGTTTGGAGTCTTCCGTCAATAAGCTATGGTTGGGTAGCTCTGTCCAGATGAGCAACCCCAGTTTATCGGCGGCGGCGTAATAGCGCGGATCCGCAACCTTAATGTGGACCCGCAGACAGTTAAGCCCCATGTCTTTCGCTTTACGGAACTGGTCTTCAATATACTCCTGCGAGGGCGGTGTGCAGATCAAGTCTGGGTAGTAATCCTGATCCAGCGCACCCCGCAGATAGAATGGGCGACCGTTCAGCAGGATTCGACCGTCCTGCGCTTCGATCGTGCGAAAACCGAAGGTCTCGGTTACTTCGTCGTTGCGTGTGGATACCTTCAGTGTGTATAAGTTTGGTTCGTCTGGAGACCAAGTCAACGGGCGCTCCACGCGCAGAGAAAAGCGCGGCCCTTCTGGTTCCACGCGAGCAACAGTTGCCCCATTCGAAGCGAGAATCTCGGCTGTGAGTCCATTCATGAAGTCCCCGCGCCCCATAACGTCTACCCATACCTTTTCAACATCTGTAGAAATCTTGACCCGCTGGATATGACTGGCTGCCCGCGATTCTATCCAGACCGATTGCCAGATGCCTGAAAGCATGCCATACCAGGATTGTTTGCCGTGCGGGATCTCAGGAAAGATTTCCAGCGGATCATCCACGCGGACGGTGAGGGTATTTACGCCGGGACGTACTGCATTGGTGATATCCATTTCAAACGGCAGATAGCCCCCTTCGTGTTCACCCACGTTTACATCGTTCCACCAGACTTCGGCAAAATAATCTACGGCCCCAAACCCCAACACGATGACACGGCCCGGCTCCAACCATAACGCGGGAATCTCAACCTCATGTTGGTACCACGCCTCTCCAAGGTAGTCGCGGAAGCGTGCGTCTGCCTGCCAGGGCGAAGGGACGGTGATTTGTGGACAGTCATGAGGATCGTTTATTTTCGTTTGCGAAAAACACCATTGACCGTCCAGGGAAATGCGATTGCGATGGGTCACAAAAACTCCTACATCAAACACTGGCAATCGGCACGATAGGCCGAGCCATGTGTTCCTGATAACGTTTCACGAGGGGAGTTGCCTGCCGGCGCAAGACGCCCTCCGTATCAAATTCTGAATCATACAATCCGAGATGGACCAGGTACTTATCGATGGTGCGTCTGCCTTTTCGATATGCCCAATCCACCATCGTAAATAATGGGAACCATGTATAACCGATAACCGGAATACCCTCCTCACGGAGAGAGCAGACAGTTGTAACCGTATCATCCATCCAGCGCGCTCGGGCCTTGACATCTCCGTTGGAGGAGGTCTCCGTAATCATAATGGGCATACGATAACGTTCCCAGGCATCTCGAAGGATGATTTCGATTTTATGTCCGGAAGCCCGTCTTACCCTGGTGTAAAGCTTGCCACTGGAATGCATTTTCAATTCCGCATAGGACCAGGGATAATAATTCGCCCCAAAGATATCGAAGGTCACAGGGCTTTGCTCAAACCAGTGGAGGTCCGTATCCGTAACGCCATGTTCGTGCAGGTAATCGATCAGAGCGGAATCCTGGCGTATGCGACCGGTCGCTAAATCAAAACACAGGAATTGGCGCGCGTTGGCGCGAACAACACGTTCCTTGAGAGACTCGTCTCGCGTGAACGTATGCCATAAGGCTTCCACCTGCACGGTGACTGCGTCTGGCTGCTCGGACTTAATCGCCTGTGTAGTGAGCACCATTCCCTTGGCAATCGCCAGCGCCAACTTAATGTAGCCATCGTCCCCGCTCAAGTAGGGAGGCCACTCTGCCTTAAAACCACACATACTGGCGTTGACCATCGGTTCGTTGAGCGGCGTATAGTAGCGGACGAAAGACTTGTAACGCGCGACAACGGCAGCCACATAGTCTGCTACGCGCTGGGGATAACTGAAATTGATGAAGCTGTTATCAAGCCACATGGGCGTGCCATAATGCATCAGATCCAGGATCGGTGTGATGCCTCTTACAGAGACGAGATGTTCAAGTGCCTGATCCGTCCATTCCCAGTCCCACTTGTCTGGCGCAGGCTGGACGATGTGCCAGGGAATCCCCCAGCGGACGGCTTGCACGCCCGTCTCGGCGACAAGATCAATATCAGTTTTCCAGAGTTTATAGTGCTGGGTTAGTTCATATTCATCAAGGGCACGCAGACGCGGACGCGCGTGCTGAATAAAGGTATCTTCGATACCGGTAGCCCATGTAAAGGGCGCTGCGAGGATGTCGTGTGTCATTTATGTCAGGGTAGTAGTTGGGGGGTATAGGTTGGTCCGTTGGTAACAGGCTGATCACCTTCAAACGTAACCAGATCAATGTGTAGACTACGCTCTCCCCCCGATGAGTAACCCACTTTAGCACCCGTCCAGGCATGATAGGCCATCCACAGATTGCCTTCATGATCTGTGAAGAATGTCTCGCCGCCGGGTCCCATTACAGGCGCCTCGTATTGGAACCAGGGCTCTTCCAATGGTTTCTCGCAGGGACCGATGACTGTTTCGCACACAGCATAGCCAATGGCATACTCATGCGACTCCCACCAGTTGCCGGAATAAAACAGATAATATTTCCCATCGTGTTTGACCATGGCAGGATTTTCGATCAGAGGTCGCTCCCATGGTTGATCCCTTCGAATCAGCTTGACCGGCTCGCCAACCAGATTCATCCCATCCGGGCTGAGTTCCTGGATCCAGAGCGCCACTTCCATCGCACAGCAATTGCCATCATTCTTCCAGAGCAGATAAATCTTGCCATCGTCATCCTTAAAAGGGTGCGCATCAATCGAGCCTCCCAGCTGGTTCTGGCAGACAAACGCCTCATCGTTCGGATCGAGGAACGGACCTGCAGGGTCATCACTCACTGCGAGTCCAATACACTGACGGTCAAAATCCTCATCACGCGCCACGTAATACATTAGGAATTGATCTTCGATCTGCACGACACCCGGAGCCCAGGTATACCCAGAGTTAAGCACCGACCATTCCGGCAGTGCAGGCAAAGCATCGCCCAGGTATTCCCAGTCGACTAAATCTTCCGAGCGAATTACACGGATGTTAGTCGTGCTGCCATTCGTAGTTGCATATCCATAGTATGCATCGTCCGTGACGAGAATGTACGGGTCGGGGAAATCTTCGGGGTAGACTGGATTTGTGAACAAAGGCCCAGGGAGAGCCGTGGGTGTAGACATTTCGGCGGGGCTTTCGGTTGGCACCCCAGTAGGTGTGACGGCTGGTGAGACGGGAGTACAGGCGCCTAACAATAAAAGAATAATCCCTCCTAATCTCCATAGATGGAAAGTGGAGTGTTTCAAATTCGGGAATGTCATTGTGAGTTTACCGTGATCAGAATTTTATGCGTAATAGAATAGTTTCGAGACTAGTTGGCGTATCGTCGCTTTTGGAGAGGAAATCTAACTGGTACTGATAAGCTAACCCTTAATACCGGTCATGGAAATAGAACGGATAATGTACCGCTGAAACACTGCATATAAGATTAACACAGGAAGCGTTAACACGAGAGCACCCGCCATCAACTTGCCATAGTCGAAGTTGTACTGCCCCTGAAGAGTGGCCAGACCCACTGGCAAAGTCAGATCTTGACGGTCGCCGCCGAGAATGAGTAATGGCCATAAAAAATCATTCCATGACGTGAGGAAGGTCATGATGCCGAGAGTAATGATTGGGCCTCTCGCGAGCGGCAAGACAACAGACCAGAAAGTGCGGAAAATACCTGCCCCATCAATGTAAGCGGCTTCCTCCAGCTCACGTGGAAGAGTCTGGAAAAATTGACGCATGAAAAACACACCAAATACTCCAGAGAGACCGGGGGCGATCACCCCCTGGATCGTACCGATCCAGTCGAGCCTGGCGACAGTGAGGTAATTGGGGATCAAAAACATGATGCCTGGCATCACTAACGTTGCCAGCAGCAGTCCGAACAGCACATTCTTGCCGGGGAATTCCAGCCGGGCATAGGCATAACCAGCGAGTGAATCAATGATCAGGATAGCGGCTGTGAACAGCGAGGCAATGAGCAAACTGTTGAAGAACCATTTTACAACCGGCAGGGTCTTGTCATTAAAAATGGATGTAAAGTTCTCCAGCGTCGGGTTAACGGGAATCCAGCTTGCGCTCAGCCAGTCCTCGAAGGGTTTAAAGGCTGTCGAGACCAT